>NZ_JBQHDB010000001.1:0-824745 GCF_052068135.1 Micromonospora sp. BQ11 | reverse complement strand
GACATGGACCAGCGCGCCGCCGTGGTCGCCATCGCCACCGCACTGCAGGAGTCGAAGCTGGAGAACCTGGGTCACCTGGGTGAGCGCAACGACCACGACTCGCAGGGCCTGTTCCAGCAGCGCCCCAGCTCGGGTTGGGGCACCGTCGAGCAGATCACCGACCCCGAATACTCGACCCTCGCCTTCCTGAAGGGCCTCAAGCAGGTCGACGGCTGGCAGGACATGCCACTGACCAAGGCCGCCCAGACCGTCCAGGTCTCCGCCTACCCCTTCCACTACGCCCAGTGGGAACAGCAGGCCGCCGACCTCGTCGCCGAGCACTGGAACAACTGAGCACTGGAACAGCTGACCACCACAGACCTTCCACACAGGGGGAACACGCCGCTGGCCGGCACCCGCACACCGGGTGCCGGCCAGCGGCCTCTTCACAGGTCCGCTCAGAAGAGGACGGTCGCGAGGGTGCCGACCGGACGGAACCCGCAGCGCTCGTACACCCGCCGGGCGGGCCGGTTGAAGTCGTTGACGTAGAGACTGACCGTCGGCGCGACCCGCTGCAGCGCGTCCCGCACCACGGCCGCCATCGCCGCGGTGGCCATCCCCCGCCCCCGCCACTCCGGGGCCACCCAGACCCCCTGCACCTGGGCGGTACGCCGGGTGACCACCGCCAGCTCCGCCTTGAACACGACCTGACCGTCGACGAACCGGGCGTACGCCCGACCGGCCCGGACCAGGTCGGTGACCCGCCGCCGGTAGCTGCGCCCGCCGTCCTCGGCCAGCGGCGACACCCCGACCTCCTCGGTGTACATCGCGACGGCCGCCGGGAAGAGCCGGTCGACCTCCGCGCCGCGCACCCGGCGCACCTCCGGGTCGGGCGCGACGCCGGGCATCGTGTCCGTCGCCAGCAACGGCTGGTTGGGGCGTACGTCCCGGGCGGGCCCCCAGGTCGCGGAGAGGCGGTCCCAGAGGCCGAGCACGGCGTCGGCCCGGCCGACGATCGACGAGCAGAGCCGTTCCTCGTTGGCGAGCAGGTCGGCGAAGGCGGCGACGGCCGGTTCCGAGGCGAGCACCGGGGTGAGGTTGCCGCCGAGCCAGCAGAGCGATTCGAGGTTGCGACGGTTGCCGTAGCCCAGCACCCGTCCCTCGGCACGCCACCAGGCGAGGCCGCGCGCGGCGATCCGCTCGGCGACCTGCGCGCCCGCGAACGGGTCCAGATCGAGCAGACGCTCGACCGCGCGGCGCTCCGATTCCCCCAGTTGCCGTACCGGCACCGTCAGCACGGCTACCAGCCTGCCAGATCGCCCCGGCCCCGCGTGGGTCGAGTGGCGAGCTCGACCGGGTGGGAGTCGTCGGGGCGTACCCAGGAAAAGGCCCCGACCACCGAAAGGGGCGGTCGGGGCCGACGCACGACGGCGTGGTGGGTCAGTGCACGGTGACGGTGGCGCCGGGGAGCATGTCCCGCAGCTCCTCGGGGATCTCCGCGCCCATCTCGTCGGCGATCCGCAGCGCCTCCTCGATCAGCGTCTCCACGATCTGCGCCTCGGGGACCGTCTTGACGACCTGGCCCTTGACGAAGATCTGGCCCTTGCCGTTGCCCGAGGCGACGCCGAGGTCGGCCTCGCGGGCCTCACCCGGGCCGTTCACGACGCAGCCCATGACGGCGACGCGCAGCGGCACCGGCAGCCCTTCGAGGCCGGCGGTGACCTCCTCGGCGAGCTTGTACACGTCCACCTGGGCCCGGCCGCAGGACGGGCAGGAGACGATCTCCAGGCCACGCTCACGCAGGCCCAGCGACTCCAGGATCTGGTTGCCGACCTTGATCTCCTCCACCGGCGGGGCGGAGAGGGAGACGCGGATGGTGTCGCCGATCCCCTCGGCCAGCAGCGCACCGAACGCGACGGCCGACTTGATGGTGCCCTGGAAGGCGGGGCCGGCCTCGGTGACGCCCAGGTGCAGCGGGTAGTCGCACTGCGCGGCGAGCTGGCGGTACGCCCGGATCATCACGACCGGGTCGTTGTGCTTGACGGAGATCTTGATGTCGCGGAAGCCGTGCTCCTCGAACAGCGAGCACTCCCACAGCGCCGACTCGACCAGCGCCTCGGCGGTGGCTTTGCCGTACTTGGCGAGCAGCCGCTTGTCCAGCGAGCCGGCGTTGACGCCGATGCGGATCGGCACACCCGCGTCGCCGGCGGCCCTGGCGATCTCCTTGACCTTGTCGTCGAACTGCCGGATGTTGCCCGGGTTGACCCGGACGGCCGCGCAGCCCGCGTCGATGGCGGCGAAGACGTACTTCGGCTGGAAGTGGATGTCGGCGATGACCGGAATCTGCGACTTCTTGGCGATCGCCGGCAGCGCCTCCACGTCGTCCTGGCTGGGTACGGCGACCCGGACGATCTGGCAGCCGGACGCGGTCAGCTCGGCGATCTGCTGGAGCGTCGCGTTGACGTCGGAGGTGAGGGTCGTGGTCATGGACTGCACGGAGACCGGCGCGCCGCCGCCGACCGGCACCGAGCCAACCATGATCTGGCGGCTCGCCCGGCGCGGCGCGAGCGGCGGGGGCGGTACGGCGGGGATACCGAGACTGACAGCGGTCACTTCAGGCACTCACCTTGAGAAGAGCGTGATGGGGTTGACGACGTCCGCGGTGATGGTCAGCAGCGTGAACGCGCCACCGATCAGGATCACCGCGTACGTGAAGGGCATGAGCTTGAGGTAGTCGACGCGCCCCGGGTCGGGGCGGCGCAGCCGGGCGTAGAGCCAGGAGCGGGTCCGCTCGAACCAGGCGATGGCGATGTGGCCGCCGTCCAGTGGCAGCAGCGGCAGCAGGTTGAACACACCGATGAAGAAGTTCAGTGAGACGAAGAGCATGAAGAACAGCAGCCAGGCCTCGTTCTCGACGGCCTCGCCGCCGAGCCGGCTGGCGCCGACCACGCTGATCGGGGTGTCCACGTCCCGCTCGCCGCCGGTGATGGCGGTCCACAGGGCGGGGATCTTCTCCGGGATGCGCTTCAGCGCCTCGAACGTGTTGACCGCCATGTCGCCGGTGAAGTCGGCGGTGGCGCCGACGGCGGCGACCGGGCCGTACTCGATCCGGGTGGGCGTGCTCGGGACCAGGCCGACGCCGAGCGCGGCGACCGCCGTGACGGCGCCCTTCGGGTCGTCCAGCGGCGGGCGCTGGGTCTGCGCGAGCACCGTGCTGGTCGTGGCCTCCTGCCCGTCGCGGACGTACGCGATCTGCGCGGTGTCACCCGGCTTGAGCGAGCGCAGCGTGGTGAGCAGCTCGCCGTAGTTAGCGATCGGCGTGCCGTTGACCGAGGTGATCCGGTCGCCGTCGCGCAGTTGCGCCTGGGCGGCCGGGCTGGCCGCGTCGGAGGCGGTGCACTCGCGCACCGCGTTCTCCGGGACCACGCACTCGGAGAGCTGGATGACCGCCGGCTCCTGGCGGATCGCCGCCTCGGTGCTGGGGAAGTTCGGGTTCGGCAGGCCGGCGGTGATCGCGATGATCCACAGGGCGCCCACCGCGAGGATGAAGTGGGTCACCGAGCCCGCGGACATCACGATCGTCCGCTTCCAGACCGGGTAGCGCCACATCGCGCGGGGTTCGTCGGCCGGGTCGACGTCGTCGTCCTGGGGCGTCATTCCGACGATCTTGCAGAAACCGCCGAGCGGGATGCCCTTGAGGCCGTACTCGGTCTCGCCCCGCTTGAACGACCAGAGGGTCGGGCCGAAGCCGACGAAGTAGCGGGTGACCTTCATGCCGAAGGCCTTCGCGGTGAGCATGTGCCCCGCCTCGTGGAGGCTCACCGAGATGAGGATCGCGAGGGCGAAGAGCGTCACCCCGAGCAGGTATGCCATCAAGCTCCTTCCACCGAACCCGCGATGATCTCCTGAGCGTGCGCCCGCGCCCACGACTCCGCCGTGAGCACGTCTTCGACGGTACCTGGTTCGGTGAAGTCGGGAGCGTCCTCCAACACGCGCTGGAGGGTGTCGACGATGCCCAGGAAGGGCAGCCGTCCCGCCACGAACGCCGCCACGCACTCCTCGTTCGCCGCGTTGTAGATGGCCGGTCGGCACCGGCCCGCCTCGCCGGCCGCCTTGGCCAGCGCGACGGCCGGGAACGCCTCGTCGTCCAGGGGCGCGAACTCCCAGGTGTGGGCCTTGGTCCAGTCCACCGCCGAGGCGGCGTCGGCCACCCGGTCCGGCCAGCCGATGCCGAGCGCGATCGGCAGCCGCATGTCCGGTGGGCTGGCCTGGGCGATGGTGGAGCCGTCGACGAACTCGACCATCGAGTGGATCACCGACTGCGGGTGCACCATCACGGTGATGTCGGCGTACGGCACGTCGAACAGCTCGTGCGCCTCGATCACCTCCAGCGCCTTGTTGACCATGGTCGCGGAGTTGATCGTGACGACCGGGCCCATGTTCCACGTCGGGTGCGCGAGCGCCTGCTCGGGTGTGACAGACGTCAACTCGTCCCGCCGCTTGCCCCGGAACGGTCCGCCGCTGGCGGTGACGATCAACCGCCGCACCTCGGCCCGCGACCCGGAGCGCAGGCACTGGGCCAGCGCCGAGTGCTCGGAGTCCACCGGGACGATCTGCCCCGGCCGCGTCACCGCGGCCCGGACCAGGGGGCCGCCGGCGACGAGGGACTCCTTGTTGGCGAGCGCGAGCGTACGACCGGCACGTAGTGCCGCCAGCGTCGGCGCGAGCCCCAGCGAGCCGACCACCCCGTTGAGGACGACGTCACAGGGCCACTGCGCCAGCTCGGTCATCGCGTCCGGCCCGGCCACGATCTTGGGAAGCTTGAAGTCGCCGGTGGCCCAGCCGCGCCGGCTCGCCTCCGCGTAGAAGGCGAGCTGGAGGTCCTGCGCGGCGGACGCCTTCGCCACGCCGACCGCCTCGACGCCCAGTTCGAGGGCCTGGGCGGCGAGCAGCTCGACGTTGCCGCCGCCCGCGCCGAGCGCCACCACCCGGAACCGGTCCGGGTTGCGCCGCACGATGTCGATGGCCTGCGTACCGATCGAGCCGGTGGAACCGAGCAGGACGAGGTCCCGGGGAGAAGTCACGCGGCCATTCTTCCCCAGGGTCCTGAGCGCCCGCCGGGAGCCTCAGCCCTCCGTGTCCGGCGCTTCCGGCGCTGCTTCCTCCGGTGCCTCCTCGTCCAGGAGGTCGGCCGGGTCGACGGAGAACGCGAAGGGCTCCGTCATGGTGAAGGTGCTGCCCGCCGCCGCGGCGCTGACCGGCCGGTACTCTCCCTCGTTCAACTCGAAGAGAGCGACGGTGGGCACCCTGTTGCGCAGGTCCACGCGAAGGAAGAACGGCACACCCGCGGCTGCGTACTCGCGGGGGCGGTCGATGACGTCCTTGCGCCGGTTGCCCGGCGACACGATCTCCCCGAGCAGGACGGCCTGACGGATGTCGACGGCCGACCGACCGCCGCCGGAGGTGCGGAGCACCGCGATGTCGGGGATGAACAGGTCCTTGCCGCAGATCAGGTTGATCTCGGGGTAGACCCACAGGCCCGCACGACGGGCGGCGCGGTGCAGGAGATAGGGAAGTTCACGTTCCACCGACTGGTGGTCGATTCCGGCGTGTGGGGTCACGATCACGCTTCCGCTCAGGACCTCAACCTTGGGACCGTTGGTCTCCGGCAACAGGTCGAGGGCGAGCTGCGCGGTCCACGGCTCGTCGTGCCACCGCAGCACGTCGAACGACGGCTCGTTGGGCTGCGGTGCCGGCTCCGGCGCGAACGCTGCCTGGGCCATCCGGGCTCACCCCCTCAGCGGACCATCCTGCTCGGCCCAGCCTAGCCACCACAGCCCTCGGACAGCCGCGTCGCACACCGTGTCCGGCCCCGACCCGTCCCGTGCACACCCTGTCGCTCGGGCTGGCCGCTGCCGGTGTGCGCCCTCCCCGAACGCGACGGCTCAGGGACGGAGCAGTGCCCGCATGGCGTTGCGATAGGTCATCGACTGCGCTCCGGACTCGTTACGCAACGCGAACACGAGGTCCTGCGCGACATCCGTGTTCGAAGGCACCACACGATCGACGAGTTCGGCCTGCCCCCTCAGTTCGAAGGCCAACCAACTGCTGGCGTCCAACGGGGGCGGCAGAGAGGTCCGGTCCATCTGGAGAGCAACCTGCAACGCTCCGGACGAGACATTCGGCAGGCGGTCCTCACCTGCTCGGGAGGGGGCGAGCAGGGCCGCGATCACGTCGACCGCCGCGGCCACCGCGTCCGCTCCCGCCAGGCCGGAACCCAACGCCCTTTCCCGAAAGCGGGGAAGGTTCGACACCACCAGCCGCTCCAGGTCGCCCGAGGACGGTACGCCCCCCAGCTCACGCCATTTCATCTCGACGCCCTGCTTGATGTCGAAGGTGTCGGTGTGCCCCAGCCCGTCGAGTCGCCCGATGAAGATCGGAATCACCGAGGTCACGCGGTTGGCGACAGCAACCGCAAGTGCCCTGTCGACGTCGCGTCGATCATCCGAATCAACCCGGTCCCGCATGAATGACCACCTCACCTCCGCCGCGGTAGGCGTCAGGATAGGTCTACCGGCGTTCGGCGGACTCGGAACATGATCGACTCGATGTCAGTGACATCGCGGTGTCCGGGTGAGGTTGTCAGCCCGACATCACTGACATCGAGTCGATCATTTCGGGGGCGTGGCGTCCAGGGCGAAGGTCTCCAGTTCCACGCCGCCGTACCAGTCGGTGCGGCGACCGAGGTGGGTCATCCCGAGGCGGCGGCACACCGCCATCGACGCCTCGTTCCCCGGGGCGACCACCGCGTACACCCGTGGGGTGCCGGCGGCGAACTCCCGCGCGACGACCGCACGCGCCGCCTCGGTGGCGTGCCCGTGACCCCACGAGTCGGGGTGCAGGTGCCAGCCGACCTCGATGTCCCCGGTCCGCCGCGACCGGTCCCGCCGAGGCAGCGGCAGGAGCAGCACCGTGCCGGCGACCACACCGGTCTCCCGCACCTCGATCGCCCACGTGCCGTACCGGCCCGCGTCACCCGCGTGCCGCGCCCGCCAGGCCGCCAGCCGCTCGGCCGCCTGGGCCGCGTCGGTCAGCGGCAGGCCCGGTGCCGACAGCCAGCGGGTGACCTCCGCACGCCGGTAGATGTCGTAGATCCGCTCGAGGTCGCCGGGCGCGTCGGTCCAGTCGCGGATCACGAGGCGTTCGGTGGTGACTACGGTCATGGCGGGCGATCTTAATGCGTGGGCGGAGGCGCGAGGGGGAACAGGAACGCGGTGGGCAGCGGATGGCAGCGGACGAAGCGGATCACCAGTGCCGCCTTCCGTCCGGTACGCGGACGGGACCTGTCGCTGCACGCCGCCGCGATCACCTTCTACGCGGCGATCGCCGTGGTGCCGGTGGCGCTCCTGGCGATCTGGTTGACCGCGCTGGTGGCGGGCGCGGACCGGGTCCGTCGGCTCACGTCGTACGCGGTGGACGCGCTGCCGGACGCGATCGGCGCGCCCCACGCGGTGGCCGCGCTGGTCGAGGCCGGGGTGGGGTTGACCCCGCTGCTGGCGCTGGCGTCGCTGCTGCCCGCGTCGCTGTACGGCGAGGGGCTGCGCCGGGCGTTCGTCTCGGTGGCCGTGCCGCGCAGCGACGAGTCGCTGGTGGGCTGGCGGGGCCGCCTGCTGCTGCTCCCGCTCCTGGCACCCGCTCCGGCGCTGCTGTTCTCGATCCTGCTGGCGCTGCCCACCACCACCGGGCTGGTCCGCCAGGGCGGCTGGATCGGTGCGCTCGGGGTGGTGCTGTCGTTCCTGGGGGTCTGGCTGGTGCTCACCCCGGTGCTGCTGTGGGTGTTCCGGGTCGTCGGGCCGGCGTCGCCGGACTGGTTGTCGACCCTGGGCGTGGGCTCGTTCACGGCCGCGAACCTGTCCGGTTTCCTGCACGGCTTCGTGCTGTTCGCGTCGCTGCCGATCGACCTGGGGGTGCCGTTCGGTGGCTTCACCGAGATCGGCGCGGGGGTGGCGGTGCTGCTCTGGCTGTACCTCTTCCACGTGATCGTCCTGGCCGGCTACTCCGCCACCCTGGCCCTGTCCCGCTGGCGCGCCGTCCGCGCCGGGTCGTCGGGCGACGACCCGGCGGACCGGGGCGCGGAGGTCAGCGGCGGAACGGGCCGGTCACCTCGTAGGTGATGCCGCCGCTGCCGGTGCGCTCGCCGCTGGAGCCGCGCTGTGAGGAGAAGTAGAGGCGGCTGCCGTCCGGGGAGAACGCCGGGCCGGTGATCTCCGACGAGCCCTGGCCGAGCAGGCGCAGGAACGGGGCGACCACACCGGCCGGGGTGATCACGTTGATTTCCATGTCGCCGCCGTCCTCGGCGACGTACAGGTCACCGCCGGCGGTGCCGGTGATGTTGTCCACCCCGGTCAGCGGGGCCGCGCCGGCCGGGACCAGCGAGTCGTCGTACGCGAGGTCGAGCCGCTGGTTGACCGCGTCGTACGCCCACACCCGGTTGTCGCCCTTCGTGGTGAACCAGCAGGTGCCCCGGTCGTACCAGGCGCCCTCGCCGCCGTTGAAGTGCTTGGCCGCGCCCACCTGCCAGCGGGTGAAGATCGGGAAGCCGTCCCGGTCCGGGACGTCCCGCCAGCTCACCGGGCCGGAGACCTGGTCGGTGGGGGCGCAGAGCACCTGGAGCCGGCCGGTGCGCAGGTCGCCCCAGGTGTCCGGGACGAACCGGTAGAAGCAGCCGTCGGACTCGTCCTCGGTCAGGTAGACCACTCGCCGGTCGGGGTCGCAGGCCGCCGCCTCGTGGGTGAAGCGGCCCATCCGGGTGCGTGCCTCGGCGGCCCGGCTGCCGTCGGGCCAGGTCTCGAAGACCCGCCCGAGCGGCACCTCCTCGCAGGAGAGCCAGGTGCCCCACGGGGTCGCCCCGCCGGCGCAGTTGACGTTGGTGCCGCCGAGGATCCGGTACGCCGCGGCGACCGACCCGTCGGCGGAGAAGCGGACCGCCGACGCGCCGCCGACCAGCGGGACCTCGGAGTTGGAGACGTAGATCCAGCCGTCGCCGGCCGGGAAGCAGGCCCCGCCGTCGGGCGCGAAGTGCCACACGTACGAGGTGCCGGCGACCCGCTGTCCCGAGCGGGCGAGCACCCGGCTGGTGAAGCCGGCGGGCAACTGGACACCGTTGGCGTCGGCGGCGAGCAGGTCCCCGTACGGGCTCGGGCCCGGCTGGGCGGGCGCGGCCAGGGCGGCGCCGGCCCAGAGGCTGCCGGAGAAGGCGGCGGCGCCACCGGCGACGGTGGCGCGCAGGACGGTACGACGGTCCATCGGATGACCTCCCGGGGTGTGGTCCATGCCCCGCCGACGCTAGGGCCGGCGGGGCATCGACGAAAGCCACTATCCGGTGAACATGGGATGACGGGTCTCCGGGGCGACCGGCTCGGGCTCGGCGGTCTCCCGGATGCCGTACCGGCGGTAGACCCGGCCCAGCGGCCCCGGCGCCCACCAGTTCCCGCGGCCGAGCAGCCGCATCGTCGCCGGCACGAGCAGCGCCCGGACCAGCGTCGCGTCCACCACGATGGCCACGATCATGCCGACGCCGATCAGCTTGATGTAGGACATCGAGCCGGTGGCGAAGCCGGCCACCACGACGATGAGCAGCAGCGCGGCGGCGGTGATGATCCGGCCGGTGGCCTGGAGGCCGACGGTCACGGCGGCGGTGTTGTCGCCGGTGCGGTCCCACTCCTCGCGGACCCGGGACAGCAGGAACACCTCGTAGTCGGTGGCCAGCCCGAACAGCAGGGCCAGCATGAGGATCGGGTTGCTGGGCTCGATGAAGCCGGTCGCGGTGAACCCGAGCAGGCCGGCGAGGTTGCCGTCCTGGAAGATCCAGACCACCACGCCGAACGACGCGCCGAGCGAGATCACGTTCATCAGCACCGCCTTCACCGGCAGCACGACCGAACCGAACGCGAGGAAGAGCAGCACCAGCGTCGCCGCGGCCATCAGCAGGGCCATCCACGGCAGGCGGTCGCCGAGGCTGTCCAGCAGGTCCCGGTCGGCGGCGGGCCGGCCCCCGACGAGCACCTCCGCCCCGTCGGGCACGGGCAGCGCGCGCACCTCCCGGACGATGTCCTGGGCCACGTCGCCGGTCGGCTCCCCCGGATAGCCCACGGCCAGCAGCGTCGAGACGTCGCGGTTGGCCACCACCTGCACGCCGGTGACGCCCGGGACCGCGGCGATCCGGTCGGCGAACGCCTGGGTCCGCGCCGGGTCGGCGCCCGACACCAGCACGTCGATCGGCGCGACCGTGCCGCCGGGGAACTCGTCGGCGATCCGCTCGGACACCACCCGGGGCGCGGCGTCCGCCGGCAGCACCCGCTCGTCGAAGCCGCCGAACTGCATCCGCAGCGACGGCACCGCCAGCAGCCCGAGCAGGAGCACCACCCCGACCAGGTAGCGCACCGGACGCCGCATCACGCTCCGCGCGATCCGGGCCCAGGCGCCGCCGGACGCCCCCGTCGCCGGCCGCCCGCTGCGCGAACCACGCCGCCACGGCATCGGTACGCGCACCGCGTCGATGCGGTGGCCGAGCACCGCGAGCAGGGCCGGCAGCACGGTGAGTGCCGCGAGCATGGCGACCAGGACGGCGGCCATCCCGCCCAGGCCCATCGAGCGCAGGAACGCCTGCGGGAAGATCAGCAGGCTGCCCATGGCGAGCGCGATGGTGAGGCCGGAGACCAGGACGGTACGGCCGGCGGTGGCCATGGTCCGGCGGATCGCGGCGGCGGTGTCGTGGCCGGCGGCCAGTTCCTCGCGGAAGCGGCTGACCACGAACAGGGCGTAGTCCACGGCCATGCCGAGACCGATCAGCGTGATGATGTTGATCGCGAAGATCGACACGTCGGCGACCAGGTTGACCAGCCGGACGGCGACGAACGCGCCGAGGATCGCCAACCCGCCGACCAGCAGCGGGGTCGCCGCCGCCACCAGGCCACCGAAGATCAGCACGAGCAGCACCAGGAGCACCGGCATGGAGAGGATCTCGGCGCGGGTGATGTCCTCGGTGGTGCGGGTGTTCGCGTCGTGCAGGAAGGCCACGGTACCGCCGACCTCGGTCCGCAGCCCGGGCGCGTCGAGGGCGGGGCGCAGTGCCTCGTACGCCTCGGTCTTGCCGTCCTCGTCGGAGGCGCGGAGCTGGACCGCCGCGTAGGTGGCCCGGCGGTCGGTCGAGACCAGCCCGGGGGCCTGCGTGTCGTACCAGGTGACCACGCTGGTCACCTCGGCCCGCCCGCGCAGCCGGTCGACGGTCGCGGCGACCGGGTCACGAAAGGCCGGCTGGTCCACGGTCGTCGCGTCGCTGGACCAGAGCACGACGAGGTCCGCGCCCTGCGGCCCCAGTTCGGCGCTGATCCGCTCGGCGGCGCGACTGGACTCGCTCGCCGGGTCGTCGAAGCCTCCACCGGTCAGCTGACCGAAGACCCCGGCGCCCCAGGTCGCCCCGACCGCGACCAGCACCAGGGCGGCGGCCAGCACCGCCCACCGCAACCGCACCACCACCCGTCCCCACCAGGCGAACATTCGCTTCCCCCTCCACCGACGGCTAAGCTGTAACCATCGCTCATTTGAGTGAACGCCGTTAACTATCGCAACGGCGTTCTCTTCAGTCAAGGGGGTTCACCGGATGACCGCACCGTCCCGACGGGAGCGCCTGCGTACGGCGACCGTCGCCGAGATCAAGGGCGGCGCGCGGCGACTGCTGGTCGACGGCGGCGTGGAGGCGGTCTCCCTGCGTGCCATCGCCCGGGACATGGGCATGACCGCCCCGGCCATCTACCGGTACTTCCCCAGCCTCGAGGCGCTGGTCGGCGCGCTGGCCGGCGACCTGTACGAGGAGTTGACCGCACTCCTGGAGACGGCCCGGGACGACGCCGGCGACGACGAGGTGGCCCAACTGCTCGCCATGGCCCGTGCCTTCCGGGCCTGGTCGGTGGGGCATCCCGCCGAATTCGGTCTGATCTTCGGCGCCCCCACGCCCGGGCTGGAGGCCTTCGTGGAGGGGTGCGTCGATCCCGACCATCCCGGCGCCCGCTTCGGTGCGGTCTTCGTGCAGCCGCTGCTCCACCTGTGGCACCGCTCCCCGTTCCCCACTCCCCCCGCCGAGGTCCTGGAACGACACCTGGGCGGGCGACTGGAACCACTGCGCCAGAGCCACGGCGAGGTCCCGATCGAGGTGGCCTGGGCGTTCCTGTCCGGCTGGACCCGCCTCTACGGCCTCATCGCCATGGAGGTCTTCGACCAGATCAGCTGGGCGATGACCGACGCCGAACACCTCTTCGAACTGGAACTGGCCACCTTCGCCACCCAACTCCACCCCACCCACCCCTGAGCTGGGGGTGACCGGCCGGCGGGGAGGGGTTAGGTTCGGCGGCATGGGTGAGCAGGGGCTGCCGGAGCGGGTGGACGTCGTCGTCGTCGGTGCGGGGCACAACGGGCTGGTGTCCGCGATCATGCTGGCGCGCGCCGGGCTGGACGTGCTGGTACTGGAGGCGGCCGAGGTGATCGGCGGAGCGACGCGCACCGAGAACCCGTTCCCGAAGGTGCCCGAGCTGCGCCACTCCACCGGTTCGTACCTGCTCGGCCTGATGCCGCCCGAACTGCTCGCCACGCTCGACGTGACGATCCCGGTGCTGCGGCGGGACCCGCACTACTTCCTGCCCACCCCGGGCGGTCCCGGGTCGCCGTACCTGCTGATGGGCAGCGACCACGCCGCGACCCGGCGCCAGCTCGCGGAGTTCTTCTCCCCCGCCGACGTGGCCGCCGACGACGCGCTCCAGGCCGAGCTGGCCGCCCTCCGCGAGGATCTCGCGCCCGCCTGGCTGTCGGAGCCGCTGCCGGTGGAGGAGACCGCCGAGCGGTACGTGCGGCCCGCGCTGCGGCAGGTCTTCGTCGACCTGGTCCGCGGGTCGGTCGCCGACCACCTGGCCCGTTTCGAGTTCCGCTCCGAACTGCTGGTCAGCATGTACGCGGTCACCGACGGCCTCTCCGGCCTCAACGCCGGCCCCGACGACCCGGGCACCGGGCACAACTTCCTGGTGCACAACATGTGCCGCCTGCCCGGCGCGGACGGCACCTGGATGATCGCCGAGGGCGGCATGGGCACCGTGTCCCGCACCTTCGCCGACGCCGCCCGGGCCGCCGGCGCGCGGATCCTCAGCGGTACGCCGGTCGAGGCGATCACCCTGGACGGCGGCGCGGCCGGCGGCGTCGTGCTGGCCGACGGTCGGCAGGTGTCCGCCGAGGTCGTGCTCGGGGCGTGCGACCCGTACCGCCTGATGGACCTGCTGCCCGACGGTGCGCTCCCGGCGGGCCTCGGTGAACGGATGGCCGCGGTCCGCCGCCCCGGCACCACGCTGAAACTCAACCTGGCGCTGACCGGTCTGCCCCGCTTCTCCTGCCTGCCCGCCGACGCCCCGAGCCCGTTCGGCTCGACGATCCATCTGCTGCCCGGCTCGGCGTCCCTGGTCGGCTCGGGTGGCGGCTCGCCGATGGCGGCGCTGCGCGCGATGTGGGCCGACGTGCAGGCCGGGCGGCTGCCCGAGGAGCCGACGATCGAGTGGTACCTGCACACCACCGTCGACCCGTCGCTGTCCGACCCCGCCGGCCACCACTCGTCGGCGCTGTTCGTGCAGTCCGTGCCGTACGCGCCGGCCGGCACGACGTGGGACGAGGCCCTGCCCGGGTACGTGGACAGGCTGATCGCCATCTGCGAGCGGTACGCCCCAGGCACCGCCGACCTGATCGCCGACGCGGTGCCGCTTCCCCCGCCCGGCATCGAGGCGCACTTCGGCATCACCGGCGGGCACATCCACCACGTCGACAACACCGTCTCGTTCACCGACCGCATGCCGTACGCGACCGGGATCGACGGCGTGTACGCGGGCAGCGCCGGCTGCCACCCGGCCGGCAGCGTGATCGGCGCCGCCGGCCACAACGCCGCCCGACGCATCCTCACCGACCTGAAGGTGTAAGGAAGGGCCCCCGCTTAACGCCTGGGGTAGAGGAAGGGCCCCTTCTTAACGCGTGGACCGAGCGGGGCGCACGCTCAGGTGAGCGCCCCGCCGGCCGGGGCGGGGGTGTGCTCGTCGGCCCGGTGGGCGCGGACCTTGTGCCCGACGCTGGTCAGGCAACGGCCGCTGGGCAGGTCGAACCGCCAGCCGTGCAGCTGGCAGGTGAGCTGGTCGCCCTCGACGATGCCGAACCGGCTCAGGTCCGCCTTCAGGTGCGGGCAGCGGCGCTGCACGACCCAGTCGCCGAGGGTGATGTCCTCGGCGTCGACGGCCCGCTCGTGCTCGTCGTACCAGCCCTCGGCGTACTGGAGGCGCTCGCTCGACAGGCACTTGAAGAAGGCGTAGACGAACTCGTTGTACTGGCCGATCCGGGCCGCCGAGAAGCGGCAGGACAGGAAGAGCGAGTTGACCCAGTCCACCTCGCCGATGTGGAACAGGTGCTCGATCAGCGCGCGTTCGGTGCGGAAGCGGTAGCGGACCTTCTCGTCCGCGTACGGCCGGACCTCCTTGCCGGGGAAGTCCACCACGATCGACTCGACGCTCTCACCGTCGTACCCGACGAGGTCGAAGCGGACCGGGCCCCCGACGCCCTTGGCGAGGTAGATCGACTCGTCCAGCAGTGGCTCGATGCGGCGCTTCATCTCGGCCAGCACGTCGATCTCCGGGTGCCGCCAGGACGCCTTCTCCGCCTCGATGATCGGGCGCTTGCGCTCCCGCATCTCCTCCAGGTGCGCGGTCTTGTTCGCGAAGTACTCCTCCACCGGCACCGGGTGCGTGGTGGTGGTGCCCTCCGTGGTGACCTCGGCGACGCTGCCCGGCAGCAGCACGATGCCGTTGGTGCCGCCGACCTTCGCGTACTCGGCCAGGAAGACCGACTGGTCGGGGAAGATGTTGCCCTCGTCGCCGTGGATGTCGTTGAACTGCCACAGCGCGTCGTCCAGGAAGCACGGCGGACCGGCGATCGGGAAGACGTTGTCGGCCTTCAGGTCGTCGATGTAGCGCCAGGTGCGGTCGAACTGCCGGTCCCGCTTCTGCTTGCCGAACGCGGTCTTCGCCGCCTGCGGCAGCTCGTACACCATCGGGTACCAGATCGCGCCGGAGAACTGGAGCATGTGCGCGTGTACGTGGCCCAGCTCGGCGAAGACGCTCAGGTCGGTGGGGCGGGCGTCGTTCTGGTTGAGCAGGCGCACCCCGTCGTACTCCACCCACAGCGACGAGTCGCCGATCGGGCCGTCGGTCGGGCTGGTCAGCGCCTGAATCATGATCTTCAGGCCACCGGGCAGCTCCACGACCTGCTCGTTCGGCGCCTTGAGGAACTTCGTGAAGCCCAGCTCCCGCAGCTCGTCCTCCATCTCCGAGGTCGGGAACTCGGGGAGCAGGACGGTGGCGTCCTTGGACACGAAGTCGCGCAGGTGCTTGGCGTCGAAGTGGTCCCGGTGCAGGTGCGACACGTACAGGTAGTCGACCTGGCCCAGGGCCTTCCAGTCGAGGAGGGAGTTGTCGGGGAACGGGAACCAGGACGCGAAGTAGGCCGGATTGACCCACGGGTCGCACAGGATGCTGCCCGCGGCCGTGTCGATCCGCATGCTGGCGTGCCCCGTACCGGTCACTCGCACCGCAGTTCCCCCTCAAAAAGACAAACAAGGTGTACGTCAGAACGCTACCGGAGCCACTCTGACCCCCGCCCCGCGACGCCGGTAGTACCGGTCGTCCCCCGCGAGAACGGGTCCACGGACCCGGGTCAGCTCTCGACCGGAGGCGTCCAGCTCCGTCGCTGCGGCGCGGCGGCGCACCAGGCGTCCAGGAGTCCGGCTACCTCGCCCGACGGCGCGGCCACGTACACCCGCTGCCCACCGGCGACCTGGTGGTTCCGGTTCTGACTCACACTTCCCTCGCTGCAACACGCGCAGATGGTCCGCACCCCGCTGGCCGGCTCCGCCGCGTACCCGCGTTCGTCGAAGAACTCGGCCAGAGCCAGGACGTCCTCGGACTCCTCGACGACCACCTCGACGGTGGTGGTCGGCAGGTCCGACGCCCGGAACAGCAGTAACTCGTCGAAGACCGGGAACGTCCGCCCGTCGACCGTCCGCTCGCCGTTCGGCGTCCCGTCGTGGACCACCACCTCGCCGAACCGGCGGCCGGACTCCGGGGTGGGGACGTTGAGCACCCGCGCCCGGGTCGGGCAGAGCCGCTGCGCCCACACCACCTCGCCGTTGACGAGCCGGACCGGGGTGGCCCCGAAGTCCGCCAGGACCTCGCCGTCGCCGTCCGGGACGGGGAGGCCGTAGCCCTGCCAGGCGTCCCGGGCGGTGGGCCAGTCCTCCATGATCGTCGCGGCGATGCCCAGGTTCCAGAACGCCGGGTCCTCGGCCCCTCGATTCGCCCGGGCCGCCGCCTCCCGTCCGAGCTCGTACGCCTTGGCCCAGTTACGCAGGAACTTGTAGGCCAGTGCGGCGTCGTACCACCACGTTCCGGACGGGGGAAGATCCGGGTGCCGCCGCGCCAGGCGCTCCAGCAGTTCCCCGGCGACCGGCCAGTTCTCCGCCTCCCACGCCTCGTACGCCGTCTTCAACAGCTCGCGGTCGTCCTCGCGCGTCATGCGCTCTCCATCACGTCGGACCCTGCGCCGGGCCCGGCGTGGGGCGTGCCAGACTATCCGGAGATCTGATCGCGAGGGAAGGACCGACAGTGGCAGGAAGCGAGCCGGTAACGGCGCCGGACCAGCACAAGCCGGGGCACCGCAAGTCCGGACGCATCGGCGCGGTGCTCTCGGCGGTGTTCCTGATGTTGATGGGTTTCTGCGGCAACGAGCAGGGCAGGGTCGAGCACATCTGGCTCTTCGGGATCGCCCTGCTGCTGCTGGTCATCGTCATCGGCGACACGGTGCTGCGCCGCAACGGCCTGCGCTCCTGACGCCGCGCCGGCCCACCGGACGACACGAGGGCCCGCCCCCACCCGGGGAGCGGGCCCTCGTCGTACGCGGTCAGCGGCCGAGCAGGATGTCCTGCACGTCCTTCAGCGCGGCGTCGACCTCGGCCTCGAAGTAGCCGCCCTGCACCAGCCCGAAGCGGAGCGTGTCGAGGTCCCGCGGGTTCACCGGCATCGGGTTGCGCCCCTGCATGCCGCCCAGGAGGGTCTCGAAGAAGCGGTCGACCTGGTCCGGGTCGTACCCGCTGCCGAACCGGCGGACCTGGAAGCTGCGCCGGATCTGGTCGACCCGGTAGAGGTCACTGCCGGGCGGACCGGCCATCGGCGGGCCGGCCACGGCGGGCGGGCCGGCGGCCGGCGGGCCGGGCACGGCGGGCGGACCGGGCATCCCGGGGCCGCCGAAGCCCTGCTGGGCCGGCACCGGCGGACCGCCGGGGCCACGGCCGCGCAGGTCACGGTCGGGCATGCGGATCTCGGCGGTCATGTCGGTACGGCCGTGCCGGCCGGCCTCGAAGCCGTCGAATCGCGGCTCCTCCTGGCCGTAGCCGACGGGAGCCTCCTGGCCGTAGCCGACGGGAGCCTCCTGGCCGTAGCCGCCGGGAGCATCCGGAGGACCGTAGCCACCGGGACCCTCCTGCCCGTAGCCACCGGGACCGGCGGGCAGGCCACGCTGCGGGCCACCGTGCCCCGGGCCACCGGGGCCCATCGGGCCACCCGGACCCATCGGGGCGCCGGGGCCGCCCGGGCCGCGGGACGGCTCGTAGCCACCGCGCGGGGCGTCGTAACCGCCGGCGAAAGCGCCGGTCGGCTCGTCGTAACGGCCGTAACGGTCGGCGGGGGGACCGGGCTGCGCCGGCATCACCCGGGGCGGCATCGGCTGCGGAACGGGGGACATGCCGCGGTCGTCCCGCATCGGGGGGCCCATGCGGTCGGGCGGGCCGAGCCGGTCGGGAAGCCGGGGGTCGGAGCCGCGTCCGACGCCGCCGCGCTCCTCCAGCTCGGCCAGCTGCCGCTCCACCCGGTCGAGGTGCAGGTCGACCTGCCACTCGTCGTAGCCGTTGAAGCGGACCCGGAAGACGACGTCGTGGACCTCCTGGGATGCCACGGGCGCGCCGAGAGGCTGGCCGGCGAGAGTGGCCTCGACCCGGTCCAGGAAGGCGTCCACCTCGTCGACCTTGTATCCCCGGCGGAGCGCCTTACGCCGGAAACGCTGACCCTGACTCGCCACTATGTCTCCTGGTCTCGTTCGCTACGCCCGGTCACGGTGTCTCCCCGGCCCCAACGGTGTCGCTGTCCTCCGCGGCGGCCAGCTGCCCACACGCCCCGTCGATCTCGCGTCCCCGGGTGTCCCGCACGGTGGTGGACACCCCGGCCTCGCGCAACCGCCGGACGAACTCCCGCTCGACCGGCTTCGGGCTCGCGTCCCAGCGGCTGCCCGGCGTCGGGTTGAGCGGGATGAGGTTCACGTGGGCCAGCTTGCCGGCCAACAGCCGCCCGAGCAGATCGGCTCTCCACGGCTGGTCGTTCACGTCCTTGATCATCGCGTACTCGATCGACACGCGACGGCCCGTCCGACCTGCGTAGTCCCACACCGCGTCCAGCACCTCGGATACCTTCCAGCGCTGGTTGACCGGCACGAGTTCGTCGCGCAGCTCATCATCAGGGGCGTGCAACGACAGCGCAAGGGTCACTGAGAGGTCTTCGCTGGCCAGTCGGCGGATGGCCGGAACCAGACCGACCGTGGAAACGGTGATGTGCCGCTGCGAGAGGCCGAGCCCCTCGGGCGCGGGCGTGACCAGCCGACGGATCGCCGCGACCACCCGGTTGTAGTTGGCCAGCGGCTCGCCCATGCCCATGAAGACGACGTGCGACAGCCGGGGCGGTGAACCGGCCACCGCGCCGGAGGCGGCGACGCCGGCCAGGTAGACGGCCTGGTCGACGATCTCGGCGGTGGACAGGTTGCGGGTCAGCCCGGCCTGGCCGGTGGCACAGAAGGGGCAGGCCATGCCGCAGCCGGCCTGGCTGGAGATGCAGACGGTCACCCGGTCCGGGTAGCCCATCAGCACGCTCTCCACGAGCGAGCCGTCGTGCAGGCGCCAGAGCGCCTTGCGGGTGGCTCCGTCGTCGCACGCCAGCTCCCGCACCGGGGTCAGCAGGCGCGGCAGCAGCCGGTCGGCAAGCTTCGCGCGGGTGGCGGCCGGCAGGTCCGTCATCTGCTCCGGGTCCCGGACCAGCCGCCCGAAGTAGTGGGTCGAGATCTGCGTGGCGCGGAAGGCCGGCTCACCCAGCTCGCCCAGCAGGGCCCGACGACCGGCGAGGTCCAGGTCGGCAAGGTGCTGCGGCGGCATCGAAGCGCGGCGGGATCCGGCGGCGTCCGGGTCGACGGGGATCAGGGGAAGACTCGTCATGGCGGATCCAGTCTGTCACGCCGTTCGGGCGAGGCACCTGTCCGGAGGTGCCGAATCGCCCCCGGCCGCCCGGCCGGAGCCGAATCCGGAGGGTGATTCACACCTCACCCCGTCACCGGGACGTAGACCGCCAGCAGCAGGTACGCGGTGGGCACCGCGAACAGGATCGAGTCGAGCCGGTCCATCAGGCCGCCGTGCCCGGGAAGCAGGTTGCTCATGTCCTTGATGCCCAGGTCCCGCTTCATCATCGACTCGGCGAGGTCACCGAGGACGGCGGCGCAGGACACGGCCACCCCGAACAGCGCCCCCCACCAGGGGGCCACGTCGAAGAGGAGCCACAGCAGCAGGGCGCTGCCCACCGCCGCCGCGGTGACCGACCCGGCGAAGCCCTCCCAGGACTTCTTCGGGCTGATGGTGGGCGCCATCGGGCGCTTGCCGAAGTTCGCCCCGGCCGCGTACCCGCCGGTGTCGGAGAGCACCACCGCCACCACGGTCACCAGCACCCGGAGCGGACCGTCGTCGGGCGCCGCCGCGAGCAGGGCGGCGAACCCGGCGAGGAACGGCACGTACACCGTGATCACGGTCGCCGCGGTCAGGTCCCGGGCGAGGCCGCGCGACCCGTCGCCGAGACGCCAGACCAGCGTCCCCAGCAGGGTGACCACGAGGCCGAGGGTGAGCGCGTCGAGACCGGCGAACCACGCGAGCCCGACGGTGAGAATGCCGCCGGCGACCAGCGGCACCAGCGGCGGATGCGCGTCGGCCCGGCGTACCGCGCGCACCATCTCCCAGATGCCCACGCCCACCGCGCCCGCCAGCACCAGCAGGAAGGCCGGCGGGTAGAGACCGAGCGGGACCACGATCAGGGCGCCGAGGCACAGGCCCACCCCGATGGCCGCCGGCAGGTTACGGCCGGCCCGGCTGGGGGCTCG
This sequence comes from Micromonospora sp. BQ11, assembly GCF_052068135.1. NCBI lineage: Bacteria > Bacillati > Actinomycetota > Actinomycetes > Micromonosporales > Micromonosporaceae > Micromonospora > Micromonospora sp. BQ11. The sequence goes on along the minus strand of NZ_JBQHDB010000001.1, from coordinate 804,453 downwards.
CTGACCGTCCGCCGAGCGGCTGGCGCCGGCCCGGCGCCGGCCACGCTGCCCCCGGCCGGCAGACCGCTCCGGGTCGCTCTCCGGGCCCGCGTCCGGCTCGATCTCCCGGACCGCCTCGAACTGCGCCGTCGGCTGGTGGCCGTCGGGGCCCCGACCGTCGGGCAGGCCGGTGTACGGGGGAGGCACGACATCGCCGTGCCGGTGCGGCTCGGCCGGGTGCTCGTGGCCGCCCCGGTCACCGGGGGCGGCGGGGGTGTCCCCGTGGTGCCGGGTGCCGCCGTCAGGTCCCGGCCAGGGGCGGGTGCGCGGTTCGGCGTACGTGTCAGAGGCGAGGCCGGGACGTCGGGCCCGTGCGGCGGGCTCGATGTCGGGCTCCGGCCAGGGCAGACCGGACGTGGGGGCGGGACGGTCCGGCCGTTCCCGTCCGCGGGGATCGGCGCTGCCGTACGGGTCGAGGTGGGACATCAGGCACCGGACGTACGCGGCGCGAGACGGACCACATGACGCACAACCACAACCATCCCCTACCCGAGCGAGCGTTCCGTCCAGTTGACCGGTTCGTCGGCCGGCCGATCCCCACCGTTCACCGCAGGGTGGCCGGGAATCGTGCCGAGCCTACTGCACCCGGGAATTCCGTACCCCGGACGCCGCCCCTCACCCCTGCGGACCTGGACGGCCGCGCGGACGACGACGGCACCGGTCGCATGCCCGCGAGGGCGGCGCCGGTGCCGTGGGTCGGTCGCCGGTGGGGTCAGACCTCCAGCAGTTCGGCTTCCTTGTGCTTGACCAGCTCGTCGACGCCGGCCACGAACTTCTGGGTCAGGTCGTCCAGGTCCTTCTCGGCGCGGCGGCCGTCGTCCTCGCCGACCTCGCCGTCCTTGACCAGCCGGTCCAGCTCTTCCTTGCCCTTGCGCCGGATGTTGCGGATGGCCACCTTGGCCTCCTCACCCTTGTGCCGGGCCACCTTGATCATCTCGCGGCGGCGCTCCTCGGTCATCTGGGGGAGCAGGATGCGCAGCTGGTTGCCCTCGTTGTTCGGGTTGACGCCGAGGTCGGAATCGCGGATCGCCTTTTCCATGGCGTTGATCTGCGAGTTGTCGTACGGCTTGATGATGACCATCCGGGGCTCGGGAACCCCGATGGACGCCATCTGCGGCAGCGGCGTGGGGCTGCCGTAGTAGTCGATGATGATCTTGGAGAACATGGCGGCGTTGGCGCGACCGGTGCGGATGGCGCCGAACTCCTCCTTGGCGTGCTCGATGGCACGCTCCATCTTGTCCTCGGCCTCGAGGAGGGTGTCGTCGATCACCGGTCTCCTCGCCTCCTTCTGTGCTCGTGGTGGGCTTGTCGTGTCGCCAGGACCGCTGTGGTCGCCGCCGGATCGCTCAGGTGGTGATCAGCGTGCCGATCTGCTCGCCACCCACGGCCCGGATGATGGTGTCGTCGCCCTGCGCGCCGAAGACCAGCATCGGCAGGCCGTTCTCCATGCAGAGGCTGAACGCCGCGGCGTCGGCCACCCGCAGGTTGCGGCGCAGCACCTCGGAGAAGGTGATCGAGTCGAACTTGCTGGCGGTCGGGTCCAGCCGGGGGTCGGCGGTGTAGACGCCGTCCACGCCGTTCTTGCTCATCAGCACCACGTCGGCCCGGATCTCCAGCGCGCGCTGCGCGGCGACCGTGTCGGTGGAGAAGTACGGCATGCCGGCACCCGCGCCGAAGATGACCACGCGGCCCTTCTCCAGGTGGCGGATCGCGCGCAGCGGGATGTACGGCTCGGCGACCTGGGCCATCGTGATCGCGCTCTGCACGCGGGTCTCGATGCCCTCCTTCTCCAGGAAGTCCTGCAACGCCAGGCAGTTCATCACGGTGCCCAGCATGCCCATGTAGTCGGCGCGCGCCCGGTCCATGCCGCGCTTCTGCAGCTCGGCGCCCCGGAAGAAGTTGCCGCCGCCCACGACCACGGAGACCTGTACGCCTCGACGCACCACGGTCGCGATCTGCCGGGCGATGGCCTGGACGACGTCCGGGTCGACCCCGATCGCGCCCCCGCCGAACACCTCACCGGAGAGCTTCAGCACCACCCGGCGGGACCGGCCGGGGGGCGGCGCCGTCGGATCGTCCGCCGCCAGACTCCGGTCACTCACAACCTGCGTCATCCGCCCCGCCCTCTCCCATGCGCGCGCCCCGGGCGCCGCGTACCGCGAAACTGCCGTAGCAGACCCTATGTGACGAGGAGGCCGCGGTGCCTGTCACGTACACCGGCGGCCTCCTCGTCGACGTTTCCCTGCCCCGGGCGTCCGCACGCCCGGGAACGGCTCAGGCCTGGCCGACCTCGAACCGGACGAAGCGGCTGACCTCGATGCCGGCCTCGGCCAGCATCTGCTTCACCGTCTTCTTGTTGTCGGCGACCGACGCCTGCTCGACCAGGACGTAGTCCTTGAAGAACGCGTTGACCCGACCCTCGACGATCTTCGGCAGCGCCGCCTCGGGCTTGTTCTCCTCGCGGGCCGTCTGCTCGGCGATGCGCCGCTCGGACTCGACGACCTCGGCCGGCACCTCGTCCCGGGTGAGGTACTTCGGCCGCATCGCGGCGATCTGCATGGCGGTGGCACGCGCGTCGGCGTCACCGGCCTCGTCGGTCTTGCCGGAGTACTCCACGAGCACGCCGACCGCCGGGGGCAGGTCCTGGCTCTTGCGGTGCAGGTAGACCGCGACGGTGCCGTCCAGCTTGGCGAACCGGTTGAGAACCAGCTTCTCGCCGATCTTGGCGGACTGCTCCTGGATCAGGTCCGCGACCGTCTTGCCGTTCAGCTCGCTGGCGAGCAGCTCCTCGGCGTTGCTGACGGCCGCCCGCTCGCCGTGCTCGACGAGCTGCTGGGCCAGCGCGATGAACGCCTCGGTCTTGGCGACGAAGTCGGTCTCGCAGTTCAGCTCGAGCAGGGCCTTGCCGGAGTGGGCGACGAGCCCGTTCGCGGCGGTCCGGCCGGCACGCTTGCCGACGTCCTTGGCGCCCTTGACGCGCAGGATCTCGACGGCCTTGTCGAAGTCGCCCTCGGCCTCGGTCAGCGCCTTCTTGCTGTCCATCATGCCGGCGCCGGTCAGGTCGCGGAGCTTCTTGACGTCCGCGGCGGTGAAGTTGGACATGGCTCTCTCTTCGGTGTTGGAGACGGCGGGTGGGATGGTCTGTGGTGCCGGTTACCCGGATCCGGGCGCGATGTGCCCGGCGTACCTGCCGCTCCCCACCGGCCGGGAAATCGGACGGTGGGGAAGCGGCGGCGCGGTCACTCCGCGGCGGCGACCGCCGGCTGCTCGGCCGGCTGCTCGGCCGGCTGCTCGGCCTGCTGCGCGGGCTGCTCGTCGGCCTTCTTCGGCTCCTCCAGCAGCTCGCGCTCCCACTCGGCCAGCGGCTCGTCGGTGGCGACGCCCGGCTCCGGCTTCTCGTCGGTGCCCCGACGACGGCCGGAGCGCGCGATCAGGCCGTCGGCGACGGCGGCGGCCACGACCCGGGTCAGCAGCTCGGCCGAACGGATCGCGTCGTCGTTGCCCGGGATCGGGAAGTCGACCTCGTCCGGGTCGCAGTTGGTGTCGAGCACCGCGATCACCGGGATGCCCAGCTTGCGGGCCTCGTCGACGGCGATGTGCTCCTTCTTGGTGTCCACGATCCAGACCGCGGCCGGGAGCTTCTGCATGTCCCGCAGGCCACCAAGGGTCTTGGTGAGCTTGGTCTTCTCGCGGAACAGCTGCAGGGTCTCCTTCTTGGTGTAACCGGCGGCGGTGCCGGTCAGGTCACCCAGGGCCTCCAGCTCCTTCATCCGCTGCAGGCGCTTGTACACCGTCTGGAAGTTGGTCAGCATGCCACCGAGCCAACGGTGGTTGACGTACGGCTGACCGACCCGCGTCGCCTGCTCGGCGATGGCCTCCTGGGCCTGCTTCTTGGTGCCGACGAAGAGGATGCTGCCACCCTCGGCGACGGTCCCGCGCACGAACTCGTAGGCCTTCTCGATGTAGTCGAGGGTCTGGCGCAGGTCGATGATGTAGATACCGTTGCGCTCGGTGAAGATGAAGCGCTTCATCTTCGGGTTCCAGCGCCGGGTCTGGTGCCCGAAGTGGACACCGCTCTCCAGCAGCTGGCGCATGGTCACGACGGCCATGGTGGGGTACTCCTGACGTCCCTGGTTGTCACGCCCGGCCGGCGGCCGGGCATCCTGGCGCCCGGTCGTCGGCCATGGCGGACCCGACCAAGATCGGGACCAGGGAGGCCGTCGCCCCACGAGACTCGTGGAGAGGGCGCGCGAGGTCGACCGCACGTAGGCGGTCGCCAGTCGACCAGTGTACGCCCCTCCCCGACCACCCCACCCCCGGGATGTAAGGAAGGGCCCCCCGTTAACGCCTGCGGTAGAGGAAGGGCCCCCGCTTAACACGGCATGCCGGCCGGCCGACGGGCCCGGCCGGCACGCGCACGGACATCGGTCAGCCGGCCGCGAGGGCGGCGGCCAGGAAGAGCACCAGGCCCACCGTCAGGTACGCCGTCGGCGGACGCAGCCAGCCCCGATTCCCCTCGGCGAGCGACAGCCCACCGGTACGCAGTCCGTACAGCCCGGTGGCGAAGATCGGCAGGCCGCAGACGAGGAGCGTCCCCACCACGACGTTCGCCGACGACACCGGGTCGCCGGTCAGCCCGTCCAGCAGCACCCGTAGCGCGGGGATCTCGAAGACGAGGGTCAGTACGGCGAAGAGCACCGCCAGCACCGGGCGGCGGGTGCGGTAGACCCCGTCACCGGCCGGGGAGCCGGCGGGCGGGGCGACCACCGGCGGGTACGGCATCTCTCCCGGCGGACCGTCCATCCGGAGGCCGACCGGTGGCATCGGACCGGTCGGCATCTCCAGCGGGTGGGGCGTCTGGGGCGATTCGGCCGGCTTGGGGCCGACGATCGGGTAACCGCCCAGCGGCGCCGGCCGGGTCGGGTCGGCGACGGGACCGCCGCCGGCCAGCACGTCGGCGCTCGACGCCGTCAGGCCGTCGCGCGACTCGCGGGCGGCACGGCGCCCGCTCCGCTCGCCGGGCAGCTCCCCCGACGTCTCCGGCGAATCCGGATCGGCCCGCCGCGCGCGGCTCGCGCGGTAACCCTCGGTCTCGGTGCGGACGTCCCCGTACGCGCTCACCGCGCCGAACCGTCCCGAGTCGTCGTCGAGGGCCGAGAAGCGGCCGGAGTCACCCTCGGTGATCGCGAACCGGCCGGAATCCTCGGCGCCGCCGTACCGCCCCCGGTCGGCGTCGCGCCGCGTGCCGGCGCCCGCGCCGGGGTCGCCGTAGCGGTCGTCGTCGCCGCCACGCTGCTCGGGAGGACGCGGGTCGTCGTCCCGGTACCGGGCCTCGGCCCCCTTGCGCCAGTCCGGGTCCCCGTAGCCTCGGTCACGTCCCCCGGGATACCAACGCGACTCCTGGTCGTCGGCAAAGCTCCGTCGTCCGTCCACGTCGGCACCGTATGCGACCGGATCCGCGGGCGCCATTTGCCCCTCGGCCCCGGGTCGGACGGGCCGCACCGTTCAGGCTCCCGTCATCGCCCGTTGACGCAACGTCACCAGTTCCGCCGGGGCGACGGTCGGACTTAGCACACCCGGGGCATGATCGTCCGGTTGTCCACAGGCGCCTCCGTCGTCCACAGGCGGGCCGTCGGGGGCTGCGCGCCGCCGGGCGTACGCGGCACCGTGCCGGACATGACGAAGCGGAACCAGGCGGTCGGCGCGTACGGCGAGCGGTGCGCCGTACGGCACCTGATCGGAGCCGGGCTGCGGCCGGTGGCGCGGAACTGGCGCTGTACGGCCGGCGAGATCGACATCATCGCGTGGGACGGGCCGGTGCTTGCCTTCTGCGAGGTGAAGACCCGTCGTACGGACGACTTCGGCTGCCCGGCCGAGGCGGTCGTGCCGGCCAAGGCCCGCCGACTGCGTGGGCTGGCCGCCCGGTGGCTGGGCGAGACCGGCACGACCGCCGACGAGGTGCGCTTCGACGTGATCTCGGTACGCCTCGGTCCCGCCGGCGCCGCCCGCGTCGAGCACCTCAAGGGGGCGTTCTAGATGCGCCGGCACGACGGCGGGGTCCCCGCGTGAGTTACGCGAAGGTGCTCTGCGTGGGCCTGGTCGGCGTGACCGGGCACCTGGTGGAGGTCGAGGCGGATCTCGCTCCCGGCCTGCCGGCGGTGGTGATCTCCGGGCTGCCGGACACGGCCCTCTACGAGGCTCGGGACCGGGTCCGAGCGGCGGTCGTCAACTCCGGCCAGCGCTGGCCCAACCGCCGGATCACGTTGAACCTCCTGCCGGCGACCCTGCCGAAGTTCGGCTCGGCCTTCGACCTGGCCATCGCGGCGGCTCTGCTGGGCGGCTCCGGGGAACTGCCCCTACTGCCGCTGGAGCGGGTGGCGATCCTCGGTGAGCTGGGGTTGGACGGCACGGTCCGGCCGGTGCGCGGCGTCCTGCCGATGGTGGCGGCGGCGGCGAAGGCGGGCGTCGACCGGGTGATCGTCCCGGTGGGCAACGCCGCGGAGGCGGCCGTCATCCCGGGAATCCGGGTCCGGGCGGTGGACACGCTGCACCGGCTGGTCGCCTTCGTCCGCGACGGCGTACCGCTGATCGAGCCGGAGACGGCGGACCCACCGCCGGGTCCGGACGGCCCCGACCTGGCCGACGTCGCCGGCCAGGACCTGGGCCGCCGCGCGTTGGAGGTGGCCGCCGCCGGTGGCCACCACCTGGCGCTGCTCGGCCCGCCCGGCGCGGGGAAGACCATGCTCGCCGAACGGCTTCCGTCGCTGCTGCCCGAGCTCGACGACGAGGCCGCGTTGGAGGTGACGGCGCTGCACTCGATCGCCGGCCTGCTGCCGGCGGACGGGCGCCTGCTGCGCCGGCCGCCGTTCCAGGCGCCGCACCACACCGCCACCGTCGCGTCGCTGGTCGGCGGCGGGTCGGGGCTGGCGCGACCCGGCGCGGTCTCCCTCGCCCACCGAGGAGTCCTCTTCCTCGACGAGGCACCCGAGTTCAGCAAGGGGGCACTGGAGGCGCTCCGCCAGCCGCTGGAGAACGGGCGGGTGCAGCTGGCGCGGAGCCGGGGCGGCACCGAGTACCCGGCGCGGAGCCAACTGGTCCTCGCTGCTAACCCGTGCCCGTGCGCCAAGCCGGCCGGTGACGCGTACTGCGAGTGCGCGCCGCAGGTCCGCCGGCGTTACCTCGGGCGACTGTCCGGTCCCCTGCTGGACCGGATCGACGTGCAGGTGCGACTGCCGCCGGTGCGGGCGGCCGAGCTGATGGAGGCCACCGTCGACCGGGAGTCGTCGGCCACGGTGGCGCGCCGGGTGGCCGTCGCCCGGGAGGCGGCCCGCGCGCGGTGGGCGCCCCTCGGCCGACGACTCAACGCCGAGATACCCGGCCCGGACCTGCGACGCCCACCGTGGCGGCTGGCCGGGAAGGACACCGCCGAGCTGCGCACGCGGCTGGACTCCGGCTCGGTCTCCGCTCGGGGTTTCGACCGGATCGTCCGGCTGGCCTGGACCATCGCCGACCTCGACGGCCGGGACCGACCGGACCGGGAGGACGTCCGAGAGGCCATCCAACTGAGGACGGGAGAGGGAACGTGAGCGACGCCGAGGAGCAGACGTTGGCCCGCGTGGCCCTGACCTGGCTCACCGAGCCGGGCACCCGGTCGGTCCACCACCTGGTCGAGGAGCATGGCCCGGTCGGCGCGCTCGACCTGCTGCTCGACGGTGGCGGGTCGGACGACTCCCTCCGGGCCACCGTGGCGGCCCGCCGCGCCGAGCGGGATCCGCGGGCGGTGGCCGCCGAGGCGCTGGCCCGTACGGACCGGCTGGGCGCGCGCGTCGTCGTTCCGACCGACGACGAATGGCCGGCGCGGGTCGGTGAGCTGCGCGACCTCCGCCTCCCCGACGCCCGCCGCCGCGTCGACCGGGAGACCGCCCCACCGCTGTGCTTCTGGGTACGCGGCTCCTGGCCGCTCGGCGAGGCGTTCGAGCGGTCCGTCGCGGTGGTCGGCGCCCGGGCCGCCACCGCGTACGGGAACCACGTCGCCACCGAACTCGGCTACGGACTGGCCGAGCGGGGCTGGACGGTCGTCTCCGGCGGCGCCTTCGGCATCGACGCGGCGGCGCACCGGGGCGCCCTCACCGCCGGTGGCCTGACGGTGGCCGTGCTGGCCTGCGGGGTGGACCGGCCCTACCCGATGGGCAACGCCGCGCTGTTCGACCGGATCGCCGACACCGGGTTGCTGGTGAGCGAGTGGATGCCCGGGGCGGAGCCGCTCAAGCCACGGTTCCTCGTCCGCAACCGCGTCATCGCCGCCGGCACCTGGGGGACGGTGCTGGTCGAGGCGGCGGCCCGCAGTGGCGCCACCCAGACCGCCCGCCGGGCGCTCGCCCTGGCCCGCCGGACGATGGTGGTGCCCGGTCCGGTCACCTCGGCGATGTCGGTCGGCGCCCACGAGATGCTGCGGGAGGAGCCCGAGACCCGTCTCGTCACCGGGCTCGCGCACGTGCTGGAGGAGGTGGGCCGGATCGGCGAGCTGGCCCCGATGCCCCGTGGTCCCGAGCGCCCGGTCGACCTGCTGGACGACGACGCGCGTGCGATCGTCGAGGCGCTGCCGCGTCGCGGCACCGTCGGGGTGGACGTGCTGGCCGCCCGCGCCGGTGTCGGTCTGCGTACCGCCCTGCGGAAACTGTCCATGCTGGAGGAGCTGGCCCTGGTGGTCCGGCGCGACGACGGGTACGCGCTGGTGCCGCCGCCTCGGCGCACGGGCCGCGCCGACACCGGAACGGTGCGGTGAACCGGCGAGCGACCCGGCCGTCGATCGGGCACGACCGCCGGTCAGTCGCCCTCGAAGCGGAGTTCCATGTCGTGGCCCGCGCGCAGCCGTCGTGCCAACCGGTCGAGGTGGCGGACGTGCGCCACCTCGGCCTCGTTCCGGGCCGCCTCCTCCAGGCAGGCCAGTTCGTCGGCGAGGTGGGCCGCCCGGTCGGCCGGCACCACCAGCAGCCCCACCGGGTCGACCCGGTCGAGGACGGGCGTGCGGCCGGTGCTCCGGACCCGCCGCACCAGACCCAGCAGCACGTCGTCGGGGTCGGCCAGCACCTCCGCCGTCACGTACCGCCGCCGCCCCGGGCCGACGGGCACCACCCGGTAGAGGACGACGTCCACCCCCATGGCCAGTCCCCCTTCGTCGCTCCCGGCCGCCGCCGGGTCGTGGACGAGGGCTCGCGCCCCGTTGTACGCCAGTGTGCTCGCCGCAGCCGGGCTAATCCACGACGTCCCGCCGGCGACACGCGGCAGCCCACGGACAGGACGGGCCGGGTGTCCCCGACACCTGGCGCAGAAGCGGCTGTCACCACACGAGGGCCGCCCGGTCGTAGGGTGGACGCGTGCCAACCCAGGACACGTCGCCGGGCGACGCGGCGGGACGGGCGACGCGCAGCACCCGCGCGGCGCACCAGGCCCTCCCGCCGACGATGCGCGAGGCGGTGGACGACTTCGCCGGTCACCTGGCCGGGGTCCGCAACCGCTCGGCGCACACCGTGCGGGCGTACGTCGCGGACGTGGTGTCGATGTTGGACCACGCCACCCGGATGAGCTGCACCGAGCTGACGGACCTGGATCTGGGCGTCCTGCGTAGCTGGCTCGCCCGCCAGCGCACCACGGGCGCCGCCCGGTCGTCGCTGGCCCGGCGCGCCGCGTCGGCCCGGACGTTCAGCGCGTGGGCCCACCGGGCGGGACTGGTGCCCACCGACGTGGCGGCCACCCTGGCCAGTCCGAAGGCGCGACGCGAGCTGCCCACCGTGCTCCGCGCCGAGCAGGCCGCCGCCCTGGTGGAGGCGCCGGGCAGAAGCGCGCCGCAGCCCGCCGACGCCGCCCACCCCACCGCGCTACCCGACGACGCCGCCGGCCCCGCCGACGCCGCCCACCCCACCGCGCTACCCGACGACGCCGCCGGCCCCGCCGCGTCACCCGCGGACCCGTCACCGCCCGAGGACGCCGTCGCGGCGGCGGTGCTGCTGCGCGACCGGGCGCTGCTGGAACTGCTCTACGGCACCGGGGTGCGGATCAGCGAGGCGTGCGGCCTGGACGTCACCGACGTCGACCACTCCCGGCGGGTGGTCCGGGTGTTCGGCAAGGGCGGGCGGGAACGGACGGTGCCGTACGGGCTGCCGGCCCAGCGGGCGCTCGACGAGTGGCTGCGGGACGGTCGCCCCGTCCTGGCCGGTCCGGCCACACGCGGCGCCCTGCTGCTGGGCGCCCGGGGCGGCCGGCTGAACCCGACGACCGCCCGCCGGGTCGTGAGCGGGTACGCCGAGGCCGCCGGCCTCCCCCGCACCAGCCCGCACGGGCTACGCCACTCGGCCGCCACCCACCTGCTCGAAGGCGGTGCGGACCTGCGGGCGGTGCAGGAGATCCTGGGCCACTCGTCGCTGGCGAGCACGCAGATCTACACGCACGTCTCGGTGGAGCGGCTGCGGGCCGCCTACCGTCAGGCCCACCCGCGCGCCTGACCGCCGACCGGCTGATCGACGATCGCCGAGGAGCACGGTGGGTCATCGGGTGACCGTTACGATCATCCGGTGAGCGTTCCCCAGCCACCCGAGCCGATTCCGGGAGCGCGCCTGCTCTTCTCCCTCGACGCGGCGGTCAGCCACCTCAACCACGGATCGTTCGGTGCCGTGCCGATCGGCGTGCAGCGGGCCCAGCAGCGGCTGCGCGACGAGGTCGAGGCGAACCCGCTGCGGTTCTTCACCGTGGGACTGACCGACCGCATCACGCACACCCGCCGGCATCTGGCGACCTTCCTCGGAGCCGACCCGGACGGCACCGCGCTCGTCCCGAACGCCACCACCGGTGTGGCGTTGGTCCTGCAGTCGATCGGCCTGGGCCCCGGCGACGAGGTGCTCACCACCGACCACGGGTACGGCGCGGTGGACCTGTCCCTGGCCCGGGAGTGCCGGCGTACCGGAGCCGTGACACGGGCGCTCCGGGTGCCGCTGGCCGCGACCGACGAGGAGATCCTCCAGATCGTCCGCTCCGGGCTGCGTCCCGGCCGGACCCGACTGCTCGTGGTCGACCAGCTCACCTCCCCCACCGCCCGGCTCCTCCCGGTCGCCGCGATCGTCGGGGTGGCGCGCGAGCACGGGGTGCCGGTCCTGGTCGACGCCGCCCACGCCCCGGGCATGCTGCCGGCCAGCGTGGCCGGCATCGGCGCCGACTTCTGGGTGGGCAACCTGCACAAGTGGGGGTTCGCCCCACGCGGCACCGCCGTGCTGGTGGTGGCCCCGGCCTGGCGGGACCGCATCGAGCCGTTGGTCGTCTCGTGGGAGCAGGAGGCGGGCTTCCCCGGTCACGTCGAGTGGCAGGCGACCACGGACTACACCGCGTGGCTGGCCGCGCCGGTGGGCCTGTTCACGTTGCGCAGCCTCGGACTGGACCGGGTCCGCGCGCACAACGCCGCGCTGGCGGCGTACGGCCAGCGGGTGGTGGGGGACGCGCTCGGCGTGCCGCCCGTCGACCTGCCGGACCCCGGCGGGCCGGGGGTGGCGATGCGGATCGTCCCGCTGCCGCCCGGCGTCGCGACCAGCCTGGACGGGGCGCGGACGCTACGCGCCCGGATCGCCGATCGGCTCGCCACCGAGGTGGCGGTCAACGCCTGGGGCGGTCGGGGCTGGCTGCGGGTGTGCGGCCAGGTCTACAACCGGGCCGAGGAGTACGAGCGGCTGGCGGTACGCCTGCCGGCCCTGCTCGCCGGGACGTGAGCTGTCGGCCGCCCGAGGCGGAGTCCCGTCGAGGGGCAACAGCCGCACCGGCCCGAGGCCGAGCAGGGCGAGTGGGTCGAGGTACTCCGCGCCCCGGCGCAGCCCCCAGTGCAGGCAGACCGGCACGGGACAGCCCGCGTGCCCGGCCAGCAGCACACCGAGGGGATCGCCCGGGCGGACCGGGTCGCCCGTCGTGACCGCCGGTCGCACCGGTTCGTAGGTCGTGCGCAGGCCCTCGGCGTGCCCGACGGTGACCACCGGACGGCCGGCGACCATGCCGGCGAAGAGCACCGTTCCCGGTCCGGCGGCGCGGACCGTCGCACCCGGCGCCGCGGCCAGGTCGACGCCCCGGTGGCCCGGCAGCCAGGGCCGGAGCGGCGGGTCGAAGCGGCGGACCGGGCGGGGCGGGCCGTCGAGCGGCCACCGGAACGGTGACGGCGCCGCTCCGGGGACGGGGACGGTGGCGGACGCTGGCGGCGCGACCCACGCGACCGGCTGCGGCACGGCCACCGGATCCGTCACCGTGACCGACCGGGACGGCGGTGCCGTGGTCGGTCCCGCCATGGCGAGGAGACAGACCCCGAGGGCGCAGAGCGCGGCGAGGGCTCCGCGCGGAGGTGGCGACATGCCCGAAGCCTGTCGCCGGCGCGGGGCGGACGCGACCCCGCGTCCGTCGCCTGTGGATGACGGGCGGGCCTGTGGACAGGCACCCGGCGTGGCGATGATCTGCTATGCGTCCACGGGTCATCCACCGTCCGCACGCCGCCTAGGCTGGGCCGGTGACGCGCGACTGGTACGCCTGGCACGAGGACTACGACGACCCGGAGTCGGCGCTGACCCGCCGGCTGCAGGAGGTGCGGCGGCGGGTCCACGAGGCGTTGGACCAGGCTCCCCCCGGGCCGCTGCGCGCGGTCGGCCTCTGCGCCGGCCAGGGCCGCGACCTCGTCCCGGTGCTGGCGGCGCATCCCCGCCGCGGCGACGTGACCGCCCGGCTCGTCGAACTCGACCCGCGCAACGCGGACATCGCCCGGGCGGCCGTGGACGCCGCCGGCCTGACCGGGGTCGAGGTGGTGGTCGGCGACGCCGCCCGTACCGACCTCTACGCCGACCTGGCGCCGGCGGACGTCGTCCTGGTCTGCGGCGTGTTCGGCAACATCAGCGACGCCGACATCCGGGCGACCGTCCGGCACTGCGCGGCGCTCTGCGCGACCGGCGGCACGGTCGTGTGGACCCGGCACCGGCGCAGCCCCGACCTGGTCCCGGCCATCGTCGGGTGGTACGCCGAGGAGGGCTTCACCGCGGTGGCGGTCACCACCCCGGCCGACGGCGTCGGGGTCGGCGCGCACCGCTTCACCGGTACGCCCCGACCGCTGGACCGTGGCACGCGGATGTTCGCGTTCGGTGATTAGGACGCCTCGGAAGCCCGCCGTCTAGGCTGGTGGCACCGCCACCCACCCCCGGGGAGACCGCGATGACCACTGTGGACGACGTGAGCCGACCGTCGCGGCTGGCCGAGCCGGACGAGGCGATCAGCCCGGAGGAACTCCAACTGGCCGCCCGCAACCACGGCATCCCGCTGGAGGCCCTGCGCTACGACGTCACCCCAGCCGGCCTGCACTACCTGCTGATCCACTACGACATCCCGGACGTGGACCCGACGACGCACGTGCTGACCGTCGACGGCGCGGTGGACCGGCCGCTCACCCTCGACCTGGCGGCGCTGCGCGAGCGACCCCGCGTCACTCACCGGGTGACCCTGGAGTGCGCCGGCAACGGCCGCGCCCTGCTGCACCCCCGGCCGGTCAGTCAGCCCTGGCTGGTCGAGGCGGTCGGCAACGCCGAGTGGACGGGGACGCCGCTGGCACCGCTGCTGCGGGAGGCGGGCCTCGACGCGAACGCCGTGGACGTGGTGTTCACCGGCGCCGACCACGGCGTCGAGCGCGGGATCGAGCAGGACTACCAGCGGGCGCTGCCGGTCGACGACGCGCTGCGGGAGGAGGTGCTGCTGGCGTACGAGATGAACGGCGCTCCCCTGCTCCCGCAGCACGGCGCACCGCTCCGGCTGATCGTGCCCGGCTGGTACGGCATGGCGCACGTCAAGTGGCTGCGCTCGATCAGCGTGCACACCGAGCCGTTCGCGGGATACCAGAACGCGGTGGCCTACCGGCTGCGGCAGGACGCCGACGACCCGGGCGTGCCGGTGACCCGGATCGAACCGCGCGCCCTGGTCCGGCCGCCCGGCTTCCCCGACTTCATGTCCCGCACGCGGGTGCTCCGGCCGGGACCGTGCACCCTGGACGGTCGAGCCTGGTCCGGCCACGCACCGGTGGTGTCGGTGGAGGTGACCACCGACGGGGGCGCCACCTGGTCGCCGGCCCGGCTGGACGAGCAGACCGGCGGGGCGTACGCCTGGCGGCGCTGGCGGCTCGACTGGGAGCCCACGCCGGGCCGGTACGTGCTCGGCGCCCGGGCCACCGACGCCTCCGGCCGCACCCAGCCGGTCGAGCAGCCGTGGAACCGGGGTGGCTTCGCCAACAACCTCGTGCAACGGGTCGAGGTCGTCGTCCTCGGGGAGTGAGGGCCGCCGCGGCCGTCCGCAACGGACGGCCGAGCGCGGCGGCGGGCGGAGGCACGCCGGATCGGGCGGAGGCGGTGGTCGACGGGTGGGGGCCGCCGAGAAGGGAACGCCCGGTGGCTACGCCGCCGGGCGGGTGCGGAAGTGGTGGGTCAGCTGCCGAAGCCGGAGTCGGCCGGCAGCGAGATGTCCGGCTTCTCGAGCTCCTCGACGTTGACGTCCTTGAACGTCATCACCCGCACGTTCTTCACGAAGCGGGCCGGGCGGTACATGTCCCACACCCAGGCGTCGTGCATCTCAACCTCGAAGTAGACCTCGCCGTCGGAGTTGCGGACGTGCAGGTCGACCTGGTTCGCGAGGTAGAAACGGCGCTCGGTCTCCACCACGTAGGAGAACTGACGGACAATGTCGCGGTACTCCCGGTAGAGCTGCAGCTCCATCTCGGTCTCGTACTTCTCGAGATCTTCCGCGCTCATCGCACTCCGCCTTCCATGACCACATCTTCCCCCACCGGCGCCGGAGGCCGAGGCTGCTCGCCCAACGCCACGCCGACGGTACCCCCTGGCGCCCAGGAGCGCTCCATCGGCTCGTCCGGCCGTGCACCCACCGGTCGACGGGACCGGGGCGGGGTGCCTTCGCGGCCCGACACGACGGCCACGTTCACGTACGAGAAGCGGTGCTCCGCACACGGCCCCCGCTCCCGCAACGCCGCCGTGTGCTCCGGGGTGATGTACCCCTTGTGCTCGGCGAACCCATAGCCGGGGAAGGACCCGTCCAACTCCACCATGAGCCGGTCCCGGGTGACCTTCGCCAGGACGCTGGCCGCCGCCACGCACGCGGCCACCCGGTCGCCCTTCCACACCGCCAGCCCGGGCACGTCCAACCCGTCCACGCCGAAGCCGTCGGTCAGCACGTACTCCGGGCGGGTGGTCAGCGAGGCCAGCGCCCGACGCATCGCGGCGAGGTTGCACACGTGCAGGCCGCGGGCGTCCACCTCGGCGGCCGGGATGACCACCACGGCGTACGCCAGGGCGCGGGCCACCACCTCGTCGTACACCCGCTCCCGGCTGGCCGGGGTGAGCAGCTTGGAGTCGGCCAGCCCCTCGATCTCCCCGCGCCGCCCCTCGGGCAGGATCGCCGCCGCGGCGACCAGCGGCCCGGCGCAGGCGCCCCGACCGGCCTCGTCGGCCCCCGCGACGTGCCGGAAGCCCCGGCGCTGCAGCGCCCGCTCCAGCGCGTAGAGGCCGGCCTCGCGGCGCACCACGGTGCGCGGCGGCGTCAGCACGTGCCACCTCCGACGGCCCGGTCGGCGTCGGCGGCAACGGAAACCGTCGGGGCTGCCGCCGCCAGCGCGTGGGCGAGCACGGCGGGCAGGTCCGACGGGTAGTACCGCTCGCCGCTCGCGACCAGCTCCTCGACGCCCCACCACCGGTGGCCGGGCATGCAGGCCCGCTCGATCTCGTTGAAGCCCGCCGTGTCGACCTCGTGCGAGGCGACCCGGACCAGGAAGAACTCCTGTTCCTGCCGGTACCAGACCCCGTCGAAGGGGAACTCGGTCACCTCGCGGTGCACCGGTGCGCCGAACGCCTCCGGCGGCAGCCGCAGCCCGGTCTCCTCGGCCAGCTCCCGGGCCGCACCGGCCTCGTACGTCTCGCCGGGGTCCAGGCCGCCGCCCGGGGTGAACCAGTAGCGGTGCCCGGGCCGGGCCGGGTCGAAGCCCTCGAAGAGCAGCACCCGGCCGGCAGCGTCGACCAGCAGCACGCGGCCCGCGCGTCGAGGGGTGTAGGCAGTCACCGTCCCAGACTGCCAGACACCGCCGACAACGCCCACGCCATGTCCGGCACGACGACCTCTCAGGGCTTGGGAATCCCGTCGAACTCTCAGGGCTTGGGAATCCCGTCGAACTGCTCCGGCACGCTCAGCCAGGTGGCCCGGTCGACCGGCCAGAACACGGTGAAGGCCCGACCGACGACCCTGTCCTCGGGGATGGTGGCCTCGATCACGTCCTGCTCCGACTGCTGCCAGTGCTGCAGGGAGTCGCCCGAGGCGGAGCGGTGGTCGCCCATCACCCAGAGCCGGCCCTCCGGCACGGTGACGTCGAAATCCTGGTCGGCGGGCTTGTCGCGCTCGCCGTCGAGCGAGAACAGGTACGGCTCGTCCAGTGGCGTGCCGTTGATCGTGATGCGCCCCTGCGGGTCGCAGCAGACCACGTGGTCGCCGCCCACGCCGATGACCCGCTTGATGAAGTCCTCGCCGTCGGGGTTGCCGCTCCACTCGATCGGCGCCTTGAAGACGACGACCTCGCCGCGCTCCGGCGACCGGAAGTCGTAGACCAGCTTGTTGACCAGCACCCGATCGTCGATCTGGAGGGTGTTCTCCATGGAGGGCGACGGGATGAAGAAGGTCTGCAGCACGAAGGCCCGCACCAGTACGGCGACCAGGATCGCCACGCCGAGGAGGATCGGCAGTTCCTTCCAGAAGGAGCTGCGCGGCTTGTCGGTCTGCTCGTCAATCACGGGAGGAGCCTACGTTGCCCGGCCGGACGCCACCGACCGGAACGCGCGAGAACGGCCAGGCCGGCCGAGATCGGAAGGAGCAGCACGACACCGCCCTCGGGTGTGGGGCGGACCGGGGGTGGCGCGCCGGTCGACGCCGAGGCGGGCCCGGACACGTTCGCGAACGTGTCCGGGACGGACAGGGAACTCCACCGCGACGACGGCCAGACCACTCCGAAGGCCCGGCCGACCACGTTGTCGATGGGCACCGGCCCCTGACAGCGGGCGTCCTGGGAGACCAGCCGGTGGTCGCCCATGACGAAGATCTGCCCGGGCGGGACCACGACCTCCTCGAACCGCCGGGACCGGCACTCGCGCGGGTTGGGCGGTAGGTCCAGTGGCGAGTCGCGGACGACGTACGGCTCGTCCAGGGGGGTGCCGTTGACCAGCACGCGCCCCTGCGCGTCGCAGCACTCCACCCGGTCGCCGGGGAGGCCGATGACACGCTTGATGAAGTCCTTCTCGCCGGGACGGCTCACCCCGATGAGGTCGCCGACGGTGCGGCCGAGCTTGCCGACGAACCCGGGATCGGGCTGCTCGTCGACCTGCGGGGCCCACCGGTCGGTGCCGCGGAACACGACCACCTCGCCGCGGAGCGGATCGCGGACGTCGTAGACGACCTTGTTGACCAGCACCCGGTCACCGACGAGAAGGGTGTCCTCCATCGAGCCCGACGGGATGAAGAATGCCTGGAGCAGGAAGGTGCGGATCAGTACGGCCAGGCAGAAGGCCACGATCAGCAGCAGCGGCAGCTCCTGCCAGAGCGGCATCTGCCTGCGGGTACGGCGAGCGCGCCGGCGCCACGGATCGACCGTGCCGTCGTCGTCGAGCGTCTGCACCACGCCACTCCCCGTCCGCAGAAATGACACTACCGCCCGGGAGCCTCGTCGTGGCTCCCCGGGCGGTAGTGGACGTCGTCCCGCGTCGCGGCGGGGTGTCGCCCGGCTGCGCCCGTACCGACCAGGGTAGTGCGGTCCGGCCGGTACGGCATACGCGCAGCTCAGGCGGCGTGGCGCGTCCGAAGTCAGCTCGGCTGCTTCTCGCGCTTCTCCTTGATCTTGGCCTTCTTGCCCCGCAGCTCGCGCAGGTAGTAGAGCTTGGCGCGGCGGACGTCACCGCGGGTCACGACCTCGATCCGGTCGATGGCCGGGCTGTTGAGCGGGTAGGTCCGCTCGACACCGACGCCGAAGCTGACCTTGCGGACCGAGAAGGTCTCCCGCAGACCGTCACCCTGGCGGCGGATGACCACGCCCTGGAAGATCTGGACCCGGGACCGGTTGCCCTCGACGACCCGCGCGTGCACCTTGACGGTGTCACCGGCACGGAAATCGGGAAGGTCGACCCGCTTCGACTGGGCGTCAAGGGCGTCCAGGATGTTCATCGCTGTGTCCTCGTGAGGCTCACGGCGCACCGTCACTCGATGCGCGGATGGGTGATTCTGATCCTCGGGTGGTGACCGGCGTGCACCGGCCCCGATCGGGGATCCTCGCAAGCGGCCGCGGCGCGGCCGCATGCGGCAACCCCCCTACTTTGCCACATCCCCCGGGGCCACCTGAAATCCGACCCTCTCCAGCGCGGCGACGTCCCGTTTGTCCAGGGCGGTGGGGTCGATCGCCGCCAGCATGTCCGGCCGGCGCAGCGCGGTCCGGGTCAGCGCCTCGTCACGCCGCCAGCGGGCGATCCGGCCGTGGTCGCCGGAGCGGAGCACCTCCGGCACGTCCAGGCCCCGCCACGTGGCCGGCTTCGTGTACATCGGTGCTTCCAGCAGGCCGTGGGCGTGCGACTCCTCGTCCAGCGACCCGGCGTTGCCCAGGACGCCCGGCAGCAGCCGGGTGACGGCCTCCAGGACGACCAGCACGGCCACCTCGCCACCGAAGAGCACGTAGTCGCCCAGGGACACCTCGGTGACGGGCATCCGGTTGGCGGCGTGGTCGAGCACCCGCTGGTCGATCCCCTCGTACCGGCCGCAGGCGAAGAGCAGGTGCGGCTCGGCGGCCAGCTCGTGCGCCAGTGCCTGGGTGAACGGCACGCCGGTGGGAGCGGGCACCAGCAGCCGGGGCGGCGGGACCTCCGCCGGGGCGAGGGAGTCCAGCGCCTCGCCCCACGGTTCAGGCCGCATCACCATGCCGGGGCCGCCGCCGTAGGGGGTGTCGTCGACCGTGCGGTGCACGTCGTGGGTCCAGGTCCGCAGATCGTGTACGGCCAGCCGCAGCGTCCCGTTGGCCCGGGCCTTGCCGATCAGCGACAGGTCCAGCGGGGCGAAGTACTCGGGGAAGATCGACACGATGTCGACGCGCATGCGGGGTGCTCCAGCTAGAGGTCGAGCAGGCCGCCGGGCGGATCGACGACGACGCGACCGCCGGCGAGGTCCACCTCGGGCACGATCGCCTTGACGAACGGGATCAGCGCGGTGCCGCCCTCGGGCCGGCGCAGGACCAGCAGGTCCGAGGCGGGGGCATGGTCGATGCGGGCCACCTCGCCCAGCCGCTCGCCGTCCGGCGTGACCACGGCCAACCCGACGAGCTGGTGGTCGTGGAACTCCTCCGGATCCTCCGGCGGGCTGACGTCGGCGGTGTCGACCAGGAGCATGGTGCCGCGCAGCGCCTCGGCGACGTCACGCTCCAGCACGCCCTCGAACGCCACCAGCAGTCGGCCCTGGTGGAACCGGGCCGACTCCACGGTCAGCTCCGGCGGCACCTGGAAGACCACGCCGGGACCCGCGGCCGGGTTGGCCGGAGGCTTCGCCCCGGGCTCGGTGCGCAGCACCACGCCCGGGGCGAAACGATCTTCGGGCTCGTCGGTCCGCACCTCCACGGTGACCTCACCGCGGATCCCGTGCGGTTTGCCGATCCTGCCGACGATGAGCAGCATCAGTACGAGTCGACGATGTCGACGCGTACGCCGCGCCCACCGATGGAGCCGATCACCTGGCGCAGCGCCTTGGCGGTCCGGCCGGACCGCCCGATCACCGTGCCGAGGTCCTCGGGGTGCACGCGAACCTCGAGCCGCTTGCCCCGACGGGAGTCGACCATCCGGACGCGTACGTCATCGGGGTGGTCGACGATGCCCTTGACCAGGTGCTCCAACGCCGGACGCAGTGGCATGTCAGGCCTGCTCACCGGAGTCGGCAGCAGCGGCCGGGGCCTCGGCCGGAGCCTCGGTCTTCGGCGCCTCGGTCTTCGGCGCCTCGGTCGCGGCCGGGGCCGGGGCCTCCGCCTTGGCGGCCTTCTTGGCCGGCTTGGCCGGGGTCTCCGGGGCCAGCCCGGCGGCGGCCTTCGCCTCGGCCTCGTACGCCGCCTTGCGGTCGGCCCGCTCCGGGGCGACCTTCAGCGGCGGCGGGGCCGGCAGGCCCTTGAACTTCTGCCAGTCGCCGGTCAGCTCCAGCAGGCGCTGCACCGCCTCGCTCGGCTGCGCGCCGACGGACAGCCAGTACTGGACCCGCTCCGACTTGACCTCGATCACCGAAGGGTCCTCCTTCGGCTGGTACACGCCCACGAACTCGATCGCGCGACCGTCACGCTTGGTGCGCGAGTCGGCGACGACGATGCGGTACTGCGGGTTGCGGATCTTGCCCATCCGCAGGAGCCGGATCTTTACGGCCACAGTTGTTTCGCTCCTGTTGCGATCTCACCGACCCCAACGGGGCGGTGCACGGGTGAGCGCCGACCGGCACAGTGGGGTTGGGCCGGAGACTGCTCGGTGGACTGGCGGACGTGCCCGGGTTAGAGGGCGCCGGACACGCGCCGGATACCAGCCAGCCATTCTGCCAGATCGGGTCGGGACTTCTCACACCGGACCGGCACGGCTCACCCAGCGGGCGCGAACTGTGACCGGAAACACGCCTCCGGTCAGCGCGCCGGCGGCCGGTCCCAGCCGGCCGGCAGCTCGCGCGGCGTCGTCCAGTCGGTGGGCGGGGTGAAGTCGCACCAGGTGCCGTCGAACGGAAAATGCCCCGCCTCGGCACGGGCGACGACCCGCTTGCCCTCGGCGCGGACCGCGTCCGGGTCGGGCACCCAGTAGTGGTCGGGGAAGGCCAACCGCTCGGCGAACTCCTCCTCGTCCTTCCACTCCCAGCTGCGGTCCGGACGGACGACCACGTCGAGGTCCTGGTCCACCACGTCGACCCCGGCGAGGTGACCGTCGTCCCAGCGCACCCCGGGTTCCTCCAGGTTGACGTACCAGGTGGCGAAGCGGTCCCCCGCGTCGCGGAACCACCAGACCGAGTGCGCGGCGCCGGTGGGCAGGAACTTCAGCAGCGGCGGGCCGTTCCACCGCCCCCGCGCCAGGCGGTAGGACGAGGTGACCCACTCGGCGAACGGCATCGCCCGCATGCCCAGACCCGCCTCGGTGACCTCGTGTGCCACCGGCGTGTCCCGGGCGACCCAGAGCAGCAGACCACGATCGTCGTCGAGGACCACCCGGGCCGGCCGGACCCAGCCGATCCGGCCTCGGCGGACGTTGCGGTGCACGATCAGACGTCCCGGTTCGAAGCGCACGTCACCATCCGCAACTGTTGACAGGGGACCCCTCCTCTACCGGAGACGTCAAGAAGGGGCCCTTCCTTCTCAGTAGGCCCGGGCGAGGATGGCGACCAGGTCCGGCTCGTCCTCGGAGTCCGGCACCGAGCCGTCGGCGCGGAGCAGGCAGCGCACCGTGACGCCCTGCCCGTTGGCCTCGGCCTCGCCGGGGACACCGACCGCCGACCACGGCACCTTCGCCCAGCCGGTGGCCGCCGCCTCGATCGCCTCGGCGAGGGTCCCGACCTCCACCGTGCGGGACTCGCGGTGCGCGAGTGCCTGGTCGTGCAGCGCCTGCTGGTCGGCGTCCAGCGCCGCGAGGACCGCGCCGACCACGTCGGCGACCGGCGTCGGAGCCTTCGAGCCGTCCGTACGCCGGACCACGACCGCGTTGCCGACGGCCAGGTCGCGGGGGCCGACCTCGACGCGTACCGGGTAGCCACGCAGCTCGGCGTCGACGGCCCGGCGGCCGAACGCGGTGTCGGTGCGGTCGTCCAGCGCGACCCGGACACCCGCGTCGCGCAGGCCGTCACGGAGCTTGGCCGCCGCCTCGCCGACACCGTCGCCGCCCTTGACGACCATGACGTACGCCTGGATTGGCGCCACCCGCGGCGGCACCCGCAGCCCGTTGTCGTCGCCGTGGGCCATGATCAGGCCGCCGAGCATCCGGGTCGAGGTACCCCAGGAGGTCGTCCAGGCGTGCTCCCGACCGCCCTCGGCGGAGGAGTAGCTGATGTCGAACGCCTTGGCGAAGTTCTGTCCCAGCTCGTGGCTCGTGCCCAGCTGGAGAGCCTTGCCGTCACCCATCATGCCCTCGCACGTGTAGGTGGCGGTCGCCCCGGCGAAGCGCTCGCGGGCGGTCTTGAGCCCGACCACCACCGGGATACCGAGGACGTTGACCATCAGGTCCTCGTACGCCTCGTGCAGGATCCGCCGGGCGTAGGCCCGCGCGTCGGACCGGGTGGCGTGGGCGGTGTGCCCCTCCTGCCAGAGGAACTCACTGGTACGGAGGAAGATCCGGGGGCGCAGCTCCCAGCGGACCACGTTCGCCCACTGGTTGAGCAGCAGCGGCAGGTCCCGGTACGAGTCGATCCACTTGGCCATGAACTCGCCGATGACCGTCTCGCTGGTGGGACGCACCACCACCGGCTCGGCGAGCTGCTTGCCGCCACCGTGGGTGACCACCGCCAGCTCCGGCGAGAAGCCCTCGACGTGCTCGGCCTCGCGCTTGAGGTAGCTCTCGGGGATGAACAGCGGGAAGTACGCGTTCTCCGCGCCGGCCGCCTTGATCCGGGCGTCCATCTCGGCCTGCATCCGCTCCCAGATGGCGTAGCCGGCCGGTCGGATCACCATCGTCCCCCGGACCGGGCCGTTGTCGGCCAGCTTCGCCTTGGCGATCAGGTCCTGGTACCAGCGGGGAAAGTCCTCCGCACGGGGAGTGAGCACGCGTGCCATGACCGCACATCCTATGCGCCGCCCCACCGGCCGCCGCGATCGGGCGGCCCGCCCGGTCCCCGCGTCGTGCCGCCGTCGTTTCCGGGCGCCGACCGGCAACCCCGCAGCACGTGGTCTGCGCCCGGTCCGCCGTAGACTTCGACCACCATGGGTGAGTCGAGGGGCACCACACCGGTTCGCGACGGCATCGTCGCCGCCGCCCGCGCGCTGACCGTCGCGCACGGCTGGGACGGCGTACGGATGGGTGCCGTCGCGACCACGGCCGGGGTGAGCCGGCAGACGGTCTACAACGAGTTCGGCACCAAGGCGGGTCTGGCCGAGGCCCTGGCCCGGCACGAGGTGGACCGGTTCGTCGGCGACGTCCGGGCCGCCCTGGGCGCGCACGGCACCGACGTCCGCGCCGGCGCGTACGCGGCCATCCGGCACACCCTCACCCAGGCGGCGGACAACCCCCTGATCAAGGCGATCCTGACCAGCGCCCGGGGCGGCTCCGACGAGCTCCTGCCGTACCTGACCACCCGGGCCGACCTGGTGCTCACCGAGGCGTCCCGCGCGCTGCTGGAGTGGGCCGACGGCCTCCTTCCCGGAGCCGACCCGGCCGCCCTCGCGTTCGCGGCGGACTCGACCGTCCGACTGGTGGTGAGCCACATCGTGCTCCCCCAGGCCCCGGTCGACCAGACCGCACACGCCCTCGCGGACCTGACCCTCCACCTCTTCCTCACCGCCGCCACCCCACCCCACTGACCCCCCGCGCCCCCCACCCCCACACCCCACGCCGACGCAATTTCACGGAAAGAGTGGCTATCCGGCGTGGAATGACCACTCTTTCCGTGAAACTGCGCCCGGGGTGCGGGCGCCCGGGGTGCGGGCGCGCGGGGTGCGGGCGCGCGGGGCGGGGGCGGGGGCGGGGTTAGCGGACGACGCGGCCGCGGAGGACTACGCGGGACGGGGTGCGGACGACGCGCAGGTCGTGGCGGGGGTCCTGCGGGTACACGGTGAGGTCGGCGAGGCCGCCCTCGACCAGGCCGGGGAAGCCGAGCCATTCGCGCGCGCCCCAGGAGGCGGCGGCGAGGACGTCCATCGGGGACATGCCGGCCTGCTCGTGCAGCAGCAGCATCTCCTCGGCGGCCAGCCCGTGGTCGATGCCGCCGCCGGCGTCGGTCCCCACGTAGATCGGCACCCCCGCCTCGTACGCCGCGCGCACCACCTCGGGGAAGCGGTCGCGCAGGGCGAGCATGTGGTCGGCGTACCCGGGGAACCTCGCCCGCGCCTGCTCGGCGATCCCGCCGAACGTCCGGATGTTGATCATGGTCGGGACCAGGGCGGTGCCCTGACGGGCCATCTGGTCGATCAGGTCGAGACTGAGCCCGGTGCCGTGCTCGACCGAGTCCACCCCCGCCCGCACCATGATCTCGACCGCGGACTCGGAGAAGGTGTGCACCGCCGCGCGTACCCCGGCGGCATGCGCGGCCGCGACGGCCGCGGTCAGGGTGTCGGCGTCCCAGGCCGGCGCCAGGTCCCCCACACCGCGGTCGATCCAGTCGCCGACCAGCTTGACCCAGCCGTTGCCGGCCGCCGCCTGCTCGGTCACCGTGGCGGCGACCTCGGCGGGCCCGACCTCCACGCCGATGTCGCGCAGGTAGCGCTTCGGCGGGGCGACGTGCCGGCCGGCGCGGGCCAGCCGGGGCAGGTCCGGCTCGTCGTCCAGCTCCGGGTAGGGGTACGGGGAGCCGGCGTCGCGGATGGCGAGGACCCCGGCGTCCCGGTCGGTACGGGCCAGCTCACGGGCCTGGTCCAGGGAGGTGATCGGGGCGCCGCCCCGGGCGATGCCGATGTGGCAGTGCGCGTCGGTCAGGCCGGGCAGGACGAACCCGCCGTCGACGACGGTCTCGGCGTCGGGCACCGGGTCGAAGGTGACCCGGTCGCCGACCAGCCACAGGTCCCGGACCTCGTCGTCGGGCAGGAGCACACCGCGCACATGCAGAGCCATGTACACAGTCCTACCGGATGGTCCCCGGGTGCGCGTCGGTGGCCGGTCCGCGCGCCGGCCAGGAATGCGGCGGGCCCGGCCGATCCGGCCGGGCCCGCAGCGTACGCGTCAGCGAGGACGCTGGTCGCCCTTGCCGAGCTTGTTGAAGTCGATCTTCGGGAGCTTGAAGCCCGGCGGCAGCCCCTGCCCACCGGCCAGGTCGTTCGGGTCCATTCCCGGCGGGAGCTGCGGCAAGCCGCCCGGGAAGCCGCCCGGCATGCCCGCGCCCGCACCGGTACGCGGCCGGTTGCCGCCCTTGGTGCCCTTGCGCTTGTTCTTCGGCGACTTGGTCGCCTTGCGGCGCCCGCCGCCGGGCAGGCCCATCATGCCGCCCATCTGCTTCATCATCTTCTGCGCGTCGGCGAAGCGGTTGAGCAGCTGGTTGACGTCCATGACGGTGACGCCCGAGCCGTTGGCGATGCGCGCCCGGCGCGACCCGTTGATGATCTTCGGGTTGGTGCGCTCCGCCGGGGTCATCGACCGGATGATCGCGGTGACCCGGTCGAAGTGCGTGTCGTCCAGCTCCGCGAGCTGGTCCTTCATCTGCCCCATGCCGGGCATCATGGCCAGCACGTTGGCGATCGGGCCCATCCGGCGGACCGCGATGAGCTGGTCGAGGAAGTCCTCCAGCGTGAACTGCTCGCCGCCCATCAGCTTGGCGGTCATCTTCTCTTTCTGATCTTCGTCGAAGGCCTGCTCGGCCTGCTCGATCAGAGTGAGAACGTCGCCCATGCCGAGGATCCGGCTGGCCATCCGGTCGGGGTGGAAGACGTCGAAGTCCTCCAGCTTCTCGCCGGTGGACGCGAAGAGGATCGGCTGCCCGGTGACCTCACGGACCGACAGCGCGGCACCACCACGGGCGTCGCCGTCGAGCTTGGAGAGGACGACACCGGTGATGCCCACGCCGTCGCGGAACGCCTCGGCGGTGCGGACCGCGTCCTGACCGACCATCGCGTCGATGACGAAGATGACCTCGTCGGGGTCGACGGCGTCGCGGATGTCGGCGGCCTGCTGCATCATCTCGGCGTCGATGCCGAGACGGCCGGCGGTGTCGACGATGACGATGTCGCGGGCGGCACGCTTGGCGTGCTCGATGGAGGCGCGCGCCACCTGGACGGGGTCGCCGGTGCCGTTGCCGGGCTCCGGGGCGTACACCTCGACGCCGGCGCGACCACCGAGCACCTGGAGCTGCCCGACGGCGTTGGGGCGCTGGAGGTCGGCGGCGACCAGCAGCGGCTGGTGGCCCTGGGCCTTGAGCCAGCGGGCCAGCTTGCCGGCGAGGGTGGTCTTGCCGGAACCCTGGAGGCCGGCCAGCATGATCACGGTCGGCGGCTGCTTGGCGAACTGGAGCCGCCGCCCCTCGCCCCCCAGCACGTTGACCAGCTCGTCGTTGACGATCTTGATGATCTGCTGGGCGGGGTTGAGCGCCTCGGAGACCTCGGAGCCGCGCGCCCGCTCCTTGACGTTCGCGATGAAGCCCTTGACCACCGGCAGGGCGACGTCCGCCTCCAGCAACGCCATGCGGATCTCGCGCGCGGTGGCGTCGATGTCGGCGTCGGTGAGCCGACCCTTGCCGCGGAGCTTGGTGAAGATCCCGGACAGGCGGTCACTCAAGGTGTCAAACACGCGAACATCCCGTTTGTCGGTTCCGGCGAGCACGAACGCGGCCGGGCGAACTGTCCGGCCACCGCTAGGGTATCCGGCCGGGCAGGCCCCTGCTGCGTGCCGGCCGCCGCCCGGCCAGGTCCGCGCCGGGCCACCGGCGCCGTCAGCGGTCGACCAGCCCCGACTGGTACGCGAACACGACGAGCTGGGCCCGGTCCCGGGCTCCCAGCTTCACCATCGCGCGGCTGACGTGCGTACGCGCGGTGGCCGGGCTGACCACCAGCCGTTCGGCGATCTCGGCGTTGCTCAACCCCTCACCGACCAGGCCGACCACCTCACGCTCCCGCTCGGTCAACGCCTCCAGCCGGGGATGCGGCCGGGGTGCCCGGGACGGCCGGGTGGCGAACTCGCGCACCACCCGACGGGTCACCGACGGCGACAGCAACGCCTCCCCGGCGGCGACCAGCCGGACCGCGCGCAGCAGGTCGGCCGGTGGGGTGTCCTTGGTGAGGAAGCCGCTGGCGCCGTGGCGCAGCGCGTCGAAGACGTACTCGTCCAGCTCGAACGTGGTCAGCACCACCACCCGGGTCCCGGCGAGCCGCGGATCGGCGGCGATCCGGCGGGTCGCCTCGATGCCGTCCACGCCCGGCATCCGGATGTCCATGAGCACCACGTCGGGGCGTTCGGCCCGGGCCAGCTCCACCGCCTGCAGCCCGTCGGCCGCCTCGCCCGCGACCGTGAGGTCGTCCTCGCTCTCCAGCAGGGCACGCAGCCCGATCCGGACCAGCTCCTGGTCGTCGGCGATCAACACCCTGGTCATCCGGTGCCCTCCGTCGGCAGTGTGGCGTACACCCGGAAGCCGCCGTCGGTCCCGGGCCCGGCGCTGAGCGACCCGCCCAACGCGGTGACGCGTTCCCGCATGCCGGCCAGTCCGTACCCCGAACCGCCCTTCCCCGACGGGCCCCGCCCGGTGTCGGTGACCTCGACCACGACGGCGTCCGGGAGGTACTCGAGCCGGACCGTGGCGGTGGCCGGACCGGCATGCCGCAGGACGTTGGTCAGCGACTCCTGCGCCACCCGGTACGCGGCCAGGTCGACCACGACGGGCAGGGTCCGGGGCGTTCCGGTCACCTCGACGGCGACCGGCACCCCGGCGCCGGCCAGCCGCTCCCGCAAGCCGGTGAGCTGGTCCAGTCCCGGGACCGGGTTCCGCTCGGCGGTCGCCTCGTCCCGTCGGACGACGGTCAGCGTCACCCGCAACTCGTCCAGCGCCTCCTTGCTGGTGCGGCTGATCGCCGCGAGCGCCGCCTGCGCCTGCTCCGGGCGCTTGCCGAGCAGGTGGAGCGCGATCTCGGCCTGCATGTGGATCGCGGCCAGGCCGTGCCCGACCACGTCGTGCACCTCACGGGCGACCCGCAGCCGCTCGTCGTCGGCGAGCCGGCGGGCCTCGTCGACGCGGGCGCGGGCCGTGCTCTCCCGAACCAGCCGCACCGTGGTGCCGACCGCGAACGGCACCACCACCCACGCGACCGCCGGCATGACCCCGGCCCACCCCGCCACGCCGACGGGGGTCACCAACGTCACCGCGGCGAGGGCGCCGGCCACGGCCCCCTGCCGGAGCGGTCGGTACGCGGCGACGGTGTACACCGCGACGAAGAAGACGACCAGGATCGGTCCGTACGGGTAACCGAGCATGAAGTAGCCGCTGACCGCCCCGGTGGTGACCGCCAGCGTCAGGTACGGAAGGCGGTGGCGGACGGCCAGCGCCAGCGCGGCGAGGGCCACCAGCACGTACCCCTCGGTCGGCTCGACGTTGGCGTTGGTGTTGGTGAGGGCGCCCCCGGTGCCCACCAGCCCGAAGGCGAGCATGCCGAGGGCCAGAGCGGCGTCGGCGCCGTCCGTCCGTCGGGTGGACCCGTTCGTCTCCACGCCGCCCCGCTCCCTGTCCGCGTCGGTCACCCGGCGATGTCCCGCCGGTGCAGCAGCAGCCCGCCCACCGCCGTGAACACCACCAGGTACCCGGCCACCACCAGCGCAGCCTGCCCTCCGCCCACGATCGCCGCGACGCCCGGCGTTTCCGTCGGTGCGCCGAGCGTCGCGACCAGGGAACCCGCGTTCGGGCCCGGCAGCCAGCGCTGCGCCTCGGCCACCCAGTCGAGCAGCGGTGCGGCGACCCCGGCCAGCAGGTTCTGCACGGCCAGCATCCACACCAGGCCCAACCCCACGGGCAGCGCGACGGCACGCAGCGCCACGGCGAGCACGGCACCGAGCATCGCCCACATCGTCGCGACCAGCCACCCCGCCCCGATGCCGGTCAGCAGGTCGCCCGCGGACGGCCAGCGCACCGGCTGCGACTCGGCGGCCGCGATCAGCGCGCCGGAGACCGCGCCGAGGACGAAGACGGTCAGCACGACGACGAGCGCGCCGGCCGCCAGGGCGAGGACCTTGCCCGCGTACACCTCCGACCGCGACGGACCCTGCAGGAGCACCGTCTTCCAGGTGTTCCCCGCGTACTCGCCGCCCACCACGAGCACCCCGAGGATGAGCATGATCGCCCCGAGGAAGACCGGCAGCCCGCCGAGCGAGTTACCGACCAGCCGGTCCGGCAGCAGCATCGGCAGCGTGCGGTCACTGTTCGGGCCGCCGGTCCCGCCGGCCAGGGCCGCGTACGGAAGGAGGTAGGTGAAGACCAGCGACAGCACCAGGGTGATGCCGAGCAGCAACCAGGACGCCGGCCGGCGGACGAGTTTGGACAACTCGGCGGCAAAACTACGCGACATCGGCCGCACCCCTCTCGACGAGGTCGAAGAACACCTGCTCCAGGTCCCGCTCGCGGGGTCGCAGCTCGCGGACCGCCACGCCGGCCTCCACCAGACGTGTGTTCACCCACGCCGCCCGGTCCGGCTCCACGGCCAGGTCCAGCACCCCGTGGACCACCCGTACCCGGTCCGCGCCGACCAGGTCCCGTGCCCGTGCCGCGGCCTCGTCCACCGGATCGGCGAGCACCCGCAGGCCCGCGACGCCCCGCAGGTCGGGCACGCTGCCCTCGGCGACCAGCCGTCCCCGGGAGATGACCCCGATCCGGTCGCAGACCTGCTCGACCTCGGCGAGCAGGTGGCTGGAGAACAGCACCGTGCAGCCGGCCGCGCCGAGCCGGCGGACGAGCAGGCGCATGTCGGCCATGCCGGCGGGGTCGAGCCCGTTGGTGGGCTCGTCGAGGATCAGCAGACGCGGGTCCTTGAGCAGCGCGGCGGCGACCCCGAGCCGTTGCTTCATGCCCAGTGAGTAGCCGACGTACCGGTCGCCGGCACGGTCGGCCAGGTCGACCAGGTCCAGCACCGCCGGCACCCGCGCCGCGTCGACCCCGGCGTAGCGGGCGAGCACCCGCAGGTTCTCCCGCCCCGAGAGGTACGGGTAGAACGCCGGTCCCTCGATCAGCGCGCCCACCCCGGCGAGACGCCCGGCACCCGGCGGACGGTCGAGCAACCGCACGGTGCCGGCGGTGGGCCGGACGAGCCCGAGCAGCATCCGCAGCGTCGTGGTCTTCCCCGCGCCGTTGGGGCCGAGAAAGCCGTACACCTCACCGGCCCGCACGGCCAGGTCGAGGTCCTGTACGGCGGTCAGGCCGCCGTACCGTTTGGTGAGCCCTTCGGCCCGCACTGGCAGGTTCATGTCTGCGAGCGTGCCGCGAGGCGGCCGCCGGCACGTCGGCCACGCGGCGGCTCTCGTCGTACGTCCGTGGACGTAGCCCCACGGCTGCATGTGTTGCGGGGGCCCTTCCTCTACCGCAGGCGTTAAGCGGGGGCCCTTCCTTACACCGCGGCGAGGACGGCGCTCTCCACGCGGGCGCGGGTGTCGTCGTCCGGCCAGCCGCCGGTGAGGTAGAAGGCGTCCACCACGTCCCCGCCGAGGGTCGAGATGCGGGCCGCCCGCACCTGCGCACCGGCCTCGTCGAGGGCACAGGTGACCCGGTAGAGCAGGCCCGCCGCGTCGGCGGCGCGCAGCTCCAGCAGCACCGCGTCGGTGGCCGCCTCGCGGTGCCAGACGACGCGGGGCGCGGCGCCCGACCCCCGTGCGGCGAGAGCCCGCCCGCGTAGCCGCTGGATCACCGAGACGTCGCCGGTGACCGCGCGGCGCAGGTCGGCGCCGAGCGCGATCGGATCGGGCGCCAGGCCGTAGCGCGGCTGCACCCGGAACTGCACCAGGGCCCGGCCGTCGACCGTGGCGGCGTCCGCGGAGAGGACCTCCAGCCGGTGCAGCGCCAGGCATCCGGCCACCGTCGCGAGCAGGCCCCGCCGGTCCGCCGCGGCCACCGCCACCCCGTCGGCGGTCAGGTGTACGACCGGCAGCGGCCCCGCCACCAGCGCGGGATCGGGAGCGGGTGGGGCCGGCAGCACGCCGGTGTCCAGCGCCGTACGCACCCGGGCGACGAGTTCGGCGATCAGCCGGCCCTTCCAGTCCGACCAGGCGGCCGGACCGGTGGCGGCGGCGTCGGCGCGCACCAGGGCATGCAGCAGGTCCAGCGTGGTGGTGTCGCCGACCGCCTCGGCGACACCGGCGACGGTCTTCGGGTCGGACAGGTCCCGCCGGGTGGCCACGTCGGGCAGGAGCAGGTGCAGGCGGACCAGCGTGCCGATCAGCGCCACCTCCGGCTCGGGCAGGCCGATCCGCGCGGCCACCGCCTCGGCCAGCGGCGCGCCGACCCGGCTGTGGTCCCCCGGCAGTCCCTTGCCGACGTCGTGCAGGAGGGCGCCGAGCAGCAGCAGGTCGGGCCGGTCCACTTCGCGGGTGTGCCGTCCGGCCTCGTACGCGGTCTGCACCAGGTGCCGGTCGAGGGTGAACCGGTGCACCGGGTTGTGCTGGGGCAGGCTGCGCAGCCGCGTCCACTCGGGCAGCCAGCCGTCGATCAGTCCGTACCGATCGCAGGTCTCCCAGGCGGGCACCAGGCCGGGACCGGCGCCGAGCAGGGTGACGAGCGCGGCGCGGGCGTCGGCGGGCCACGGGGCCGGCAGCGGCGGGCAGTACGCGGCGAGCCACTCGCAGGTGGCCCGGGCGATCGGCAGGCGGGTGGCCGCCGCGGCGGCGGCGACGCGCAGCGACAGGCTGGGGTCGGGGCGGGCGCCGATGGCGGTGCGGGCGAGCACCAGTTCCCCGTCCTGCTCGACCACGTCCCGGGCCACCGGGCGGCGGGCCGGACGGCCGTCGGCGCCCCGGCGGCGGCCGGCGCGGAGCCGGTCGGCGGCCCGGAAGGCGTCGTCGAGGGCGTGGCGGACGGTGCGGGCGTCGCCGGCGACCCGGCGCAGCAGGACGTCGCCGTCGGCGACGACGGGTTCCGCACCGGCGTCGGGCCCGGTCGGTGGCTGGCGAAGGCCGAGCAGCGCGGCCACGCCGTCGCGTTCCTGGGCGAGGAGACGGTCGGCCCGGCGGCCCACCTGCTGGTGCAGGGCGTCGCGGGTGTCGAGCAGGCGCAGGTGGGCGGCGCGGACCGCCGGGCGCAGCGCGTCGGTGATCCCGGCGGTGGCGATCGCCCGCAGGATGCCCACGTCGCGCAGTCCGCCGGCGGCCTCCTTGAGGTCGCCCTCCAGCAGGAAGGCGAGTTCGCCGTGGGCCTCCCAGCGGGCGGCGGTGATCTCCCGCAGCCCGGGCAGTTGCCGGACGGCGGTGCGACGCCAGTGGTCGGTCGCCGTACGGGCGAGCGCGTCGGCCAGGGCCGCGTCACCGGCGACCAGCCGCGCGTCGAGCAGGCCGAGGGCGACCTTGACGTCGTCCTGGGCCACCGAGAGCGCCTCGGCGAGGGTACGCACGGAGTGGTCCAGCCGCAGGCCGGCGTCCCAGATCGGGTACCAGAGCGAGGCGGCCAGCTCGTCGACGCCGGGCACCCCGGCGTGCAGCAGCACCAGGTCGAGGTCGCCGTACGGGGCGCACTGCCGCCGCCCGAGCCCGCCGACGGCGACGAGCGCCACCCCCGCCCGATCCGGCAGCAGCCCCCTCAACCAGGCGTCGAAGGCGTCCGCACGCCCCCGCCGTGCCCCCTCCCCGATCCCCCCGGGCAGGCCGACGACCCCGTTGATCAAGAGGTTCGCGTCACCGTCACCGGCGTGTCCTGACGCGTTCTTCTTGATCAACGAGGTCATGTCAGTCGTCGTCCGGATCAGAGGGCGTCGAGGCCGCGTTCGCCGGTACGGACCCGGACGACCTCCTCGACGCCGGTGACCCAGACCTTGCCGTCGCCGATCTTGCCCGTACGGGCGGCGGCGACGATGGCGTCCACGATCTTGTCGACGTCCATCTCGTCGGTGAGCACCTCGACCCTGATCTTGGGCAGGAACTCGACGGTGTACTCGGCACCCCGGTAGACCTCGGTGTGCCCCTTCTGCCGGCCGTAGCCCTGGACCTCGCTGACGGTCAGGCCGGCCACGCCGAGGGCGTGCAGGGCCTCCTTCACCGCGTCCAGCTGGTACGGCTTGATGACCGCGGTCACCAGCTTCATGTCCAACCCCTCCATTCCAGGAACGTTAACCGGCGACCTTCTCGTTGACCGGCCCGGCGGCTGGTTCGGCCGGCGTCGGCTCGTCCGCCGCCTTGCCCCCCGCGGTGAGCCCCGCCATCGCGAACGCACCGCCACTGCTGCTGCCGGTGGTCGGCGAGAGGTCGTACGCGCTCTCCGCGTGCTCGGCCACGTCGATGCCGGCGACCTCGTCCTCGGCGTCGGACCGCAGCCCGATGATCGCCTTGACGGCCAGCGCGAGGACCACCGCGACCGCGAACGAGTAGACCGAGACGATGCCGCTGGCCAGCGCCTGCCGGCCGAGCTGGGTGACACCGCCGCCGTAGAAGAGGCCCTCGCTGGCGCCGAGGCCCTCGATGGCCGAGTTGACCTGGAGGGTGGCGAAGAAGCCGATGAACAGCGAACCGATCCAACCGGCGACGAAGTGCACGCCGACCACGTCGAGCGAGTCGTCGAAGCCGAGCTTGTACTTCAGGCCGACCGCCACCGCGCAGACCGCGCCGGCGATGAGGCCGAGCAGCACCGCCGGCAGCGGGGCGATGAAACCACACGCCGGGGTGATGGCGACCAGGCCGGCGATGGCCCCGGAGGAGGCGCCGACCAGGGTCGGCTTCCCGTTGCGCAGCCACTCCACGATGATCCAGCCGAGCACGCCGGCGGCCGTGGCGACCTGGGTGTTGACGAAGGCGACGGCGGTGGTGCCGTCGACGGTCAGCTCGGAGCCGGCGTTGAAGCCGAACCAGCCGAACCAGAGCAGACCGGCGCCGAGCGCGACCAGCGGGATGTTGTGCGGCTTGAAGCTCTCCCGCGGCCAGCCGATGCGCTTGCCGAGGACGAGGACCAGGCCGAGCGCGGCGGCGCCGGCGTTGATGTGGACCGCGGTGCCACCGGCGAAGTCCAGGGCCTTGATCTTGGCGCCGATGAAGCCGCCGCCCCAGACCCAGTGCGCCACCGGGACGTAGACCAGGGTGAACCAGGCGAAGGCGAACAGCAGCCAGCCGGAGAACTTCAACCGGTCGGAGACCGCGCCGCTGATCAGGGCGACCGTGATGACGGCGAACATCATCTGGAAGACCATGAAGACGTACGTCGGGATGCCGGTGCCCGCGCCGAGGAACAGCCACTCCTCGCCGATGAAGTCGGTCTCGGTGCCGAGGTACTGGGTGAAGCTGCCGATCACGTTGTTCAGGCCGGCGTTGTCGTTGGTGCCGAACGCCAGGGTGAAGCCGTAGATGACCCAAAGAACAGAGATGAGCCCGATCGCGGAGAAGCTCATCATCATCATGTTGAGTACGCCCTTGGACCGGTTCAGGCCGCCGTAGAACAGGGCCAGGCCGGGCGTCATGAGCAGCACGAGCGCAGACGACAAGAGCAACCAGGCGGTGTTGCCGGTGTTGATCTCCACGCTGCCTCCTCTCGGTGTGGAAGTCCTCCCTCCGACTGAGACCTGGCAGCATCGCCCGTCAGCCGGTTGCGCGGAAGCCTCGCCGCCGGCTGTTTCATCGATGGTCCCCGACCGGTTTCCAGTCGGTGACGGCTTGTTTCGTACGTGTGAAGAAGACCGCACACCCGTCGGCATGGACGGGGGTGGATCGGCCGGTCGGCGTACGTCGATGTCCGACCGGCCGCGAGCGCACCCCGGAGGGTCAGCGCAGGGAGTTCTCCAGGGCGTGCCGTTCGTAGTCGAGCAGCCGGAGGTCCCGCATGGGTCGGCGCAGGTGCCCCCGGTGCACGATCCGGACGAACGCCGGCTCCCCGGCGGCAGCCATCCGGCGGATCCCCTCGACGTGGTCGACGATCCGCTTGCGGATGGTCCGGATCAGCCGGTGCCGGTCCCGGGGGATCAGCCCGTACGCGTCGGCGAAGAGCCGCAGCCGACGGGGCCGGTCGGGCCGCTTCCACCCGAGCGTGATCGAGTCCCGGTCGGAGAAGATCGGGACCCAGGTCCAGGCGGCGTACGCGACGTCGTAGATCCGCGCGCCCGGCGAGGCGAGGTCGAAGTCGATCAGCCCGAGGGTGCCGTCCGGTCGCCAGATGACGTTGTGCGGTGCGGCGTCGTGGTGGCAGATCACCTCGGTGTCCGGCGGCGGCGGGCCGAACGAGCGCCACACCGCCTGCGGCGGCGGGACGAACCCGTACTGCGCGTCGTGGAACATCCGCAGCATGGTCGCCACGGTCACCAGAGCCTCGTCGGTGACCCAGTGCGGGGCCAGCGGGTACTCCCCGCACTCCCCCTCCAGGTACGACAGGACCTCCCGGTTGCGCTCGTCCATGCCGAGGGCCCGGGGGGCGCCGGTGAACCCGACGTACTCCAGATGGCGCAGGAGCGCGTGCACGGACGGTGTCCACGGCCCGGCGTTGCGGCGGACCGTGTCACCGACCCGGACCACGGTGCTCACGTTCCCGCCGTGCAGCGGGATCTCCTGCGAAGTCACGTACGGTCTCCCGAGGCGCGGCGCTGGGTGGCGGGGGTCGCGCCACCCGGCGTAGGCGCGATCGTCGGTCGTCACTGCGAGGTTACGCGTCCCGTCCGGAGGCTTCGGTGCCCAACAGGGCGTCGACGAACTGCGCGGGGTCGAAGGGGGCCAGGTCGTCCTTGCCCTCGCCGAGCCCGACCAGCTTCACCGGGATGCCCAACTTCCGCTGGACGGCGATGACGATGCCGCCCTTGGCGGTGCCGTCGAGCTTGGTGAGCACCACGCCGGTCACGTTCACCACCTCGGTGAAGACCCGGGCCTGCTCCAGACCGTTCTGTCCGGTGGTGGCGTCGAGGATCAGCAGGGTCTCGTCGATCGGGCCGTGCTTCTCCACCACCCGCTTGACCTTGCCCAGCTCGTCCATGAGGCCGACCTTGTTCTGCAGGCGGCCGGCGGTGTCGATGAGGACCGTGTCGACGCCGGTGGCGATGCCCCGCTTGACCGCGTCGAAGGCGACGCTGGCCGGGTCCGCGCCCTCGGGACCACGGACGGTCTCCGCGCCGACCCGGCCGGCCCAGGTCTCCAACTGGTCGGCGGCGGCGGCGCGGAAGGTGTCGGCGGCGCCGAGGATCACGCTGCGACCGTCGGCGACCAGCACGCGGGCGACCTTGCCGCAGGTGGTGGTCTTGCCGGCGCCGTTGACGCCGACGACCAGCAGCACCGCCGGCACGCCCTCCTTGGGCGCGGTGTGCAGGGACCGGTCCAGGCTCGGGTCGAGGGCGTTGACCAGCTCGGCGGCGAGCAGCGCGCGCAGCTCGGAGCCCGAGCGGGTGCCCAGCACGCGGGTGCGCTCGCGGAGGTGGTCGACGATCTCGCGGGTGGAGTCGATGCCGACGTCGGCGGTGATCAGGCTGTCCTCGATCTCCTCCCAGGTGTCCTCGTCCAGGTGGTCGCGGCTGAGCAGGCCGAGCAGGCTCTTGCCGAAGACGTTCTGCGAGCGGGACAGCCGGGAGCGCAGCCGGACCAGCCGCCCGGCGGTCGGCTCGGGGACCTCCAGCGTGGGCGGCGGCGCCTCGACGACCGGCGGCTCGACAAGGATTCCGGTGGAGATCTCCGCCTCCGGCGCCAGCACCGGCGGGCCGGCGAGATCCTCCTCTGCCCGGGTGTCGACCTCCGTTCTCGGCAGCGGCGGCTCCGGGCGCCGCCGCAGTCGCGGCACGACCAGCCCGAGGGCACCGAGGATCAGCACGCCGAGCAGGGCGAGCGCGATGAGGAGGTATTCCGTCATGCCGGAATCCTGTCAGATGGGGACGACGGCGTCTTCACCACCGCTCTCTCCGCACCCTGCGCCGACGGCGGTAATCTCGACCCCAGCCAGCAGTGGTGCGACCGCCGGCGGGGTAGTAAAAGATGAAGCTTCTTCACCCTGGAGGTCCGCCATGCCCGCCGCACACCTGCTCATCGGCCCCCTCCTCCGGCGGGTGGTCGACACGCGGGCGACCGTCTGGGTCGAGACCAGCGCACCCGCGGTGGTCACCGTCCGCACGGCCGACGGCGCCACCGGCAGCGCACCGACCTTCTCGGCGTACGACCACCACTACGCCCTCGTCGTCGTGAGCGGCCTCACCCCCGACAGCGCGACCACCTACGAGGTGCTGATCGACGACGAGGTCGCCTGGCCGGTACCCCGGGGCGGATTCCCGCCGAGCGTCATCCGCACCCGCGCCGCCGACGACCTCGAGCAGCCGGTCCGGCTGGTCTTCGGCTCGTGCCGCGAGACCACCCAGCACGCCACCGCGCGGAAGCTGCCGCCCGACGCGCTGGACGCGTACGCCCGGCGGTTGATCGCGGCCCCCGACCCGGCCGACCTGCCCGACCTGCTGGTCCTCCTCGGTGACCAGGTCTACGCCGACGAGACCTCGCCCACCGTGAAGCGCCTGCTCAAGCGGCGCCGGCGGCGGCCGAAGGACGCGCCGAGCGACCAGGTGGTCAGCTTCGACGAGTACACCAAGCTCTACCTGGAGTCCTGGCGCGACCCGGAGATCCGCTGGCTCTTCTCCACGGTGCCGAGTGTGATGATCTTCGACGACCACGAGATCATCGACGACTGGAACACGTCCGCCTCGTGGCGGGCGGAGATGCGCGAGCAGGCGTGGTGGGCCGAGCGGATCGGCAGCGGCCTCGCCTCGTACTGGGTCTACCAGCACCTGGGCAACCTCTCCCCCGACGAGATCGCGGCGGACCCGGTCTACGCCAAGGTCGTCGCCGCCGAGGACGCGACCGGCGTGCTGAAGGATTTCGGCCACCGGGTCGACCAGGAGTCCGACCTCGCCCACGACACCGAGCGGTGGCGGACGGCGCAGTACCAGTGGAGCTACGCGCTCGACCTCGGCCGGACCCGCCTGGTGATGCTGGACAACCGGTGCAGCCGTGTCCTGGACCGGGGGCAGCGGGCCATGCTGCCGCCCGGCGAGTGGTCCTGGTTCCTCGACCAGGCTCACGGCGTGTACGACCACCTCGTCGTGGGCTCCTCGCTGCCGTGGCTGCTCCCCCCGGGCATCCACCATGTGGAGGCGTGGAACGAGAAGCTCGCCGACTCGCCGCGCCGATGGGTCGCCGGGCTCTCCGAGCGCCTGCGCCGTGGGCTGGACCTGGAGCACTGGGCCGCCTTCCGCCGCTCCTTCGAGGCGCTGGGCGCGCTGTTCGCCCGGATCGGCGCCGGCACGCCGGGCCGGTCCGGCGAGCGGGTCGGCGCCGGGCCGGCGTACGCGCCACCGGCCTCGATCAGCGTGCTCTCCGGCGACGTGCACCACTCGTACGTGGCCCGGGTCCGGTTCGCCGACGCCGACGTGGCCACCCCCGTGCACCAGCTCACCTGTTCCCCCATCCACAACCAGGTGCCCGCCAGCATCCGCCCGCTGATGCGGATGGGGTGGTCCGCCGGTCCGTCCGCGGCCACCCGGGCGCTCGCCCGCGCCGCCGGGGTACGCCGGTCGCCGGTGCGGTGGCGGAAGCTGGCCGGGCCGTACTTCGGCAACGCGGTGGCGACGCTGACGCACCACGGGCGCACCGCCGAGGTGACCATGGAGGGCACCACCTCCGACGGGCACCTACGGCCGGTGATGCGCCGCCGACTGACCGACGCCGTCTGAAGCGGAAGACCGTACCCTCGGTACCCGTGACGGAACACCCGCCCGAGACGGTACGCGCGGTGGAGCACGAGTTGACCGCGCTGTTGCGCCGCAGCCGCGCGGTCTCCTCGGAGATCGCCCGTCAGGTGCACCCCAGCCTGGAGCCGAACGCGTACGGGCTGCTGCTCTGGCTGCGCCGCACCGACTCGGTCCGGCTCACCGACCTGGCCGCCCAGCTGGGCATCGGCAAGGGGACACTCAGCCGGCAGATCCAGGCTCTGGAGGAGCTGGGACTGGTCCGGCGCGACCCGGACCCGGACGACCGCCGGGCCTGGAGGCTGAGCCTGACCGCCGCTGGCCAGCGGCGGTTCGACGCGGCGCGGGAGGGCCGGCTGGACCGGTTCCACCGCACGCTGGAGGACTGGCCGACCCGGGACGTGGAGGACTTCGCCCGGCTGCTCAACCGCTTCAACGAAAGCTACTTCTGAGGTGTAAGGAAGGGCCCCTTCTTAACGCCTCACGTGGTAAAAGGGCCCCTTCCTAACACTTCCGGAGTAAATCGGGTCGCCGGATGTCCGACCCGGAGGCGAGGATGGCCGGCATGACCTGGAGAGCACCTGAGATCGACCGCCGGCACGAGCCCTTCCTCGGTGACGAGCGCACCATGCTGGAGGGCTGGCTCAACTACCATCGCGACACCCTGCTGCACAAGTGCGCGGGGCTGGACGCCGAGCAGTTGCGGACGGCGAGCGTCGAGCCCTCCGGGCTCAGCCTGCTCGGCCTGATCCGGCACATGACCGTCGTGGAGCGGGCCTGGTTCCGGCAGCGCTTCGCCGGGGAGGACCTGCCCGAGCTGTACGACTGGACGGCCGACCCGGACGCCGAGTTCACCACCCTGTCCACCGCCGACCCGGAGGCCGACTTCGCCGCGTTCCGGGCCGAGGTCGAGGCCGCCGACGCGGCCGCCGCCGGCCACGACCTGGACGAGGAGTTCACGCTGCGCCGCCGCGACGGCAGCGAGCACCAGGTCAACCTCCGCTGGGTCTACATCCACATGATCGAGGAGTACGCCCGGCACAACGGCCACGCCGACCTGATCCGGGAACGCGTCGACGGCGTCACCGGCGACTGAGGTCGGCGCTGCCGGGACCGGTCAGCCGGTCATGGCCAGCGCGGCCCGCAGGTAGCGCAGGTCGCCCGGGCCGCTCCACCGGTGCGCGGAGAGCCCGGCGGCCCGGGCGCCGCGGACCGCCCAGTCCTCGTCGTCGACGAACAGCACCCGGGACGGTGCCGTCTCCAGCGCTTCGCAGGCCGCCAGGAAGTAGTCCTTCGCCGGCTTGTTCACCCCGAGCGCCGAGGAGTTGACCACCACGTCCAGCTCGCCGACGAGGTCCAGCGCGGCCAGGTCGGCGTCGAGCAGGTCGGTGGCGTTGGTGCCCAACCCGACCCGGATGCCGCCGGCGCGCACCTCGCGGACGAAGGCCAGCACCTCCTGGTCCACCTCGCCGCGGTAGCGCTGCCACTTCTCGACGGCGGCGCGGGCCCGCTCCGGACCGCCCGCCGAGTCGGCGAGCGCGTCGGCCACGCTGGTCACCCAGTCGGCGTGGCTGACCTGGCCGGTCACCACCGGCTGGAGCCGGCCCCACTGCATGGCGATCTCCATGAGGACGCCCTCGGAGAGGCCGTACTCCCGCTCCACGCCGGCCGCGACGGACGGGTCCCACCGTCGCAGCACACCGTCGAAGTCCACCAGGAGCGCCGTCGCGCGTTCCCGAGCCACTAACTGATCTCCTCGTCGTCGCCGTCGCGGCCGGGCCGCGCGGTCTCCCCGTCGGCCCGGTTGAGCCGCTGACTGATCACCTGGGTGACCCCGTTACGCATGGTGACGCCGTACAGAGCGTCGGCGACCTCCATCGTCCGCTTCTGGTGCGTGATGACGATGAGCTGGCTCTTCTCGCGCAGCTGGGCCAGCAGCGTGATCAGCCGGCCCAGGTTGACGTCGTCGAGCGCCGCCTCCACCTCGTCCATGATGTAGAACGGACTGGGTCGGGCGCGGAAGATCGCCACCAGCATCGCCACCGCGGTCAGCGACCGCTCCCCGCCGGAGAGCAGGGACAGCCGCTTGATCTTCTTGCCCGGCGGGCGGGCCTCCACCTCGACGCCCGTGGTGAGCAGGTCGTCCGGGTCGGTGAGGATCAACCTCCCCTCGCCACCGGGGAAGAGCACGGTGAAGACCTGCTCGAACTCGCGGGCGGTGTCGGCGAACGCGCTGGCGAAGACCTCCAGGATCCGGTCGTCGACGTCCTTCACCACGGTCAGCAGGTCCCGGCGGGTGGCCTTCAGGTCCTCCAGCTGCTCGGAGAGGAACTTGAAGCGCTCCTCCAGCGCGGCGAACTCCTCCAGCGCGAGCGGGTTGACCTTGCCGAGCAGGGCGAGTTCCCGTTCCGCCTTGGCAGCGCGCTTCTCCTGCACCGGCCGCTCGTAGCGCACCGGCTCGGGCACCGGCAGGCCGTCCCGCTCGGCGGTGGCCACGTCGACCTGGGTGGGCGGGACGAGCTGGTGCGGCCCGTACTCGGCGACCAGCGTCTCCACGTCCAGGCCGAAGTCCTCGGCGGCCTTCGCCTCCAACTGCTCGATGCGCATCCGCTGCTCGGCGCGGGCCACCTCGTCCCGGTGCACCTGGCTGGTCAGCCGCTCCAGCTCCGCGCCGAGGCGCTTCGCGGCGCCGCGTACCTCCTGGAGCTCGGCCTCCCGCGCGGCGCGTTCGCGCGCCACGGCGTCGCGGTGCTCCTCCGCCTGCGCGATGGACGCGGTCAGGCGGGTGAGCGCCTCCCGGGCACCGCCGGCCACGGCCCGCGCGATGCCGGCCCCCCTGGTCCGGGCCGCCCGCCGCGCCGCCGCGCGTTCCCGCGCCGACCGCTCGGCCGCGGCCTGCCGGCGCAGCGAGTCGGCGCGGCCGGCGATCGAGGAGACCCGCTCCTCGGCGGTACGCACCGCGAGCCGCACCTCCATCTCGTTCTGCCGGGCGCCGGGGACCATCGCGGCGAGCTGGTCCCGCTCCTCGGTGGACGGCTCGGCGTCGATCGGGGTCTCCTCGGCCAGCCGCAGGCGCTCCTCCAGCTCGGCGAGGGCGAGCAGGTCGCGTTCCCGGGCCGCCTCGGCCCGTGCACGGGACTCACCGAGCCGGTCGGTCTCCGCCTTCGCGGACCGCGCGGCCGCCCCCAGCTCGGCCAGCCGGCGGGCGGCGGCGTTGCGGTGGCTCTCCGCCTCGCGCTTCGCGGCGGCGGCGTGCTGCACCGCCTCCTTCGCGGTGGCAACCTCGGCGCGCGCGTCGACCAGCTGCCCACGCAGCTCGGCGCCGGCGCGCTCGGCGGCGAGCCGGTTGGTACGGGCCTCCTCGACGGCGGCCTGCACCTCGATGAAGCTGGGCGCCTTGGCCGAGCCGCCGGCCGCCGCGTACGCACCGACCACGTCGCCGTCCGGCGTGACCGCGCGCAGCTCCGGATTGCCGGTGACCACCTCGGTCGCCGCACCGAGGTCGCCGACGACCACCACGTCGCGCAGCGCGCGATGCACGGCCGGGCCGATCTCGGCGGAGCACTCCACCAGGTCGGGAGCCCAACGGGCGCCCTCGGGCAGCTTCGGGCGCAGCGCGTCGGCGGACCCGTCCATGCCCGGCCCGGCAGGGCTGCCGACCAGCAGCCCGGCCCGGCCCGCGTCGGAGATCTTCAGCAGGCGCATCGCCTCGACCGCCTC
Organism: Micromonospora sp. BQ11; assembly: GCF_052068135.1. Classification (NCBI taxonomy): domain Bacteria; kingdom Bacillati; phylum Actinomycetota; class Actinomycetes; order Micromonosporales; family Micromonosporaceae; genus Micromonospora; species Micromonospora sp. BQ11. The sequence continues at coordinate 762,113 of NZ_JBQHDB010000001.1, read as the reverse complement.
GTCGACCCCGCTCACGGCCACGGCGTCGGCGAGCCCGCCGAGCGCGGCGGCGAGGGCGGCCTCGTGCCCGGGCGCGACGGTCAGCAGCCCGGCGAGGCTGCCCAACAGCCCGGGGACCTCCCCGGCGCGGGCCAGCAGGGCACCGGCGCCGTCCTTGCGGCGCAGGCCCAGGGAGAGCGCCTCCTCGCGGGCCTTCCAGGTGGCAGCGTCCTTCTCCGCGGCCCGCTCGGCGTCACTCAACGAGCGGACGGTGGCCTGCGCGCGTTCCTGGACGGCGACCGCCTCCGCGTGCCGGGTGTCCAGGTCGGCGTTGTCCCGGTCCGCCTCGGTGGACTGCGCGGCGACCGCGTCCAGGTCCGCCTGCGCCTTCTCGGCCCGGCCGAGGGCATCGGTGTGGGCGGCGGCGAGGCGTTCGATCTCCTCACCCGCCGTGGCGGTACGCGCCCGCGCGGAGTTCACCTGCCCGGTCAGCCGGGCCATCCCCTCCCGCCGGTCGGCGATGGCCTTGGCGGCGGCGACCAGCTCGCGTTCGGCGGTGGCGAGCTGCCGCTCCAGCTCCTGCCGGTGCTCCACCGCCTCGGCCAGCCGGATCTGGTCGTCGGTGAGGGCGGCGCGCAGTTCCTCCTCCTGCTCGCGCACCCGCTCCGCCTCGGCCTCCAACTGGTCGGGGTCACGCCCCGGACGCTCGTCGTCGGGTGTCGCGCTGAGGTGGCGCAGCCGCTCCCGGGCCAACTGCTCGATCGAGCGGAAGCGCTCCTGCAAGGCGGACAGCCGGTACCAGGTGTCCTGGGCGGCGGCGAGCAGTGGCGCGTCCTCCGCGAGGGCGGCCTCCAGCTCGGCGAGGCGCGCCTGCACCTCGACGTGCTCGGCCTCGACCTGCTCGCGGCGTTCGCGTACCGCGGTCTCGTCGGCGATCTCCTTGTCGAGCGTCGCGCGCAGGGTGGCCAGGTCGTCGGCGAGCAGCCGCAGCCGGGCGTCGCGCAGGTTGGCCTGGATGGCGGCGGCGCGGCGGGCCACCTCGGCCTGCCGGCCCAGCGGCTTGAGCTGACGACGCAGCTCGGCGGTGAGGTCGGTGAGCCGGTTGAGGTTGGTCTGCATCGCGTCGAGCTTCCGCAGCGCCTTCTCCTTGCGCTTGCGGTGCTTGAGGACGCCGGCCGCCTCCTCGATGAACGCGCGCCGGTCCTCCGGCTTGGCGTGCAGCATGCCGTCCAGGCGGCCCTGCCCGACGATGATGTGCATCTCCCGGCCGATACCGGAGTCGCTCAGCAGCTCCTGGATGTCGAGCAGGCGGCAGGAGTCGCCGTTGATCTCGTACTCGCTCTCGCCGGAGCGGAACATCCGGCGGGTGATGGAGACCTCGGTGTACGCGATCGGCAGGGCGCCGTCGGTGTTGTCGATCGTGAGGGTCACCTCGGCGCGGCCCAGCGGGGCGCGGCCGGCGGTGCCGGCGAAGATGACGTCCTCCATCTTGCCGCCGCGCAGGGCCTTGGCGCCCTGCTCGCCGAGCACCCAGGCGATCGCGTCGACGACGTTGGACTTGCCGGAGCCGTTCGGGCCCACCACGCAGGTGATCCCCGGCTCCAGCTTCAGTGTCGTCGCGGAGGCGAAGGACTTGAAGCCCTTCACCGTCAGGCTCTTGAGATGCACCTTCTCGATCCTCGTCCGGTGGCCGCCGTACCGTCGCCGGCTGCGCGGACCTGGTAAACCCGCAGCCTAACCCGCTGTCGCGGACCGGTCGGCACGCGACCCGCCTGGTGCGGCGGTGGCCGGCGTCCCCGGTTCACGTTCCCGTGCGGGGTACGCCGTTCCGTGATCACCGTCGGAACAGTTTCCGCGCCGACGCGGACAAGATCGTCAAATGGTGGCCGGAAAACGAGGCGGACAGAGCTGCGCGCCGGCACAAAAGTGTCGGCGCGCCTTTTCGCGGGTGGTGCGATTCAGTTTTTCCCGATCCGAGATCAGGTCAGCGCCGGCTCCGCGAGCCGGAGCAGGTCGTCCGCCTCGGACGCCGCCGCCGCGAGCCGATCGTTCTCGGCACGCAGCCGCGTGATCTCGAACTCCAGTGCCTGAACCCTGGAACGCAGTCGGGTGACCTCGTCGAGCAGGCGCCGGTCGGGCGCCGCACCTACGTGGCCGTACAGGGCCTTAGCCATGTTGACTCCTTGATATGCGCTGCCGGAAAGGCCGGCCAACGCGCGCCCAATGTGTACGCGGCTGTCACCCCAGGCGATTCTGGGCATGACCGGGCGCGACTGGCGACACCTATATATTGAGCCGATACCCCCTCCTTCGTCAAGTTCTCGCAGGCCGTAGATCATCTCCACGTCGACCTGTCCACTTGTCGGGGGGCTGCCTCGCGGCGCGGACACGCTCTGTCCGGACCACCTCACTGTACGCCCGGATTCCCGGAAGTCCCTACCCGTGCGTCCCGGTTCCCCTTAACTCTTCCTTAGCCACGTTGCCGCAGTTCAGGGCCGACACGTAGCGTCACCACGGCTCCGAACCGACCCCTGGAGGCTGAGGCGTGTACGGCTGGACCGACCCGATCAACCCGGACGACGTCGATCCGCGTCCGGAGGCGGCGACCGACGAGCCGGCCTGGCTGACCGACCGGCCGGCCCCCCGCTCGTCGTACCTCTTCGGCGACGAGCCGGACGGACGCGACGACGAGCGGCACCCCGACCAACCGACCGAGCAGTGGCGACCCGAACCGGGCCAGGCGGACCCCTACCGGGCCGACCAGCCGTACGGGGCGGACCAGCCGTACCCGGCGGACCAGTCGTACCCGGCCGAGCAGCCGGCCGCGGCGTGGCAGCCCGTCGACCGATGGCAGGACGAACCGACCACGTGGCGGGACGAACCCACCACGGCCTGGCAGCCGGCGGACGGGTGGCGGGACGAGCCCGCTCCCGACCGGCACGAGGCGGCGTCGACCGCGCCGCTGGCCGCCGTCCCGCCGCTCGACGCTGCCGGACCGGTGCACCCGTACCGACCGGCGGCTCCGGACGCCGAGGCGATCAACGAGGGACAGCACCGCCCGTCCCGCCGGTTCCCCCGCCCGATGCTGATCGGTGGGGCCGCCGCCGCGGCCACCCTCGTGGTGAGCCTGGGCGTCGGCGCCGTCGCGCTGACCGGCGGTGACGACCGGACGACCGCGTCGAGCGCCGTCGACGACACCGTCGCCGCCGCCCCGGTGCTGCCCGGCACCGACGGACCTCCGGCCGACCCGCTCGCGCCCACCAGCCCCGCCGCGGCACCGACGTCCGCGAAGCCCAGCCCGGCGGCGACCCCGAGCCGTAGGCCGACGCCCGCGCCGTCCCGCACCACCGCGCCGTCCCGGCGCACCGAGCGCAGCAGCGCGCCGACGACCAGCCGACGACCCACCACCAGCACCAGCACCAGCACCAGCACCGGCGTCAGCAGTCAGGCCCGCCAGGTGGTCGACCTGGTGAACGCCGAGCGGGCCAAGGCCGGTTGCGGCGCGCTGGGCATCGACGACAAGCTGATGACCGCCGCCCAGCGGCACAGCCAGGACCAGGCCGACCACCAGGATATGTCGCACGACGGCAGCGACGGCAGCGACGCGGGGCAACGCCTGGACCGGGTCGGCTACGCCTGGCGCACCTACGGCGAGAACGTCGCCTGGAACCAGAAGACCCCGGCCGCGGTCATGGACGCGTGGATGAACAGCCCGGGCCACCGCGCCAACATCCTCAACTGCGCGTTCACCGAGATCGGCGTCGGCGTGGCCAGCAGCAACGGCCCGTACTGGACGCAGGTCTTCGCCGCGCCGCGCTGACCGGCACTCCCGCAGCGCCCCTCGCCCGCGACGTCGGGCGGGGGGTGCTCGTTTGTCCGGGTACGGCGTGCGGCAAGGGGGCCCCGCCGGGACCCGGGAGCGAGGAGATGCGGATCCGGTGGTCGGCGTCCGCGCCGAGACACGCGCCGTCCGGCAGGACCGGCCGGCGTCCGTGGCGACGGGCGCTCCGGCGGGCGCTGGCGACGGCCGTCGTGCTCACCCTTCCGACCCCGGTGTACGCCTGCCACCCGCAACTGGCGCCGCCCGACGCGCCGACGCCGTGGCCGGCGGCGTACGCCCACCGCTGGCAGTGGCAGTGGCAGCTCACCGGCCCGGTGGACGTCACGGTCGACGCCGACGTCTTCCTGCTCGACGCGGTCGGCGTCACCGCCGAGGAGACCGCCGCCCTGCGCCGGCGGGACCGGAGGCTCATCTGTCACGTGCCCGTCGGCTCGTACGCGGACAGCGACCCGGACGCCGGTCGCTTCCCGTCGACGGTGCGCGGGGCGGCGGTACGCGAACAGACGACCCGCGACCGCCAGCGCCGGTGGCTGGACGTACGCCGCTGGGACCTGCTCGGTCCGGTGCTGGCCGACCGGTTCCGGCTGTGCCGGGGCAAGGGGTTCGGCGCGGTCGCCCTGGTCGACGCCGACGGGTACGCCCAGCGCAGCGGCTTCCCGCTCGCCTTCGACGACCAGCTCGTGTTCAACCGGCGGCTGGCGGCCCTGGCCCGTTCCCTGGACCTCTCCCCCGGCCTGGTCGACGACGTGGGCCAGATCGCCGCGCTGGCGCCGGACTTCGACTTCGCGGTCAGCCGGGAGTGCGTCCGGCTGAACCGGTGCGCCAAGCTGCTGCCGTTCACCGATGCCGGCAAGCCGGTCTTCCACGTCGAGTTCACCGGTGACCCGGCCGCCTTCTGCGTGACCACCCTCGGGTACGGCTTCTCCTCGATCCGGAAGAACCGGGAGCTGGACGCGGAGCGGCAGCCCTGCCGACTCCCCTGACCGCCGTACGCCCGGAGGGCCGGCCCGCTGGTGCGGCCCGGCCCTCCGGTTTCGGTACGCGATGGCTCAGCGCGCGCCGACCAGCTCCGGGGCCGGAGCCGGCGGGTCGGCGGGCGTCGCGGCCGGACGGGCCCGGAGGAACTTCGGTGCCCACCAGTTCGCGTCGCCCAGCAGGGTCATCAGCGACGGCAGCACCACCGCGCGGATGATCGTGGCGTCCAGCAGGATCGCCGCGGCCAGACCGACGCCGAGCTGCTTCATGTCGATGGTGCTCAGCGTGGCGAAGATCGAGAAGACGCCGACCATCACGATCGCCGCGCTGGTCACCACGCCCGCCGAGGAGGTGATGCCGAACGCGACCGCCTCGGAGTTGGACAGGCCGGCCCGGATCCCCTCGCGGATCCGGCTGACCACGAAGACGTGGTAGTCCATCGACAGGCCGAAAAGCACCACGAACAGGAACAGCGGCAGCCAGGAGACGATCGCGCCCATCGAGGTGAAGTTGAGCAGGTCGCCGGCCCAGTCGCCCTGGAACACCAGGACCAGCAGGCCGTACGCGGCCCCGGCGGAGAGCAGGTTCAGCAGGATCGAGCTGAGCGCGATCACCACCGACCGGAACACCCACGTCATCACCAGGAAGGTGAGCGCCAGCACGAAGCCCATCACGATCGGCAGCTTGTCCCGGACGTGCTGCGCGTAGTCCTCGCTGCCGGCGACCTCGCCACCGACCGCGTACTCGACCCCGCCGATCCCCCCGAGGGCCGCCGGGACCAGGTCGTCGCGGAGCCGGTCCAGCGACTGCACGGCCCGGTCGTCCCGGCTGGCGTACGGGATGGCGACCTCCAGCACCGACACCCGGCCGTCGGCCGACACCTCGATCTGCGGGCCGTCCGCCTCCGGCGGCGCGAACAGCGGATCGGCCGAGGCGCGGGCGGACAGGTCGGTCAGCGCCGCCTTCACCCGGTCGGCCTCCGCCCCGGAGGCCCGGACCGCCACCGTGTGACTGGTGCCGCTGCTCGGGAAGGCCGCGGTGAGCCGGTCGTACGCCTGCATGGCCGGCGTGGTGCGCGGCAGGTCCTCCATGCCGGGGAACTTCAGTTTCATGCCCAGCGCCGGAGCGGCGAGGGCGAGCAGCAGCCCGACCGAGATCACCAGGGTGGCGACCGGCGCCCGCAGCGCGGGCTTCAGCACGGCCGGCCAGAAGCGGGGCGCGGCGGGCTGGCCGTCCCGCCCGGTACGCGGCGCGGTGAGCCGCCAGAGCAGGGGCACCCGGGGCCGGTCCACCCAGCGACCGAGCTTCGCCAGCAGCGCCGGCAGCACGGTCAGCGACCCCGTCACGGCGACCGCGACCACCAGGATCGACCCGACGGCGAGGGACGAGAAGACGACGTCACCGGCGAGCAGGAGCCCGGCCATCGAGATCATCACGGCGAGACCGGAGACCACCACGGCGTGGCCGGAGGTCTCGGCGGCGATCTCCACCGCGTCCAGTCCCGACCGCCCCTTGGCCCGTTCCTCGCGCTCGCGGCGCACGTAGAACAGCGAGTAGTCGACACCGACCGCCATACCGATCAGCAGGATCACGCTGGCGGTGGTGTCGGTCGCCGGCACCAGGTGGGAGGCCAGTGTGCTGAGCCCCATCGCGGCGGCCACCGAGGACAGCGCCAGCAGCACCGGTACGCCGGCGGCGATCAGAGCGCCGAACGCGACGATGAGGATGGCCAGGGTGACCGGCAGGCTCAACAGCTCGGCGCGCTTGAAGTCCGCACCGAGCGTGTCGTCCAGGGCCTTGTTGATGGACGGCCCACCGACCTGCTCGATCCGCAGGTCCGGGTGGGCGTCCTGGACATTGGCGGTCGCGTCACGCAGCGGCTGCACGCGGTCCGACGCGGTCTCCGGGTCGCCGGACATCGTGATGGGCACCAGCAGCGCACTGCCGTCCCGCGCGGGGACCGGCGTGCCGACCGAGGCCACCCCCTGGACGGTCCGCAGCGTGGCGGCGGCGTCGTCGGCGGCCACCTTCGCCGCCGCGGGATCGAGGGTGCCCGTACGGGGCGTGATGAGGATGTTCTCCACGGCCGGGTCGACGAAGTTCCCGGACGAGACGATCAGCCCCGCGCGGCCCGACTCACCGATGGCCTGGTCCGAGTCGGTCGCCTCGTTGAGGCCGGCGGCGTTGCCCCCCAAGAAGCACACCGCCACGAACACCACCCACAGCGCGATCGCGCGCCACGGGTGCTCGGCACTCCACCTCGCCAGCCGCACCGTCACCGGTCTTGCACCCATTCCGGGCCCCCTGTCACGTCAGTCCCCTGTCAACGGTGCTGACGCTATGCGCGTGACGCGGGCGGAACATCGGGGATCGGCCCCGGTCCACCCCGGAAACCGCTTCCGGCCCGCCACGCCGGGCGACGGTGTCCGGAGGGCGCCGTCACCCGGGTGCTTCCCGGACCGGACGCCCGGACGCGCCGCAGGCGACCCGGAGTCGTCTCCGGGTCAACCCCGGAGCGCCCCCCGAGGACGGGGCTGGCAACGCGGGCAGCTGTACGACGACCGGTTCATGAACGCCTCCCGCCGGATCGGGGCGCCGCAGCGGCGGCACGGCAGCCCCTCTCGTCCGTAGACGTTCAGCGAGCGGTCGAAGTAGCCGCTCTCGCCGTTGACGTTGACGTAGAGGGCGTCGAAGCTGGTCCCGCCCTCGGTGATCGCCTCGCCGAGCACGTCCCGTACGTGGCCGAGCAGGCGCAGCGCGGCCGGCCCGGTCAACGCGTCGGTCGGCCGGGCGCCGTGCAGCTTCGCCCGCCACAGCGCCTCGTCGGCGTAGATGTTGCCCACCCCGGAGATCAGGGACTGGTCGAGCAGGGCCCGCTTCACCTCGGTACGCCGCCGGCGCAGCGCGGTGACGAAACCCGGGTCCGAGAATTCCGGGTCCATCGGGTCCCGGGCGATGTGCGCGATCTCGGCCGGCAGGTCCGCCCCGCCCTCGCTCACCGACAGTCCGCCGAACGTGCGCTGGTCGACGAAGCGGAGCTCCGGACCGTCGTCGGCGAAGCGGAACCGCACCCGCAGGTGCGTCTCGTCGGGGGCCTCGGCCGGTTGCAGCAGCAGCTGGCCGGACATGCCGAGGTGGCCGATCACCGCGTCGCCGCTGTCCAGTGGCAGCCACAGGTACTTGCCGCGGCGGCGTACGTCGAGGATGGTCCGGCCGGCCAGCACGTCGGTGAAGTGCGCGCCGCCCGCGGTGTGCCGGCGTACCGCCCGGGGGTGGCGTACCTCGACCGAGGCGATCCGCCGGCCGATGACCCACTGGGCCAGTCCCTGCCGGACGGTCTCGACCTCGGGCAGCTCAGGCACGGCCCGCCTCGTCCGTCACCTCGGCGACCACGTCGGGGGCACCGATCCGCCCGTTGCCGCTGCCGTTGTGCTCGGCGGGGACCCGGGGCTGCGCGGGGGCGGCGGGCTCCTCCACGCCCCGTCCGGTGGCCGGCGCGGACTCCTCGGTGGCGGCCCGCGCGGCCCGCGCGGCCCGCTCCGCCTGCTCGGTCTCGGCCTGGGCGGTGAGCATCCGCCACGCGGACTCGGCGGCGCGCTGCTCCGCCTCCTTCTTGCTGCGTCCGTCGGCCCCGCCGTACCGGTTGCCGGCGACGACCACCCAGGCGGTGAAGGTCTTGAGGTGGTCCGGGCCGGTGCCCTCGATGCGGTACTCCGGGACACCCAGCCCCAGCGCGGCGGTCAGTTCCTGGAGGCTGGTCTTCCAGTCCAGCGCCGCGCCCCGGCCGGCCGACTCGGCCATCAGCGGGTCGAACAGCCGGTGGATGACGATCGCGGCGGTGTCCAGCCCGTACTGCAGGTAGATCGCGCCGAGCAGCGCCTCCAGGGTGTCGGCGAGGATGCTCGCCTTGTCCCGACCGCCGGTCGTCTCCTCGCCCTTGCCCAGCAGCAGGTAGGCGCCCAGACCGTCCGGGCCGAGCCCCCGGGCCACGTCGGCGAGGGCCCGCATGTTGACCACGCTGGCCCGCAACTTCGCCAGTTGCCCCTCGGGCAGGTCCGGGTGGTTGTGGAACAGCGCCGTGGTGATGACGACGCCGAGCACCGAGTCGCCGAGGAACTCCAGCCGCTCGTTGGTGGGCAGCCCGCCGTTCTCGTACGCGTACGAGCGGTGGGTCAGGGCGCGCTCCAGCAGCTCCGGGTCCAGCGCGACGCCGAACGCCGCCTCCAGGTGACCGACGGACGTGCGCCGGCGCTTCTCGTTGCTCATGCCGACACTCCGCTGCGCTCCGTGCCGCCATGAGGCACCTTCGCGCTGAGCCGATGATTCACTCGCTGACGCTCATTCATGTTGTGGGTACCTCGGTGTCGGTGGTGCGGGTTTCCCGGTCCGGAACGTCGGCACCGTCGATCAGTGCGCGGACCAGGTCGGCGGCGCGACGCCGCCACAGGTGGGCGGCGAGGGCGATGCCGGACGCGACGTCACCGGGCTGGGCGGCGCCGTGGCAGACGACCACCGTCCCGGCCACCCCGAGCAGGGCGGCCGCACGCGGCGCGCCACCGCCGGCCGGTGCTCCACCGGCCATCGCGTACGCGCCCTCGATCGCCTTGAGCAGCACGTTACCGGTGAACCCGTCGGTGACCACCACGTCGGCGCGCGCGCCGAGGGAGACGTCGTGGCCCTCCACGAGGCCGACGTACCGCGCACGGTGCGGCAGCGACGTGGCGGCCAGGATCGGATCGGCGAGGCGTCGGGCGCGATCACCCTTGCCCGGCTCGGTGCCGACGGAGAGCAGCCCGACCCGGGGCTCAGCGATGCCGTGCGCGACGGCGGCGTACGCGGCGCCCAGCACGGCGTGCCGGACCAGCACGCTCGGTCGGGCCTCCAACGAACCGCCGACGTCCAGCAGGACCACCGGGCCGTCGACGGCGGGCAGGGTCGCGACGAGGGCCGGGTGGCGGACGTCCGGCCAGCGGCCGAGACCGAGCGCGACGGCGGTGACCGTGGCACCGGTCGACCCGGCGGAGAGCAGCGCGTCGGCTGCGCCCGCCCGGACGGCCTGCACGGCGGCCCGCACAGTGCTGTCGGCCCGCGCGGCGCTGGGATGGTCGGCCATGCCGACCACGGTGCCGACCGGCCGGACCGCGATGCGGGTACGTTCGGCCGGATCCAGCGCATGGATCAGCCCGTCGGCGACCTCAGCCGGGCCGACGAGCAGCAGGTGCAGGTCAGGATCGGTGCGAATGGCCCGCAGAGCGCCGTCAACCACGACGGCGGGAGCATCGTCCCCGCCGAGGAGGTCGACGGCGATCCGCGCGGTGCCCGGCTCCATCGGAACGCCGGCCGGACCAGGCCGGCCGGCGTCGGAGGGAGCCGGGGCACCGGGCGAGTGCCAGGGTGCGCGCACCACCCGACCCGCGGTCGGGGGCGTCACTCGGCGGCCGTCAGACCTCGAGGACCTGGCGGCCGTTGTAGGTGCCGCAGACGGCGCAGGCGGCGTGCGGGAGCTTCGCCGACTTGCACTGCGGGCAGGCCACGGTCGCGACCGCCGTGGCCTTCCAGTTCGCCCGGCGGGCGCGGGTGTTGCTGCGCGACATCTTGCGCTTGGGGACGGCCACGGTTCTTACTCCTCTTTACGGGTCAGTTGCGACAGGCCCGCCCAACGCGGGTCGATCTGCTGGTGACTGTGGTCGGCCGGCAGATCGTCCCAGTGCACCCCGCACTCGGGGCACAAGCCTGGGCAGTCCTCCCGGCAGAGCGGGTTGGTCGGCAGCGCGAGCACCACCGCGTCCCGCAGCGCCGGCTCCAGGTCGATCAGATCGTCCTGCATCCGGCCCACCTCGTCCTCGTCGGTCGTCTCATCCGTGGTGCTGTTCTCGTACGCGTACAGCTCCTGGATGGTGACGACCAGCGAGTCGTTGATCTCGCGCAGGCAACGGCCGCACTCGCCCTTGACGGGACCGGAAACGGTCCCGGAGACGAGCACGCCCTCGGACACCGACTCCAACCTCAGGTCGAGGTCGAGGTCCGCGCCCTCCGGCACGCTGATCAACTCTCCGCCGAGGTCCGCCGGTGCCGGGGCGACCCGCTTGACCGTACGCAACGCACCAGGGCGACGCGGCAGGTCCCTCGTGTCGAGGACCAGCGGCGCCTTGGGGTTGAGTGATGAAGACGAGTGTTTGGGCATAGTCAGACTCCGGCCGGTGAGAGGCCGACAAAAAAGGTTACCTGGACGGGGGCCCGAGAGTCGAACCGGGGCCCGGACATCACCCGGCTGTCGGCTGCTGGGGTGCCGCTCAGAAGGGTAGCGGGCGTTCCGCCTCGTCCCCAGCGAACGTGCCGATCTCCCGCAGCGCGTGCATCTTGTCACGGCCGCGCTCTATCGAGGCCAACGCCCGGGTGAGGAACTGCTCGAAGTTCGCCAGGGCGGTGTCGACGTAGTCGTCCACCTCGTCACGGAGCCGCTGCGCCTCGGCGCGGGCCTCCGCGATGATCCGGGCCCCCTCGTGCTCCGCCGAGACGGTGATCTCGTTCACCGAGACCAGCCGGGCGTGTTCCGCCTCACCCTCGCTGATGATCCGGTCCGCCTCCCGCTTCCCGGCCTCCATGATCTTGTCCCGCTCCTCCAGGAGCGCGGCGGCGCGGCGCAGGTCCGCGGGGAGTTCGCCGCGCAACTCGTCGAGCACGGCGATCATCTCGCCCCGGTCGACCATGCAGTTGTTGCGCGACATCGGGACGGAGCGGGCCTGCTCCACCATGGCGATCAGTTCGTCGATGCGATCGAGCGGGTCCACCGGTACCTCACTCCTGTCGTTCGTCGGCCGACCTCAATGATGCGGGCTGAACCCGGATTCGGCGCTCCCCACATGATGTCGTGTGCCGGCGACCCACGCGCCATCCACCCCGGCCGGCGCGCCGCGCCCCTCCGTCACCACCCCGGGTCAGGGTCGTCGTCCCGGCCCCAGGCGGGCCTGGAGGGCCTCACGGACGACGTCCGGCACGTGCGCCGAGATGTCGCCGCCCCACTTCGCCACGTCCTTGACGAGGCTGGAGGAGAGGAACGAGTAGAGCGGGTTCGTCGGCATGAAGAGCGTCTCGACGCCGGCCAGGCCGATGTTCATCTGGGCCATCTGGAGCTCGTAGTCGAAGTCGCTGACCGCGCGCAGTCCCTTGATCAGCACGCTCGCCTCCTGCGCCCGGCAGAAGTCCACGAGCAGGCCGCGGAAGGACTCGACCCGGACGTTCTCGTACGAGGCGGTCACCTCGCGGAGCATGTCGATGCGCTCCTCGACGGTGAACAGGCCGCTCTTCGACTGGTTCACCAGCACTCCCACGATCACCTCGTCGAAGAGCCGGCTGGCCCGACCCACGATGTCGAGGTGTCCGTTGGTGACCGGGTCGAACGAGCCGGGACACACCGCACGTCTCATGATCGGCGACCGTACCAAAGCGTGGTCTCGCCGTAACGGCGACTGCGTTCCCCCGTGACGCCCTGCACCCACTGCACCGGGCCGGTGCGGGTGGACCGCTCGAGCACCACGAGGGCGTCGCCGGCCAGCCACCCGCCGTCGACCAGGGCGGCCAGCATCGCGGTGATCTCCGCGTCCGGCACCGTGTACGGGGGGTCGGCGAAGACCACGTCGTACGGGTCGCCGTCCGGTCCGGCCGCCAGGACGGTGGCGACCTTGCCGGTGACCAGGCGAACCCCGGACGCGGCGCGCAACGTCGCCACGTTCTCCCGGATCACCCGGGCGGCCCGGGCGTCGGACTCCACCAGCAGCACGTGCGCGGCGCCCCGGGAGAGCGCCTCGAGACCGACCGCGCCGGAACCGGCGTACAGGTCCGCGAAGCGGGCACCGGCCAGGTCCACCTCGGTCTGCACCGCACTGAACAGCGCCTCCCGGACCCGGTCCGACGTGGGCCGGGTGCCGGCACCGGGCGGCGCCGCGATCCGCCGGCCGCCGAGCGTCCCGGCCACGATCCGGGTCACCGTCTCCTCCTGCTCATGGGCACGACGCTACGCGACACCACGCCGGCCGCCACCGACACGGTGCGTACGCGGAAGCGGCTCACATGATCACTATTCGTATATCAATGATCTCACATTCATAACATCACTCTTAGCCGATACCGTGCGCTGTAACGCGCGCGGCGATCTCGCTAGGGTCTGCCGGGTGCCGGCGGTGGTCCGCCGGCCCACGGCGCGAGGAGGCGCTCGCGCCGGGCGCGCGTCGCTCGTCAGCGACCGTCCGGCCGCCTTCCTCACGCCGACCCCTCGATAGCTTCCTCATCCCGGGAGTACGCGTGATCCGTACCAAGCTGTCGCTGCGGCGACCACTGGCAGTTCTGGGGGCCGCCTTCATCGGCCTCACCGGAGCCGTCGCGGTGGCCGCCCCGGCCAGCGCACACCACACCACGATCACCGCGACCGCCGCCTGCGACCAGCTCAGCGGCGAGCGCGTGATCACCTGGAAGGTCGAGAACAGCGAGGGCGACAAGGCCGCCACGCTCAAGACGGTCACCGCCGACCCGAAGACCCCGGTGAACGTGCTCACCGAAGGCGCCGACAGCGTTCCGCTCGAGGGCGTCGTGGTCCCCAAGAGCGGCACGGTCGAGGCCGTCCAGCGGGTGCCGGGTGACACCGCGACCGCCAAGCTCACGGTGTACGCGATGTGGAAGAAGAACGGGCATGACCGCACCAACGAGGGCACCATCAACCTCGCCACGGACGCCCCCTGCTCCCCCGCGCCGAAGTGCGTGGACGCCAGCAAGGCGACGTACAGCCACACCTTCGACGGTCCGAAGGGGACCGCGACGGTCAAGCTGGAGGGTGACCTGCCGCTCTGCGGCGAGGAGAAGCAGTCGTTCACCCTGGTCTCGTACTTCGCGCCGCGGCCCCAGTTCGCCACCCCGCAGTACGTGTACGGCACGCCGGACAGCGACTGGATCGGCGGCACCCAGACCGAGATCGACCTCAAGGTCGAGATCCCGGACTGCCACACCCAGGTCGACCTGGTCTGGGGCGGCACCGACGAGGTCATCGACCCGCTGGTCGAGGACGGCAAGCGGTACGGCGACAAGAAGCTGGGCTCCAAGGGCACTCCGGGCAACCGCTCCACCGGCCCCCAGGGCTGGTACAACGGCGGCGACAAGAGCTGCACCACCCCGGTGGCGACCTTCGCGTCCAGCTGCGACGGCACCGTGACGGTGTCGCTGAGCAACGACGGCAAGATCTCCAAGTACCCGGTCGAGTTCGAGGTCCGGGGCGAGAACGGCTGGTCCAAGAAGGTCACCGTCGAGCCGGGCAAGGCCGACAACGGGATCGTGGTCCCCGCCGCCGACGCCGGCAAGGTCGAGGTGCTCGTCGACGGCAAGGTGATCGAGAACGGCACGTACGCCTGGGCGCGTCCCGAGGACTGCCCCCTGCCCACGGTGACCACCGAGGCGGACTGCAAGACCTTCACGCTCGTCGTGACGAACCCGAAGGACGGCCTGCCGGTCGAGGCGGAGTTCACCTACGGCAAGCAGACCGAGACCCGTACGGTCGCGCCGGGCACGTCCGAGAAGGTCACCTTCAAGGCCGGCAAGGAGGAGACGGCGACCGTCGCGCTCCCCGAGCTGGATCTGGAGATGCAGGTCGTCTACGCCCCCGAGGGCGACTGCGGTGGCGGCGGTGGCGGCGAGGAGCCCGGCCTGCCGGTGACCGGGGCGGCTGCCGGTGGCATCGCCGCGGGCGCGGTCGCCCTGCTGGCCCTGGGCGCGGTGCTCTTCGTGATGGCTCGTCGGCGTCGGCTGCACTTCACCGCCTGACCTGACCCCCCGAGGGCGCGTCGACCACCTGGTCGGCGCGCCCTCGGACTGTCCGCCCACCTGGTCGACCACCCCGCCGGGCCGGACCGTCGGCCCTGACGACGCTGGGCGGGTCAGCCCTTCTCCAGGTACTCCGCGCGTTCCTCGTCGACCAGCGCCGCGACCGAGGCGGCCAGCGCGGGGTGCCGGGCCAGCTCCGGGTCCTCCGCGACCAGCTCGATCGCCTCGGCCCGGGCGTCCCGGATCAGGTCGGCGTCGCGCAGCAGCGACAGCAGCCGCAGGTGCGACCGGCGGCCGGACTGCGTCGCGCCGAGCACGTCGCCCTCGCGGCGCTGCTCCAGGTCCAGTTCGGCGAGCTTGAACCCGTCGGTCGTGGAGGCCACCGCGTCGAGGCGTTCCCGCGCCGAGGAGCCCTCGGCCGCCTCGGTCACCAGGAGGCACAGGCCCGGAGCGCTGCCCCGGCCCACCCGGCCGCGGAGCTGGTGCAGCTGGGAGACACCGAACCGGTCGGCGTCCAGCACGATCATGACGGTCGCGTTCGGGACGTTGACGCCCACCTCGACCACGGTCGTGGCGACCAGCACGTCGACGTCGCCGGCGGCGAAGGAGCGCATCACCGCGTCCTTCTCGTCGGCGGGCAGCCGGCCGTGCAGGACGCCGATGCGCAGCCCGTGCAGCGGGCCCTCGGCCAGCAGCGGCGCCACCTCGGTCACCGCCATCGGCGGGCGCCGCCCGTTGTCGTCCTCCTTCGGCGGCTCCTCGTCCGAGGCGGGCCCTGGTTCGAAGTCCGGCGCCTCCGCGTTGGCCGCTCCGGCCCCGGACCTCGAATCCCCGATCCGCGGGCACACCACGTACGCCTGGTGGCCGGCTGCGACCTCCTCGCGCACCCGACGCCAGGCCCGGTCCAGGAAGGCCGGCTTCTCGGCCACCGGAACCACGTGCGAGGCGATCGGCGACCGTCCCTGCGGCAACTGGGACAGGGTCGAGGTCTCCAGGTCCCCGTACACGGTCATGGCGACCGTGCGCGGGATCGGGGTCGCGGTCATGACCAGCACGTGCGGCGGCTGGTCGGCCTTGGCCCGCAACGCGTCGCGCTGCTCCACGCCGAACCGGTGCTGCTCGTCGACGACCACCAGGCCGAGGTCGGCGAAGTCGACCCCCTCGTACAGCAGGGCGTGGGTGCCCAGGACGATGCCGGCGGCGCCGCTCCCGACCTCGGCCAGTGCCCGGCGCCGCGCCGCCGCGCCCAGCGAGCCGGTGACCAGCTCCACCCGGGTGGCCTGCTCGGCGGCGCCCAGCTCACCCGCCCGGCCCAGCGGCCCCAGCAGGTCGAGGATGCCGCGGTGGTGCTGGGCCGCGAGCACCTCGGTCGGGGCCAGCAGCGCGGCCTGCCCGCCGGCGTCGACCACCTGGAGCATCGCGCGCAGCGCCACCACCGTCTTGCCCGAGCCCACCTCGCCCTGGAGCAGCCGGTGCATCGGGTGGGCGGTGGCCAGGTCCGCGGCGATCTCGACACCGACGTCGTGCTGGCCGGAGGTCAGCTCGTACGGCAGGCGGGCGTCGAACGCGTCCAGCAGGCCGCCCGACGCCGCGGGCCGGGGACGGGCCGGCGAGGCGGCGGCCCGGTGCTTGCGCTGCACCAGGGTGAGCTGCACGGCGAACGCCTCGTCCCACTTGAGCCGCCGCCGGGCCCGGTAGAGCGCCTCCTTGCTGGTGGGGCGGTGGATCTCACGCAGGGCCATGTCGATGCCGACCAGGTTGCGGGTGGCCCGCACGGTCGCCGGCAGCGGATCCTCGGGTGGGGTGAACGTGTCCAGGACGACCCGGACGCAGCGGGCGATCACCCAGGTCGGCACCGCCGCGGCGGCCGGGTAGACCGGGATGAGCGCGCCGGCGAACTCCTCGATCTCCTCGTTGGCCGCCGCCTCGCCGTCGCCGCCCTCGCCGAGCAGGACGTACTCCGGCCCGTTGAGCTGCCGCCGGCCCCGGAACTCGGTGACCTTGCCGGCGAACAGTCCCCAGCGGCCGGGTCGCAGCTCCCGCTCGCGCCACGCCTGGTTGCCGAAGAAGGTGAGGGTCAGCGACCCGCCGGAGCCGTCGCCGACGGTCACCTCCAGCAGGTTGCCCCGGCGCTGCCGCATCGGGCGTACGGCGGTGCGCTGCACCTGGGCCAGTACGGTCACCTGCTCGCCGACGTCCAGCGAGCGGATGTCGGTGTGCTCGCCGCGCTCGTCGTACCGGCGGGGGAAGTGGTAGATCAGGTCACCGGCCGTGTGCAGGTCGAGGTGGGAGGCGAGGGCCTTCGCCGTCTTCTCACCGACCAGCTTCTTCAACGGCGTGTCGACGGTGGCCGCCTCGGACGTCATTCGACACCTACCAGGAGCGGGTAGTGCGGCTGCCCGCCGGAGTACGTGTGCACCTCGACGAAGGGCCAGCAGCGGGTGACATGGTCGCGGACCGCCTCGGTCAGCCCGTCCGGCGCGTCCGCGCCGGCCAGCAGGGTGACCATCTCCCCGCCGCCGCCCAGCATCCGGTCGACCACGGCGGTGCAGGTGGCGACGAGGTCCGACCCGATGAGGTGCACCTCGCCCTCGACCAGCGCCAGCACGTCACCCGGCCGGCAGGGGCCGGCCACGGTGAGGGCCTCCCGGCTGGCGTGGCACACCTCGGCGTAGCGGCAGGCGCCGGCCGCCTCGGCCATCGCGATCACGTCGTCGGAGAACCGGCGGGCCGGGTCGCGGACCGCGAGCGCGGCGAGCGCCTGCACCGGGGAGCGGGTCGGCACCACGCTGACCCGCACGCCGAGGTGGTGCGCCTCCTGCGCGGCGGCGCCGGCCACGGCCTGGGCGTTGGGGTCGTTGGGCAGCACGACCACTCGGGCCGCGCCGGTTGCCCGGATCGCGTCGAGCAGCTCACCGGTCGACGGGTTGCCCGACACCACGGTGGCGCCCTCGGCCGCGAACAGCTCCGCGATGCCGGCACCCGTGGCGACCACCACCGCGGCCCGGCCGTCGGGCAGCGCCGGCACCGGGGGCGGGACCTGGTCGGCGAAGCGGGTCACCGAGATCCGGTACGGCCGGCCGGCCTCCACCCCCGCCTCGATCGCGGCGCCGACGTCGTTGACGTGGACGTGGACGTTCCAGGTGCCGTCGCCGGTGCCCCCGTCGCCGACCACGACCAGCGAGTCGCCCAGCTCGGCGAGGCGCGTCCGCAACCGGGTCACGGCGCCCGGCGCGGCGTCGAGCAGGAACTGCACCTCGTAGGCGTACTCCTCGGAGCCGGTCTCGCGGGCGGCCGTGACCGGCGGTCGGACCACGCGGGACGCCGGTGCCGGATGCTCCGGGCTCTCCCCCGTGACCGCCTCGACCAGCGCGTCGAGCAGCACGCAGAGGCCCCGGCCACCGGCGTCGACCACGCCGGCGCGGGCCAGTGCGGGCAGTTGCTCCGGGGTGCGGGCCAGGGCCGCCGACGCGGCGCGGGCCGCCGCCCGGGCGACCGCGGCCAGGTCCTCGCTCCCGGACCGCTCGGCCGCGACGGCGGCGGCCGCCACGACGCTGAGCATCGTCCCCTCGACCGGTCGGGCCACCGCGGCGTACGCGGCGGTGGTCGCGTCGCGCAGCGCGACGGCGAACTCCCGACCGCGCAGCGCGGGCACGGCGACTGCCGCGTCGGCGAAACCGCGCAGGATCTGGGAGAGGATCACGCCCGAGTTGCCCCGGGCGCCGAGCAGCGCACCCCGGGCCATCAGCCGCAGCGCGTGGCCGTGCGGCGTCGACCCGCCGTCGGGCAGCGTGTCCAGGTCCATCGCGAGGGCCTGCTGGGCCGAGGTGAGGGTCAGCACGAGGTTGGTGCCGGTGTCACCGTCGGGCACCGGGTAGACGTTCAGGTCGTCGATCTCGCCCTGGTGCCGTTTCAGCGCGGCCAGCCCGCCCGCGCACCAACGACGGACCGCGGCGGCGTCGAGGGTGTCCAGCACGGCGAGTAGCCTACTGGCGTGCACCGACACCCGCCCGGGTCGGCGGACGCGCTCGCGGCGTGTCCCCGCGCGCACCCTCCGGCGGCCGGGCCGGGGCGATTCGTCGCTGCGGCCAATCATCGGGTAACCTGGCCAGGTTGCCCGGGCAGCGCCTGGCGGCGACCTCATGAACGTATCAATCCCAGGAGTATCCCGTGGCTAGCGTGTGCGACGTCTGTGGCAAGGGACCGGGCTTCGGCCACAACGTGTCCCACTCGCACCGGCGGACCAACCGCCGCTGGAACCCGAACATCCAGTCGGTGCGTACCCCGGCCGGTGGCGGCAACACCAAGAAGATGCAGGTCTGCACCTCCTGCATCAAGGCTGGCAAGGTCACCCGCGCCTGACGCGGGCCTTTCCCGACAATCGATCATTGCCGGCGGACCGTGACGGTCCGCCGGCTCTGTCGTGTCCGGGTCCGGGCCGCGTGCGCGGACCCGGACCCGAGCCGTCAGAGGGTACGGCCGAACGAGACGCAGCCGGGCGAGTCCTTGTAGAAGCCGAAGTTGGGGATCTGCTCGTAGCCGGACGACGTGTACAGGGCGATCGCCTCGGGCTGCCGGTCGCCGCACTCCAGGACGATCCGCTTGCGGCCGTGGTCCCGGGCGAAGCGCTCCACGGCGGCCAGCACCGCCCGGGCCACGCCCCGGCCACGGGCGGTCGGCGCCACGTACATCCGCTTCAGTTCGGCGGTGTCGCCCGTGTCACCGTGGCTGCGCCAGCCGCCGCAACCGACCGGCTCACCGTCGAGCAGGGCGATCAGGAAGGCGCCCTCCGGCGGTTCGAACTCCGCGGCGTCGACGGGCGTGTCGTCGCCGGTGCCGCCGTACCGGGCGCCCAGGTCGGCCAGCGCGTCGCGGATCAGCCGCTGCGCCGCGGGCGAGTCGAAGCGCGCCGCGTGAATCTCCAGTTCCGTCACGCCGTAAAGGTTACGACCGCCCGGACCCCTTACCGGAAGTGGTCCCAGCCGGCCGGCCCGTCGTACGCCGCGCCGTCCACCGTCACACCCGACCCCTCGCCCACCAGGCCGATCGGTCGCCATCCGTCGGGCAGCGCCACGTCTGCCGGGAAGGTCGCCGCCAGCGCGTGATCGTCGCCACCGGCGAGGATCCAGGAGTACGGGTCGACGCCGAGCGCCTGCGCCGCGTCCCGCATCTGCCGGGGCACCTCGAAGGCGTCCCGCCGCACGTCGATCCCCACCCCGCTGGCCTTCGCCACGTGACCCAGGTCGGCCAGCAGCCCGTCCGAGACGTCGATCATGGCGGTGGCGCCCCGGCGGGCGGCCTCCGGCCCGGCCGCGTACGGCACCTCCGGCCGCCGGTACGCCTCGACCAGCAGCCGCGGCGTGCGGAAGCCCCGGGAGAGCACGGTCAGCCCCGCCGCCGCATGCCCGGTCCGGCCGGCCAGGGCCAGCACGTCACCGGGTCGGGCCCCGGCCCTGGTCACCGGTGGCCGTCCGCCCAGGTCGCCCAGCGCGGTGACCGCGATGGTCAACGTGGGGCTCGCCGACATGTCCCCGCCCACCACGCTCGCGCCGACCGTCGCGGCCTCGGCCGCCAGCCCGTCGGCGAGCTCCTCCGCCCAGGCCGCGTCCAGGTCCGGCGGCATGCAGAGCACGACCAGCAGGGCGGTCGGTGTGGCACCCATCGCCGCCACGTCGGCCAGGTTGGCCCCGGCGGCCCGGTGGCCGACGTCACGTGCCGACGACCAGTCCCGCCGGAAGTGGCGCCCCTCCACCAGGACGTCCGTCGAGGCGGCCACCCGGGCGTCCGGGGCGGCCACCACCGCCGCGTCGTCCCCGGGACCGAGCAGAACGGTCGATCCGTACGACAACCGGGCGGTCACCCGGTCGATCAGGCCGAACTCTCCGACCCTGGCGACATCCACGCCGCGCTCGCTCACCGCTTCTCCTCGACCACCGATAGGGATCAGGCCTGGTCCGTAAGGTACTTTCTCCCTTCGGGCCGCCCCACGGCGGCGACGGACGGAGGTCTTGTCGTGGTTCAGGCGTACATCCTCATCCAGACAGAGGTCGGCCGGGCACGTGACGTGGCCGGTCAGATCGCGGACGTCACCGGCGTGGTCCGCGTCGACGCCGTCACCGGGCCGTACGACGTGGTCGTGCTCACCGAGGCGAACACGGTCGACGAGCTCGGCAAACTCATCGTCAGCAAGGTACAGATGGTGCCCGGGATCACCCGCACCCTCACGTGTTCGGTGGTGCGCCTGTAAGTGGACAAGATCACTGATTCTCCCGTGACCGAGAACGATCGGGCCGCTGCTGGCGCGGACGCGCCGGAGCGACCCACCCCGGATCCCACGACCCGCCGCGCCGCGCTGATCGCCACGGCGATCGCACTGCCGATCACGCTGCTGGTGGCGTTCCTCGCCCTGACCGCGCTCGCCCCGGACGAGCCGGCCGCCGAGCCCACCCCCAGCGCGTCGGCCCCCCGCGCGCAGTCCACCGCCCCGGTGCAGATGGCGGCCCCGGCGCTGGCCGAACGCCCCGCCACCGTCTGCCGGGCCCTGCTCTCCCAGCTTCCGGACACCGTGCGGAACCTGTCGCAGCGCCCGGTCACCGCCGGTCCGGAACAGAACGCCGCGTACGGCGACCCGGCCCTGACCCTCTCCTGCGGGGGCACCGAACCGGACGTCGGCCTCACCGACGACGTGTGGACGGTCAACAAGGTCTGCTGGTACGGCACCGAGGAGGCCGACGCGACGGTGCTCACCACCGTCGACCGGGAGACCGCCGTCTCCGTCCGCGTGCCGCGCACCTACGAGCAGCCGCTGCAGTGGGTCGCCGGGATCTCGGACACCATCGTCGCCACGGTCCCCTCCGCCGACCCGGTCCCCTCAGGCTGCAAGGGCTGACCCCGCCCCGCCCCGCCCCGCCCCGGCCGACAATTACCGAGAAAGAGTGGCCATCCGACGCGGAATGGCCACTCTTTCTCTGTTTCTGCACGCACGTCCGGGCGCGGGCACCCGGGCACGGGCACCTGGGCGCGGGCACCCGGGCGTGGGGGTGGTCAGTGCAGGCCGGTGCCGCGGTGCAGGGCGGTGCGGATGAGGCGGTTGACCAGCTTCGGGTACTCCAGGCCGGAGGCCGCCCACATGCGGGGGAACATCGAACTCGGCGTGAAGCCCGGCATCGTGTTGATCTCGTTGAGGTAGACGTCCAGTTCCGGGGTCACGAAGAAGTCGACCCGGGCCAGGCCGGCGCAGTCCAGGGCGGTGAAGGCCCGCACCGCGTACTCCTGGACCTGGCGGGTCACCCGCTCCGGCAGGCCGGCCGGGATGTCGTACTCGCAGGCGGACTCGGAGTCGATGTACTTCGCCTCGAAGTCGTAGAAGTCGTAGTCACCGACCACCCGTACCTCGGCGAGCACCGACGCCTCCGGCGCCCCGCCGGCCTCGCCCTCCAGCACGCCGCACTCGATCTCGCGGCCCACGACCGCGCCCTCGACGAGCACCTTCGGGTCGATCTGCCGCGCGGTGGCCACCGCGGCGTCGAGGTCGGCCCAGTCGCCGACCTTGGTGATGCCGAACGACGAGCCGGCCCGGGAGGGCTTGACGAAGACCGGCAGGCCGAGGCGCTGCTTGTCCTCCTCGCTCAGCGTCATCCCGTTGCGCAGCACCACGTACGGGCCGACCGGGATCCCCTCGGCGGCGCAGAGCTTCTTGGTGAACTCCTTGTCCATGGCGGCGGCCGACGCGAACACGTTCGCCCCGACGTACGGGATGCCGGCCATCTCCAGCATGCCCTGGATGGTGCCGTCCTCACCGTAGGCGCCGTGCAGCACCGGGAACACCACGTCGACGTCGGCGAGCGCGCGAGGCCCCTCGGTCGGGTCGAGGACCATCAGGCCGTTGCCGGTGGGGTCGGCGCGCAGCACGACGTCCGTCCCGGAGGCCGCGGTGATCTCCGGCAGCCGCCGGGCGTTGATCGCCAACTGGTCCGGGTCGCCGCTGGTCAGCACCCACTGGCCGGCCCGGGTGATGCCCACCGGCACCACCTCGAACTCGTCGGGGTCCAGTGCACCGAGCACGCTGCCGGCGCTGACGCACGAGATGCCGTGCTCCGGGCTGCGGCCGCCGAAGACGATCGCCACACGGGTCCTGCCTGGGGTGGTCACTGGGTCACCTCTCGTACGCGAGTCTCTCGCTCGTACGCGCTCACCCGGTTGACCTTACTGTGCGTGGCCAGCGTCGGCGGCCGATACCCGGGCACACGACCGGGCAGCACGGCAACCGGTCAACGAGCGATATACGGTGCGTCACGGCCATCGTGGGTCACCGGGGCGTGGGCAGGGCCACTACGCTGCTCGTCCTATGAGCCCCGATCCTCTCATCGACTCGCTGACGGCGGCCCTCGACGGCCGTCCGGACGACCTGCCGCTCCGCCTCCACCTCGCCACGCTGCTGCTGGACGCGGGTCGGCCCTCCGAGGCGATCGCCCAGATCGGGCAGGCGCTCGCCCGGGACCCGGGCAGCGACGCGGCGCAGGCGCTCATGCAGCGGGCGCTGGGCGGTGGGACCGTACCGCCGGCTCCGGCCGACCCGCGGCCGCCCGCGCAGCGACCGGCGCCCGCCGGTCCGACCGCGACCGCCGGGCCGGATCCGCTCGCCGCCTACGAGCAGGAACTGGCCGACGTCGTGCCGCCGCGCTTCGCCCGCGCCGGCGACGAGCCGGAGCCGGTGGTCGGGGAGGGCGACCGGGTGTACGACGTGGAGGTCTCCGGGATCCGGCTGGCCGACGTCGGCGGCATGGCGGCGGTCAAGGAGCGGCTGGAGCTGGCCTTCCTCGGCCCGCTGCGCAACCCTGAGCTGCGCCGGATGTACGGCAAGAGCCTGCGCGGCGGCCTGATGCTCTACGGCCCGCCCGGCTGCGGCAAGACGTTCCTGGCCCGGGCGGTCGCCGGCGAGATGGGGGCGAAGTTCATCTCGCTGTCCATCGTGGACGTGCTGGACATGTGGATGGGCAACTCGGAGCGCAACCTGCACGAGCTGTTCGAGGCGGCCCGCCGCAACGCGCCCTGCGTGCTCTTCCTCGACGAGGTCGACGCGCTCGGCCACAAGCGCTCGCAGGTGGGCTCCAGCTCGATGCGGACGCTCGGCAACCAGCTGCTGGCCGAGCTGGACGGCATGGAGGGCAGCAACGAGGGCGTGTTCGTGCTGGCCGCGACGAACACCCCGTGGGACGTGGACCCGGCGCTGCGCCGCCCCGGACGCCTCGACCGGGTGGTTCTGGTGCTGCCGCCGGACGCCGAGGCCCGCGGCTCGATCCTGGAGTACCACCTGCGGGAGCGGCCGATCGCCAACATCGACCTGCGGAAGGTCGTCGCCGCCACCGAGGACTACTCCGGCGCGGACCTGGCCCACCTCTGCGAGACGGCGGCCGAGTTCGCGATGGCCGACTCGGTCCGCACCGGCGAGGTGCGGATGATCGAGCAGCGGGACCTGGAGCGGGCGCTGAAGGAGGTGCGGCCGTCCACCCGTCCGTGGATGGCGACCGCCCGCAACGTGGCCATGTTCGCCAACGAGGGTGGCGTCTACGACGACCTGGTGGCGTACCTGAAGCGGCGCAAGCTGCTCTGAGCGGCCCGGGACGCCCCCGGCGAGGTCATCGGGCCACGCCGTCGCCGGGGGCGGGTCTCACCCGGTGCGCCGCCGGCCGATGGCGATCACCTTCACCCGCTGCCGGCCGGCCCGCACCATGCCGAGCGCCATGAACGCGCCGGCGATCCGGTCGGCGGCCTCGCGACTGCTCGCGCCGACGACCTGACGCCGCCGTTCCGGCGTGGTGCGCTCGTCACGCCCGCCTCCGTCGGCGGGGCGGACGTCCGTGAGCACCACCAGGAACCGCGTCAGCGTGGAGACGCCGCCGACCCGGTCGGTGCGGTGCTGCTGACCAGTACGCACGACGATCCCTTCCGGCTGGCGGCCAACGGGCGAGGCACGCGGTGATCGGGTACGGGGGAGAAACCCGATCACCGCGCGCCCCATCCCCTCCGGTCACCCACCACCACCGTCGCCACGACAACCGGCGGTGAGGACGCCATGACAGATTGACATCATGATGGCCGTGAATGCAACTCTCATCGGCGTTCTCTCATGTACACGTTCCCGGAAACATGCAACCATCGATGCATGGCTCCGAAGACCGCCCGGGCCCGTCGGCTCGGCATCGCTCTGCGCGCCCACCGGGAGGCCGCCGGCCTCACCCTGGAGGCCGCGGCGGATGAGATCAACAGCACCCGCAGCACCCTGTCCCGCTACGAGAACGCGCAGACCCTGGTCAACCCGGCGACCGTGCGCGCCCTGCTCACGCTCTACGGCGTCGGCGCCGACGAGGTGGCGGCGGCGGTGCAGCTGGCCAAGGACGCGCGCAAGCCCGGCTGGTGGGTGTCCTACTCGTACCTGCTCGACCGCCGCACCATCGACTTCATCGCTCTCGAGGCCGAGGCGACCGGCATCGCCAACTTCGAGCCGTCCGTGGTGCCCGGGCTCCTCCAGACCGCCGACTACGTCCGGGGCGTGATGCGCGGCGGCCCGCACACCCTCGGCGACGACCAGGTCGAGCAGCGGGTCCAGCTGCGGCTGGACCGGCAGCAGCGGCTCACCGGGGACGACCCGCCCATCTTCGACGCGATCCTCGACGAGGCCGCGCTGCTCCGGCCGGTGGGCGACCGCTCGGTCATGCAGGGCCAGCTGCGCCACCTGCTCAAGGTGGGCGAGCTGCCGAACATCACCGTGCAGGTGATCCCCCTGGCCGCCGGCTACCACCGGGGCACCCGGGGCTCGCTGCACATCCTGGAGTTCGCCGACCCGGAGGATCCGATCATCGCCTCCGTGGAGACCGTGGCCGGCCAGATGGTCCTCGACCGGCCGGGCGACCTGCGTACCTGCACCAAGATCATGGAGCACCTGCGGACCGTGGCGCTCAGCCCGGCCGACAGCCGGGACCAGCTCCTCCAGCTGCTGAAAGGACGGTAGACAGATGACCACGACGACGGGCACGGAGCCGGCACGGGCCGGCTGGCGCAAGAGCAGTCACAGCGGGGACGAGGGAGCGTGCGTGGAGGTGGCGCGGCTGCCCGAGACCGTCGGTGTCCGCGACTCCAAGGACCCGGCCGGCCCGGTCCTGAGCTTTCCGCCGGACGCCTGGGCGGCGTTCGCCGCCGCACCTCCCCGCGCCTGACCCGGACCGCGCGCCCCCGACGCCCACCCCGGGCGCGGGGGCGCGTGGCGCGGGTCAGCCGCCGACGAGCGGTTGCGGCGCGGGCTCGGCGCGCAGCGCCTCCAGCGCCGCGATCGCCACCCCCCGGGCACCGGCCATGTCGCGCTCCGGTACCAGCGCGAAGACGGCCGCGTCCGCCTGCTCCTCCCGCAGCACGGTGTGCTCGCGTACGGTCGCCAGGAACCAGTCACGGAACTCCGGCGCCGCCTCCACCACGCCACCCCCGACGAAGTACGCGTGCGGGTCGGTGAAGTTGGCCGCGAGGGTGAACAGCCGGCCGATCGCCGCCGCCTGCTGCCGGAAGATCTCCCGGGCCAGCGCGTCGCCCCGCTCGCCGTACCCGCGGACCAGCTTCGCGGCCCGGGCGGGCGGCTCGGCGGCAAGCGGGTGCCCGGGGAAACGGGCCAGCCAGTACGGCAGCAGGTTCCGCTCGATGGCGGTCAGCGACGCGACGCTCTCGGCGTCACCGACGAACCCGCACGCGCAGGTCGGTTCCGGCTGGTCGGGAGTGAGCACCCCCTGCAGCGGCAGGTGCACGTGGCCCAGCTCGCCGGCCATCCCGGCCGCCCCGGCGATCACGCGGCCGGCCTCCACCACGCCACCGCCGAGCCCGGTGCCGACGATCGCGGACACCGACGAGCGGCGCATGGCGTCCGCGCCGAAGTACGTGTGGTGGGCGTAGAGCGCGGCGGCGTTGCCGTCGTTGAGATAGACCACCGGCAGACCGAGACGTCGTTCCAGCGCGCCCCGCACGTCGTAGCCGCGCCACGCCGGCTCGGAGAAGTTGGTCGAGCCGCGCGACGAGATGACCCCGTCGGCGCTGGCCGGGCCGGGGGTGTCCAGCCCGACCGCCCGGACCAGCTCGCGGGGGACCCCGGTCAGCGCGAGGACGCCGTCGAGCGCCCGGGCCAGGGCCTCGATGGCCGCGTCCGGCCCCGCGTGCACCTCACTGGGGATCTCCACCAGGCCGTCGACGAGGAACCGGCCGTCCACGGTGAGCACCGTGGCGTTGTTGCTGGTGCCGCCGTTGTCCAGCCCGACGACCACCGGCACCCCTGCGTTGACCACCCGACTCCGCCCTCCACCGTCACGAACCTGACGCGAGGTTAGTTCCCTCTTTCCGCGTCGGCCACGCCCGAGCGGCCGAACCCGTCACCCGACCGGCCGGACCGGCCCGGCCCGCTGCCCGTGCCGGGTCACCGACGGTGCGGTTCGGCCACCGGAGGCGGACGCCGCGCGGTGACGGCGACGGCGTCCCGCTCGTCGTCGCGTACCACCACCGGCACCAGGCCGACCGCCGTCACCGCCGTGCACAGGGCCGCCGACTGCCCCTCGCTGACCTCCACCACCAGGTGCCCGCCCGGCGCGAGCCACCCGGCCGCGCCCTCGGCGACCCGCCGCAGCACCGCGAGGCCGTCCGGGCCCCCGTCGAGGGCCACCGGCGCCTCGTACAGCCGGGCCTCGGGGGGCATGAGTGCCACGGCGTCCGTCGGCACGTAGGGGGCGTTGGCCACCACCAGGTCCAGTCGACCGCGCCAGGCGGGCGGCAGCGGCGCGAACAGGTCACCGTGGAACACCTCGGCGGCGAGCCCGGCGAGGTTGCGCCGGGCGTACGCCACGGCTTCGGCGTCCACGTCCGTCACGGCCAGCCAGCGCGGTGCGAGGCGGTCCCCGAGCACCGCGGCGATCGCGCCGGAGCCGCAGCAGAGTTCCACCACGGCCGCCGCCGGGCCGGTCACCGCCGCGGCGGCGTCCACGAGCAGGGCGGTACGCGCGCGGGGCACGAACACCCCCGGCCCCACCGCGATCCGCCGGCCGCAGAACTCGGCCCACCCCAGCAGGTGCTCCAGCGGCTGCCCGGCGACCCGGCGGTCCACCAGGTCGGCCAGCTCACCGGCGGTGCCCGCCTCGACGGCGAGCAGGTCCGCCTCCTCCTCGGCGTAGACGCAGCCGGCGGCCCGCAGCCGCTCGACCAGGGCGGCCCGGCCGTCGGGCATCAGCCGGCCGCGTCCAGCGCCGCCGTCACGTCGGCGACCAGGTCGACGGTGTCCTCCACGCCGCAGGAGAGCCGGACGAAGCCCGGGGTGGTGTCGTCACCCCACTGGGCCCGCCGGTCGGCGGAGGTGTGCAGGCCGCCGAACGAGGTGGCGGCGGCCACCAGCCGGGCCGCGTCGAGGAAGCGGGCGACCCGCTCGGCGTCGCCGAGGTCGAAGGAGAGCACCCCGGGCATCCGTCGCATCTGGACCGACGCGACCGCGTACGCCGGGTCGTCCGGCAGCCCCGGCCAGCGCACCCCCGTCACGTCGGGACGACCGGCCAGCAGCGTGGCGACGGCCTCGGCGTTGGCGGTCTGCCGGGCCAGGCGCAGGTCCAGCGTCGCCAGCGACCGGTGGGCGAGCCAGGCGTCGAAGGCACCCGGCACCGCCCCGGTGACCGTCCGCCAGCTGGTCACCGCGTCCAGCAGGTCGGGCGTACGGGTGGCGACGTAGCCGAGCAGCAGGTCCGAGTGACCGGTGAGCGCCTTGGTGCCGGAGGCGACCACCAGGTCGGCGCCCAGGTCCAGCGGGCGCTGCCCGAGCGGCGTGGCGGTCGTGTTGTCCACCGCGACCAGGGCACCGGCGGCGTGCGCGCGGGCGGCCAGCGCGGGCACGTCCACCACGTCCAGGCCGGGATTGGCCGGCGTCTCCAGCAGCACCAGCCGGACGCCGTCGAGGTCCGGGTACGGGCCGGCGGTGGGCGCGAAGACGACCCGTACGCCCATTCCCTCCAGGGTCTCGGTGGCGAAGGCGCGCACCGGGAAGTAGCCGTCGGACGGCAGCAGCACGGTGTCACCGGGCTTCAGCAGCGCCAGCAGCAGGCCGGTGATCGCGGCCTGCCCGCTGGCGAAGACCCGGCAGTCCCCCGCCTCCAACTCGCCGACGGCCGCCTCCAGCAGCCGCCTCGTCGGGTTGTCCGGCCGACCGTAGCCGTTCGGCGACGCGGTGGGCCCGGCCCACGGGTCGAGGTGGTACGGCGCGGCGAACACCGGACCGGGCAGGAACGGCTGCCCCGGCACCGGCTCCGGGAGCCCGGCGTGGACGCAGCGGGTGCCGTCGTGCGGTTCGGGCACGGGGCTCACTCCGGCTTCGTCGTACGGCTCATCAGGGCGTCCACCGCGAGCCGTGGATCGACGCCCTCGTGGCAGACCAGCTCGACCTGTTCGGTGATCGGCATCTCCACGCCGTGCGCCCGGGCCAGGTCGCGGATCGCCAGGGCGCTCTTGACGCCCTCCGCCGTCTGCCGGGTGGCGACCCGCGCCTCCTCCAGCGTCGCGCCCCGCCCCAGGTGCTCGCCGAAGGTCCGGTTCCGGGCCAGCGGTGACGAGCAGGACGCGACCAGGTCGCCCATGCCGGCCAGGCCGGCGAAGGTGAGCGGGTCGGCGCCGAGCGCCACGCCCAGCCGGGCGGTCTCGGCCAGTCCCCGGGTGACCAGCATGGCGCGGGTGTTGTCGCCGAAGCCCATGGCGGTGGCGATGCCGTACGCGAGCGCGATGACGTTCTTCACCGCGCCGCCCAGTTCGCAGCCGATCACGTCGTCGTTGGTGTACGGCCGGAAGTACGGCGTGGTGATGGAGCGCTGGACCAGGGTGGCCCGGTCGGAGTCGGTGCCGGCGACCACGGTGGCGGCCGGCTGCTCGACGGCGATCTCCGGCGCGAGGTTGGGGCCGGAGACGACCACCACCCGGTCCGCCGCCACCCCGGCGGTCTCCACGATCACCTCGCTCATCCGCTTGGTCGTGCCCAGCTCGATGCCCTTCATCAGCGACACCAGCGTGGCGTCGGAATGCAGGTGCCGGGTCCAGTCGGCGAGGTTGCCGCGCAGCGTCTGCGACGGCACGGCCAGCACCACCACCTCCGCCCCGGTGATCGCCTCGGCGGCGTCCCCGGTCGCGGTCACCCGCTCCGGCAGCACCAGGCCGGGCAGGTACTCGGGGTTGCGCCGGTCGGCGCGGATCTGGTCGGCGACCGGTGCCCGGCGCGCCCAGATCGTGACGTCGCGTCCGGCGTCAGCGAGGATCTTGGCGAACGCCGTCCCCCACGAGCCGGCGCCCAGAACCGCCACGTGCCCACTCACAGAGCCACCTCCGATCGCGACTGCGGGGCTCGCAAACCCGGCTCACTCCTCGCGCTCACGCCGTCGCTCCCGGGCGCTGCTCGCGGCCGACGGCCGGACGGGGCGGGCGTTCCCAGAGCGGTGGAGGTGTGCCGCCCCGGATCTCGGCGAGCATGTCACGCAGGCGCAGCATGATGGTGTCGGTCATCTCCTCGAGGACGGCCCTGGTGGGTGTGGCACCCGCCCAGCGGCTCAGGTCGACCGGTGGGCCGGCGACCACGGTCACCGGAATCCGGGGGCGGACGTTGATGCGCGTCGTGCGGGGGTCGAAGATCCGCTCGGGACCCCACATGGCCACCGGGACGACCGGTGCACCGGTGGCCAGCGCGAGCCGCGCCGCGCCGGTCTTGCCCTTCATCGGCCACAGCTCCGGCTCGCGGGTGGTGGTGCCCTCCGGGTAGATGACCACGGCGCCGCCCGCGGCCAGCGCCGCGACCAGCGCGTCCAGCGACTTGACCGCGTCGACCGAGCCCCGCTCGACGGGGATCTGCCGGCACCGGTGCAGGACCCACCCGATCACCGGGACCCGGAACACGCTGGCCTTGCCGAGGAACTGCGGCCACCGTCCGGAGTCGTGCACGAAGTGCGCGACGACAAGTGGATCGGCGTGGGAGATGTGGTTCGGCACGATGATCACACCGCCGTCGCCGCGCAGGTGCTCCATGCCGCGCCAGGTCCGCCGCGTCCAGACCGTCATGACCGGCTTGACCAGCACCACGGCGAACCGTGGCCAGAACCCCAGCCTGCGCCGCCCCACCGTGTGCCTCCTCCTGCTGCCCCGGCCCGCGCCGTGACACCCGCAGCGGAAATCATGCCTGCTCGCCCCGGGTACGGCCAGTGAGGGTACCGCCGTCCGGCTGGCAGGATTGCGGCGTGAGTCCGAGAGGTCCCGAGCCGAGCTGGACCGTGGTGGTGCCGGTGAAGCGCCTCGCCGCCGCGAAGAGCCGCCTGCGGGGCGCGCTGCCGGCCGTACCGCACGAGGAGCTGGCCCTGGCGCTGGCGACCGACACGGTCCGGGCGGTGCGGGCGTGCCCCGCGGTGGCCGGGGTGCTGGTCGTCACGGACGATCCGCGGGTCGCGGCGGCGGTGGGCCTCGTCGGCGCCCGGGTGCTGGCGGACACGCCGGACACCGGCCTGAACGCCGCGTTCCGGCACGGCGCGTCCGCCGCCGGCGGCTGGGTGGCCGGGCTCACCGCCGATCTGCCCGCGCTGCGCCCGGCCGAGCTGGCGGAGGCGCTGCGCGCGGCGGGGTCCGGCCCCGAGGGCGTACGCCGCTACGTCGCCGACGCCCCCGGCACCGGCACCGTGCTGCTCGCCGCGCCGCCCGGCGTACCCCTCGACCCGCGCTTCGGTGCCGACTCGGCCGCCGCCCACGCCGCCAGCGGAGCCGTGGCCCTGACCGGCGACTGGCCGAGCCTGCGCCGGGACGTGGACACCGCCGACGACCTGACCGCGGCGGCCCGGCTCGGTCTGGGGCCCCGGACGGCGGCCCTGGCGTCCGGCGGCTGTCCGGCGTCCGCGCCGGCGGTGTAGCGTCCGGGGCATGCAGGGGACGGTGGCCAGCTTCGACGCGTCGACCCGCGGTGGCGTGCTGCTGCTCGACGACGGCACCGAGCTGACCTTCGGCGCGCGGGCGTTCGACGCCTCCGGGCTCCGGCTGCTCCGCCTGGGCCAGCGGGTCCGCATCGACAGCGAGCCGGACGGCACGGTCGTACGCGTGACATTGCCGACCATGGCCTGATGCACCCCGCCCAAGTTCATTTTGCGTTAACCCGCGTCGGGTGAAGATGAGCGGGTGAGCACCCCTCGCGAGCATCCCACCGACCAGCCCCACGCCACCGAAGCACCCGGCTCCCGCAACGGCACCCGCATTCGGGGCGCCGACGGCCGGTTCCTTCCCGTCCCGGGCGTCGAGCGTGTCCGCCCCGGCGCCGACGTGCCCTCGGACACCGACGCCGCGGCCGACTCCGCAGGGCTGGAGGAGGTGCTGGACCCGGCCGACTTCCCCGTGCCGGTGCCGGCCGTCCTGCCCTCCTGGGCCGACGAGGACCGGCCGACCGCCGAGCCGCTGCCCGAGGACCGGTTCCTCAACCGGGAGCTGTCCTGGCTCGACTTCAACGCCCGCGTGCTGGCGCTGGCCGAGGACCAGCGCACGCCGCTGCTGGAGCGGGCGAAGTTCCTGGCCATCTTCGCCAGCAACCTGGACGAGTTCTACATGGTGCGGGTGGCCGGTCTGAAGCGGCGGCTCTCCGCCGGCCTGCCGGTCCGCGGCGGTGACCGCGTGCCGCTGCGCACCCAGCTGGAGCGGATCTCGGAGACGGCCGCCACGCTGACCGCCCGGCACGCCACGTGCTTCGTCGACGACGTGCTGCCGAAGCTGGCCGCCGAGGGCATCCGCATACTGCGCTGGGCCGAGCTGGGCGACGCCGAACGGGAACGGCTGCGCACCTACTTCCGGGACCAGATCTTCCCGGTGCTCACCCCGCTCGCGGTGGACCCGGCGCACCCCTTCCCGTACATCTCGGGGCGCTCGCTGAACCTGGCCGTCGCGGTCCGCGACCACGACGGCGGCGGGGAGCTGTTCGCCCGGGTGAAGGTGCCGAACAACGTGCCCCGGTTCGTCCGTGTCGACCGGGACCAGCCGGGCGTCCGGATGCTGCCCGTCGAGGACCTCATCTCCGTCCACCTCGGGCAGCTCTTCTCCGGCATGCAGGTGGTCGAGTGCCACCTGTTCCGGGTCACCCGCAACGCCGAGGTGGAGGTGGACGAGGACCGCGACGAGGACCTGCTCCAGGCGCTGGAGCGGGAACTGGCCCGGCGCCGGTTCGGCCCGCCGGTACGGCTGGAGGTCGAGGCCTCCATCTCCGACCACATGCTGGAGCTGCTCGTCCGCGAGCTGGACATGGACGCCCACGACGTCCTGCGGGTGCGCGGCCTGCTCGACCTGTCCGCGATGTGGCAGGTGTACGGCGAGGCCGACCGGCCGGACCTCAAGGACCCGCCCTTCGTGCCGGCCACCCATCCCCGGCTCGCCGAGGGCGAGGTGCCGCGCAGCGTCTTCGCCACCCTGCGGGACGGGGACGTGCTGGTGCACCACCCGTACCACTCGTTCGCGACGAGCGTGCAGCGCTTCGTCGAGCAGGCCGCCGCCGACCCGCACGTGCTCGCCATCAAGCAGACCCTCTACCGCACCAGCGGCGACTCCCCGATCGTCGACGCGCTCGTCGACGCCGCCGCCGCCGGCAAGCAGGTGGTGGTGCTGGTGGAGCTGAAGGCCCGGTTCGACGAGATCGCCAACATCGGCTGGGCACGCACCCTGGAACGCGCCGGCTGTCACGTCGTCTACGGCCTGGTCGGCCTCAAGACGCACTGCAAGACCGCTCTCGTCGTACGCCAGGAGGGCAACCAGATCCGCCGGTACTGCCACATCGGCACCGGCAACTACCACCCGAAGACCGCCCGGCTCTACGAGGACTTCGGGATGCTCACCGCCGACCCGGAGATCGGCGCCGACCTGACCGACCTGTTCAACGTGCTGACCGGCTACAGCCGGCAGACCGCGTTCCGGCGACTGCTCGTCGCGCCGCAGGGCATCCGCCGCGGCCTGGTGGAGCGGATCGACCGGGAGATCGCGCACGTCCGGCTCGGCATGCCGGGCCTCGTGCAGTTCAAGGTGAACTCGCTGGTCGACGAGGAGCTGACCGACGCGCTCTACCGGGCCTCCCGGGCCGGGGTCCACGTCGACCTGCTGATCCGGGGCATGTGCACGCTGCGCCCCGGCGTGCCGGGCCTGTCGGAGAACATCCGCGTCCGGTCGATCCTCGGCCGGTTCCTGGAGCACTCCCGCATCTTCCGGTTCGGCAACAACGGCGACGCGGAGTTCTGGATGGGTTCGGCGGACCTGATGCACCGCAACCTGGACCGCCGGGTGGAGGCACTGGTCCAGGTCAGCGACCCGGTCGCACGGGCCGAGTTGGACCACGTCATGGAGACGGCGATGGGTCCGGACGTCGACGCGTTCGAGCTGGCCGGCGACGGCACCTGGACCCGGCGCACCGGCAGCGAGGACGCGCCCCTGGTGGACCTCCAGGAACTGCTGCTGCGTCGCGTCGGCGGCACGGCCGGCTGACCGCGCCTAGGCTGACGAGATGGTCGAGGAGGAGCGGAAGTACGCGGTGGACGACGGCTGGGTCCTGCCGGACCTGGCCGGCGCCGCCCCGACCGGTGGCGGCGTACGCGCGCGGCCGGCGGCCACCCTGGTCGCCACCTACCACGACACGGTCGACCTCCGGCTGGCGCGGGCCGGGGTGTCGCTGCGCCACCGCCAGGGCGACGACCTGCCCTGGACGGTGAAGCTGCCGACCGACAGTCCTGGCGTCCGGCACGAGATCTCCCGGGCCGGCGCCGCCGGCGCACCCCCGGCCGAGCTGGTCGAGCTGGTCACCGTCTTCCACCGGGGCGCACCGCTGGCACCGGCCGCGGTGGTCCGCACGGTGCGGGAGGCGTACGACGTGCACGACGCCGACGGCACCGTGCTCGCCGAGGTGGTGGACGACCACGTCACGGTGGAGAAGGTGGACGGGACGGCCACCGGCGCGTTCCGCGAGCTGGAGGTCGAACGCAAGGCCGGGGACCGGAACCTGCTGGACCGGATCGGCACGCTGCTGCGGACGGCGGGCGCCCGTGGAGGTGGGTTCACGCCGAAGCACGTACGGGCGCTGGGGCCGGCCGCCGAGGGCGAGCCGGACCTGGTGCCGCCGCGGAGCCTCCCCGCCGCGCCCACCGCGGGCGACGTGGTGACCGAGGCGGTACGCCGGGAGGTGCGCCGGCTGCTGGCGCACGACCCGCTGGCGCGGCAGCGCCTCGCGGGCGACGACGGCCGCACGGCCGTGCACCAGATGCGGGTGGCCTGCCGGCGACTGCGGGCCGACCTGAAGACGTTCTCGCGCCTGCTCCGGCCCGACTGGGCCCGCCCGCTGCGCGACGAGCTGACCTGGCTGGCCGACGCGCTCGGCGACGCTCGCGACGCCGAGGTGCTGCGGGAGCGGCTGCGGCGTACGGCCACCGCCGACCCGACCAGCCCGCTCGACGGCGAGGCGGTGGACCGGCTGGACGAGGTCCTCGCGCGGCGCCAGGAGGAGGCGCTCGCGGCCGTCGACGCGGCCCTGCGGTCCGAGCGGTACGTGGCCCTGGTGGAGGCACTGGTCCTGGCCGCGCGCTCGCCCCTGCTGACCCGACGGGCCGGTCGGCCGGCGGGGCGGGTGCTGCCCCGGCTGGTGGCCCGGCGGTGGCGGCGGCTGGCCGGTGACGGATCCCGACCGGGCAGCGTGTCCGCCCTGGAGCAGGACGGCCGCGACGAGCAGTGGCACGAGGTCCGCAAGGAGGGGAAGCGGGTCCGGGCGGCGGTGAAGTCGGTGACACCCGTGCTCGGCGAGGACGCCCGGGAACTCAACCGCCGGCTGGGCCGCGTGCAGGACCTGCTCGGCGAGCACCAGGACGCGGCGGTGGCCGCGGACACCTGGCTCTCGGTGGCCGACAGCCGGCCGGCGGACCACGCGTTGGCGGTCACCGCCGGACGGCTGGCCGAGCGGGAACGGACCGTGGTCCGTCGCGTACGCGCGGAGTTCCCTGCGGCCTGGCGTCGGGCCAGCCGCCGGCGCCGGACCCGGTGGCTGCGATGACCGAGATCCGGGCGGCCGGCGGAGTGGTCTGGCGACCGGCATCCGACGGGGTCGAGGTGTGCCTGGTGCACCGGCCCCGCTACAAGGACTGGACGCTGCCGAAGGGCAAGCTGGAGCGGGGCGAGCATCCGTTGACGGCCGCCGTGCGCGAGGTGGCCGAGGAGTCCGACAACCGGGCGGTGCCGCAGGTGCGGCTGCCCACCGTGCACTACCGCAGCGAGGGGCGGCCGAAGCGGGTCGACTACTGGTCGATGCGGGCGGTGGCCACCGGCGGCTTCGAGCCCGGCACCGAGGTCGACGACGTGTGCTGGCTGGACACCGACGAGGCGATCCGTCTGGTCAGCTACCCGCACGACGCCGAGGTGCTGGCCGCGTTCGCCGCGCTGCCCCGGGTCACCGGCACGATGGCGCTGGTGCGGCACGCGCACGCCGGCAAGCGGACCACGTGGTCCGGGCCGGACACCGGCCGGCCCCTCGACGCCCAGGGCTGGGCGCGGGCCCACGAACTGGCCACACTGGTGGCGCTGGTCCGGCCGTCCCGGTTGCTGTCCGCGTCGGCCCGTCGCTGCGTACAGACGCTCGACCCGTCGGCGGCCCTGCTGGACCTGCCGATCGAGGTGTGCGGCGACCTCGACGAGCCGCGGCCCGGCCAGCAACCCGAGGAGTGCACGCTGGCCGCCGCGGCGCGGTTGACGACGCTGGCGGGCGGCGGGGAGCCGGTGGCGGTGTGCAGCCAGGGAAAGGTGATCCCGGGGGCCCTGGAGCGGCTCACCGGCCGCGCCGACGACTTCACCACCCCGAAGGGCGGCGGCTGGCTGCTGGCCTTCGCCGACGACCACCTCCTCGCCCTGGACCGCTTGTAAGGAAGGGCCCCCGCTTAACGCTCGCGCCGGGCGTACACCCGACGAACGCGACGCGGGCGCCCACCGCAACCGGTGGACGCCCGCGTCGTACGCCTGAGGGATCAGCGCTTGGTCGCCGCCTTCTTGGCCGGCGCCTTCTTCGCGGTGGTCTTCTTGGCCGCCGCGCTCTTGCTCGCCGCCGCGGCGGTCTTCTTCGCCCCGGTGGCCTTCGCGGTCGCGGCGCTCTTCTTCGCCGGGGCCGCCTTCGCGGTCGCGGTCTTCTTGGCCGCGGTGGTCTTGGTGGCCTTGGTGGCCTTCGCCGCGGTGGTCTTCTTCGCCGCGGCCGTCGCCTTCGCGCCGGTCGCCTTGGCACCGGCCGTCTTGGCGGCGGGCGCGGCGGGCGTGGCGGTCTTCTTCGCCGCCGCCGTGGCCTTCGGCACCTTGCCGCTGGCCACCATCTCCTTGAAACCGGCACCCGCGCGGAAGGTCGGGACGGATGTCTTCTTGACCTTCACCGCCTCACCAGTCCGCGGATTGCGTGCTGTTCGGGCACCCCGGACGCGCTTTTCGAACGCTCCGAATCCCGTGATCGCCACCTTCTCGCCCTTGGTGACCGCCGCCTGGACCTCAGCGAGAACCGCGTCGAGCGCGGCCGTCGCCGTCTTCCGGTCCCCCAGGCGAACGGCGAGCGCCTCGATGAGCTCGGCCTTGTTCACGACTTCCTCCCGATTGTGCAACTGACCCGACGCGAGCCATTCTGCGCGCACGGTATGCCCTGTGCTGCCGGGACACAAACATTCGCGCGAAAAAAGCCCTTGTGTCGCAACGGATTCGCCCCCACCGGCAGGACCGGTGGGGGCGGAATCCGCTGTGCGATCGGACGTACGGCTATGCGACCGACGGCAGGAACGACGGGCGGGACGCCTCGAAGGTGGTGATGTCGGCCTCGTGTCGGAGGGTCAGTCCAATGTCGTCCAGGCCCTCCATCAAACGCCAGCGACTGAAGTCGTCCATGGGGAACGACCAGGTGGCGTTCCCGGCCCGGACCTCCCGCGCGGTCAGGTCGACGGTGACCGGCGCGGTCGGATCGGCCTCGACGAGATTCCAGATCTCCTCGACCGCTTTCAATTCCAACTCGACCGGGAGCAGACCCTCTTTGAGAGAGTTGCCCCGGAAGATGTCACCGAAGCGGGGCGAGATGACCGCCCGGAAGCCCCAGTCGCGCAGGGCCCACACAGCGTGCTCGCGGGACGACCCGGTGCCGAACTCCGGGCCCGCCACGAGAATCGACGCTCCGGAATACGCGGCATCGTTCAGGACGAATTCCGGGTCCTCCCGCCAGGCGTTGAACAGCCCGTCGGCGAAACCGGTCCGTGTCACCCGCTTGAGGTACACGGCGGGGATGATCTGATCGGTGTCCACGTTGGAACGACGCAGCGGCACGGCGGTGCCGGTGTGGGTGGTGAACCTGTCCATCAGCGATGTCCCCTTCTACAGGTCGGCGGGAGCGGCCAGGCGACCGACCACGGCGGTGGCGGCGGCGACCGGCGGGGAGACCAGGTGGGTACGTCCGCCCCGGCCCTGGCGGCCCTCGAAGTTGCGGTTGGAGGTGGAGGCGGCGCGCTGGCCCGGGGACAGCGTGTCCGGGTTCATGCCCAGGCACATCGAACAGCCGGCGAAGCGCCACTCGGCACCGGCGTCGGTGAAGACCTTGTCCAGCCCCTCGGCCTCCGCGGCCTCCCGCACGGCCGCGGAACCGGGCACCACCAGCATCCGTACGCCGTCGGCGACAGTGTTGCCCCGCAGCACGTCGGCCGCGGCGCGCAGATCCTCCAGGCGCCCGTTGGTGCAGGACCCGACGAAGACCACGTCGACCGCGAGGTCACGCAGCGGGGTGCCGGGCGTGAGACCCATGTACTCCAGCGCGCGGTGGGCGGCGGTCCGCTCCGCCTCGGTGACGAACTCCTCCGGCGCCGGCACGGCCGCGCCGAGCGGCGCGCCCTGGCCGGGGTTGGTGCCCCAGGTGACGAACGGCGTGATGCGGCTCGCGTCGAGGGTGACCTCCGCGTCGAACGTCGCGCCCTCGTCGGTGGGCAGCGTCCGCCACCAGGCAACCGCCGCGTCCCAGTCGGCGCCCGTGGGTGCGTTCGGCCGCCCCTTGAGGTACGCGAAGGTGGTCTCGTCGGGCGCGATCATGCCCGCCTTGGCACCCCACTCGATGGACATGTTGGCGATCGTCATGCGGCCCTCCATCGAGAGGGCCCGGATCGCCTCGCCCCGGTACTCGACGATGTGGCCGCGACCGCCGCCGGTGCCGACCTGGGCGATCAGGGCGAGCACCAGGTCCTTGGCGGTGACACCGGGACCGAGCCGGCCGGTGACGTTCACCGCCATCGTCCGGGGCCGCGCCTGCGGCAGCGTCTGGGTGGCCAGCACGTGCTCGACCTCGCTGGTGCCGATGCCGAAGGCGAGCGCACCGAACGCGCCGTGGGTGGCGGTGTGCGAGTCGCCGCAGACGATCGTCATGCCCGGTTGGGTGAGGCCGAGCTGCGGGCCGATCACGTGCACGATGCCCTGGTTCTCGTCGCCCAGCGGGTGCAGCTTCACGCCGAACTCGGCGCAGTTGCGGCGCAGCGTCTCGATCTGCGTACGGGAGGTCGGGTCGGCGATGGTGAGCAGGTCGCCACGGCGCGAGCGGAAGGACGGGTCCGCGTACCCGGTCGGGGTGTTGTGGTCCTCCGTCGCGATCGTCAGGTCGGTGCGGCGGACGGGGCGACCGGCGAGGCGCAGCCCGTCGAAGGCCTGCGGGCTGGTCACCTCGTGCAGCAGGTGCAGGTCGATGAAGAGCAGATCGGGCTCGCCCGCGACGGACCGTACGACGTGCGCGTCCCAGACCTTCTCGGCCAGGGTCCTCGGCTCAGGAGTGACTCCCACCATCTGGACATCCTAAATTCTGGGAGGTAAGTTTCGGCTTGTGGGACACAGTATGAGCGGTGTCGGCGTTCTCGACAAGGCGGTGGTCATCCTGGCCGCCTGTGTCGACGGCGCCAGCCTGGCCGAACTCGTTGAACGAACCAAGCTGCCCCGGGCCACCGCGCACCGGCTCGCGCAGGCTCTGGAAATCCACCGGATGCTGGTACGGGACACCCAGGGTCGCTGGCGCCCCGGCCCGCGCCTGGGTGAGCTGGCCAACGCCGCGCCGGACGTGCTCCTGACGGCGGCGGAGCCGCTGCTCGCCGCGCTGCGGGACGCCACCGGCGAGAGCGCCCAGCTCTATCTGCGCCGCGC
This sequence comes from Micromonospora sp. BQ11, assembly GCF_052068135.1. Taxonomy (NCBI): domain Bacteria; kingdom Bacillati; phylum Actinomycetota; class Actinomycetes; order Micromonosporales; family Micromonosporaceae; genus Micromonospora; species Micromonospora sp. BQ11. The sequence continues at coordinate 722,293 of NZ_JBQHDB010000001.1, read as the reverse complement.
GGACGAGCGCATCTGCGTGGCCGCCGCGGAGCGGGCCAGCGGCCTGCGGGACACCGTTCCGGTCGGCTCGGTGCTGCCGATGACCGCCGGTTCGGGGGCGCAGATCCTGCTCGCCTGGGAGCCCCCGGAGGCGGTGATGCCGCTGCTGCCCCGGTCGAAGTTCACCGGTCGCACCCTCGCCGAGGTACGCCGTCGCGGCTGGGCGCAGAGCGTCGCCGAGCGGGAGTTGGGTGTGGCGAGCGTCTCCGCGCCGATCCGCGACCGCACCGGCCGCGTGATCGCCGCGATCAGCATCTCCGGTCCCATCGAGCGCATCGGCCGCCGCCCCGGCGAACGTCACGCGATGGCCGTCGTCCGAGCCGGCCAACGCCTCTCCGGCCTGTAACCCCACCCCAACCGCACACCCCGCCCCCGCCCCGCCCCGCCCCGCCTCCGCCCCCGCCCCGGCTCCAGGGCTCCAGGCTCCGGTCGATCAAGGAGTTTGCGTCAGGATCCGCCCCGGAGCTGACGCAAACTCCTTGATCAACCCGGTCGTGGGGGGCGGGAGGGCTGGGTGGTCAGGTACGGACCGGGTCCTGTCGGGCTGATGTCGAGGATGGATCGGGGTGGGCGGGCGGGTGGTGGAGGCGTGTGAGTCGTCCACGTCATCAGCTCGACAGCGCCGGTAGGAGGACGCCGGCCGCGAAGCAGGACCGACGCGAGGCAGGGCCGGGCCGGCGGCGAGGCAGGGCCGGCCGGGTGGCCGGTTGGAGGCGAGTCCCGGGTGGGGTGCCGGCCGTGCACGGGACACTGGAAGGCGAACGGCCCGCCTCGCGGATGCGAGACGGGCCGTTGCGGTCTGTAGCCCCGACCGGATTCGAACCGGCGCTACCGCCTTGAGAGGGCGGCGTCCTGGGCCGCTAGACGACGGGGCCAGGCACTTTTGCTGCTTCACCGCCCTCGCGAGCGGTGCCGCAGTAGTCTAGCGGCACCGGTCCCGCCCTCGACCACGGGGGGCCGCCGGTCGGCCCCGCGTGCGGCCACGGGGACGGTACGGCCGCAGGGTCCCGAACACGACGAAGCCCGTCCCACCTGAGTGGAACGGGCTGTCACTGCCTCTGTAGCCCCGACCGGATTCGAACCGGCGCTACCGCCTTGAGAGGGCGGCGTCCTGGGCCGCTAGACGACGGGGCCAGAACCTTCCCTGCTACACCGCCCTCGCGAGCGGCGCCGCCGAACTCTACCAGACCCGTCGCCCGCCTTTGGCGAGGCGGGTGCGAACTCCATCAGAATCCAGCGATCGCCGTTCTCTCGAACGACGATTGCGCTGGGGTACCAGGACTCGAACCTAGACTAACTGAACCAGAATCAGTCGGGCTGCCAATTACCCCATACCCCATCGGCCCCTTGCGGCGCCGGGTACAAACCTTACCTTCCCCGTGCCGCGAGGCCAAATCGATACCCCTAAACCGCCTCTGAGCTGCGGAAACAGTCTCTTTGGCCGGATCAGGCGACGGGCACCACCGGGTTGCTCAGCTCTCCGATGCCCTCGATCCGGACGGTGACCGTATCCCCCTCCGTGAGCGGGCTAACCCCGGCCGGGGTACCGGTCAGCACGATGTCGCCCGGGAGCAGCGTCATCACGTGGGAGACGTACGACACCAGGGCCGGCACGTCGAAGACCATGTCCCGGGTCCGGCCGATCTGGCGGACCTCCATCTCCTCCGGGTTGCGGCCCACCTCGCAGCGGATCTCCAGGTCGGTCACGTCCAGGCCGGTGGTGATCCACGGTCCGATCGGGCAGAACGAGTCGAAGCCCTTGGCGCGGGTCCACTGCCCGTCGGTGCGCTGGAGGTCCCGGGCGGTGACGTCGTTGGCGCAGGTGTAGCCGAAGATGGCCCGTTCCGCGGCGGCCCGGTCGGCGCGGCGGGCGCCCGGGGCGCCGATCACCACGGCCAGCTCCGCCTCGTGCTCGACCTGCTTGGAGAAGATCGGCAGCCGGATGGCGTCCCGGGGGCCGATGACCGAGGTGGAGGGCTTGAGGAAGAGCAGCGGCTCCTTCGGCACCTCGCTGCCGTGCTCGGCGGCGTGCTCGGCGTAGTTGCGGCCGACGCAGACGACCTTGCTGGGCAGGATCGGCGAGAGCAGCCGGACGTCGGAGAGCGCCCACCGGGCGCCGGAGAACTGGATCTGCCCGAACGGGTGGCCCTCGATCTCGGCGATGGTCAGCCCGGCCGGGCCGGCCTCCGCCTCGCCCTCGACGACCCCGAACGACATTCCCTTGGCATGAGCGAAACGAGCGATACGCACCCGGCAACACTAGCCCCGACGGCGGACCGGCCGACCCGGGCCACGGAGGACGCGACCGGGGCCACCACGGATGGGACGAGCGGCGGCGCACCCTACGTCGGGTCCGACCCGGCGGGGCGGACTTCCCGCCTTCTCACCCGCACGAACCGATCCCGCCCCTAGCGTCGGCTCCGGAGGTTCGTTCGTATGCCTGCATCGACACGACACCACAGGGCCCTCGCAGTGTTCGTGCACTGCCTCGGCATCCTCGCCGCCGTTCCGGCACTGCCGACGGCGGCCCCACCCGCGGCGGCGGCCGAGCCACGCCCGGCGGCCGCGCAACCCACGGCGCAACCCACGGCGGCACCGTCGGCGGCACCCGGCCGGCCGTCGGCGCCGCCGGCGCTGCCCAGCCCGACCCGGGTGGTGGTGCCGCCGCCGAAACCGCCGATCACCGTGGCGGTCGCGCCGGAGAGCACGCCCGCGCCGCGCTACCGCATCCAGGTGCGCAACGACGGAGCCGCGCCGGTGTCGACCACGGTCCGGCAGGAGCTGCCACCCGGTTCGTCGGCCACCGCGATAACCGACGGCGGACGGGCCACCCGGACCGCCGGCTCGACCGAGGTGACGTGGCGGCTTCAGGTGCCGGCGCGGAGCACCACCACGCTGGGGACCACGCTCACGACGGTCGCGCCGGACCGTCCGCTGACCGCGCCCGCGTGCGCGTTCGACAGCGTCGGCAGCCGGCCGTACGACTGCGCGACGGCGACCTGGAACGCGGCGTCGGCATCGGCGCAACGGGCCGAGGTGACGCCGGTCTGGCGGCGGCCGGCGGCCCTGCTGGCCGGGTTCGGTGGGGTGGCCGCGCTGGCCGTGGGCGGGATCTGGCTGGTCCGGCGGCGACGCCGGCCGACGGCGGCGGCGCTGGCCTCCGGCGGGCCGGGCACCGTCTACCCGAGGCCGGCGACGCCGGACGTCACGCGGCGCCGACGGCGGCCCTCGACGTGGCTGCTCGTACCGGCCGTGGTGCTGGTGCTCACCGGCACGGCCGGCACCGCCGCCTGGACGGCCACCCGCCGGGTGGCGGCCATCGACACCGACAGCCAGCCCACCGCCGGCGCCTGGGTCGGCCGGGGCGTGGCCGGCACGGTCGGCGAGCCGCTGCGCGAGTCGGCGTTCGAGTTCACCGTCTACCGGGTGGCCTGCCAGCCGGGGCGGAGCGCCCGGCGGTGCGAGGCGACCGTCGGGGTGCGCAACGTCTCACCGGAGCGGCAGACGTGGCACGGCCGGTTGCAGCGGGCGTACCTGCCGGACGGCAACTTCGTCAGCACCGACGAACAGGCCACCCGGATGGCCAACCTGGGCCGGGACGTGTTCGCCGAGCCGATGGCGGCGGGCAGCCGGATGGTGCTGCCGTTGGTGTTCACGGTGCAGGGCGAGAAGCCACTCCAGCAGTTGGAGCTGCGCAGCGGGGTCTTCTCCGCCGGTGTGCGGGTGGACGTGCCCTGACCGGTGCGTCGGGCGGCGGTCGTACCCTGGACCGGTGACCGCCGCCCTCGCCCGCACCACCCTGCTCGACGCGGGCACCTGGCGGGAGCGGCGCCGGGCGCACGAGGATCGGGTCGACGCCTGGCTGACGCCGCACCTGGCCCGCCGCCACCGGGGCGAGAAGCACCCGGTGGAGGACTTCCTCTTCACCTACTACTCGCACCGGCCGGCGCAGCTGCGCCGCTGGCATCCGGGGGCCGGGGTGGTGCTGCGCGACGCGGACCCGGCCGAGTTCGGCCGGGACTACCGCGCCGGCGCCGCCGGGGTCACCCTCGACACCGACGGCGTACGCGCGCGGCGCGCCGAGTCGATCACCTGGATCCGGGCGCTGCTCACCGCCACCGCCGACCGGCCCGCCCAGCTGGGCTGCTTCGGGATGCACGAGTGGGCGATGGTCTACCGGCAGACCCAGGAAGAGGTACGCCACAACGCGTGGCCGCTGCGCCTCACGCCGGAGCGCACCGCCGAGGTCGTCGAGGAGCGGGGCGTCCGGTGCAGCCACTTCGACGCGTACCGTTTCTTCACCGCGCCCGCCCGGCCGCTGAACCTGCTCACCCCGACGCGGGAGAGCCAGCACGCCCACGAGCAGCCCGGGTGCCTGCACGCCAACATGGACCTCTACAAGTGGGCGTACAAGTTGTCTCCGCTGGTGCCCGGTGAGCTGGTCGCCGACGCGTTCGCGCTGGCCCGGGAGATCCGTACGTTGGACATGCGGGCCAGCCCGTACGACCTCGCCGACCTGGGGTATCCGCCGGTGCGGGTGGAGACGCCGGAGGGGCGGGCGGAGTACGCGACCGCCCAGCGGGGTTTCGCCGAGCGGGCCGCCGGGCTGCGCGCACGGCTGCTGGAGGCCGTCCCGGCATAGGGCGGTTTCCGGCGAACCGGGCAGCCGTGGCCGCGCCGCTTGACAGAGTTGACCGGTGAGGAACACCGGGCCGGTGGCGCACTTCGGCCGGATCCACCTGGCCGAGCGGGCGGCCGGCGTGAGTCGCCTGGAACTCTTCGTCGACCTGGTCTTCGTCTACGCGTTCCTCAACGTCACCAGCGTGACGGCCGAGCAGTTCAACCTCGCCGGTGTGCCGCGCGGCATGCTGCTGCTCGCACTGCTGTGGTGGTGCTGGGTGCACTACGCCTGGCTGGGGAATGCCGTCCGGCTCACCCGGGGCGCGCTTCCAGCGGTGACGTTCGGCCTGGCCGCCACGCTCTTCGTGATGGCGCTGACCGTCCGGGAGGCCTTCGTGGACCGGCCGGGCGGGCTGCCCGGGCCGCTGGTCTTCGCGGTGGGCTATGTCCTGGCCCGTGGCGGCCCGCTGCTCATCGCGACGCTGGCGCTGCGCCACGATCCGGCCAAGCTGCGGCAGATGCGGCGGGCCTGGCCGCCGGCCGCCGCGGGGATGCTGCTGCTGCTCGCCTCCGCCCTGCTGCCCGGGCTGGTCGACGACCGGCTGGTCCAGGACGTGATCCGGTTCGGTCTCGTCGTCCTCGCCCTCACCGTCGAGTACGGCGTGATCTTCGCCATCGGCACGGGTGCCTGGCGGCTGCGCTCCATCCCGTACTGGGCGGAACGGCACAGTCTGATCATCCTCATCGGCTTCGGTGAGACGATCATCGCGATCGGGCTCAGTCAGGGCGCCGCCGTCGCCCAGCCGCTGACCTGGCCGGTGATCGCCGGGGTGCTGGTCAGCGTCCTGCTCGTCGGCTCGCTGTGGTGGACGTACTTCGACATCGCCCGGTTCGCCGCCGAGCAGGCGCTGGAGCGGATCTCCGGCGCGCGGCGGGCCCGGCTCGGGCGGGACGCCTACAGCTATCTGCACCTGCCGATGATGGGCGGGCTGATCCTGGTCTCCCTCGGCCTGAAGACGGCTCTCGCGCAGTTGCGCGTCCCGTCCGAGCCGACGCTGCTCGGACCGCTGGTGCTCTACGGCGGCGTGGCGCTCTACCTGATCGGCCTCTTCGCCTTCGAGGTACGGACCCTGCGCTTCATCGGCCGCTCACCGCTGCTCGGCATCGTCCTGACCCTGGGCCTGCTGCCCGTCGCCGTCAATCTGCCGGTGCTCGGCCAACTGTGTCTGCTGGTGGCCGCCACCGGGACGATGGCGCTGGCGGACACGACCGTCTTCCGGCATCGCCACCGGATCCTCCACCAGGAGATGGGGCCGGCCGGGGAAGCGGGGGGCGGGGTCACACCGAAGGAACTCTTCCTCGACCTCGTCTTCGTGTACGCGTTCCTCCAGGTGTCCGCCCTGCTCGCGGAGGATCCCACCTGGTCGGGTCTGCTGCGGGGTCTGCTGGTGCTCACCGTGCTCTGGTGGGCGTGGTGCGCGTACGTCTGGCTGGCCTGCGCGGTCCGGTCGGAGGCCGCCGTGGTGCGGGTGGTGATGGTGGTGGTGGTCGCCGTGACCGCGGTGATCAGCATCGCCGTGCCGCAGGCTCTGGCCGACGCCCGGGGTGGGCTCTCCGGGCCGTTGGTCTTCGTCACCTGCTACGCGGTCCTCCGCCTGTCGCAGATCGCCGCCCTGTGGGTGACGGCGTGGCGGGAGCAGGACCCGGACCGGCGCGCGCAGGCCGTCGCCACGACGTGGCCCACACTGGTCGCGCTCGCCGTGCTTCTCGCGGCCGCCCTGGTACCGGAACCGGTGGGTGACATCCGGCTGCTCTCGCCGCCGCGGATCGCCCTCTGGCTGGTGGCGATCGCGGTCGACCTGGGCGGTGCCCGGCTCGTCGACATCGCCCGCTGGCGGATCTGGTCCGCACCGCACTGGTCGGACCGTTTCGGTCTCATCGTCATCATCGGTCTCGGTGAGGCGGTCATCGCCATCGGCGCGGCCGTCGTCTACACGCCGGTGTCGGGTCGCATCGTCGTCGCCGCCGTCCTCGGCACGGCCCTGCTGGGTGCCCTGTGGTGGATCTACTTCGGCGGTGACGCGGACGTGGGTGAGCACGCCCTGGCGGGCCGGACGGGACGGGCACGGAGCGCCCTGGCCCGGGACGCGTACGCCTATCTGCACCTGCCGATGATCGCGGGCATCGTGCTGGTCTCCCTCGGCCTCCGCAAGACGATGGCCGGGCTCGGCGTCCAGCCTCTCCTCGTGGACGTGCCGCCGCTGGGCGTGGTGCCCCACCTGGCCCTGGTCGGCGGGGTGCTGCTCTACCTGGTCGCCGACGAGGCGTTCTGGCGGCTGGCCACGGGCGGGTGGCGCCGGCGCCGGCTGCTCACCGCCGCGGCGGTGGCGGTGCTGATCCCGTTGACCGCTCCGGTCGGCCCGCTGAGGGCGCTCGGCGCGCTGGTGGGGACCGTCCTGCTGCTGGTCGCGGTCGAGGTGGCGGGCGGAGCCGGTGGACAGCGCGACGACCTCTCCTCCCCCACCGGCGACCCGGCGTCACGCTCCGGCGCGCAGCCCGTCCAGCAGGAGTGACACGCGTGGGTCAGTCGCCGTCGACGCGGCGATCGCGTTTGCGCTGCGACTGGCGCTTCTTCTCGGCCAGCCGGCGCTCCTTGGCGCCCCGTGACGGACGGGTCGGGCGGCGCGGTGGCGGTGGCGGGGCGACCGCCTCGCGCAGCAGGGCGGCCATCCGCTCCCTGGCGGCCTCCCGGTTGGCCAGCTGGGCCCGGTGCTCACTGGCCGCCACGGTCAGCACACCGTCGACGAGCCGTCCGGCGAGCCGCTCCAGGGCCCGTGCGCGCAGGGACGCCGGGATGCCGGGCGACGTGCCCAGGTCGAAGCTCAGCTCGACCCGGGAGTCGGTGGTGTTGACGCCCTGCCCGCCCGGGCCGGACGAGCGGGAGAAACGCTCGCGCAGCTCGGCGGCGGGCACCACCCACCGGTCGGTCACCCGCAGTCCGTCGTCCACACCCCGAGGCTAGCGCCCGACGCGCCCGTCGGGCGGGGCACCGGGTGGGTCAGCGCGCCACCCGGGTCGTCGTCGGGGACACCGACGGGGCGGGCGACGGGTCGGTGGCGGGCTGGTCCGAGTCGGCGGCGGCGTACGCGACCGCCCCGACCAGCAGCAGCGCGATCACCCCGATCTTCGTGGTGACCACCTTGATCAGCAGCCACGCGGCGCGACGGGCGCCGGGCACGGTCTTCCTCGCGGTCTGGTAGTCGGTCCACCCACGTCGTGCCCGGGCGTACGACGACCCCACACCGGTGCCGATGATCAGGCCCATCAGCAGGAGGGCCACGATGACAGGACGCTCCACCCACGCCAGTATCCATACTCAGCGTAATATTTCCATGGTCCGATCATTACCCGCCGGAAATCCGACAGTTTTCACGTTCTGGCGTGGTCGGACGATGACTCAGCGCAGCTCAACCGCCCTTTCCGATGATCGTGTCGGCGGTCTGCTGGACCTGGTCGATCGGAATGGCGAAGCCGATGCCGATCGAGCCGTTGCCGTCGATGGTGGCGATGGCGGTGTTGACGCCGACCACCTCGCCGCGCGCGTTCACCAGCGGGCCACCGGAGTTGCCGGGGTTGATTGAGGCGTCCGTCTGCACGGCCGTGTGCCGGTTGTCGCCGAGACGTACCGGACGGTCCAGCGCGCTCACGATCCCGGCGGTGACCGTTCCGGACAGACCGAGCGGGGATCCGACCGCCAGCACCGGCTCGCCGACGCGCGTCGCACCGGGCTTCGCCAGCGGCAGCGCTGAGAGTCCCGCCGACGGCGGCACCCGGAGCACCGCCAGGTCACTGCGCGGCTCCCGGCCGACGACCTCGGCGGCGAGCCGCCGCCCGTCCGGCAGCTCCACGGTCACCGGCCCACCCCGCCCCCGGGCCAGGATGTGGTCGTTGGTGATGATGTGCTGCTGGTCGTCGACGGCGAAGCCGGACCCGGTCGCCGAGGCGCTCCCGCCGCTGCCGACCAGCACGGACACCACGCCCGGCACGGTCTTCCCGGCGGCGGTGACGAGTTCCGCCGGCACCGCGGCGGCCGAGGCCGCCGCCGGCCCGGGCGTGCCCTCCCGACTGGCCACCACGCCGCCGGCCAGCGCGCCCGTGGTCGCGGAGACCGCCACCAGGGCCAGCGCGGCGAGCAGCCGACCGGACCGCCGTCCACCCGGATCGCGGTCCGATCCGGGTCCGTCCCACCGCGACCGCCCGTCCGGTCCCAGCTCGGGCGAGATGAACCAGGGGCCGCGCGGCTCGCCCAGCCCGGTCTGCACTGCCATGCGTACGCTCCTCACGTGTTCACGCTCGACGGTGGCCGTACGGCTCAGGGCAGTCGGGAGAACCACCGCATCGACCCGAACGCCGCGCCCATGGCGAACACCAGCCCGAGGCCGATGAACCGGGCGGAGACGTCCTGGCGCACGGTGCGGTACCCGACCGAGCTGCCGATGTCCTCGTAGACCTGTTGCAGCTCGTCGCTGGTGCTCGCCTCGTGGAAGAGGCCGCCGGTCTCCTCGGCCACCGCCCGCAGGGTCTGCCCGTCCACCGGGACCTGGATCGGCCGGCCGCCCCGGTCGACGAAGCCCGACGGGGTGCCGAACGAGATGGTGTGCACCGGGACCTTCATCTCGACCGCGTCGGCCGCGGCCTCCATCGGGTCCATTCCGGACGTGTTCGCGCCGTCGGAGAGCACGATGACGCGGGCCGGCGGCGGATTCTGGGCCGCCTGACCGTCGAAGCCCTTGACCGCGCCGAGCGACGTGTTGATGGCCTCGCCGATGGCGGTGCCCTGGACGCCGGTGGCACCCTCCACGAGCCGTTCGATCCCCTCGTGCAGGGCCTCCCGGTCGGTGCCCGGGGGCACCAGCACGGCCGCGCTACCGGCGAAGGCGACCAGACCGACGTTGAACTCCTCGGGCAGCCCGTCGACGAACCGTCGGGCGGCGTCCTTGGCGGAGGTGAGCCGGTCCGGTTCGACGTCGCGCGCGAGCATCGACGTGGAGACGTCGACGGCGACCATCACGGTGGCCCGTTCCCGGGGTACGCGCACCTCGGCCGTGGGCCGGGCGAACCCGACCACCAGCAGCGCCAGCATCGCCAGGAACAGCCCGGCCGGCACGTGCCGCCGCCAGGCCGGCCGCTGTGGGGCGACGCGGTCCAGCAGCCGCAGGTTGGTGAAGCGGACCGCGTACCGGCTGCGCCGGCGCTGCATGAGCAGGTAGCCGACCACCAGGGCGAGCACCCCGAGGAGCAGCCAGAGCCGGACCGGTGACTGCCAGCTCACGCGACACCTCCCCGGGCCGCGCCGGCCGGGGCGGCCGCCAGCCGGCGCTGGGCGTGCACGTGCCGCACGATGTCGGCGCCCCAGTCGCGGTCCGTCCGCAGCGGCAGGTGGGCCGCCCCGGTCCGGCGCAACGCCTGGCGCACCTGGTCGCGCTGGGCCGCCGCGGCGGCCGCGTACCGCTCGCGCAGGCCCGCGTCGCCGGTCCACACCTCGCGCCGCCGGCCGGTCTCCGGGTCGACCAGCGTGATCAGGCCGACGTCCGGCAACTCCAGTTCGCGGGGGTCGGTGACCTCGACGGCCAGCACCTGGTGGCGTACCGCGAGCCGGCGCAGGCTGCGTTCCCACGGGGGCGCCTGCCCCGGGTCGTCGGGCAGCCCGTCGAGGAAGTCGGAGACCACCACGACCAGGCCACGCCGGGTGGCCACCCGGTGGACGGCGGCCAGCGCCTCCACCAGGTCGGGTGGCGCGAGCGGCACGGCGTCCTCGTCGTACCCGCCGACGCGTGGGGCGTTGAGCAGCGCCCGCAACAGGCCGAGCAGGTGCGTACGCCCGCTGCGGGGCGGGAACCGGCGCAGCCCCTGCGGGGTGAGCACCTGCGCGCCGAGGCGGTTGCCGACCCCGGCGGTGAGGAAGCCGACCGCCGCCACCGCGGCCACCGCCAGCTCCCGCTTGTCCAGGTCGGCCGTGCCGTACTCCATGCTCGGGCTGGCGTCGACCAGCAGCCAGGTGGTCAGTTCCCGGTCGGCGTCGACCTCACGGATGTGCGGCACGGTGGTCCGCGCGGTGACCGCCCAGTCCATCCGGCGCACCTCGTCCTCGCCCGGGCGGTACTCGCGGCTGCCGGCGATCTCGCTGCCCGGTCCGGGCAGCAGGCCCCGGTACTGCCCGTGCAGCAGTCCGTCGAGCCGCCGGGTCACGGTCAGCTCCAGCCGCCGCAGCCGCTCGTCCGACGCGAGGTCGGCGAGGCCCGGGTCGACGGGGCCCGGGACGGTTGCGACCGGCGCGGGCGCCGGGACGCTGCCGCGCCACCTCATGCCGCCGCCAGGTCGGCCGCGTGTTCCGGGTGGCCGGTGGCGATGCGGGGCGGTGGTACGGCGTCGACCAGCCGCCGGACCACCGACTCCGCGGACACCCCGTCGGCGACCGCGTCGAACGAGAGCACCAGACGGTGGGCGAGCACGTCGACGGAGAGTTCGCGGATGTCCTCGGGCAGCACGTACAGCCGTCCCCGCAGGAGCGCCTGCGCCCGCGCGGCCGCCACCAGGCCGAGGGTGGCCCGGGGGCTCGCACCGTACGCGAGCAGTCGTGCCACCTCGGGCAGCCCGAACCGGCCGGGGTCCCGGGTGGCCAGGATCAACCGGACGACGTACTCGGCGAGGGCGTGGTGCACGAACACGTGCCGGGCGCGGGCCTGCAGCTCGAGCAGGCGCTGCGGGTCGAGCACCCGGCGCGCGGTGGGCCGGTCGGCGCTCATCCGGTAGAGGATGGCGAGTTCGTCGGCGTCGCTCGGATAGTCGACGACGACCTTCATGAGGAACCGGTCGCGCTGCGCCTCGGGCAACTGGTAGACGCCCTCGGACTCGATCGGGTTCTGGGTGGCCAGCACCAGGAAGGGTCGGGGCACCTCCCAGCTGCGCCCACCGATGGAGACCTGCCGCTCCGCCATCGCCTCCAGCAGGGCGGACTGCACCTTCGCGGGGGCCCGGTTGATCTCGTCGGCGAGCACCAGGTTCGCCATGATCGGCCCCAGCTCGATGTCGAAGGACTCCTTGGAGGCCCGGTAGATCCGGGTGCCCACGATGTCCGACGGGACGAGGTCGGGGGTGAACTGGATCCGGGAGAAGGTGCCGCCGACGACGGTGGCGAGGGTGTGCGCGGCGAGGGTCTTCGCCACGCCGGGAACGCCCTCCAGGAGGCAGTGCCCGTCGGCGACGAGGGCGGTCAGCAGGCGCTCGACGAGGCGATCCTGCCCGACGATCACGCGTTTGACCTCGAAGAGGGTCTGTTCCAGCTCGGCGCCGGTCGCGTCGGGATCGACCGGGCTGGGCACGCTGGCCAGGGTGTCCGAGATGTCCGTCACGGTGCTTGCTTCCCGTGGCGGTGGTCGGACAAACGTCGGATTAACCGGCCCGGTGCGGGCCGAAGGCTCCCAGACCGGCACGAGGGATCACGATCCCGTCAGCCCGGACCGACCGGGGCTGGAACGACCGGCGGCGCCGGCCCACGTGCGGGGCCGACGCCGTCGAGACGGTGCGGATCAGTTGGCGACGACCAGGTGGAACGGCAGGTCCGTCGGCACACCGGCCGAGTTGCGGGTCTGCACGAAGACCGAGTTGGTCAGCGGCAGGGTGCGGGGGGCGACGGAGACCTCGCCGCCCGGCGGGACGAAGCCGGGGCCGGCGTCCCCGATCGTCGCCACGAACGCCTTCGCGGAGACGTTGTACGGGAAGGAGACCTGGTACTGGCCGGGGCCGTACGTGACGGTCGAGAACTTGAACGAGACGACGCCACCCGACGACCGGGCCAGCGTGCCGTTGGCGTTGACCACGGCGAAGGACACCGTGCCCGGGGCCGTGGCGAGGGTGGTGACGCGCTGGGCGGCGGCCTTGGCCTTGCGGGCCGACTCGCCCGTCGCCGGAGGCTGCCCGTTCGAGCCGGGCTGACGGACCGGCGCCTGCGCCACCTCGGCCGGGGCCTTCGCCGCCGGCTGGGCGATGGCGACGCCACCACCGGCCAGGCTGAGCGCCGCGACGGCGAGCGTCACCACCGCTGCCTTGCGTCTGAGAATGTTCACCATGACAGGTCTCCCTTGGAGCGTGCGGGGCCGACCGTTCCGCTTTTGCGAAACGGTTTTCTCGATTCGTTCGGCTTGCGGCATCGAGCGGTATTCGACGGGACGACCACGCCCCGGCGCACCTCGAACATGGAACCGCTCAATATTTTTCGGACTCTGACCTGGTATTACTACTCAGAGTTGCGACGTCCCAACCACGTGGAAACTAGCACCGCAAAAAGCCGGGCGTCAATAGTGGATCACGCTTTTGGGGGGCATTGCGATACAGCCGGAAAATTGTGAGAAGCGAGCGCTTCGCCATTCATGAAATGCGTGGGACACCCGGTCGCAGGGCGCTCCGGCTAGGCTCCTCGCCATGATCGAGGAGCACCGCCCGCGCACCCGCCGGGTCATCACGGCGCTCTGCTGGCTCGCGGTCACACCGGCCGTGCTCTGGGCCGGCGCCCGACTGCTCGGGCTCGACCGGGGACCGGGAGTCCAGGTCCTCGCCTTCACCCCGTACGCCGCGGCGGGCAGCCTGGCCCCCCTGGTGCTGGCGGTCGCCCTGCGGCGGCGGTGGACGGCGGCGGTCGCGGCGGTGGCCACGGCCGTGCTGGTCGTCCTGGTGGTGCCCCGGATGCTGTCCTCGCCGCAGCCCGACGCGGGCGGCCCCACCGTCCGGCTGCTGACCGCCAATCTGCTCGCCGGGGCGGCCGACGCGCGGACCCTGGTCGACCTCGTCCGCCGGCACCGCGTCGACGTGCTCGCCGTGCAGGAGTTCACCCCGGGCGCGCAGGCCGAGCTGGACCGGCTCGGCCTGGCCGAGCTGCTCCCCCACCGGCAGCTCCATCCGCAGGTCGGCACGGTCGGTTCGGGCCTCTACGCCCGCTTCCCGATCGGCGAGGGCGGGGTGCGGCACAATCGCGGAGGCTGGGGTTTCGACCAGGCGTACGGCACGGTGGCCGTCCCCGGCGCCCCGCCGGTGCGGGTGGAGTCGGCGCACCCGGCGGCACCGTACGCGATCGACCAGGTCGGGCACTGGCGAACCGATCTCGCGGCGCAGCCGCCGGCCACCCCGGACGGACCGCTGCGGATCCTCGCCGGCGACTTCAACGCCACCCTCGACCACACGCCGCTGCGCGACCTGCTCCACACCGGGTACGTCGACGCGGCCGACGCCGCCGGAGCGGGACTGGTCGGCACGTGGGGCCCCTACGACGGCGACCCGATTCCCCCGGTGACCATCGACCACGTGCTCGTCGACCGGCGGATCGCCGTCCGCGCGGTGTCCGTGCACGACGTGCCCGGCAGCGACCACCGTGCGGTGCTCGCCGAGGTGGCTCTGCCCGCGGGGGTGTGAGGAAGGGCCCCGGAGGGCCCCTCCGGACACGTCAGACCCGGGCCCGGTCCAGGCCGTACGTCAGGGCGTCGACCAGGGCGTGCCAGCTCGCCTCCACCACGTTCGGGTGCACCCCGACGGTCGTCCAGTCGCGGCCCGCGCCGTCGGAGGTCTCCACCAGGACCCGCGTCACCGCACCGGTGCCGTGGCTGCCCTCCAGGATGCGGACCTTGTAGTCGGCCAGCTCGAAGTCGCGCAGCTCCGGGTAGTGCTTGGCGAGCCCGACCCGTAGCGCCTCGTCGAGGGCGTTGATCGGGCCGTTCCCCTCGGCGGTGGCGATGACCCGCTCACCCCGTACGCGGATCTTCACGGTGGCCTCGGAGACCACCGCGCCGTCCTCGCGGTGCTCGACCTGCACCCGGTACGACTCCAGCGCAAACGGCCGGGCCAGGGCGGCGCCCGGCAGCTCGGAGCGGACCAGCAGCTCGAACGAGGCGTCCGCCGCCTCGAACGACCACCCACTGGCCTCCAGTTCCTTGACCCGGTTGGTCACGTTCGACAGGGTCTCCGGATGGCCGGCCAGGTCCAGGCCCAGCTCGCGGCTCTTGAGCTCGACGCTCGCCCGGCCGGCCATCTCGGTGATGAGGATCCGCATGTCGTTGCCGACCGTCTCCGGCTCCACGTGGTTGTAGAGCAGCGGATCCACCTTGATCGCGCTCGCGTGCAGACCCGCCTTGTGGGCGAAGGCCGCGGCCCCGACGTAGGCCTGGTGGGTGTCGGGGGCGATGTTGGCGATCTCGGCGATGGCGTGGGAGACCCGCACCATCTGTTCCAGGCAGCCGTCCGGTAGGACCGGCATGCCGAGCTTGAGCTGGAGGTTCGCGACGACGGCGAAGATGTCCGCGTTGCCGGGCCGCTCGCCGTACCCGTTGGCGGTGCCCTGGACGTGCCGGACCCCGGCCTCGACGGCCGCGATCGTGTTGGCCACCGCGCAGGCGGTGTCGTTCTGGGCGTGCATGCCGAGAAGTTCGGGGGCGACACCGGTCCGGTCGGTGAGGTCGGCGATCGCGGCGGTCACCCAGGAGGGCAGCATGCCGCCGTTGGTGTCGCAGAGCACGAAACGCTCGGCGCCCGCGGCGAGCGCGGTCTCGACGACCGCCGCGCTGTACGCGGGGTCGTGCCGGTACCCGTCGAAGAAGTGCTCGCCGTCGACGAACACCCGGCGTCCCTCGGCGACCAGGTGCGTGACGGTGTCGTGGATCATCGCCAGGTTCTCGCCCGCGGAGGTGCGCAGCGCCCGCTCGACGTGCCGCAGGTCCGCCTTGGCCACCAGGGCGATCGCCGGCGTCTGCGCGTCGAGCAACCCGCGCACCTGGGGGTCGTCCGCGACCGCGACGCCGGCCCGCCGGGTCGCCCCGAACGCCACCAGCACGGCGTGCTTCAGGGTGAGGTCGGTACGCGCACGCCGGAAGAACTCGGTGTCCTTGGGGACCGCACCGGGCCAGCCTCCCTCGATGAAGCCGACGCCGACCTCGTCGAGCAGCGCGGCCACCGCCAGCTTGTCGACCACGGAGTAGCTGAGCCCCTCGCGCTGCGCGCCGTCGCGCAGGGTCGTGTCGTACACCTGGAAGGTCATGGGGTTCCCTTCGTCGGGGGCTGTCGGGAGCAACAAAAAGACCCCCCGCGAATGCAGGAGGTCTGCGCGCTCGGCGGAGGGGCCGGCGCGCTAGCCGTCGGTAATCAGAACGGTGCTGGTCACGGTCGATACTCTGCCACCCCGGCGCGGTTTTGGGAGCAGAAATCCACATGACGGGACGGGTGACGCAGGGTGTCCGTAGCGAACGCGGGGGCGCTTCGGGGCCGGACACGCCGCCGGTGATCGACTTCACAAGTCAACCAGCCGCCAACCGGCGGAAACACCACTGCGGAAGTATCTGGAAACAATCCAGTTAACGGCCTCGTGCCGCTGTTGAGGAGGACCTATGCTCACTGTCGGTGACCGCTTCCCCGAGTACGAACTCACCGCCTGCGTGTCGCTCGACGCCGACCGGGCGTTCGAGACGATCAACCACAAGTCCCACGAGGGCAAGTGGCGGGTGGTCTTCTTCTGGCCGAAGGACTTCACCTTCATCTGTCCGACGGAGATCGCCGAGTTCGGCCGGCTCAACGGCGAGTTCGCCGACCGGGACGCCCAGGTCCTCGGCGTGTCGGTGGACAACGAGTTCGTCCACTACGCGTGGCGCAAGGACCACCCCGACCTGCGGGACCTGCCGTTCCCGATGCTCAGCGACATCAAGCGCGAGCTGACCACGGACTGCGGCGTGCTCGGCGAGGACGGCGTGGCTCAGCGGGCCACCTTCATCGTCGACCCGCACAACGAGATCCAGTTCGCCATGGTGACCGCCGGCTCGGTCGGCCGCAACGTCTCGGAGGTCCTGCGGGTCCTCGACGCCCTGCAGACCGACGAGCTGTGCCCGTGCAACTGGAACAAGGGCGGCGCGACCCTCGACGCCAACTCCCTCCTCGCCGGCACCGGTGCCTGACATGGGTCTCGACGCGATCAAGGCGGCCCTGCCCGAGTACGCCAAGGACATCCGGCTCAACCTCGGCTCCACCATCAGCACGTCGACCCTGAAGCCGGAGCAGGCCTGGGGCACCGCGCTGGCCTGCGCGGTCGCGGCCCGCAACGCGGTCGTGCTGAAGGAGATCGCCGACGAGGCGGGCACCCACCTCACCCCCGAGGCGGTCGAGGCGGCCAAGGGCGCCGCCGCCATCATGGCGATGAACAACGTCTACTACCGGGCCAAGCACCTGATCGGCGACGACCAGTACCAGTCGATCCCGGCCCGGCTGCGGATGCAGATCATCGCCCGACCCGGCGTGGAGAAGGCCGACTTCGAGCTGTGGTGCCTCGCCGTCTCGGCGATCACCGGCTGCGGAGTCTGCCTGGAGTCGCACGAGAAGACGCTGCGCAACGCGGGTTTCAGCCGTGAGCAGGTGCACGAGGGGTTGCGCATCGCCGCCGTCGTGCACGCCGCCGCGGTCACCCTCGACGCCGAGGCCGCACTCGCCTGATTGCGCTGGTGGCCGGCGTGTAGCGATCGCCACAGGCGGGTAGGAACCGTACGACAGACAACATCCCCCGAGAAAGTCGAGAAAGGGAGTGAACGCCATGGAGCGGCTCGACCCTCGAACGACGCACGGGACGCCGGATCCGCTCGTCCACGGCGGTCAGGGAGCCTTTCCGGGCGACGCGCCCGGTGGCACCTTCGACCCGTGGCGCTACCGGGACGAGGCCGGCGTGACCGACGCCGACCTGGTGGGCTACAAGGTGGAGGCGAGTGACGGCGGCATCGGCAAGGTGGACAGCGCCAGCCACGACGTCAACTCCAGCTACCTCGTGGTCGACACCGGCCCGTGGATCTTCGGCAAGAAGGTCATGATCCCTGCCGGCACCGTCAACCACGTCGACCACGACGAGGGGAAGGTCTACGTCGACCGGAGCAAGGACCAGGTCAAGGCCGCGCCCGAGTACGACGAGACCGCCGACACCGACCCGGCCTACCGGGACAAGCTCGGTGGTTACTACGGCGAGACGTACTCGGCCATTCCGCCGGGTACCGCCAGGTAACGGTTGATCCTGTTCAGCGGCCGGTGGGGCTAAGCCCCACCGGCCGTTACCGTGTCGACGTGGACACCACCGGTACGGACCGCAGGATCCCCTTCAGTGCGATGTTCAACTTCCGCGACGTCGGCGGCCACACCGGGCACGATGGCCGGACGGTGCGGCGGGGCCGGCTCTACCGCTCCGACTCACTGCACCGCATCGACGACACCGACCGGGAGGCGTTCGCCGCCCTCGGCGTACGGACCGTGATCGACCTCCGACGGCCGTACGAGGTCGAGCGGGACGGCCGGGTGCCCGACTTCGACGGGTTGACCTGGCGGCACATCCATCCCGAGCACGCCGAGTGGCACGAGCGTCCGTACGAGCCCGGCGCCGACCTGGCCCGCTACCTCGCCGACCGGTACGCCGACCTCGCCGCGACCGGCACCGCCGGGCTGGCCGAGGCGGTCGGGCTGATCGCGGACTCGGCGAACGCCCCGGTCGTCGTGCACTGCGTCGCCGGCAAGGACCGCACCGGCATCGTCTGCGGCCTCACCCTCGCCCTGCTGGGCGTCCCGGACGAGGACATCGCCGCCGACTACGCACTGAGCACCGAGGCGGGCGAACGGTTCATGGCGTGGTTCGCCTCCACCGGCCAACAGGTGCGCCCCGGCCTGCCCCCGCTCACCTGCCCGGAGCAGGCGATGCTGTTGTTCCTCGCCGAACTGCGCGAGGGCCACGGCTCGGTGGAGGACTACCTCCGCCACGCCGGCGTCACCGACGCCCAGCTCACCGCGCTCCGCGACCACCTGCTCGACGAGGTGTAAGGAAGGGCCCCTTCTTAACGCCAGGCGTTAAGAAGGGGCCCTTCCTTACACCTCAGAGGACGCGGTGGACCCAGTTGTACGGGTCGGCGACCTTGCCACGCTGGAGGTCGACCAGCTGCTGGCGCAGGGCCATGGTGACGCGGCCCGGCTCACCGCCACCGACGAGGAACTCCCCGTCCGGGAAGCGGACCGTGCCGATCGGCGTGACCACCGCCGCGGTGCCGCACGCGAACACCTCGCGCAGCCGGCCGCTGGCCGCGTCGGCCTGCCAGTCGGCGAAGGTGACCGGCCGCTCCTCGACCCGGTGGCCGGCGTCCCGGGCCAGGGCCAGCACCGACTCCCGCGTGATGCCGGGCAGGATGGTGCCGGTCAACGGTGGGGTGACCAGGGTGTCGTCGTCGTAGACGAAGAAGACGTTCATGCCGCCCAGTTCGTCGACGAAGCGCCGCTCGACGGCGTCCAGGAAGACCACCTGGTCACAGCCGTGCTCGATCGCCTCGGCCTGGGCGGCCAGCGACGCGGCGTAGTTGCCGCCGCACTTGGCCGCACCGGTGCCGCCCGGCGCGGCGCGGGTGTAGTCCGGCGAGACCCAGACTGTGACCGGCTTGACCCCACCGGCGAAGTACGCCCCGGCCGGCGAGGCGATCACCAGGTACAGGTACTCGTTGGCCGGCCGCACACCGAGGAAGACCTCGCTGGCGAACATGAACGGTCGCAGGTAGAGGCTGCCGTCCTCGCCCTCGGGGATCCACTCGCGGTCGATCTCGATGAGCCGGTGCAGCGACTCGACGAAGGTCTGCTCCGGCAGCGGGGGCATCGCCATCCGACGGGCCGACTCGGCGAACCGGGCGGCGTTCGCCTCCGGCCGGAACATGGTGACCCCACCGTCCGCCGTGCGGTACGCCTTCATCCCCTCGAAGATCTCCTGCGCGTAGTGCAGGACGGCCGCGGCCGGGTCCATCGGGATGGGCGCCCGCGCCTCGACCCGGGCGTCGTACCAGCCCTTACCCTCGGCGTAGCGGACGGTCACCATGTGATCGGTGAAGACCCGCCCGAAGCCCGGGTTGGCCAGCAGGGCGGCCCGTTCGGCGGCGGGTACCGCCGTGAGATTCGGACGGATCTCGAAATCGAGCTTGTCACCACCGCTCATCGCGCTGACCTCCTGCGAGAGAACGGCACACGGGTCCGCATGCCGAGAAGTAGGGTGCGAGAAACTTACCCCGAACGGTCGTTCACCGGGTAGCGCCGCTCCGACGCGCTCACGGCGCCGGACGGGTGGCCCGCCGCGCACTCCCCGTGATCGGAGCAGGCACCGGCGGGCCGGAGTGACCGGACCGGGTCGAGTCGGGTCGGAAGGGAGGTCGCCGGCCGGGTGGGGCCGGCGACCGGGCCGGCCTGATCGGCCGGTGGAGGGTCTAGACGGCGGCGTGCGCGGCCAGCCGGTCCCCGACCTCCTCGGTACGTACCGGTACGCCCGATACGCGGCCGGCCAGCTCGGTGCCGACGGCGGCGGTGATGCGGGCCGCGGCGTCGACGTGGCCGAGCTGGTCGAGCAGGAGAGCGGCGGAGAGCACGGCGGCGACCGGGTCGGCCACGCCCCGCCCGGCGATGTCCGGCGCGGAGCCGTGGACCGGCTCGAACATGGACGGGTACGTCCCATCGGGGTTGATGCTGCCACTGGCCGCGAGCCCGATGCCGCCGGTGACGGCGGCGGCGATGTCGGTGAGGATGTCACCGAAGAGGTTGTCGGTGACCACCACGTCGTAGCGCTGCGGCTGGGTCACCAGGAACATCGCGGCGGCGTCGACGTGCTGGTACTCCGTGGACACGTCGGGGTTCTCGGCGGCCACCGCGTCGAAGGTGCGGGCCCACAGTGACCCGGCGTGGGTCAGCACGTTGGTCTTGTGCACGAGGGTGACCTTGCGCCGCTCGCGGCGCCGCGCCCGCGCGAACGCGTCGCGGATGACCCGCTCCACCCCGTGTCGGGTGTTCAGGCTCTCCTCGGTGGCGATCTCGGCGGGGGTGCCCCGGTGCAGGCTGCCGCCGGCGCCCGCGTACAGGCCCTCGGTTCCCTCGCGGACGACCACCAGGTCCACCTCGCCGGGCTTGACGCCGCCCAGCGGGCCGGCGGTGCCGGGCCAGAGGCGCGACGGCCGGAGGTTGACGAACTGGTCGAAGGCGAAGCGCAGCTTGAGCAGCAGCCCGCGCTCCAGCACCCCCGGCGGGACGGTGGGATCGCCGACGGCGCCGAGCAGGATGGCGTCGTGCCCGGCCAGCTCCTCCAGCACCGAGTCCGGAAGGACCTCGCTGGTGCGGTGGTAGCGCGCCGCGCCCAGGTCGTACTCGGTGGCCTCGACCCCGGGAAGGACGGCGTCGATGACCTTGCGGGCCTGCGCGACCACCTCGGGGCCGATACCGTCCCCGGCCACCACCGCGATCCGTGCCACGTCGTGCTCCTTCGTCCGGCCGTCCGCCCGACGGTACGCCCCCGTCCCGCCTCCCGGTACAACGGTTCCACGATACGGGAAACCCGAATGCACAGGAGCCTCCCAGGTGACATTCATGGTGCGGTCATGTGCCCTGCCTAGGGTGATGGCCAGCGGGTCACGGGGGCCCGCGCGCGGCGACGCGACCACAGCGGGACCGCTCGGGTGAGGAGCAGTGCAATGCGGATCGACGAGCAGCCACGGACCCGTTGGGTCGACCCGACGGCCTTCCGGCAGGGCTGGCGACCGGATCTTCGGCTCGGTTCCCTGAGTCACCGTGTCGACCGTTCCGGCGTCGCGACCGTGGACCGGATCTCCGTGCAGCACAACGTGCGCACCGCCACCGCCGAGTACTCGCTGCTGCTCAACGCTCCCGGCTGGCTGGGCCGCCGGGCGGTCGGCGACGCGCTGCGGGACGCCGTCGCGGAACTGCGCGCCATCGACCTCACCTACGGGCCGACCCGCCCCGAGAGCCTGGTCTCCCGACTGCGCCGGGGCGAGATCAGCGCCGACTCGTACCCGCCCCTGACCGACCTCGTCGACCGCTGCGCCGCGATGCGGGCGGCCACCGACGGCTGGTTCGACGCATGGGCGGTCCCCGGCGGCTTCGACCCGGGCGGCCTGCTCGGCGGGTGGGCGGTGGAGCGGGCCGCGGCCCGGTTGCGCGCCGCCGGCATCCACGACTACGCCGTGCTCACCGGCGCGGACCTCGTCGTACGCGGGCACGCGGCGCACGGCGGCCCGTGGCGGGTGGCCGTGCACCACCCCACCGACCGGCGGCGCGCACCGCTGGTGCTGGAGATGACGGCGGGCGCGGTCGGCACCTCCGGCGTGACGGGCCGGCAGGGACACGTCGTGGACCCGCACACCGGGGAGCCCGCCAACCAGCTGGTCGCCGCGACGGTCGTCGGCCCGGACCTCTCGGTCGCCGACGCGTACGCGACCGCCCTCTACGCCGCCGGCCCGACCGGGCTGGCGTGGTTCCCCAACGGGTCCGACTACCGCGCGCTCTTCGCCCACCGGCGCTGACACCGCCGTCGGGGAGACGCACCCTCGGGCCGCGATCGGCCCCCACGGTCTCGGCAACGACCGTGAGGGCCGGTCAGCGACGAGTGCGCGTGGCTCGCGCAATCGAGGGGTGCGGGCCGGTCGGGTCGCGGCATCGACGTCGTCACCCGAAGACGGGTCCATGTCGCGACCTCGGCCAGTGACCGCACGGGTACGCTAGCGAATCGACGCAACTCGACGCAAGAGTCTCCACTCCGGACCGTCCGGCCAGGATCGGTTCATCCGACCGGTTGGCCTGCGGCGGGGCAGTTGCGCACCGGTGAACGACGAATGGCACTCTGTCCGCCGTGAGTTTCGATCTGAGCGTGTGGGCCCTGGCGGACGGGGCGACGCCCGAGGACGTACGGGCAGCGGTGGAGCGGTGCCGGCGGGGACAGCACGTCGACCGCTACCCCGACCCACGGGTGGTGCGGTTCTACCGGGCGATCACCGCGTCCTATTCGGACCGGCATCCGGGCGCGGACACCCCGTGGGCGGTCACGCCGCTGCACGCGGCGAACGACCACGTCGAGCTGAACCTGCACCCGACCTGCGAGGACCAGGTGCTGCTCGACATCGAGCGCCTGGCCGGGGAGAACGGGCTGATGCTCTTCGACGCGCAGGACGGCTCGGTCTATCCGCCGCCGGCGCGCCTGCCCGGCTGACGACGCCCGCGTACGACGAAGGGGCCCGGCGGATCGCCGGGCCCCCGCTGTCGTGCGTGCCTACTCGTCGCGGAGGTCCGCGGCGCTGGCGGCGACCGCGCCGATCGAGTCGGCGGCCGAGGTGAGCAGGTCGGCGCCGAGCGCCTGGTCGACCGTGAGGGTCATCAGGGTCTCACCGCCGGCCTCCCGACGGGCCACCTGCATCGCGGCGATGTTGATGCCGGCCTCGCCGAGCAGCGTGCCGACGGTGCCGACGACGCCGGGCCGGTCGACGTAGCGCAGGAAGACCAGGATGCCCTCCGCGCCGATCTCGACGTCGAAGCCGTCGACCTCGGTCAACTTGAGGACGTCACGGGTGCCGGCGGTGGTGACGGTGCCGGAGACGCTGACCGTACGGCCGTCGGGCAGCGCGCCGCGGACGGTCACCAGGTTCGGGTGGTCGACCGTCTCGGCCTGGGTGGTCAGGGTGACCTCGACGCCGCGCTCGGCGGCCAGGTGCGGCGCGTTGACGTAGGTGACCTGCTCCTCCACGACGGAGCTGAACAGCCCCTTGGTGGCGGCGAGCTTGAGCACCGAGACGTCGTGGTTGACGACCTCACCGCGCACGTCCACGACCACGCTGGCGGCGACGCCACCGGCGACGGCCGTGAAGGCACGGCCCAGCTTCTCGGCCAGCGGCAGCAGCGGCCGGACGTCCTCGGCGACGACACCGCCGGCCTGCACGTTGACCGCGTCCGGCACGAACTCGCCCTGCAGCGCGAGCTTGACGCTCTTGGCGACGGCCAGGCCGGCCTTGTCCTGCGCCTCTCCCGTCGAGGCGCCCAGGTGCGGGGTGGCCACCACGTTGTCGAAGGCGAACAGCGGCGACGAGGTGCACGGCTCCTTGGCGTAGACGTCCACGCCGGCGCCGGCGACCCGGCCCTCGGCGATCGCGTCCGCGAGGGCCTGCTCGTCCACCAGCCCGCCCCGGGCGGCGTTGACGATCCGCACGCCGGGCTTGACGATCGCCAGCTCCTTCTCACCGATCAGGCCCACGGTCTCCGGGGTCTTCGGCAGGTGGATGGAGATGAAGTCGCTCTCCCGCAGCAGCTCCTCCAGGCCGACCAGGCGCACGCCGAGCTGGGCCGCGCGGGCCGGCTGGATGTAGGGGTCGTACGCGATGAGCCGGGTGCCGAAGGCGGCGATCCGCTGCGCGAACAGCACACCGATGCGGCCGAGGCCGACCACGCCCACCGTCTTGCCCTGGATCTCCACGCCGGTGTACTTCGACCGCTTCCACTCCCCCGCCTTGAGCGCCGCGCTGGCGCTGGCGGTGTTGCGGGCCACGGCGAGCAGCAGCGCGAGGGCCTGCTCGGCGGCGGAGACGATGTTGGAGGTGGGGGCGTTGACGACCATGACGCCCCGGGCGGTGGCGGCCGGCACCTCGACGTTGTCCAGACCGACGCCGGCGCGGGCGACCACCTTCAGCCGCGGCGCGGCGGCGATCGCCTCGGCGTCGATCTGGGTGGCGCTGCGGACGATGACGGCGTCGGCCTCGGAGAGCGCGGCGAGCAGGGCCGGGCGGTCGGTGCCGTCGACGTGACGGACGTCGAAGTCGTGGGCGAGCACCTCGATGGCGGCGGGAGCGAGTTCTTCGGCGATCAGTACGACAGGATTCATTGGTCCTCGTAGATGTCGTCAGAGCGGGCGGCGGGGCGGCGGGGGGCGGCGCTGCGCCCCGCGCTGGTCCGTGCCATGGCCGTCAGGTGCCGGCTGCGCACCTACCTGGGATCGTAGGGGGCGGGCCGGGCGGCGTACCGCGGACAACGGGGTGAGTGCCCTCACAAACAGCGCGTGACGTGCGGATTAACGATCGTTCACGGCCAGGCGGGAGCCGGATCGAAAACAGCATGATCCACTCGGCTTCACTGAAGTCGGGGTGTCCTGGCTCCGGAAGGGGCCGACTTCAATGACGTCGAGTGGATCATGCGGTGCGGGCGCGGTTAGGAGGCCGACCGGGCCGGGTGGCGCGGCCGGTGGTCCGGCGTGGACGTCGCGGAGAACGTCGACACCGGACCGCCGGCCGGCCGCACGTCGGGGACGAGAGCCCGCCGGCGGTCGGACCGCGCGTCGGGTCAGGCGGTCTCGGTGATCGGGCGGTCCACCCAGCTCATCATGCCGCGCAGCTTCGCGCCGGTCTCCTCGATCGGGTGCGCCGCACCCTCGGCCTGCCACTTGGCGAAGTTGGGCCGCCCGGCCTCGTCCTCGGCCACCCACTCCCGGGCGAACTCGCCGGACTGGATCTCACCCAGGATCTTCTGCATCTCCTCCTTGACGCGGGAGTCGATGACGCGCGGGCCCCGGGAGAGGTCGCCGTACTCGGCGGTGTCGGAGATGCTGTAGCGCATCTTCGCGATGCCGCCCTCGTACATGAGGTCGACGATGAGCTTCAGCTCGTGCAGGCACTCGAAGTACGCGACCTCGGGGGCGTAGCCCGCCTCGGTGAGCACCTCGAAGCCGGTCTGCACCAGGGCCGCCGCGCCGCCGCAGAGGACGGCCTGCTCGCCGAAGAGGTCCGTCTCGGTCTCCTCCTTGAACGAGGTCCGGATCGCGCCCGCCCGGGTGCCACCGATGCCCTTCGCGTACGACAGGGCCAGCGCCAGCGCGTTGCCGCTGGCGTCCTGCTCGACGGCGACCAGGCACGGCACGCCCTTGCCGTCGGCGTACTGCCGGCGGACCAGGTGACCCGGACCCTTGGGGGCCACCATCGCCACGTCCACCTCGGCGGGGGGCTTGATCAGGCCGTAGCGGATGTTGAAGCCGTGGCCGAAGAACAGCGCCTTGCCGGGGGCCAGGTTCGGCGCGATCGACTCGGCGTAGATGGTGCGCTGGGCGGTGTCCGGGGCGAGGATCATGATCACGTCGGCCTCGGCCGCCGCCTCCGCCGGGGTGAGCACCCGCAGGCCCTGCTCCTCGGCCTTGGGCCGGCTCTTGGAGCCCTCCGGCAGGCCGATCACCACGTCGACGCCCGAGTCGCGCAGCGACAGCGCGTGGGCGTGGCCCTGGCTGCCGTAGCCGATCACGGCGACCTTCCGGCCCTGGATCAGGCCGAGGTCGGCGTCGTCGTCGTAGTACACCTCAACGCTCATGGTTTCCCTTTCGTACGGCGGTGCCCGTCGGCCCGTCGTGGTCTGTGGTGCGGGGTCAGGCGGCGCGCAGCGCGGGACCGGCGGTGATGGAACGCGAGCCGCGCCCGATCGCCACCTGTCCGGACTGGACCATTTCCTTGATGCCGAACGGTTCGAGGTCACGCAGCAGCGCGTCGAGCTTGTCGGGGGTGCCGGTGGCCTCGACGGTCAGCGTGTCCGGCGCGACGTCGACGACCCGGGCCCGGAAGAGGTTGACCGTCTCCAGGACCTGACCGCGGGCCGCACGGTCCGCGCGGACCTTGACCAGCAGGAGCTCCCGGGCAACCGACACCTGCGGGTCCAGCTCGACGATCTTGAGCACGTTCACCAGCTTGTTGAGCTGCTTGGTGACCTGCTCCAGCGGGGAGGACTCGGCATTGACCACGATGGTGATCCGGGAGACGTCCGGGTTCTCCGTCTCGCCGACCGCGAGACTGTCGATGTTGAAGCCGCGCCGGGAGAACAGGCCGGAGACCCGAGCCAGGACACCCGGCTTGTTCTCCACCAGCACGGACAGAGTGTGCATCGTCACTGCGTCTCCTTCGTCATGCCCTCATGGCCCTCGCTGCGCTCGGTGCATTCGCTCATGACTAGATGTCATCCTCGTCGAAGACCGGGCGGACACCCCGGGCGAACATGATCTCGTCGTTGCTGGTGCCGGCGGCGACCATCGGCCACACCATGGCGTCCTTGCCGACCACGAAGTCGACGACCACCGGCGCGTCGTTGATCGCCATCGCCGCCTCGATCGTCTTGTCGACGTCCGCGGCGTTCTCGCACCGCAGGCCGACGCAGCCGAGGGCCTCGGCCAGCTTCACGAAGTCGGGGATGCGGTGCTTGTGGGTGCCCAGCTCGGTGTTGGAGTAGCGCTCGTTGTAGAAGAGCGTCTGCCACTGCCGCACCATGCCGAGGTTGCCGTTGTTGATCACAGCGATCTTGACCGGGATGCCCTCCAGCGCGCAGGTCGCCAGCTCCTGGTTGGTCATCTGGAAGCAGCCGTCGCCGTCCACCGCCCAGACCACCGTGTCCGGCTTGCCGACCTTGGCGCCCATCGCCGCCGGCACCGCGTAGCCCATCGTGCCGAGGCCGCCGGAGTTCAACCAGCTGTAGGGCTTCTCGTACGAGATGAACTGCGAGGCCCACATCTGGTGCTGGCCGACACCCGCCACGTAGATCGCGTCCGGGCCGGCGATCTCGCCCAGCCGCTTGATCACGTACTGCGGCGAGAGGGTGCCGTCGTCCGGCTCGTCGTAGCCGAGCGGGTACCGCTCACGCAGGTCGCGCAGCTGCGTCCACCAGTCGGACAGGTCGGCGGACCGGCCCGCCGCGTGCTCCACGGTCATCGCCGCGATCAGCTCGTCGATGACGTGCCGGGCGTCGCCCACGATCGGGACGTCGGCGTGCCGGTTCTTCCCGATCTCGGCCGGGTCGATGTCGGCGTGCACGATCGTGGCGTCCGGGGCGAACGAGTCCAGCTTGCCGGTCACCCGGTCGTCGAAGCGGGCGCCCAGGGCCACGATCAGGTCGGCCTTCTGGAGGCCGTACACCGCGGCCACCGTGCCGTGCATGCCGGGCATGCCGAGGTGCTGCTCGTGCGAGTCGGGGAACGCGCCGAGCGCCATCAGCGTGGTGACCACCGGGATGCCGGTCAGCTCGGCCAGCTTGCGCAGCCCCTCGGTGGCACCGGCCTTGAGGACGCCGCCGCCCACGTACAGCACCGGACGGCGGGCCGAGGTCATCAGCCGGGCCGCCTCACGGATCTGCTTGCCGTGCGGGTGCAGCGTCGGTCGGTAGCCGGGCAGGTCCAGCGTCGGCGGCCAGGCGAACGTGGTGGCCGCCTGGAGGACGTCCTTCGGGATGTCCACCAGGACCGGGCCGGGCCGGCCGGTGCTGGCCAGGTGGAACGCCTCGGCCAGCACGCGCGGGATCTCCTCGGGGCTCTGCACGAGGAAGTTGTGCTTGGTGATGGGCAGGGTGATGCCCTGGATGTCCGCCTCCTGGAAGGCGTCCGTGCCGATCGAGGGCCGCGCGACCTGACCGGTGATCGCGACCATCGCCACCGAGTCCATGTACGCGTCGGCGATCGGCGTCACCAGGTTGGTGGCGCCCGGGCCGGACGTGGCGATGCAGACGCCGACCCGGCCGGTGGCCTGGGCGTAGCCCGTCGCGGCGTGCCCGGCGCCCTGCTCGTGCCGCACCAGAATGTGCCGGACCGACGAGTCGTAGAGCGGGTCGTACGCCGGCAGGATCGCGCCACCCGGAATGCCGAAGACGACGTCGACGCCGAGCGCCTCGAGGGACCGCACGAGCGAGCCGGCCCCGGTGACCTGGGCCGGGGCGGGTGTGCGTACCGCGGGAACGGCCGGGGTGGCCGCGGCGCGGGCGGTGCCGGCGTGGTCGGCGTCGATCGCCGGCTCGGCGGTCGCACGGGCCCGCCGGGCGGAGTGGGCGAGTGTCTCGGGCGTGGGTCTCGTCATGGCGTTTCAGGCCTTCGGCTGGAGTGGGTGTGGCTTGGCGGTCCGACGCGGGCGGTGGGCCCGCGTCGATCTGGTCCGACGGCAACAAAAAAGCCCTCGTGCAGGATGCACGGGGCCAGCGCACTCTCGACGGGGAGAGTGCGCTCAGGTAAGTACTCGCAGAGACCGGTACGACATGCGGTCAAGCCTGACGCATCTCACGCGATGAGTCAACTGATCCCACATGTTGGTTAACGGATCTCCCGTATTCACCCGTTCGGGGCGTCG
The DNA here is from genome assembly GCF_052068135.1 of Micromonospora sp. BQ11. Taxonomy (NCBI): domain Bacteria; kingdom Bacillati; phylum Actinomycetota; class Actinomycetes; order Micromonosporales; family Micromonosporaceae; genus Micromonospora; species Micromonospora sp. BQ11. The sequence goes on along the minus strand of NZ_JBQHDB010000001.1, from coordinate 693,647 downwards.
GCGCACCCCCACCGACCTGCTCGGAACCGCTCTCGGGGCGGCGGGGGGCGGGCAGCGTGGGCAGTCGGCGGGGCGGCGCGGGTGGCACCGGAGGCGCGGACACCGGAGCCGGACGGGCTCCGGGCGACGTGGCGGCCTCCAGCATCGCCTCCAGGTGCTCGGCGGGCACACCCCAGCCGAAGAGCGCGCCCTGCCCGAAGCGACACCCGGCGGCCACCACCGCGGCCAGCTCGGTGGGGGTGGTCACGCCCTCGGCGATGACCTCCATCCCGAGCTGGTGGCCGAGGCGCATGACGACGTCGACCATCGGCGCGAAGGCGGGCCCGTCCCGGCCCACCGGCCGGACCGGCTCGTGCTCGGCGACCAGACTGTGGTCGATCTTCAGGATGTCGATCGGCAGGCGGCGGAGCTGACCCAGCGACGAGTAGCCGGCGCCGAAGTCGTCCAGGGCGATCCGTACGCCGGTCAGCCGCAGCGCGGTCAGCCGCCGGATCAGCTCGTCGAGGTCGGTGGCGACGGCGTGCTCGGTCACCTCCAGCACCAGCCGCTGCGGGGGTACGTGGTGGGCGCGCAGCGCGTCGGCCACCTGGACGACGTACTCCGGGGCGTGCAGCTCGCGCGGAGACACGTTCACCGACACCCAGACGTCGTGGCCGTCGGTCAGCCAGCGGGAGAGCTGGTAGCAGGCCTCGTGCAGCACCCATGCACCGAGTTGGGCGATCATCCCGCACTCCTCGGCGAGCGGGATGAACTCGTCGGGCCGGACGTTGCCCAGCTGCGGGTGGTGCCAGCGCAGCAGCGCCTCGGCGCCGACCGGGCGTACCGACGGCAGCGAGGCCACCGGCTGGAACGCCAGCCGCAACTCCCCGCGGTCGATCGCGCCGCGCAGCTCGTGCTCGACGACGGTACGCCGGCGCAGCAGCTGGTCGTACGCGGCGTCGTAGCGCTCGATCCGGTTCTTGCCGCGCTGCTTGGCGTAGCGCAGCGCCAGGTCGGCGTGGCGCAGCAGCAGCTCCACGTCGGGCTCCCCGGCCCACCCGGCGGTGCCGATGCTCACGGAGAGGAAGACCGGCCCCTCGGGCTGCTCGTACGCGCCGTGCAGGACACCGAGCAGCCGCTCGCCGACCCGTTCCGCGTCGGACTGCCGGCCGTGCATCAGCACCGCGAACTCGTCCCCGCCGAGCCGGGCCGCCACGTCGCCGGGGCGCAGGCTGCCGCGCAGCCGACGCCCCACCTCGGCCAGCACCGCGTCGCCCACGTCGTGCCCACGCATGTCGTTGACGTTCTTGAAGCCGTCCAGGTCGAGGCTGAGCAGGACGCAGCTGGTGCCCGTCTCCGCGCAGCGGTGCAGCGCGCGCAGCAGCCCCCGACGGTTGGCCAGACCGGTCAGCGGGTCGGTGTGCGCCAGCTCCCGGAAGTGCGCCTCGCGCTCGGCCAGCCGGCTGGCGTACTTCCGGACGTCGTGCAGCGTCAGGTACTGCCGGGCCACCAACGCGAAGCCCTCGACGCTGCCGGCGACGATCCCCAGCGCGTCGAACCGGCCGTCCTGGAGGAGGTGGTACATCGCCGAGGCGGCCATGGCGAACATCGGGACCACCGCGTACTCGCCGTCGCGGCGGATCACGTCGACGTCGAGCTGGCACGGCGGCTCGAGCCGCCAGCTCGCGAGGGCGGCGGCCAGGAGGCCGGCGGAGACCACGGCAGCGCCGGCCACCGCCACAGCGGGGCCGGCCTGGCACAGCCCGGCCGCCACGCCCAGACCGCCGAAGGTCACGCCCGTGGCGCCCTTGGCGAGCGTCGCCAGCCGGTGCCGGGGCGCGGGGGCGCGGAACACCACGATCATGGCGAGGCCGGCGGTCAGGGCCGCGGCGACCGTCGCGAGCAGGATCGGCCCGCACGCCACCGGGGTGGCGTCGCGGAGCAGGCGGGTCGGCCGCGAGAAGAGCACCCAGCCGACGAACCACAGCGCGGTCGCCATGATCAACCCGTCGAGACCGAGCCGGAGGGCCGCACCCGCCGTCGGGGCCACGCCGGGCAGTCGGAGCAGGCCGGTGCAGAAGAGCAGCCCGCTCGCCGCGACCCCGACCGCGACGACCGAGGCCCAACCCGTCCTCGGCGTGTGCACCCCGTGCCCGGCGGTACCGAGCGCCACGACGGTGCCGACCAGCAGGCTCGCCAGCGCGAAGCCCCCGGCGGCGGCGAGGAACAGGTACGCCGGCCGGTGCTCCGGGGCGCGTCGCCGGGCGCCGACGGCCAGCAGCAGCGTGGCGAAGACGGCGACGAGGCCGCTCAGCAGCGCGACGGTGACCATGCCCGGGGATGCATGCACGTCCTCAACTGTGCCGGATGCGCGCCCGTCGTGGGGGCCCGGGTGTGCATCTGTTGGGACACGGCCCGTACACCCGCCGGGTGCCGCGGCGGCGGTGCAAGACTGGTACGCATGCCTGAGCTGCGGTCGAAGACCTCCACGCACGGTCGGACGATGGCGGGTGCCCGGGCCCTGTGGCGGGCCACCGGGATGACCGACGACGATTTCGGCAAGCCGATCGTCGCCATCGCCAACAGTTTCACCCAGTTCGTCCCCGGTCACGTACACCTCAAGGACATGGGCGGCCTGGTCGCCGGCGCGGTGGCCGAGGCCGGCGGGGTGGGCCGCGAGTTCAACACCATCGCCGTGGACGACGGCATCGCCATGGGCCACGGCGGCATGCTCTACTCACTGCCCAGCCGGGAGCTGATCGCCGACGCGGTGGAGTACATGGTCAACGCGCACTGCGCGGACGCCCTGGTCTGCATCTCGAACTGCGACAAGATCACCCCCGGCATGCTGCTGGCCGCGCTGCGGCTGAACATCCCGACCGTCTTCGTCTCCGGCGGCCCGATGGAGGCCGGGAAGACGATGGCGATCGAGGGCGTGGTGCACTCCAAGATCGACCTGATCGACGCGATGATCGCCTCGTCCAACGAGGCCGTCACCGACGACCAGCTCGGCGAGATCGAGCGCTCGGCCTGCCCGACCTGCGGCTCCTGCTCCGGCATGTTCACCGCCAACTCGATGAACTGCCTGACCGAGGCGATCGGGCTCGCGCTGCCCGGCAACGGCTCCACGCTGGCCACCCACGCCGCGCGCCGGTCACTCTTCCTCGAGGCCGGCCGCACCGTGGTGGACATCGCCAAGCGGTGGTACGACGGTGACGACGCCTCGGTGCTGCCCCGCGCGGTCGCCAGCCGGGCCGCGTTCGAGAACGCGGTCGCCCTGGACGTGGCGATGGGCGGGTCGACCAACACGATCCTGCACCTGCTCGCCGCCGCACGGGAGGCGGAGATGGACTTCTCCGTCGCCGACATCGACGCCATCTCCCGCCGGGTGCCCTGCCTGGCCAAGGTCGCGCCGAACTCGCCGCAGTACCACATGGAGGACGTGCACCGGGCCGGCGGCATCCCCGCCATCCTCGGCGAGCTCGACCGGGCCGGCCTGCTGCACCGGGAGGTGCACAGCGTGCACTCCCCCTCGCTCGCGCAGTGGCTCACCGACTGGGACGTCCGGGGCGGGTCACCCAAGCCGGAGGCGGTGGAACTGTTCCACGCCGCCCCGGGAGGCGTGCGTACCACCGAGCCGTTCTCCACCGCCAACCGCTGGTCGTCGCTGGACACCGACGCGGCCGGCGGCTGCATCCGGGACCGGGAGCACGCGTACAGCGCCGACGGTGGCCTGGCGATCCTGCACGGCAACCTGGCGCCGGAGGGCTGCGTCGTCAAGACCGCCGGTGTGCCCGAGGAGTGCCTGACGTTCCGCGGCCCGGCCAAGGTCTTCCAGTCGCAGGACGACGCGGTCGAGGCCATCCTCAACAAGCGGATCGTCGCCGGGGACGTGGTCGTGATCCGGTACGAGGGCCCGAAGGGCGGGCCCGGCATGCAGGAGATGCTCTACCCCACCTCGTTCCTCAAGGGCCGGGGGCTGGGCCGGGCCTGCGCGCTGCTCACCGACGGCCGGTTCTCCGGCGGCACCTCGGGGCTGTCCATCGGGCACGTCTCGCCCGAGGCGGCCTCCGGCGGCCTGATCGCGCTGGTGCGCGACGGCGACGAGATCGTCATCGACATCCCGGGCCGGTCCATCGAGCTGAACGTGCCGTCCGACGAGTTGGAGGCGCGACGGGTGGCCGAGGAGAAGCGGGACCGCCCGTACACCCCGGTCGACCGGCAGCGGCCGGTGTCGGCGGCACTGCGCGCGTACGCCTCGATGGCGACCTCGGCCAGCGACGGCGCCTACCGCCGCGTCCCCGAGTGAGGTGAAAGGAAGGGCCCCCTCTTAACGCCTGCGGTAGAGGAGGGGGCCCTTCTTAACGGGGCGGCGTCACTGGTTGCCGCGTGGCGCGCCCCCGGGATCGGCAGCGGGGTTCTCGTCGGCGGGCGAGGTGCCGCCGAACGCGCCGCCACCGCCCGGGGTCATGCCGGCGACACCCATCGGGGACTGGAACTGCTCGTCGGGTCGCCCCTGGTCGGCGTGGACCTGGTCGGGTGCGCCGGGGCCGGGGTCGGCGCCGCCGGCGTGCTCGTCGAGTTCGTCGGGCAGGGAGGGATCCACCGGGTTCGTCATGCAGTCCAGGTACCACGTGGCGGACCGGGCAAACCGTCGTCCAGGAGACCTCGCGGTCGGGTGCCTCCCGGCCGGACTGGGGGCCACCGCACCCCGCTCGACTGCACTATCGTGCCGGACGGACACGGGGAGGCGGTCATGAGCTACGCGGCGATGATCAGGCCGGTGGTCGACCGGGTGTACGTGGGCGCGCGTGACGCGGCGCGACCCGCGCTGGAGGCGTACTACGCGGAGCGGGGCCTGCGACCGGGCTTCGAGGCGAGCTTCCCCTTCGGACTGCTCGCCCGTCCCATGCGCGCGGAGGCCCTGGCCGACGCGCTGGTCTACACCAGCGGGGACATGACCCACGAGCGCGAACAGGGTGTGGCCACCGTCGACGCCGACGGCGCCTGGCACCTCACCCCACTCGGTCGAGAGCTGGCGCTGGCCGTGCAGCGGATGGTCGGCGAGGCGGCCGAGGAGCGCTGGGCCTCGGGAGCGGACCTCCTGCCCGGGCTGGAGGTGGTGCCACGACTGGCGGAGCTGGTCGGGCGGCTCCTGGTGCAGGGTTGCGCGACGGGCGGGCCTGCCTTCCGGGCGATGGCACCGGTGTACGAGCCGGCGGACGCCTCGGCGGCTCTGCGGCTGGCCTCCCGGCTCGGTGCGCTGCGCCATCACCGGGCCGACGCGCACCGGGCCGCGTGGCGGGCGGCGGGCCTGACCGTCGCCGGGATCCGGGCGCTGCCCGAGGGCCCGGAACGGCGGGCGGTCGAGGACGAGACGAACCGCCGGGACGAGCCCATCTACGCCGCCCTGCCCTCCGACGAGCGGATCGAGTTGCTCGCCGGCCTCGGCGCCCTACCGAACTGACCCGGTACGCGGCCCGCGGGCGTGCAGGCCACGTACCACCCGCCTGTGCGGCGCGGCGAACCGGAACGGCCTGCCGCCCAGGACGATCGGCTTCTCCCTCGTGCCGGGCGTTAAGAGGGGGCCCTTCCTCTACACCAGACGTTAAGGAGGGGCCCTTCCTTTCAGATGTCGTTGACGCAGCGCAGCACCGGGCGGCTGGTCAGGGCTGTCGGGTCCAGCGGCCCGTCGGCCGTCACGGTGAACGTGACCGACTCCCCCGGCAGCAGCGTCACCAGGGCCTCGTCGACCTCCGCCGTCGGGTCGAGGCGGTCCGGGAACAGGGTCAGCTCCCGGAGCACGGTCCGGGCGGTGACCCGGACCCGCTGCCCGCCGTCGACCGGCTCGACCGTCGCGTCGAAGGCCGCCGCCGGCCACCGGACGTCGCGGTCCTCGGCGAAGAACCACAGCGCCCGCGCGGCGCCGTCGGCCTCGGCGACGAGCAGCTCCCCGCCGGCCTCCTCCGGCCCCGCCACGTCCGCCGGCAGCGCCAGCACGACCGAGGCGTACGCGGGCACGTCCAGCTCCAGCGTGGTCCTGGCCCGGGGCTCCCCGTCGAGGGTGGACCGGGTGACCGTGACCGCACCCCGCCACGGGGTGCCGGTCTCGTTGACGGCCGCCAGGGTCGGCGCACCGTCGCGGGGCGCCACGGTGAGGAGCCGGTCGGCGTACGCGCGGCGCACCGCGTACCACAGGGGTTTCCGGCGGCCGTCGCCGTCGACCGCGGACCACGAGGTCACCGGCCAGCAGTCGTTGAGCTGCCAGAAGATGGTGCCCGAGCAGACGCTCCGGTGGGACCGGAAGTGCTCGATGCCGACCTGGACCGCGCGGGCCTGGGTGAGCTGGGTGAGGTAGTGCCAGTCGTCGAAGTCGGCCGGTGCCGGCAGGTGCGCGTCCAGCCCCCGCTGGAGCTTGAGAGCCCCGTCGACGGCCTTCTGGTGGTGGGCCATGCCGGGTGAGTCGGGGGCAAGCGGGTCGTCGGACAGGGCCCGCCGCAGCGTCGCGTACGCCGGGGGCGCCTGCCAGCCGAACTCGGCGACGAACCGGGGCACGTACGACCGGTACTTCGTATAGTCGTCGGTGTTCCAGACGTCCCAGATGTGCGTGGTCCCGTACGCCGGGTCGTTGGGGTGGACGTCCTCCGTGCCGGACCAGGGGCTGCCCGGCCAGTACGGGCGGGTCGGGTCCAGCTCGGCGACGGTCCGGGGCAGCACGTCGAGGTAGTAGCCCCGGCCCCAGGTGCGCCCCGCCAGGGGTTCCTGCCAGTCCCAGTCGTGCCAGCCCCAGATGTTCTCGTTGTTGCCCGTCCAGAGCACCAGCGACGGGTGCGGGGCCAGGCGCACCACCTGCTCGGCGGCCTCGGCGGCCACCTCGGAGGCGATCGGCTCCTCCTCCGGGTACGCGGCGCAGGCGAAGAGGAAGTCCTGCTGCACCAGGAGGCCGAGCGAGTCGGCGAGGTCGTAGAAGTCCTCCGACTCGTACCGGCCCCCGCCCCAGACGCGCAGCAGGTTGATGTTCGCGCCGATCGCCTGGTCGAACCGGTGCGCCAGCCGGTCCCGGGTGATCCGGGTGGGGAAGGCGTCGTCGGGGATCCAGTTGACGCCCCGCACGAAGACCGGCACGTCGTTGACGTGGAGGGTGAACGCGGCGCCGTGGTCGTCGGGCGTGGTGTCGAGGCGTACCGACCGGAAGCCGATGCGCCGGCCCCAGGTGTCCAGCGTCGTGCCGTCCGGCCCGCACAGGGTCACGTCGAGGTCGTGGCGGGCATGGTCGCCGTACCCCCTGGGCCACCACCGCTCGGGGTCGTGCACGGCGACGGTCAGGACGGCGGCCCGCTCCCCGGCCGGGATCGTCACCTCGGCGGCGCTGCCGGCGACGGCGGCCCGCACGGTCAGCGGCGCGTCGGCGGCACGCTCGACCTCGACGTGCAGCTCGACCCGGCCGTCGGTCCCGTCGACGGTGACCAGCGGGCGGACGGTCGCCAGGCGGGCGGTGGACCAGGCGTGCAGCCCGACCGGTCGCCAGATGCCGGCCGTGACCAGGGTCGGTCCCCAGTCCCAACCGAAGTTGCAGGCCATCTTGCGGATGAACGGGAACGGCTCCGGGTACGCGTTGGGCCGGTCGCCGAGACGGTCACGCTGCGCCTCGGCGTAGCGGTACGCCGAGTCGAACCGGACGGCGAGCGTGTTGCCCCGTGGCCGCAGCAGCGCGCCGACGGCGAAGCGGTAGCCGCGGTGCATGTTCGCGGTGCGCCCGATCTCGACGCCGTTGAGGGTGACCGTGGCGACCGTGTCGAGGCCGTCGCAGACCAGGTCGACGCGGTCGTGCGCGCCGTCGGGCCGGTCGAACGTGGTCTCGTAGACCCAGTCGGTGCGCCCGATCCAGCCGAGGCCGGTCTCGTTGGCGTCCCGGTACGGGTCGGGGATCAGCCCGGCGGCCAGCAGGTCGGTGTGGACGCACCCGGGCACGGTGGCCGGCACCGCCCGGTCGGCGATCCCGGCCGGCACCTGGGGTCCGGGTACCGCCCGCAGGGTCCAGCCCTGGTGCAACGGGGTCACGACTTCACCGCACCTTCCATGATTCCGCGGACGATCTGGCGACCACCGATGAACAGCATGATCAGCAGGGGCAGGGTGGCGACCAGAGCGCCGGCCAGCACCCGCCGGTAGAGCACGTAGTTGCCGCTGGCCAGGTCGGACAGCGCGACCATCGAGGTCGGGTAGTCGGTGCCGCCCAGGGTGATGAGCGGCCACTGGAACTCGTTCCAGGTGGCGACGAAGGTGAGCAGGCCGAGTACGGCCATCGCCGGCCGGACCGCCGGCACCACCACGCTCCAGAAGATGCGCATGGTGCTGGCGCCGTCGATGCGGCCGGCCTCGATCAGCTCGTCGGGCACCGCGTCGAGGATGAACTGGCGCATGTAGAACACGCCGAACGCGCTCACCAGGCCGGGCACGATGACGGCGAGCAGGGTGCCGTTCCAGCCGCCCTCGCCGGGCATCCTGCCCATGAGGATGTAGAGGGCGACCACGCCGAGCTGGTTCGGCACCGTCATGGTCAGGATGACCATGATCATGAGTGCGTTGCGTCCCTTGAACCGCAGCTTGGCGAACGCGAAGCCGGCCAGCGAGCAGAAGAACAGCACCGACGCGGTCACCACGGACGACACGATCACGCTGTTGACCAGGGACTGGAGGAAGAAGACGTCCTGCATCGAGAAGACCTCGCGCAGGTTCGTCGCGAGTTCCCCGCCCGGGACCACCTGCGGCGGGATCTTGGCCAGCGCCTCGTCGGTGTTCGTGGCGATGACGAACATCCAGTACAGCGGGAACGCCGAGAAGGCGATCACCACGGAGAGGAAGAGGTAGCTCCAGAGACTGCCGGGTGTGTTCTGCGGGGCCCGACCCATCAGGGCCGCCCGCCGGGTGCCGACGTCGCTCACCGTTTCCCACCTCCGAGCCGGTTCGTGATCAGCGCGTTCACCGCCGCGACGATCAGGATGACGAGGAAGAGCGCCCAGGACATCGCGGCGGCGTAGCCGAGGTTGAGGTCCCGCCAGCCGACCTTGTAGATGAGCTGGGCGATGGTCTGCCACTGCCCGTCGTCGCCACCCTGGGCCAGCGCCGGGTTGGCGTCGAAGAGCATCGGCTCGGTGAAGAGCTGGAGCCCACCGATGGTGGAGAGCACCACGGTGAAGATGACCACCGGCCGGATCATCGGCACGGTGATCCGCCACAGCTGACGCCACGGACCGGCGCCGTCGACGGCGGCGGCCTCGTACACGTCACGCGGGATGGACTGCATGGCGGCCAGGTAGAGCAGGGCGTTGTAGCCGATCCACTTCCAGTTGACCATGGTGGCGATCGCGATCCAGGACGCCCATTTCGTCGACCGCCAGTCGATCGGCGCGGTCTCCCCGACGCCCAGCAGAGACAGCACCCAGTTGGCGACGCCGGTGTCCCGGGCGAACACCACCGTGAAGATCAGCGTCGAGGCGGTGACCGGCGTGATGTACGGCAGCAGCACCCCGACCCGGAACCAGGTCTGCGCGCGCAGTTTCCGGTTCAGCAGGGACGCCACGATCAGCGCCAGGAGCAGTTGCGGCACCGTGGAGAGCACGAAGATGCCGAACGTGTTGCCCAGCGCGTTCCAGAAGTCGCCGTCGTCGAGCAGCCGCTCGAAGTTCGCGAAGCCCGCCCAGCCGGTCAGGGTCGGGTCGTCGAGCCGCCAGTTGCGCATCGCGACCACGCCGTTGAACACGATCGGGAAGAGCCCGAAGACCGCGAAGAGCAGGAAGAACGGAGCGATCAGCAGGTAGGGCACGTACCGCACGTCGAAGCGGTGGAGGCGGTTGCGCCACGTGTCCGCCCGGCCCGGGGGACGGCGGACGGGGGCCGTCGCGTCCGCGGGACGGCCGGGTCGGGACGCCGCGGGGGCGGCGCGGGTGGTGGACATCGGAACCTCCGGGGAACGAGCGGTCCGCGGGCGGGTGGGGCCGTCGCCGGACGGCCCCACCTCCGGGCGTACGTCAGGACGTGGCGGCCTTCTCGGCTTCCTTGATCGCCTCGGTCCACGCCTGGTCGGGCTTGCCCTTCAGGTTTCCGGTGGCCAGACGGTTGATCACGTTCTCCACGGCGACCCGGGTCGGCCCGTTCCTCTTGCCGAGGTACTGCGGGGTCAGGTTCTCGGCGGTCTTGGAGAAGATCTGACCGACCGGGGCGTTGCTGAAGAACGGGTTGGTGAAGTCCTTGATCGCGGGGTCCTGGTAGAGCGCCGGCTGCGACGGCAGGTTGCCGACCTTCTTGAAGATCTCGATCTGCTGCGCGGGCTGGACCAGCCACTCCAGGAACCTGTACGCCTCGTCGACGTTCTTGCCCTGCCTGGGGATGGTCAGGAAGGAGCCACCCCAGTTGCCGCCGCCGCCGGGGATCGCCGCGACGTCCCACTTGCCCTGGGTGGTCGGGGCGGTGTTCTTGATGTGGCCCTGCATCCACGCCGGGCAGGCGAGCACGGCGAAGTTGCCCTTGACGAAGCCGCTGTTCCACTCCGGCGAGAAGGCGGTCAGGTTGGCCGACAGGTCGGCGCCGATCATCGCGGCGGCCACGTCGAAGGCGGCCTTCGGGCCGCCGTCCATCTTCAGCGTCTCGCTCTCGTCGTAGAACCCGACCGGTTGCTGCCCGAGGACCGGGTTGAAGATGTTGGTCGCGGAGTCGATGAACTTCTTGCCGCTTCTGGCCTTGTACTGCTGGCCGACGGCGATGAACCGGTCCCAGGTGGGCCAGAGCGCGGAGACCTGGTCGCGGTCGGTGGGCAGACCGGCGGCTGTGAAGAGGTCGGTGCGGTAGCACATGGCCAGGCCGCCGACGTCGGTGCCGAGCCCGATCTGGACCTTGCCGTCGGGCGTCAGGGTCTGCTTCCACTTCCAGGGCAGGTACCTGCCCTCGTACTGGCCGGCGCCCTTGTCGAGCAGGTTGACGAACTTGTCGGCCTGGCCGCGGAACTGGACCACGAAGCCCTCGTCGATGGCGGCGATGTCCGGCGCACCGGAGCCGGCGATCAGCTTCTTCTGGAGGTCCTCGTGCTGGGCGTTGTACTCGCCGGTGTTCAGGCTGATCCTGACGTTCGGGTTGTCGGCCTCGTAGCGGCTCTTCAGCTCGTCCAGGCCGAAGTCGCCCCAGAAGTTGATCTTCAAGGTGACCTGGCCGTCGCCGCTGCCGGAACCGCCACCGCTGTTGCCGCTGCACGCGGCGAGCAGGGCCAGGCCGACCGAGCCCGCCGCGACGGCGCGGGCCCAGGTTTTCCAGGACCGTTTCATGTCATCCTCCGGGCAACGAGTGGGAACGCCCCGACATCGAGGGACGTCAACTGAACCGGATAAGTTACGCCACCGTACGGCTCGGCTTCGGACGTGTCAACGGGCGGTTAACGACACAGCCCTGCCAGGGCTTTGGGAGCGCGACCATACGTGGTGGAGCGCTCCTTCGCGCAGCGCCGACCAACCCCGGCGACTCTCCGACACCACGCCCGGCCCGTGGGCTTAACCGCGCAAGTTGCAGACTCGCTCGGTGCCGCCCGTCGAGCGGGGCTCGACCCACGACCGTCGCCACCCGTAGCGTGACCACCTGCGCCGGGAGACCGGCACAGGTGTGACCGCCCATGCAGGGCGGAGACAAGGAGTACGCCGGTGAAGCGGCCGACCATCGCCGATGTCGCCCGACGTGCCGGGGTGTCCAAGGGCGCCGTGTCCTACGCGCTGAACGGCCAGCCCGGCGTCTCCGAGGCCACCCGGCAACGGATCCTCGCCATCGCCGCGGAGATCGGCTTCAACCCGAGCAGCGCCGCGCGCGCCCTCTCCGGATCCACCGCCGCCGCCATCGGCCTGGCCCTGTGCCGGCCCGCCCGCACACTCGGCATCGAGCCGTTCTTCATGGAGCTGATCAGCGGCGTCGAGGCGGAACTGTCCGCCCGCTCGTACGCGCTGACCCTCCAGGTCGTCGCCGACCCGGACGCGGAGATCGCGGTCTACCGGCGGTGGTGGGGTGAGCGTCGGGTGGACGGCGTCCTCGTGTGCGACCTGCGCGTCGACGACCGCCGGGTGCCGGTGCTGGAGGAACTGGGCCTGCCGGCCATCGTGATCGGCGGCCCCGGCGGCACCGGCCGACTGGCCAGCCTGTGGTCCGACGACGCGGCGGCGCTGGTCGAGACCGTGGAGTACCTGGCGGCGCTCGGCCATCGCCGCGTCGCCCGGGTCGGCGGACTCCCCGAGCTGCTGCACACCGCGATCCGCACCGAGGCGTTCGCCCGCGTGTGCCGCCGGCTCGACCTGCCCGACGCGGTGACCGTGCCCTCGGACTACACCGGCGAGGAGGGCGCGCGCGCCACACGCCGGCTGCTCAGCGCCCCGGACCGGCCGACCGCCGTGATCTACGACAACGACGTGATGGCCATAGCGGGCCTGTCGGTCGCCCAGGAGATGGGGCTCTCCGTCCCGGGCGACCTGTCCATCGTGGCCTGGGACGACTCCCCGCTCTGCCGGCTGGTGCACCCGCCGTTGACCGCGCTGAGCCGGGACATCCCCGTGTACGGTGCGCACGCCGCCCGGCAGCTTCTCTCGGTCATCGGCGGCACAGACGTGGGCGTGCTCCAGGACGAGACCTCACACCTGACCCCGCGCGGCAGCACCGCACCGCCCCGGGTGAAGTGAACCGGTTCAGCGCATCAGCGCGACGCGGTCGGGAACTCCTCGAAGTACGCCTCGACCCGCTCGGCGGTGGCCGGGCGGGCCAGGGCGAAACCCTGCCCGTACCGGCAGCCGGCCCGGTGGGCCCCCTCCACCTGCGCGGGCCACTCCAGCTCCTCGGCCACGATCTCCAGGCCCAGCCGGTCGCCCACGTTCACCACCACGTCGATGAGTGGGCGCTGCGGGTCGGCAGCCGGCCCGACGACCTGCGGGCCAACCTTGAGCAGGTCGATCGGCAGCCGGCGCAGCTGGCTGAGCGAGGCGTGCTCGGCCCGGAAGTCGTCCAGGGCGGTGCGGATGCCCAGTGAACGCAGCCCGGCCAGCCGGGCCACCACGGTCGGCAGGTCGGCGGCGACCCGCGGCTCGGACACCTCGATGACCAGCCGCTCGGGGGCCACCCCGTACGCGTCCAGCACCGCCACGGTCCGCGGCACGAAGTCCGCCGCGGTCAACTCCCGGACGGTCACGTTGACCGCCATCCAGAGGTCCTCCCGGCCCGCGCCGGACCAGGCGGCCAACTGGCGGCAGGCCCGGTCCAGCACCCAGCAGCCCAGCTCGCGGACGACGTCCAGGTCCTCCGCCACCGGCAGCAGCTCGCCGGGCAGGACCGTGCCGAGCACCGGACTGCGCCAACGCAGCAGGGCCTCGGTCCCCACCGGCTGCCGGTCGGCCAGGCCGACCACCGGCTGGTAGACCAGGTCCAGCTCACCCCGGGCGACCGCACCGGGCAGCTCACGCTCCAGGTCCAGCCGCCGGACGAGCTGCTCCTCCAGGTACGCGTCGTACCACTCGACACGGTCCCGCCCGAGCTGCACCGCGCGCCGGCGGGCCAGGTCGGCCTGGCGCAGCACGTCCTCCGGCGTGACCCCGGCGACCTCGGCCAACCCGATGCTCACCTGTAGCCGCAGCACCACCCCGGCCACCTGGAAGGGCTGGGTGAGCGCCTCGACCAGCCGGGTGCCCACCGCGTACGCCCGCACCGGACCGGACCGGGTGACCACGGCCAGAGCGGCGCCGGGCAGGTCCGCGACCAGGTCCCCGGGGCCGACGACGGCCCGCCCGCGCCGGCACGCCTCGGCGAACACGTCCTCCCGGAACCGGTGGTCGTGCGCCTCGGCGCCGTGCAGGTCGACCACGAGCAGGGCGCCCGCGGGCGGGTCGTCGTCCCGCAGGTCGGCGAGGACCCGGAGCAGCTCCGACCGGTCGGCCGGGACATCGCCCGGGATCGCCTCGTCGCCGCCGGCCGGCCCGGGGACGTCCCGTCCGCGCGCCGCGCGCCGGTCGTGCACCCGGAGCAGTTCGCGGAACACCAGCACGGGCACCCCCGCCAGCGCGATGACCATCGTGGCCCGCTCGACGGCCGCACCGGAGGTGAGCCGCCACCCCATCGCCGCCACCACCGTGACCGCCGGGAGCAGCACGCGGGGAAGGACGAGCGTGGGCCGGCGCTCCGGGGCGACGTCCGTCCCGATCACCCGCCGCGCGCCCGCCGCCGTCAGCAGCATTCCACCGACCAGCGGCGGTACGGCCACCAGCAGCAGCCGGCCGGGCATCGCCCCGACCGTCGCCGTTGCCAGCAGCACCAGCCCGAACAGGGTGAGCGCGGCCCCGCCCCGGCAGTGTGCCGCGCCACCGCCCCGCTCCGGACCGGTGAGCGCGGTGAGCGCGGCGACGGCGAACCCGCCCAGCGCCACCGCGGACGCGAGCCGGGTGGACGATTCCAGACCGTCGACGGGCAGGAGCAGCCAGGCGGCGAGCACCAGGCCGATGCCGGGGCCGGCCGCGTCGGCGATCCGCCGCAGCCGGAGCCGGGCCGGTGGACGGACGCCCGGGGGCAGCGCGAGCAGTCCGGCGGCGAAGAGGACGGCCGCGCCCACCAGGCCGGACAGGGCGGCCGTGTCGTCCCCGATCGGCCCGGACAGCGGCAGCGCGGCGGCCGTCAGGCCGGCCACGACCACCGCGGCGTCGAGCAGTGCGGCGACCCGGCGGGGCGGTGCCACGCGGGGTGCCGCACGGTCCGGGAAGCGCGCGCCGCCCTCGGCCGGCGCATCCGCCGGATGCTCTCCGGCGGCGAGCCGGGACAGCCGGGTGCCGGCCAGCGCGGAGCCGCTCGCGCCGGCCAGCGCGACGACGGAGAGCGTCGGCAGGGGCCCGGCGGCACCGGCCGCGAGGAGCAGGCACACCGCCGCGACCACGACGGTCTCCGGCACGGCGGGACGGCGGATCGGAAGGTGGCACGGGTACGCGAGGGGCACGGCGGTCGCCTTCGTGAGGGGGCACGGGGGCGGTGCGGCGATGCGGGTGGCGAACGGTCGTCCGACGCCCAACCCTCGTCAACGAGGGCACGGTCGCGCGGTGACGGCCAGTCGACAGTGACCCACGTCACTCGGGCGTCGCGGCCCTCCCGTCGGTCGCCCGGCGACCGCACGGGCCGGAGCGGGTGGGATCATCGTGGGGTGAGCAGCTCCGATGTCGTCCGCTTCCGGCACAGCCAGGCGATCCTCGTCGCGGCGGTCATCGCCTTCATCGGCGCACTGCCGCTGGCGAACGCCCGGTGGTACCTGGCACCCGTGCTCCTCGTCCCACTCGCCGTCGGCGTCTGGGCCTGGCGGGCCGGCACCGACGCCGACGGGCGTGAGCTGCGCCTCCGGGCGCTCGCCGGGCAGCGCCGGATCGGCTGGGACCACGTCGTCGAGCTGGCCACCGACCCGCGCGGCCGGGCGGTCGCCCGTCTCGACGACGGGCAGCAGGTCCTGCTGCCGGCCGTCCGCGGCACCGACCTGCCCCGGCTGGTGTCGTCCACCGGCCAGTCTCTGCCCAGCCGGACCGACTGACCGGCCACCACCGCCGGGGCGCGACCGCTCAGTAGCCGTCCACCACCGCGTTGGTCAGCGGCTCCCCCGCCGCGAACCGCCGGACCTGCTCGCCCACCAACCGGTACGCCCGGGGCAGCAGCCCCCGCACCGAGCCGGCGACGTGCGGAGTGAGCAGCACGTTCGGCATCGTCCACAGGGGATGGTCGGGCGGCAGCGGCTCGGGATCGGTGACGTCCAGCGCCGCCGAGATCCGACCCGTCCGCAACTCGGCCACCAGCGCGTCGGTCACGGCCACCGGCCCCCGCGCGGCGTTGACCAGCAACGCGCCGTCCCGCATCGCAGCCAGGAAACCGGCGTCCACCAGGCCCCGGGTCTGGTCGGTCAGCGGCACGAGCAGCACCACGACGTCCGCCTCGGGCAGCAGGGCGGGCAGCTCCCCCACCCCGTGCACGCCCTGCTCCGGTCGGGGCGTCCGGGCCACCAGCGTGAAGGTCACCTCGAACGGTGCCAGCCGCGCCCGCACCGCCGTACCGATCGACCCCGCACCGACGATGAGCACCCGCTTGCCCTCGACCTCGTCGGTGGGCGCCACCTCGTCGTACGCCCACTCGCGCCGGGCCTGCGCACGGACCAGCGCGGGGAAGCCGCGCAGCTGGGCGAGGATCGCGGTCACCACCCACTCCGCCGTCGACGGGTCGTGCACACCGCGCGCGTCGCAGAGCGTGACCCCGTCCGGGACGCGGCCGGTCCAGGCGTCGGCACCGGCGGAGAGGAGCTGCACCACCGCCAGGTCGGGCAGTTCGTGCACCAGGGCGGTGGCGTCCGCGCCGGCCAGGAACGGCGGCACCCAGAACCGGACGCCGGCCGGGGCCGAGGGGAGCCGCGTCGGGTCCTCGACCACCTCCACGGTGACGCCCGGAGGCAGTTCACCCAGCAGGTCCGGACCGGTCGGGTGGGGGATCCATACCTTCACGCCCGCCGACGATAGGCCCACAGACGCGTCGCCGCTCGGCCGGGGCGTACCGGGACACCCGACCGGGGAGGGTCACCCGACGGCGGCGTGACCGAGGTGACCCATCGCCCCACAGGTCGCTCCCGGCGCCGGGCGGGTATAACGAAGGGTCGGAGCGCCGGTCGGCCTCCGTCCACCCGCAGACAGGTGCTCGATGACCGACGGCTCCCGCGACGACATCGCCCGGCGTGCCGGTGCGGACGGCGCCCTCTCGCGTCCGGCGCCGTCACTGCGGGACCCCGACCGGCTGCGAGCGCTCGCCGAGACCCGGTTGGACTCCACGCCGGACGAGGCTTTCGACCGGTTCGCCCGACTGGTCGGCGACCTGCTCGACGTTCCGGTCGCCCTGGTCTCCCTGGTCGACAGCGAGCGCCAGTTCTTCCCCGGCGAGGTCGGCCTGCCGCAGCCCTGGGCGGGGCAGCGGGAGACGCCGCTCAGCCACTCGTTCTGCCAGCACGTGATCGACATCGCCGCCCCGATGGTGATCCCGGACGCCCGGCTCCACCCCCGGGTCCGGACCAACCTCGCCATTCCCGACCTCGGCGTCGTCGCGTACGCCGGCATGCCCCTGACCGACCTCGACGGCCGGGTGCTCGGGTCGCTCTGCGCGATCGACAGCAAGCCCCGCGCGTGGACCCGCGACCAGTTGCGGACCCTCTCCGACCTGGCCGCCGCCTGCTCGTCGGAGCTGCGCCTGCGCATCGCCCTGCAGGGCGCCGAGCAGGCCCGCCGGCGGGCCGAGGAGTCGCAGGACCGGCTGGAGCTGCTGGCCGGGCTGACCGAGACGCTGGCCGGGACGATGGACGTGCAGGTGGCGCTGCGCCACCTGGGCGCGACGATGGTGCCGCTCCTGGCCGACTGGTGCCTGGTGAGCGTCGTCGGGCGGGACGGCCAACCGACGGATGTGGCGGCCGCCCACCGGGATCCCGCGCGCGCGGCGGACGTCGACCGCTTCGCCGTGCTGATGCACACCCGTCTCGGCACCAAGTCGATCACCCGAGAGGTCCTGCGCACCGGGCGGCCGGTGCTGGTCAGCGCCGGCCGCCTCACCGACGTCACCCGGGGCACGATCGGGCCGGAGATGACGGAACTCGCCGACCGACTGGGCTTCGCGTCGCACCTCACCGTGCCGATCACCGACGCCGGCCGCGGCCGGGTGCTGGGCGCGATCACGCTGATCAACGGCAACGGGCGTCGCCCCTTCGACGACGGCGACCTGATCACCGCGCTCGACGTCGGCCGCCGGGCCGGTCAGGCGATCGGCAACAGCTGGATGTACGGCGAGCAGCGGCACGTGGCCCACGTGCTCCAACACAGCATGCTGCCCGTGCTGCCCATCGCCGAGGGGCTGGAGCTGGCCGCCCGCTACCAGCCGGTGGCCGACCGCGTCGAGGTGGGCGGGGACTGGTACGACGCCTTCCGCCAGCCGAACGGCGACCTGATCGCCGCGATCGGCGACGTCGCCGGCCACGACATCGAGGCCGCCGCGATCATGGGCCAGCTGCGCAACCTGGTACGGGGCAACGCGTACGGCCGGCCGGACGCGGTGGGCGAGCTGATGACCCACCTGGACGACGTGATCCGCGGGCTGCGGATTCCGGCCGCCGCCACCGCCATCCTGGTCCGGCTGCGGGCCGACGGGGCCGGCGGCCAGGAGGTGAGCTGGTGCAACGCCGGGCACCCGCCGCCGCTGGTGGTCCGGGCCGGCGGCGCCATCGAGGTCGTGAGCGCCCGCTCGGAGCCGCTGCTCGGCCTGGTCCGTCCGGTGCGCCGCACCACCCAGCGGGCGTCCCTCGCCGCGGGCGACACCCTGCTGCTGTTCACCGACGGTCTGGTCGAGCGGCGGGACCGCACCATCGACGAGGGCATGACGGAACTCGTCGAGCGGCTCGTCGGCACGGACAAGTTGCCGCTGGACGAGCTGTGCGACACCCTCCTCGGCGCGGCCCACCGCCGTGAGGACGACATCGCCCTGCTCGCCGTTCGGGCGCGCTGAGCCCAGAGGTCCGGACACCGGGCCTCGGCGGACTACCCTGAGCCGAGTGAGCGCCCGTCCCCCGTACCCCCGTGTCCGCCGTCTCCGGTCGGTCCTCGCCGCCGTCTGCGCGACGGTGCTGCTGGCCGCCGCCGGATGCAGTTTCGGTGAACCGGCCCCGGACCCGGCCGGCGAGCCACCGACCTTCCCCACCCCGTCGGCCAGCGCCAGCGCCGAGGGCGCCGGTCCGGAGGTGGTCACGACCGTGCTGGCCAAGGGCCTGCGGGTGCCGTGGGGGATCGCCTTCCTGCCCGACGGCGCAGCACTGGTCACCGAGCGTGACACCGGCCGCATCCTCCAGGTCGGTCCCGGGTCGGGACCGGACGGGCTGACCGTACGCGCGGTGCAGACCGTCCCGGACGTGGCGGCGGCCGGAGAGGGCGGCCTGCTGGGCATCGCCGTCTCACCCGCCTACCAGCGGGACCGGACGGTCTTCGTCTACTACACCACCGAGCGCGACAACCGCATCGCCAAGCTCCGCCTCGGCGAGCCGCCCACCCCGATCCTGACCGGCATCCCCAAGGCGGGCATCCACAACGGCGGCGGCCTGGCCTTCGGCCCGGACGGTCAGCTCTACGCCAGCACCGGCGACGCGGGAGACCGGGCCGCGTCGCAGGACGTCAAGCGCCTCGGCGGCAAGATCCTGCGCATCACCCCGGCCGGGAAGCCGGCTGCGGGCAACCCGTTCCGCAACTCCCCCGTCTGGTCGCTCGGCCACCGCAACGTGCAGGGCATGGCCTGGGACGCCGGCAAGCGCATGTACGCGGTGGAGTTCGGGCAGAACACCTGGGACGAGATCAACCAGGTCGTCAAGGGGAAGAACTACGGGTGGCCGCAGGTCGAGGGTCGCTCCGACGACGCCCGCTTCGCCAATCCCATCACCCAGTGGCCGACCTCGGACGCGTCCTGCTCGGGCCTCGCCGCGGCGGACCGGCTGGTGGTCACGGCCTGCCTGCGGGGCAAGCGGCTGTGGCTGGTCGAGCTGACCGACACCGGCACGGTGCTGGGCCAGCCCCGGGAACTGCTGACCGGTCGCTTCGGCCGGCTCCGGGCGGTGGCCGCGGCGCCGGACGGGTCGCTCTGGGTGGGCACCTCCAACCACGACGGGCGGGGTGACCCGGCGCCGGAGGACGACCGGCTGCTGCGCCTCGTCTTCGCCGCTGGCGGCGCCGGACGGAGCTGACGACACTTCTGAGCCAGGTTTGCCAAGATCCTCTACCGGGCAGGTCACGATCACCATGGACGGGCAGGAGAACGAGCAGAACGGGACCACGGGCGACGAGGCCCGGGTGACCCGTCGTACCCGGTCGTTCGGACTGGGGCGGCCCCGTACGGCCGCCTCGGGCCGATGGAGGGCGCTGCGCGCCACCGGGGTGACCCTGGCGGTCCTCGTGGTCGCGCTGGCCGGCGTGGTGATCGGGGTGCTGGCCGGCGGGCGCGTCAGCACGGACATCGGGCCGTTCCAGGCGGACCTGACGGTGCTGCCGGCGATCTCCGGCAGCACCACGGTCGACATCCCGCCGCTCGGCGCACTGCTGCTCGACAGCCACGACGGGCCCACCCACCTGACCGTGGAGCTGGGCGCACTGGACCAGAGCCGCACGGAGGCGCTGCTGGACGACCCGGCGAGCATCAGCCGCGCCAGCCAGTCCGCCGTCGACGACGTCCGTGGGGGCGTGATGCGGCTCGGGCTGCGTACCGTCGCCTCGGCCGTCCTGGTCACCCTGCTGCTGGCCCTGCTGGTCTTCCGGGACACCCGCCGCGCGGCCTGGGCGGGCAGCCTGGCCCTGGTGGTCACGGTCGGCAGCCTCGGCGCCGCCGCGGCCAGCATCCGGCCACAGTCGATCGAGGAGCCCCGCTACGAGGGCCTGCTGGTCAACGCGCCCGCGATCGTCGGTGACGCCCGCCGGATCGCCAACGACTACACGCGCTACGCCGAGCAGCTCCAGCGCATCGTCGGCAACGTCAGCCAGCTCTACACCACCGTGTCGTCGCTGCCCCTCTACGAGCCCGACCCGGACACCACCCGGGTCCTGCACGTCTCCGACATGCACCTCAACCCGACCGGCTGGCAGCTGATCCGCACGATCGTGGAGCAGTTCAACATCGACGTCGTCATCGACACGGGTGACATCACCGACTGGGGCAGCGAGCCGGAGGCGTCCTACGTCGGCGCGATCGGCCTGCTCCGGAAGCCGTACGTCTACATCCGGGGCAACCACGACTCCGGCCGGACGGCCGCGGCCGTGGCCCGGCAGCCGAACGCGATCGTGCTGAGCAACTCCACCACGTCGGTCGCCGGCCTGACCATCGCCGGCATCGGCGACCCCCGGTTCACGCCGGACAAGAGCACCTCGCCGGCGGGCAGCGGCCTCACCCGGGAGACGGCCGACCAGCTCATCGGTGTCGGAGAGCAGTTGACCGCCACCGTCCGCAGCTCGCCGACCCCGGTGACCATCGCGCTGGTCCACGACCCGGCCTCGGCCGGACCCCTGGCCGGCAGCGTCCCCCTGGTGCTCGCCGGGCACACGCACCGGCGCGAGGTCTCGAAGCTGCCGCAGGAGGCCGGACAGTCACCCACCCTGCTGATGGTGCAGGGCTCGACCGGGGGCGCCGGGCTGCGCGGCCTCGAGGGCGAGGAGCCGACCCCGCTGTCGATGAGCGTGCTCTACTTCGACAAGGACAAACTGCTCCAGGCGTACGACGACATCACCGTCGGCGGCACCGGGCAGGCCCAGGTGAACCTGGTGCGCCGCGTGGTGGAGAACCCGAAGGCGGGCGCGCCCGCGCCGGTCACCCCTACCCCGACCCGCTGACCCACCCCACCCCACCCCCGCCCCCACCGCCGCGATCTTGCACTTTCGGTCGCCGATATGGGAGGGTCGACACCTTTTGCCCCGGCAGAAAGTGCAAGATCGCGGGGGCGGCGGGGTGGGGTGGGGGCGGTGGGGGTGGGGTCAGCGGAGGGCTAGGGCGGCGAGGGCGGCGTTGACGATGCTGCCGGGCATCAGGTCGTGCAGCTCGTACAGCTCTCGGACG
Source organism: Micromonospora sp. BQ11 (assembly GCF_052068135.1). Classification (NCBI taxonomy): domain Bacteria; kingdom Bacillati; phylum Actinomycetota; class Actinomycetes; order Micromonosporales; family Micromonosporaceae; genus Micromonospora; species Micromonospora sp. BQ11. The sequence continues at coordinate 672,023 of NZ_JBQHDB010000001.1, read as the reverse complement.
CTGCCGGACTGACCGAACTCGTCCACGCCCAGGGGTACCGCCGGCGCGCCGACGGCCGACCCGAGCCAGGCCATCGCGTGCGAGGCGGCGTCGTGCACCGTCACCACCGGCACCCGGTCGGCGAAGGCGGACCGCAACGCGCCCGGCACGCTGGGCACCGTCGCCGTGCGGACGCCCTGGCGCAGAGTGCGCTGCCAGGCCCGGTACAGCCGGTCCAGGCTGGTCACGTCCACCACGTGCGCGGCGACGCCCTCCTCGGCCAGTTCCGCCGCCGCGGCGAGCACCTCGGGCAGCACCGCGCCGGAGGCGGCGAGCTGCACGACCGGGGCGTCGGCCAGGTGCGGGTACGCCTGGTGCGCGTCCACCAGCCGGTACGCCCCGGCGACCACCTGACGACGCAGCACGGCGTCGCCGATCCGGGCCCGGGCCGCCTCAAAGGGCGCCTGGTCGATCGGGCGGGTACTGAGCCGGAAGTAGTACGCCCCGTCCTCGGCCGGTGCCGCCGTCGCCGCCGGCGTGGAACCGCCCGCGATCTGGCCGAGGGCGTCGCAGAGCAGCCAGTCCAGGCTGCCGGCGTACGCGGGCTCGACGAAGGTCACACCGGGCAGTTCCAGACCGACCGAGGCGGTGATCGTCGACTGGTGGGCGCCGCCCTCGGGGGCGAGGGTGACACCGGACGGGGTGCCGGCCACCACGAACCGCGAGCCGGAGTACGTGCCGTAGAGGAACGCGTCCAGCCCGCGCAGCACGAACGGGTCGTAGACCGTGCCGACCGGCAGCAGCGGCTGCCCCGACAGGTCCCAGGACAGGCCGAGCTGACCGAGCAGGAGGAACAGGTTCATCTCGGAGATGCCCAGCTCGATGTGCTGCCCGGCCGGGCTCTCCGTCCAGCGCAGCATCCGGTCCTCCGACCAGGAGCGCTGCTCGGTGGGGGCGAACACCCCAGTCTTGTTGATGAACCCGGCCAGGTTGGTGGAGGTGGCCACGTCCGGCGCGGTGGTCACCAGGTAGGGCGCCACCTGCGGGTCCCGGGCCAGGTCCACGAGCACCCGACCGAACACCTCCTGGGTGGAGACGGGCTTGTTCGCGCGTACCTTCGTGGTCTCCGGGACCGTGACCCCCAGCGCACGCTCGCGCGGCGCGCGGGACAGCGCCTCCCGGCGCGCGCCGGCCCGGATGCCGGCCTCCGACGCCGGGTCGAGGCGGTCCCACTCGGTCTCGGCGGTGAGCCCCTGGGCCCTCCGCAGGGCGTCGATCTGCTCGGTGGACAGCAGCGCCGAGTGGTTGCGGGGATTCCCGGCGATGGGCAGACCCCACCCCTTGACCGTGTACGCGAAGACGACGCTGGGCCGGTCGGTGACCGCGTCGCACTGGGCGTACGCGTCGAGCATGGCCGCCAGGTCGTGCCCGCCGAGGTCGGTGACGAGCGGGCCCAGCTCGTCGTCTCCGATGTCCGCGATGAACTCCGCGATCCCGGCCGGCGCGCCGTCGAGGAACTGCTTGCGCAGCGCCGGACCGACGAGCCCGAACAGCGACTGGTACTGCTCGTTCGGCATCGCGTCGATCCAGTCGCGCAGCGCGTCGCCGCCCGGCCGGGCGTACGCCTCGGCGAGCTTGCGGCCGTACTTGACCTCGACCACGTGCCAGCCGGCCGCCTCGAACTGGCCGCGCCACTGGTTGATCCGGATGCCGGGTACGACCCGGTCGAGGGACTGGCGGTTGAAGTCGACCAGCCACATCACGTTGCCCAGCCCGGTGGTCGCCGGGTCGGCGACCGCCTCCCAGATGTTGCCCTCGTCCAGCTCCGCGTCGCCGATCAGCGCGACGAACCGGGAGTGCGGACGCGCGCCGAAGTGCGCGTCGACGTAGCGCCGGGTGACCGCCGCGAACAGCGGTGCCGCGGCGCCGAGCCCGACCGAGCCGGTGGAGAAGTCCACCTCGTCCGGGTCCTTGGTGCGCGACGGGTACGACTGGAGGCCGCCCCGGGCGCGCAACGTCGTCAGGTACGAGCGGTCCAGGTTGCCGAGCAGGTACTGGATGGCGTGGAACACCGGCGACGCGTGCGGCTTCACCGCGACCCGGTCCTCCGCGTCGAGGTGCGCGAACCACAGGGCGGTCATCGTGGTCACCAGCGAGGCGCTGGACGCCTGATGGCCACCGACCTTCACCCCGTCCCCGGTGTCCCGGTCGTGGTTGGCCGCATCCACGATCCGGCTGGCGAGCCAGAGCACGCGCCGCTGGATCTCGTCGAGGACGTCGAGGTCGTTGTGGTTCACGGTGGCTCCATCCGGGCGTCGCCGTTGACGCCCTCGCGAGGGGTGCGGGGGGTGCAGCGGGTGCGGCGTTAGGAAGGGCCCCTTCCTATGCACCAGGCGTTAAGAAGGGGCCCTTCCTTGCAACTCAGCCCTGGGCGCCGAGGCGCTCCAGGATCAGCTCACGGACGGTCTTCGCGTCGGCCTGGCCACGGGTCGTCTTCATGACCGCGCCGACCAGCGCGCCGGCCGCGGCGACCTTGCCGCTACGGATCTTGTCGGCGATGGCGGGGTTCGCGGCGATCGCCTCGTCCACGGCGGCGGTGAGCGCGCCGGTGTCCGACACGACCTCCAGGTTCCGGTTGGTCATCACCTCGGTCGGCGAGCCCTCGCCGGCGACCACGCCCTCCAGGACGGTACGGGCGAGCTTGTCGTTGAGTTTGCCGGCGTCGACCAGGCCCTGCAGCTCGGCGACCTGTTCCGGGGTGGCCCCGACGTCGCTCAACTCCGCACCGGTCTCGTTGGCCCGGCGGGACAGCTCGCCCAGCCACCACTTGCGGGCGGCGGCCGGGGTCGCCCCGGCGGCGACGGTCTGCTCGATCAGCTCCACCGCGCCGGCGTTGAGCACCGACTGCATGTCCAGCTCGGACAGGCCCCACTGCTCCTGCAACCGGCGGCGGTGCAGCCGGGGAAGCTCCGGCAGCGCGGCCTTCAGCTCGGCGACCCAGGCGGCGTCCGGCGCGAGGGGTACCAGGTCCGGCTCCGGGAAGTACCGGTAGTCGGTCGCGGTCTCCTTGGAGCGGCCGGGCCGGGTGTCCCCGGTGTCCTCCTGGAAGTGCCGGGTCTCCTGGGTGATCCGGCCGCCCGCGTCGAGCACCGACGCCTGACGCAGGATCTCCGAACGGACGGCCCGCTCCACCGAACGCAGCGAGTTGACGTTCTTGGTCTCGGTGCGGGTGCCCCACTCCTCGCCCGGCAGGTTGAGGGAGGTGTTGACGTCGCAGCGCAGCGACCCCTCCTCCATCCGCACGTCGGAGACGCCGAGCGAGCGGATCACGTCCCGCAGCTCGGTGACGTACGCCTTGGCCACCTCGGGCGCCAGCGCCCCGGTGCCGGGGACCGGCTTGGTGACGATCTCCACCAGCGGGATGCCGGCCCGGTTGTAGTCGACCAGCGACTCGGTCGCGCCGTGGATCCGACCGGTGGCGCCGCCCACGTGCAGCGTCTTGCCGGTGTCCTCCTCCAGGTGCACCCGCTCGATGCCGATGCGGACCAGCTCGCCGTTCACCTCGACGTCCAGGTAACCGTCGACGCAGAGCGGCTCGTCGTACTGGCTGATCTGGAAGTTCTTCGGCATGTCCGGGTAGAAGTAGTTCTTCCGGGCGAACCGGCACCACTCCGCGATGGAGCAGTTCAGCGCGAGGCCGATCCGGATGGTCGCCTCGATGGCCGCCTTGTTGGCCACCGGGAGCGAGCCGGGAAGGCCCAGGCAGACCGGGCAGACCCGGGTGTTGGGCTCGCCGCCGAAGTCGGTCGGGCAGCCGCAGAACATCTTGGTGTTCGTGCCCAGCTCGACGTGGGTCTCCAGGCCGATCACCGGTTCGTAGCGCGCGACGACCTCGTCGTACGCGGGCAGTGTCGTCGTCATTTGAGCTCCTGCCTCACAGTGCCGGTGGAGTGAACGTGCCGACCGCGCTCTCCAGCGCGGCGGCGACCCGGTACATCCGGTCGTCGGCCATCGTCGGCGCCATCACCTGGAGGCCGACCGGCAGCCCGTCGGAGAGCCCGCACGGCACCGAGATGCCCGGCCCGCCGTAGAGGTTCGTCGGGATCGTGTACAGGTCGGCCAGGTACATCTGGTACGGGTCGGAGGTGCGCGCCCCGATCGGGAACGCCACGAACGGCGTGGTCGGCGAGATCAGCGCGTCGACCTGCTCGAACGCCGCGGTGAAGTCCCGCGTGATCAGGGTGCGGACCTTCTGCGCCTGCCCGTAGTAGGCGTCGTAGTACCCGGACGACAGCGCGTACGTGCCGATCATGATCCGGCGCTTGACCTCGGGGCCGAAGCCGGCCTCGCGGGTCAGCGACATGACCTCCTCCAGCGACCGGTTGCCGTCGTCGCCGACCCGCAGGCCGAACCGGACGCCGTCGAACCGGGCCAGGTTGGAGGAGCACTCGCTGGGCGCGATCAGGTAGTACGCCGGCAACGCGTACGTGAAGTTCGGGCAGGACACCTCGACGATCTCGGCACCGAGCTTCGCCAGCGCGTCGACGGCCTCGCGGAACGCGGCCAGCACGCCGGGCTCCCCGCCCTCGCCGGCGAACTCGGTGACGATGCCGAGCTTCACACCGGTCAGGTCACCGGACGCGCCACGCCTCGCGGCGGCCACCACGTCCGGCACCGGGGCCGGGATGGAGGTGGAGTCCCGGGGGTCGTGCCCGGCGATCGCCTGGTGCAGCAGGGCAGCGTCCAGCACCGTACGCGCACACGGGCCGGGGGTGTCCAGCGAGGACGAGAACGCCACCAGGCCGTAGCGGGACGTGCCGCCGTACGTCGGCTTCGCGCCGACCGTGCCGGTGACGGCGCCCGGCTGCCGGATCGAGCCGCCGGTGTCCGAGCCGATCGCCAACGGCGCCTCGTACGCGGCCAGTGCCGCCGCGCTGCCGCCGCCGGAACCGCCCGGAATCCGGTCCAGGTCCCACGGGTTGTGGGTGGGTCCGTACGCGGAGTACTCGGTGGAGGAGCCCATCGCGAACTCGTCCATGTTGGTCTTGCCGAGCATCACCGTGCCGGCCGCACGCAACCGCTGCACGATCGTCGAGTCGTACGGCGGGCGCCAGCCCTCCAGGATCTTCGACCCGACGGTGGTCGGCACGCCCTTGGTGGCGAGCACGTCCTTCACGGCGACCGGCACGCCGGCCAGCGGGCCCAGCTCCTCGCCGGCGGCGCGGCGGGCGTCCACGTCGCGGGCGGCGGTCAGCGCGCCCTCGGTGTCGACGTGCAGGAAGGCGTGCACCCGGTCGTCGACCGCGGCGATACGGTCGAGGTGGGCCTGGGTGACCTCGACGGCGCTGGTCTCGCCACTGGCCACCAGCCCCGCGATCTCGACGGCGCTGAGCTTGGTCAGATCGGTGCTCACGATGCCACATCCTCGTCCAGGATCCGCGGGACGCGGAACCGCTGCTCCTCGGCGTCGGGCGCGCCCGACAGGACCTCCTCGGGGGTCAGACACGGCGTCACGACGTCCTCGCGGAGCACGTTGGTCAGTGGCACCGAGTGCGAGGTCGGCGGGATGTCCGCCGCGGCGACCTCGCCCACCTGGGCGACCGCCTGGAGGATCACGTCGAGCTGGCCGGCGAAGGTGTCCAGCTCCTCCTCCGTCACGGCGAGCCGCGACAGTCGCGCGAGGTGCGCGACCTCCTCGCGGGAGATGGCGGCCATCGGTGCCCCCTTCGTGGCTGTCCTGCTGCGTCTGTACGCCGACCGCGCGGCGGGTGGTGCGTGACGCGCGGTGACCGGTGCGAGTCTATTGTTCCGCCCCGGCGACCCGTCCCCCACTCCCCCTCGGAGGGGTCAGCGGGCGTGCCGGCGGGGGATCTCGGCGTCCGGGTCGGCGGTGGGACGCACCGGTCGGTAACGCGCCAACCAGGCGACCAGCTCGTCGGCCGGCATCGGGCGGGCGTAGAACCAGCCCTGGGCGGCGTCGCACCCGGCCGCGTGCAGCATCCGCCAGGTCCGCTCGTCCTCGACCCCCTCGGCGACCACGCGCAGCCCGAGCGCCCCGGCGAGCCCGATCGTCGACGTGACGATCGCCGCGTCGTCGGCGTCGTCGGCCATCCCCAGCACGAACGACCGGTCCACCTTCACCTCGGACAGCGGCAGCCGGCGCAGGTGCTGCAACGACGAGTAGCCGGTGCCGAAGTCGTCCAGCGCGATGCCCACCCCGATCCGGTGCAGTCGGGAGATCGTGGCCAGCACCCGGCGCGGGTCGGCCATCAGGGCACCCTCGGTGATCTCCAGTTGCAGCCGCTGCGGCGGCACCCCGTGCCGGGCGAGCCGGTCGGCGATCTGGTCGGCGATCTCGCCGGTGTGCAGGTCCCGCACGCTGACGTTGAGCGCGGCCCGCAGGGTGATGCCGGCGGCCGACCACCGCGCCAACTGCTCCACCACGTCGTCGACGACGCGCCGGGTCAGCAGCCGCATCACCGCGCTCTGCTCGGCGACCCGGATCAGCTCCTCCGGGTCGACCATCCCCCGGCGCGGGTGCCGCCAGCGCAGCAACGCCTCGACGCCGACCACCTCACCGGTGGCGATGGCGATCTGCGGCTGGTAGTACATCGTGATCTCGCCCGCGCCGGCGCCCAGGTCGGCGTCGATCCCCCGCCGGCCGGTGCCGTTGAAGGTGGAGTCGGCGTCGGCGGGGCCGGCCCCGTTGGCGTTGGTCGAACCGGCGCCGTCCGCCGCGTCGGCCGCGTGCGGCGCGGCGGTCGGGCCGGGCACGGTGTCCTCGGCGTACGCGTCGGAACCACGCGTCGTCGCGGCCCGGCCGTTCGGGGCGTCCTCCGCCGCGCGCGCCGCCCGGCGACGGATCGGATCCGCGGCGGTGACGATGTGGTTGATCAGCTCGTCGGTGTGGACCAGGTCCGTCGGCTGGCGGCGGCGCCACCGTCGCCACCGGCCGGACCCGTCGGCGCGGCTGTCCACCGCGGCGGCCGGCAGTTCCGCCCCGTCCGAGCCCCGTACCTCACCCGGCCCGCCTCGCGGCAGCACCGGCCCGGCGGGGAACCCCGCCAGGTCCGGCCCCGCGCCTCCCGGCGGAGGGCCGACGGTGGAGGGGCCGGACTCCAGGACCCGGCGCAGGTCGGCCAGCAGGCCGAGCCGCTCGGCGGAGTTGTGGTCGGACTCGGCCGTGTACACGGCCACCGTGTCGTTGCGGTGCTTCGCGTCGTACATCGCCACGTCGGCGTGGCGCATCAGGGTGGCGAAGTCCTCGCCGTGGTCGGGGAAGAGCGCCACGCCGATCGAGCCGCCCACGTCCAGCGGCAGGCCGTCCAGGGGGACCGGCTCGGCCAGCGCGGCGACCACCCGGTCGGCGAGGTCACGCGCCTCCCCCGCGTCGGTGAGGCCGGTCATCACGATGGCGAACTCGTCCCCACCCAGCCGGGCCACCATGTCGCCGCCGGCGGCCTCGGTCAGCCGGGCGCTCACCTCGACCAGCAGCCGGTCCCCCACGGCGTGACCGAGGGCGTCGTTGACGTGCTTGAACCGGTCCAGGTCGAGCAGGAGCAGGGCCAGCCGGGAGTCCGGCTCGCCCCGGGCGGCGCGTTCGGCGTGCAGGTGGACCTGCTCACCGACCTCCGCCAGCAGGGCCTTGCGGTTGGGCAGGCCGGTGAGCGGGTCCAGGGAGGCGAGTTGCTGCTGCTCGACGCTGAGCCGCGCCATCCGGTAGACGGCGAACAGGGGCACCAGCACCAGCGGGATCAGCGCCGCGCTGGCCCGCGCCGCGGAGACCAGCACCGGGGCGAGCAGGAGCAGCGAGCCGGTGGAGAGCAGCTCGAACCCGAGCCCCTGCCGCAGGCCGGGCCACCAGCGGTCACCGAACCGCAGGCGGACGGCGGCGCTCACCAAGCCGTAGTTGACCAGGAACCAGGCCACCGTGGCGGCACCCACGACGGCCACGTCCGTCCAGCGCAGTCGACCGCCGTCGAAGACGCTGCCCGCCCCGAGAAGCGTGACCGCGTACGCGGCGCCGAGCGCACAGGCGTACTGACCGGCGTTGAAGGCGGTCCGCCAGGGGGCGTACCCCATCCGCCAGCCCGACACCACCACCGCCACCGCCTGGACGGCGACCGCCGGGCCCAGGCCCCAACCCAGCAGGATCGCGAAGGTGAAGCAGGTGGAGGGGAAGACCGCCGACGACTGGCGCCGCCCCGGCGGGACGAACGGGCGGGCGTCACAGGCGACCGCCAGCGCCGCCATGGTCCAGAAGGCGGCCGGCAGATCGTCGAGCCGACCGGGAAGCGCCAGCAGTGGACCGGCCGAGACGAGAACGGCCACCCCGAGGACCGCCGCCACGAAGGCGGAGAACCGCGCCGTCACCTCCGGTGGAACGGAGTTGCGCGGATCGGCGGTCTCCATTCACACCTCCGCAGACGACGACCGGCGTGTCCCGCACACACCGTGCCCCAATGAAACGCCCTCGGCGTCGAGTTTCCCGGTATGACAGTCACGAATCGGTCGTAGTCGTGATTAAGTTGGTATACGCGCCTACAATCCGTGCGGGCGGTCAGCCCTCGACGCGGGCGACCTCACGGGCGGCGTCCGGGCCGGAGTCGAGCAGCACCCGGAACCCGTCCTCGTCGAGCATCGGCAGCTTGAGACCGGCTGCCTTCTCGGCCTTGGAGCCGGGGTTGTCGCCGACCACCACGAAGCCGGTCTTCTTGGAGACCGACCCGCTCACCTTGCCGCCCCGGCTCTGGATCGCCTCGGCGGCCTGGTCCCGGGAGAAACCGGCGAGCGTCCCGGTCACCACCACGGTCACCCCCTCCAGGGGGCGCGGGCCCTCGTCGACCACCTCCTCCGACATGCGTACGCCGGCGTCGGCCCACTTGCGGACGACCTCGCGATGCCAGTCGACGGCGAACCACTCACGGATGCTCACGGCGATCGTCGGGCCGACACCGTCCACGGAGGACAGCTCCTCCTCGCTCGCCCGGTCGATCGCGTCCATCGAGCGGAAGTGCCGGGCCAGCGCCTGGGCGGCGGTGGGGCCCACGTGCCGGATGGAGAGCGCGACGAGCACCCGCCACAGGTCGCGCTCCTTCGCCACGGCGAGGTTGTCCAGCAGCTTGACCGCGTTGCTGCCCAGGCTGCCGTCCTTGTTGACGAAGAACGGCGAGCGGGCGAGCTGCTCGGCGTCGAGGGCGAACAGGTCCCCCTCGTCCTGGATGACCTCCGCGTCGAGCAGGGCGGCGGCGCCCTTGTAGCCGAGCACCTCGATGTCGAACGCCCCCCGGCCGGCGAGGTGGAAGACCCGCTCGCGCAGCTGGGCCGGGCAGCTGCGCGTGTTGGGGCAGCGGATGTCGACGTCGCCCTCCTTGGCCGGCGCGAGCGGCGTGCCGCAGGCCGGGCAGGTGCTGGGCATCACGAACGGGCGGGCGTCGGCCGGGCGCAGCTCGACCACCGGCCCGAGCACCTCGGGGATCACGTCACCGGCCTTGCGGATCACCACCGTGTCGCCGATCAGCACGCCCTTGCGCTCGACCTCGCGGGCGTTGTGCAGCGTGGCCAGGGCCACCGTCGACCCGGCCACCCGGACCGGCTCCAGGACCGCGAACGGGGTCACCCGGCCGGTGCGACCGACGTTGACGTCGATGTCGAGCAGCCGGGTGTTGACCTCCTCGGGCGGGTACTTGAAGGCGATCGCCCAGCGCGGCGCGCGACTGGTGGAGCCGAGGCGGCCCTGGATGGAGACCGGGTCGACCTTGACCACCACGCCGTCGATCTCGTGCTCCACGTCGTGCCGGTGCACCGCGTAGTGGGCGATGTAGTCGGCGACACCGGCCAGGTCGGGCACCACCCGCCACCGGTCGCTGGTCGGCAACCCCCACGCCTTCAGCGCCGCGTACGACTCGGACTGGGCGCTCGGCCGGAAGCCGCGGCGGGCGCCGATGCCGTGCACGACCAGGCGCAGCGGCCGGGACGCCGTGATCCGCGGGTCCTTCTGCCGCAGGCTGCCCGCGGCGGCGTTGCGCGGGTTGGCGAACGGCGCCTTGCCCTGCTCGACCAGGCTCGCGTTGAGGTCGGCGAACGCCGCGACCGGGAAGTAGATCTCGCCCCGCACCTCGATGAACTCGGGCACGTCGGGGAACTCGGCCGACGGGGTGAGCTCGCCCGGCACGTCGCGGATGCTGCGGACGTTGGCGGTGACGTCCTCACCGGTGCGGCCGTCACCCCGGGTCGCGGCACGCACCAGCCGCCCCTTCTCGTAGGTGAGGTTGATGGCGAGGCCGTCGACCTTCAGCTCGCAGAGGTAGGGCACCGGGCCGCCGGCGTCCCGCTCGACCCGCTCGGCCCACGCGGCCAGCTCCTCGTCGGCGAAGGCGTTGTCGAGCGACATCATCCGCTCGGCGTGGGCGACCGGCGTGAAGTCGGTGGAGAAGGTCCCGCCGACCCGCTGCGTCGGTGAGTCGGGCGTGCGCAGCGCCGGGAACTCCGCCTCCAGCGCCTCCAGCTCACGAAGCTGCTTGTCGAACTCGGCGTCGGAGACGGTCGGCGCGTCCAGGACGTAGTAGCGGTACTGGTGCTCGGTCAGCTCCCGGCTGAGCGTGGCGTGCCGCTCCCGGGCCTCCGGGGTCGGCTCGGTGCCCGCCGCCGCCTCCTGTGCCGCGCTGACCTGCTGGCCGACAACTTCCTCCGACACCGCTTGGGACCTCCCGTTTCTCCGCTACCCGGCACCGTATCGGTCCGGTGGGACAATCCGCCGCCCACCCGCCACGCCCGAGCGGCGAACCGGCCGTTGACGTGCGAGGATCGCCCGACGGCGGCCGGGTCCGCCGCTCGACCCGACGGAGGTACCGATGCCCGAATGGCTGCTCTGGGCGGTGGCGGTGGTGCTGGCGGTGGCCGCCGGTTGGGCGTGGAACGACTGGCGGCGTCGCGCGGGCACCCGCCGGCCGGCCGGGCGCACCGGGAAGCCCGGAGGCACCCGTCCCGGCGCGCCGTCGCGCGGTCGTACCCGGTCCACCGCACCGCCGCGCCCGCGTACCGGCCAGGCGGCGCCGACGGCCGGCGAGATCTGGTGGGCCGACGTCCCGTACGCCGACGGCAGCGGCTCGAAGGTGCGGCCCTGCCTGGTGCTGCGGGTCGGGTCGGGGAGCGCCGACGTCCTGAAGATCACCAGTCAGGACAAGAGCGACCGGGACGACCACGTACGCATCCCGACCCGCGAGTGGGACCCGGACGCCGACCACGACAGCTTCGTCAACCTGGCCGAGCCGGTCCACATCCCCCTGGCCGACTTCTCCAACCACGTCGGCACCTGCGACCCGGCGCTCTGGCGCGAGATCCGCCGTCTCCCCCACCTCCGCACCGCCTGACCCGGACCGGCCCGACCCGGTGGGACGGCGTCGACCGGGTCAGTCCCAGGCCTCGGAGAGGGCGGTGAGCTGGTCGGCGTACTCGATGCGGGTCGCCCATTCCGTCGGCCAGGCCGGCATGCCGTGCGCGGCGCCGACGAAGGCCCCGGCCAGAGCGGCGATCGAGTCGGAGTCGCCGGCGGTGGTGGCGGCCCGGGCCAGGGCGGTCACCGGGTCGTCGGCGTGCCGGACGGCGCAGTACAACGCGGTGGCCAGTGCCTCCTCCGCGATCCATCCCTCGCCGGTGTGCCGGCACGCGTCACCGCCGTCGTCCGGACGGGCCAGCGCGGCGTCGAGCCGGGCGAGCACGTCGAGGCACTCGTCCCAGCCCCGGGCGACGAAGTCCTCCGGGGTGGACGCCCCGGGCCGCCCCCACAGGTCGCCGAGCCAGTCCGCGCGGTAGACCCGCCGCTGCTCGCGCGCCCGGTCGGTCAGCAGCGCGGGCACCTCCGCCAGGGCCGCACCGTCGCGCACCACCCGCACCGCGTACGCGGTCAGCTCGCTGGCCGCCAGGCCGGTCGGGTGACCGTGGGTCAGGCCGGCCTGGAGCTGGGCGAGCCCGGCGAGGGTGTCCAGGTCGACGTCGACCAAACCGACCGGGGTGACCCGCATGTTCGCCCCGCAGCCCTTCGAGCCGGCGACCGTCGCCTCCTGCCAGCGCAGCCCCCGGCTCAGCTCGGCGCAGGCGCGCAGGCAGGTCATGCCCGGGGCGCGGTTGTTGTCCGGGCTGACCGACCAGTCCAGGAACCGTTGCCGCAGCAGCGGCCCGACCACCTCGGGGGTGAGCACCGGCGCCTCGTGCAGCGCCCAGCCGACCGCGAGCGCCATCTGCGTGTCGTCGGTGACCAGCGCCGGATCCCCGGTGAGGTCACGCGGGCCGGCCGGCCCGTACCGACGGACGATCTCGGCGACGGTCAGGAATTCAGTGTCCTTGCCGAGGGCGTCACCGTAGGCGAGGCCGAACAGCGAGCCGGCGGCCCGCCGGAGCGAGGTGTCGATCATGCATCGGATCATGCCGTCCGCCCGCAACCGGCGAAACCCGGGCCGGCCCGCCCATCCCGGGTCGGACCGGCCCCGAGCCTCTCAGTCGACGTCGAAGACCAGGCAGAACGGGTGACCGGCCGGGTCGGCGTAGACCCGGAAGTCGGCGCCCCCACCGGGCAGCCGGCGGGCGCCCAGCGCCAGCACCTGCTTCTCGGCGGCCTCGACGTCGTCCACCTGGACGTCCAGATGGAACTGCTGGGGAACGCCCGGCTCGGGCCACGTCGGCGGGCGGAGGGTCGGCGCCTGCTGGAAGGCGAGGCGGTGGCCGGAGCCGGAGATCACCACCCATTCGTCGCCGCTGGTCCCCTCGGCGTCCAGCGGCAGGCCGAGCAGCTCGGAGTAGAACGTGGCGAGTGCCCGCGGGTCGGGGCAGTCGATCACCACGGAACGCAGGTGTCCAATCACGTCGACCATCCTGCCCCGCCGGTACGACAGGAAACCCTCACGCCTCGGCGAGCCGCCGCCCGGCGTCCCGGCACGCGGCGAGCACCGCGCGGGCGTACGACTCGGTGGCGTCGGCGAGCCCGCAGGACGGGGTCACCACGACCTGCTCGGCCAGTTGCCGGGGCGGAAAGCCGAGCCGGTCCCAGATCCGGCGTACCCGGTCGGCGACCTCGGCCGACGTCGGTGCGCGACCGGCGGACGGCGGCCGGGTCGGCGCGGCGCCGGCCAGCAGCCCCAGCCCCGCGTCGATCGCCTCCCCGAGCGGGTCCAGGTCGGTGACCAGCTCCAGGTCGAGGGCGACCCCGACGGCGCCGGCCGACCGGATCAGGTCCAGCGGCACGTCCGGCGCACAGCAGTGCACGACCACCGGAACGCCGGCCGCGTCGACGACGGTCCGCAGCAGCGAGCGGGCGAGGTCCGACTCCACCGGCCGGTAGACGCCCAGACCACTCTCGGTGGGCACCCGTCCGGCCAGCACCGTCGGCAGCGACGGCTCGTCGACCTGGAGCAGCACCGACGCCCGGGGCAGCCGGCGACGGACCGCCGCGACGTGCTCGCGTACGCCCTCGGCGAGCGAACCGGTCAGGTCCCGCACCGCGCCCGGGTCGCGCAGCATCCGGCCGCCGATCGGCAGCTCCAACGAGGCGGCCAGCGTGAACGGGCCGCCGACCTGGACCTTCACCGGACCGGCGAACTCCTCGGCCTGCTCGGCGAGCTGGTCGAGGTCCCGTTCCAGGAAGTCCCGGGCGCGGCGCAGGTCCCGGCCGGGGCGGAGGGCGACACGCCAGCGGCCCGCGTACACCTCGACGGGCAGCTCGACCAGCAGCCCGGCGGTGCGACCGATCAGGTCGGCGCCGGGACCCCGCGCCGGCAGCTCCGGCAGGTGGGGCAGCGCGGGCAGCTCACCGAGGACGACCCGCTGCGCCTCCGCGACGTCGGTGCCGGGCAGCGAACCGATGCCGGTCGCCGCGCCGGCCGGCCAGGGCCACGCCTGATCTGTCACGGCCGAAGACTATCGGGTACGGAACTCCGGTCAGCCGGCGATGGTCGCCGAGCCGAGCACCACGTCGCCGGCCGGGTCCGGCCGGTACGCGACGAGAGCCTGGCCGGCGGCGACCCCCCGGACGGGACGGCGCAGCTCGGCGGTCAGGCCGTCGGCGGTCAGCTCGACCGTCGCCGGCACCACGTCACCGTGCGCCCGCAACTGCACCTCGCACTCCAGCGCGGCGTCGGGGCGGGCGCCACCGGTCCACACCGGACGCTCGGCGCGGACCCGGGAGACCTCCAGCGCGTCGGCCGGGCCGACGGTCACGGTGTTGGTCTTCGGCGTGATGGAGAGCACGTAGCGGGGGCGACCGTCCGGTGCCGGCCGGTCCAGGTGCAGGCCGCGCCGCTGACCGACGGTGTACGCGTACGCCCCGCTGTGGCTGCCCACCACCGCGCCGGTGGTCGCGTCGACCACGTCGCCGGGGGCCTCGCCGAGTCGCCGGGCGAGGAAGCCGCGGGTGTCCCCGTCGGCGATGAAGCAGATGTCGTGCGAGTCCGGCTTGTCGGCGACGGCCAGGCCGCGCCGGGCGGCCTCCTCGCGCACGTCGGCCTTGGTCGAGTCGCCCAGCGGGAAGATCGACCGGTCCAGCTGCGCGCGGGTGAGGACGGCGAGGACGTACGACTGGTCCTTGGCGAGGTCGACGCTGCGGCGCAGCAGGCCGTCCGGGCCGAGCCGGGCGTGGTGGCCGGTGACCACGGCGTCGAAGCCCAGGGCCACGGCCCGGTCCAGCACCGCCGCGAACTTGATCTTCTCGTTGCAGCGCAGGCACGGATTGGGCGTACGACCGGCCGCGTACTCGGCGACGAAGTCGTCCACCACGTCGGCGTGGAACCGGTCGGCCATGTCCCACACGTAGAACGGGATGCCGATGACGTCGGCGGCCCGACGGGCGTCCCGCGAGTCCTCCAGCGTGCAGCAGCCGCGCGCACCGGTCCGGTACGTCTGCGGGTTGCGCGCGAGCGCCAGGTGCACGCCGGTCACGTCGTGCCCCGCCTCCACGGCCCGCGCCGCGGCCACGGCGGAGTCCACGCCGCCCGACATCGCCGCCAACACCCTCACCGACACACCTCCCACGTCTCCGTCGAGCCTATCCCCGCAGAATCCCCGCCCCTCCCACCCCACCCCTCGCCGCCCCCTCCCGGCCCCCCTCGCCGCCCGCCCCGCCCCAGCCCCCGGCGATCTTGCACTTTCTGTCCCGGCGCAAGGCGCAAAGCCGCATAGGAGCGACCGGAAGTGCAAGATCGCGGGGAGAGAGCGGGGGCGGGTCAGCGGGGGGTGCGGAGGGAGGCGGCTCTTCGGGCGCGTTCGACGGCGGCCGGTAGGGCCGCGATCAGCGCGTCGACCTCGGCGCCGGTGCTGGTGTGGCCGAGGGTGAAGCGCAGCGAGGAACGGGCCCGGTCGTCGTCGGCGCCCATCGCCAGGAGCACGTGCGAGGGCTGCGCCACCCCCGCCGAGCAGGCCGAGCCGGTCGAACAGGCGATGCTCTGCGCGTCCAGCAGGAGCAGCAGCGCATCGCCCTCGCAGCCGGTGAAGGAGAAGTGCGCGTTGCCCGGCAGCCGGTCGGTGGGGTCGCCGTTGAAGATGACCTCGGGCACCGCCGCCCGGACCCGCTCGACCAGCTCGTCGCGGAGCGCGGCGACCCGGGCGGCGTACTCCTGCTGGCCCTTCACGACGGCCTCCACCGCCACCGCGAAGGCCACGATGCCGGCCGTGTCGAGGGTGCCGGAGCGGATGTCGCGTTCCTGGCCACCGCCGTGCAGCAGGGGCGTGGCGGCCACGTCGCGGGCGAGCAGCAGCGCGCCGACGCCGGTCGGCCCGCCGAGTTTGTGCCCGGTGACGGTCAGCGCGGAGACCCCGCTGCCGGCGAAGTCGACGGGCACCTGCCCGACGGCCTGGATCGCGTCGGTGTGGAACGGTACGCCGTGCTCGGCGGCGACGGCCGCCAGCTCGGCGACCGGTTGGAGGGTGCCGACCTCGTTGTTGGCCCACATGGTCGTCACGACGGCGACCCGCTCGCCGTGGGCGGCCAGCTCGGTGCGCAGGTCGTCCGGGCTGACCCGGCCGGCCGCGTCGACCGGCAGCCAGCCGGCCTCCGCGCCCTCGTGGCCGGTCAGCCAGTCCACGGCGTCCAGCACGGCGTGGTGCTCGACGGCGCTGGAGACCACCCGGGTACGGCGGACGTCGGCCGCCCGGCGGGCCCAGAAGATGCCCTTGACGGCCAGGTTGTCGCTCTCCGTGCCGCCGCCGGTGAAGATGACCTCGGAGGGCCGGGCCCCCAGTGCGGCGGCCACCCGCTCCCGCGACTCCTCCACCCGCCGGCGGGCACGGCGGCCCGACGCGTGCAGGGAGGACGCGTTGCCGACCTCGCGGGCGGTGGCGACGTACGCCTCCAGTGCCTCGTCGAGCATCGGAGTGGTCGCCGCGTGATCCAGGTATGCCATCACGGTTCAGCCTAACGGCCGGGGTGCCGCCCCCCGGACGCCGGAGCCGGGGCGGGAGCGTCTCCTCCCGCCCCGGCTCGGCGCGGCCACGTCAGCCGGCAGGTCGGGCGGCCGACGGGCGCGTCGGGAAAATCACGCCGGCACCGCGGTGACCACGATGTTGTCGCGGTACCTCCGGGCCTCGGCGTCGAACGGACCACCACAGGTGATCAGGGTGAGACGGGGCTTGCCGTCCCGGGCGAAGTACCGCTCCAGCGGGATCTTCGTCTTCTGGTACTCCTCCCGGGCCACGACGCGGTACGTACGGGCCTTGCCGTCGCTACCGGTCACGGTCATGGTGTCGCCCTGGTCGAGTTCCTTCAGCCGGAAGAACGCGCCCTTGCCCTGGGTGGCGCTGTCGACGTGCCCGGCGATGACCACCGACCCGGTCTTCGCCTCCAGGCCGGGGCCGTAGCGGTACCAGCCGATCTGGTCGACGCTGGGCGGCACCTCGAACTCGTCGGTCTTCTGGTTGATCCCGACGGCGTTCACGGTGGCGGTGACGTCGATCCCGGGGATGACCAGCTTGGTCGGCGGTACGGTCTCCGCACCGCTGGGCAGTTCGCCCTTGGTGACGGGGACCGCCGGACCGGCGGCGGTCGCGGTCGGGCTCGGACTGGTGGTGGCGAGGTTCTCGGCCTCCTCCGACCCGACGTTGTCGGCCGGCTGGGAGCCGCACGCCACCAGCGTGGCGACGGTGAGCGCGGCAACGCCGGCGGCCATGGCCGCCAGCGCGCCGCGGTTGCGCACCGTCACTTGCGACCGGTCCGGGCGGTGGCCACCCGCGCCCCGCCGCCGACCAGCAGCAGCGCACCGGCACCGGCCAGCACGTACCACCAGGTGTCCACGCCGGTACCGGCCTGGCCACCGTCACCGCTGGGCACACCGGCCGGAGCGGAGTGCAGACCGGTGATGGTCTGCGCCACGATGTCGAGGCTGTCGCCCTCGGCCGAGCCGATCGCGTAGACGATCGTCGCGGTGCCCTCCTTGAGGTTCAGGTCCGCCGGGCCGATCGCCACGGTGTCGGTGCCGGCGAGCACCACGTCCGCCTTCACGGTGCCGGCGTCGACGTCGCCCTTGGCCTCGTTCGGGTTGGTGAGGTCCTCGAAGACCGGGGTGCCGCCGGCCCGCACGTCCACCGCCGGGGCGGCGGCCGTGTGCCGGACGATCAGCCGCGCCTTGCCGGCGTCGACCTTCGAGGTGTCGTTGACGAACGGCGTGATCTTCGGCTGACCGGCGGCGTCCAGGTGGGCGGCGATGCTGATGTTCGCCCCGCCCGGGACCTGCGCGTCGTCCACCTTGAGGATCGCGCTGCCGATCGCCTCGCCCGGCTTGGTGAGCGCGATGTCGTACGCGCCCTCCTCCAGGTCCAGCGGGCCCGCCACGGTGCCGGGCTTGAAGTCGCTGAGCGTCTTCTCGCCGTTGACGTACACGTCGACCGGGGTGTCCGGGATGCCGTGGACGACGGAGACCTTGGAGGTGGCGGCGTACGCCGGGGTGGCGGTGAGGGCGCCGACCCCGACGAACGTCAGCGCGGCGACCGCGCCGCCCGCCGCGACCCGACGGAAGTTCGAGAGCTGCATGATGACTGCCTCCTGGTGATTGGTGCTGATTCGTCAGGCCTGGCTTGCAGAACGGGTTACGCCGGCTCCGCGCCGGGTGGATGCGGCCGGGGAACATTTCTTTTTCTTGCCTCCGACCGCATCCGAAGGGCCCTGCGGCACCGAAGAGAAGATGAACGACGCGTGGGACAAAGCGACCGGGGAAGTGGGGCGATGACTGTGGGAGTTACAGTCGGGCATGCCCCAAGGAAGGCGAACCGTCCGGTGACGGCGGTACGACGCGAACCGGCACCTCCCGAGGACGACCTGGCCGCGCGATTCCGCGACGGCGACGAACGGGCGTTGCGGGAGGCCTACGACCGGTACGGTCGCGCGGTGCTCCACCTGGCCACGAGCACGCTGGCCAACCGCAGTGACGCGGAGGACGTGACCCAGGCGACGTTCGTCGCCGCCTGGCTGGGTCGGGACACCTTCGACCCGACCAAGGGTTCACTGATCGGGTGGCTGCTCGGCATCGGGCGGCGCAAGGTGATCGACCGGCTGCGGGCCTCGGCCCGGGAGACCCGGGTGGTCGAGACGGTCCGGCAGCTGCCGGAGCCGGCGCAGACCGGCCCGGACCCGGACACCGTGGTCGACCGGCTGGTCGTCGCGGACGAGCTGGCTCGACTACCGGACGACCAACGACGCATGCTGGAACTGGCGTTCTTCGACGACCTGACACACCAGCAGATATCAGCGGTGACCGGTGTGCCCCTGGGCACAGTGAAGAGTCACATCCGGCGCGGCATGGCGAACCTGAAACGCAGATGGGAGGTGGACGGTGCAGCACCTGGACCACGACCGGCTGGTCTTTCTGGCGCTCGGTGAGAGCGACGCGGACAGCGGCGAGAGCACCCACCTCGACACCTGTGAACACTGCCGGGTCGAGATGCGGACCCTGCAGCACGTGGCCGGCCTCGGTGCGGGCACCCAGGGCATGCGGGACCTGCCCGACCCTCCGGAGCACGTCTGGCAGGGCATCATGGCCGAGGTCCGGGCGGCGGAGGACCTGCCGTCGCTCGCCGACGTCCGCCGCCAGCAGCGGTCGGACGACACCGACGACCGCGGCGACGGCGACCGGACCGGCGGCGTGGTGCTCACGCCCCGGCCGCACCGGCGCAGTCGCTGGTCGCGCTGGGCGGGTATCGCGGTGACGGCGGTCGCCGCCGCCGCCCTCGGCGTGGTCGGCACGCTCGCCGTGCTGGACCCGAAGGATCCGGAGCCGGCCCCGCAGGTGGTGCTGGCCAGTGCGCCCCTGGCGGCGTACGGCTCGACGCCGCCGGACGCCACGGGTGAGGCGCGGGTCTTCGACAACCGTCGACTGCACCTGCACGTGGCGAATCTCCCGGACGTTCCGGGGTACTACGAGGTGTGGCTGATCGACCCGACCACCATGAAGATGTTCTCGGTCGGGGTTTTGGGTGGCAGTTCCGACGAGCTGCTGCCGTTGCCACCGAACGTGGACCTTGAGGCATACTCGGTGGTCGACGTCTCCGCCGAGACGTTCGACAACAACACCGCCCACTCCGGCGACAGTCTGCTGAGGGGCACCCTGACGGGCTGATCGGCGGGCCGGCTCAGCTCCCCGGCCCGCCGATCAGCTCCCTTCCCCACCGCGCGGGGACGGGACCGCACCACCAGTTACACGGAAAGAGTGGCTATTCCCGCGGGAATAGCCACTCTTTCCGTGTAACTGCCGCCCGGCGGGCGGGCGCGGGGGGGGCCGCGCCGGAATTACTTGCGCTTGCGGATCTCCTCGGCGGCCTGCGGCACGATCTTGAACAGGTCGCCCACCACGCCGAAGTCGGCCAGCTCGAAGATCGGCGCCTCGCCGTCCTTGTTGACCGCGACGATCGTCTTCGACGTCTGCATGCCGGCCCGGTGCTGGATGGCACCGGAGATGCCGAGCGCGACGTAGAGCTGCGGGGAGACCGTCTTGCCGGTCTGGCCCACCTGGAACTGGTGGGGGTAGTAGCCGGAGTCGACGGCCGCCCGGGAGGCGCCGACGGCACCGCCGAGCAGGTCGGCCAGCTCCTCGACCAGCTTGAAGTTGTCGGCGTTGCCGACGCCACGACCGCCGGAGACGACGATCCCGGCCTCGGTCAGCTCGGGGCGGGAGCCCTTCTGTTCGGCGACCCGGTCGACGACCCTGGCCAGCTTGTCGGTGTCGGTGACCGACACGGTGAGCTGCTCGACGGCCGGGGTGGCCGCCGCGGGGGTCGGGTTGACCGAGTTCGGCCGGACGGTGACCAGCGGCAGGCCCTTGGTGACCTTGGACTTGACGATGGCGGAGCCGGCGAAGGCGACCTGGGTCGCGGTGCCGTCGGCGTCCAGACCGACCACGTCGGTCAGGATGCCGTTGTCCAGCTTGACGGCGAGGCGGGCGGCGATCTCCTTGCCCTCCTGCGCGGAGGCGAGCAGCACGGCGGCCGGCTGCACCCGCTTGACCAGCTCGGCGAGCACGGTCGCCTTGGGGGCGACCAGGTACCCGTCGATCTCCTCGCCCTCGGCGGCGTAGATCTTCTCCGCGCCGTACTCGCCCAGCTTGGCGCTCAGCGCCTCGGCCGCGCCGGCGCCGCCGAGCACCACCGCGCTCGGGGTGCCCAGCTCGCGGGCGAGGGTGAGCATCTCCAGGGTGACCTTCTTGACGCCGAATTCCTTGGTGGCTTCGACGACGACGAGAACCTCAGACATGTCCAGACCTCTCACACGAACTTCTCGGTGGCGAGGAACTCGACCAGCTTGACGCCGCCCTCGCCCTCGTCGGTGATCTTCGCGCCGCCGGAGCGCGGCGGGCGCTTGGTGTGCTCGAGCACGGCGCTGGTCGCACCGTCGAAGCCCACCTCGGTCGGGGCGACACCGAGGTCACCCAGGGAGAGCGTCTGCACCGGCTTCTTCTTGGCGGCCATGATGCCCTTGAAGGACGGGTAGCGCGGCTCGTTGATGGTGTCCCACACGGAGACGACGGCCGGCGTCGAGGCGGTGACCACCTCGTAGCCCTCCTCGGTCTGCCGCTCGACGGTCAGCGTGGAGCCGTCGACGGTGAGCTTGCGCGCGCCGGTCAGGGCGGCGACACCCAGCCGCTCGGCGATCATGTGGGGCAGGACCTGGACCCGGCCGTCGGTCGACTCGGCGCCGCAGATCACCAGGTCGGCGTTGAGCTGACCGAGGGCGGCGGCGAGGACCTTCGAGGTGGCCACGGCGCAGGAGCCGTGCAGGGCGTCGTCCACCACGTGGACGGCCTTGTCCGGGCCCATGGAGAGCGCCTTGCGGATCGACTCGGTCGCACGGTCCGGACCCATGGTCAGGATGGTGACCTCGCCGCCGTGCGCCTCTTTGATCTTCAACGCCTCCTCGATGGCGTACTCGTCCATCTCGTTGATGACGTTGTTCGCCGAACCGCGGTCGACGGTGTTGTCGTCAGTACGCAGGTTGCGGTCCGCGCCCGAATCGGGCACCTGCTTGACGAGTACGACGATGTTCATCGCGCTTCGACGACCCTCCTGTTGGTGTTGCGATCGCTCGCCCGGTCTGGGGCGCAGCCTCCCGCGTGACTTAACGGTCGGTCAACCGCGGGCTGCTGTGCAGTTGCCCACGGCGCAATGTTACCTGTCAGTAGCTTCGAGCCTCGGTGGGCCTTGAGTGACACAGCTCACCGCGGCACCGGAGCCGAGTAATCTGACACTACGGGAGGTGTCGTACATGTCAGAGACTCCGAGTGTCGTCGACCGGGCAGCGGTACGGCCCTGCCGTCGGATGATCCCCGAGGCGTACCGGTGCGCCTGCGGTCGCGTCCGCGACCGCTGCGTCCGGACCACGGTGCACGCGTTGTGGTCGACGCCCCGGCACACCACGCCACCCCCGACTCAGGTCGGCTGAGCCAGCGCGGACCGGATCCGGTCGATCATCGCCGCCTCCTCCGGCGTGACGCCCCGGTGCGCCCGGGCCACCCGGTCCGCCGCGGCCAGCACCACGTCCCGGTAGGTCGCCACGTCGGCCGGGGACTTCTCCCGCAGGATCTCCAGCGCCCGGGCCAGCGCCGGCAGCACCGCCGACTCGATCTGCGCCGGATCACGGGGCAACTTCGGCAGCGGACCGGTGGTCAGCGCCTCCTTCACCACCCCGCCGGAGTTGGCCAGCGCCCCCGACGCCGCGAAGCTCTCCCGGATCACCGCCACCATGCCCGGATCGGCATTGGACACCAGGAAGACCGCGCCGAAGGCACCCGTCTTGAGAGTCAGCCGCTCCTCGGCCGTCAACCGCTCCGCCATGATCACGGAGTGTAGACGTAGGGAGTGGTCGTGGTGACCGGGACGAGACCGAGCCGCTCAAGGATCGGCCGGCTCTCCGCCGAGGCGTCGACCTGCAGCAGCGTCCGGTCGCGCTGAACGGCCAGGCGGGCCCGGTAGGTGACCAGCGCCCGGTAGATGCCCCGGCGCCGCCACGGCGCCAGCGTCGAGCCGCCCCACAGGGTGGCGAACGTCGTGCCAGGCACATAGCGCACCCAGCCCGCGCTGACCACCTCGTCCCCCGCCTCGGCCACCACCACCGTGATCGACTGCGGGTCGGCGGCGATCTCCTTCTCCAGACCAATCACCCACTGGCTCCGGTCGGCGTTCCAGACCGCCTCCTCCATCGCGGCGATCCGCTCCAGGTCCGCGCGGGCGGTGACCTCCCGCAGGCGTACGCCCTCGGGAACCACCGGGAGTGCGGCGGCGAGCGCCGCCGCCGGACCGATCACGACGGTCTCCTCCGGCTCGGGTACGAACCCGGCGGCGCGCAGCCGCTCCGGCAGGTCGGCGGGCTCGTCGTGGCCGCGCAGCTTCCACTCCACCGCCTCGCCACGCGCCCGGAATATCTCCACCTGGCGGGCGATCAACGCGTCCAGCTCGGCGCCGGAGAGGCCACCGAGGTCCCGGTAACTCAGGAAGCCGCCGTGGTAGAGCCCCATGATTCGCACCAACGGGCCGTCGTGCTCCACGGTCACCCCCGCCGGCAGCGGGTCGGGAATCTCGATCCGTAGTTGTCGGTCGTACGCGTTCCGCAGCGTCGTCACATCAAGATCCGTCACCGTCCCAGCCTACGACCGGGGGGAGGCGGATAATCGACCGCGTGTGGCAGGCGATCCGGCGGTGGTTCGATCCGCGTGACCTCCGCTCGGTCGGCAGCACCCCGGACTACCGGTTCTCGCTGGCCAACGAGCGGACCTTTCTGGCGTGGCTCCGGACCGGGCTGGCGCTGGTCGCCGGTGGGCTCGCCGCCGCCCAGTTCCTGCCGCCGCTGCCGCTGACGCACCTGCGGGAGATCATCGCCGTCGCGCTGCTGCTGCTCGGCGGGACGGTCGCGGTGCGGGCCGTCGACCACTGGGCGCGTACCGAGCGGGCCATCCGGCTCGGCGAGGAGCTGCCCGCCTCACGCTTCCCCGCGGTGCTCGCCCTCTCCGTCGGCCTGGGCGCCCTGCTGCTGGTGGCGGCGGTGCTGTCCCGGGCCGTCGGCGGCCGGTGACCGGCCCCCCGCGGGACCCGGGGCTGCAACCCGAACGGACCCGGCTGGCCTGGCGACGCACCGCGCTGGCACTGACAGTGATCATGGTGCTGACCGTGCGCCTCGCTCTCAGCGGTGACGTGACCGGTGCGCTGCTCGCCGGGGTCGCGGTGCTGGGCTGGGGCACGGCGCTGCGGGTGTGCTGGGGACGTGCCACCGGCAGCGGGCCGTCCGTGGCCTACGGGCCTGCCCTGCCGCTGGTCGCCCTCGCCACCGCCGGTTTCGCGGTGCTCGGCACACTGCTGGTCGTACGTGGGCTGTGGTGACGTGGACGCCTGCGCCATGATGGGTGCATGGCCCGGTTGTACGTCCTCTTCTTCGTCGCGCAGATCGTCCTCGCCGTCTGCGCGCTGATCAGTTGTCTCTCCGCCGAGGAGGACGCGATCCGCGCCCTGCCCCGGATCGCGTGGGTGCTGATCATCCTGTTCTTCCCGCTGATCGGCTCGATCGCCTGGTTCGTCGCCGGTCGCACCTCCGCCGGCGGCCGACCTCGGACGCCGTGGCCCACCGGTGACGGTTTCTCCGAGCGGAAGCGGGCCCGTCCGGTCGCCCCGGACGACGACCCCGAGTTCCTCCGCTCCATCGACGAGCGGTCCGGCAAGGACGACGAGTTGTTCCGCCGGTGGGAGGACGACCTGCGCCGCCGCGAGGACGACCTGCGCCGTCGCGAGGGCGAGCCGCCGCGCGAGGAGGACCCGCCCCGCTCCCGGTGACCGCCGTCGCCGTCGCCGGGCTCCCGGCGACGGCGGCGGGTGACGCTCAGGCCAGGTTCGACGAGCGGGGGTACGCGTCGGTCGGGTCGGTGAGCACGTTGACCAGGTACGGCACACCGGCGTCGAACGCCCGACGCAGCGCCGGGCCGAGGTCGCCGGCCTTCGCCACCGTCTCGCCGGCGCCGCCCAGGGCGGTGACCACCTGGTCGTAGCGCAGCTCGGGCTGAAGGTCGGCGGCCACGTCGTACCCGTACATCGCGCGCATCGGGTGCTTCTCCAGGCCCCAGATGCCGTTGTTGCCGACCACGATCACCACCGGCAGCTTCTGCCGGACCAGGGACTCCACGTCCATCAGCGAGAAGCCCGCCGCGCCGTCGCCCATCAGCACGCAGATCTGCCGGTCGGGGTAGCTGACGCGCGCACCCATCGCGTAACCCATCCCGGTGCCGAGGCAGCCGTACGGGCCGGGATCGAGCCAGGTGCCGGGCTGCGCCGGCTCCAGGTAGCGGCCGGCGTACGAGACGAAGTCACCGCCGTCGCCGATCGTGACCGCGTCGCGGGCCAGGACCTTGCGCAGCTCGCCGTAGATCCGGGCGGGACGGATCGGGTCAGTCTCCGCGGCCATCTCCTCGGCGTCGCGGGCCTTCGCGGCGTCCTCGGCCACACGCAGCTCGGCGACCCAGTCGGCGTGGTCGACCCGGTCGCCCGGGTGCTCGGCCAGCCCGGTGAGGATCAGCCGCAGGTCCCCGGCGGGGGCGGCGGCCGGCTGAACGTGCCCGGCCCGCTGGCTGGGTGCGTCGACGATGTGCACCACCCGCGCGTCGCCGAAGTCGCCGAAGCTGAGCCGGAAGTCCAGCGGGGTGCCGATCACCACCACCACGTCGGCGCCCTTGAGCGCGACCCGGCGGGCCTTCGCGAAGGCGAGCGGGTGCTCCGGCGGCAGGGCCCCGCGGCCCATGCCGTTGGTGAAGACCGGCACCTGCAACGCCTCGGCGGCCGCCCGCAGGGCCTCGACGGCGTCACCGGCGTACACGTCGGAGCCGGCGATGATCACCGGGCGAGTGGCGCCGGCGATCAGCGCGGCGGCCTTCGTCACCTCACCCGGGTCGGCCTCGACCGGCGCGATGCCGGGCGGCGTGGGCAGCTCGGCGTCGCCGACCGAGAAGACCGCCTCCAGGGGGAGGTCGAGGAACACCGGGCCCCGGTGCGGCGTGAGTGCGGTGCTCAGCGCCGCGCTCACCGCGCGCGGGATGTCGTCGGCGCTGAACACCGTCTCGGCGTGCTTGGTGACCGGTGCGACCAGCGGCAGGTGGTCCATCTCCTGGAGGCTGCCCGAGCCCCAGCGGAACTGGGGGGCCCGCCCACCGAGCACCAGCACCGGGGACGCGTTGAAGTACGCGCTGGTCAGCCCGGAGATGCCGTTGGTGACGCCGGGGCCGGCGGTGAGCACCGCGAGCCCGGGCCGGCGCTGCAGCTTCGCGACCGCCTCGGCGGCGAAGACGGCGGACTGCTCGTGCCGGACGTCGTAGAGCGGGAAGCCGGTCTTGTGCGCGGCGTCGTAGAGCGGGAAGACGTGCCCGCCGGAGAGGGTGAACATCTCCCGCACCCCGTACGCGCGCAGCGCCGCCAGTGCGAGTTCCCCGCCGTGCCCTTCGATCCGCTCCGTCATAGCCCGTTCCCCTTCGTCCGCATGACCGGAGTCACACGTTACTCACCGGTACAACGAATGTGAACCACTCTCAACTCAGCGGCCGGTGAAGTTCGGCTTGCGCTTCTCCACGAAGGCGGCCATGCCCTCGCGCCGGTCGTCGGTCGCGAAGAGCGCCGCGAAGAGCTGGCTCTCCCAGGCCAGGCCGGAGCCGAGGTCCATGTCCAGGCCGCCGTCGACCGCGAGCTTCGCCGCGCGCAGCGCCTGCATCGGACCCGTCAGGTACGGGCGGACCAGCTCGACCGCCGTGTCGTAGACCTCGGCGGCCGGGGCGACCCGGTCGGCGAGACCGATCCGCAGCGCCTCCTCGGCGTCCACCATCCGGCCGGACATGATCAGGTCCTTGGCGCGGGCCGGGCCGACGAGGCGGGCCAGCCGCTGGGTGCCGCCGGCACCCGGGATGATGCCCAGCTTGATCTCCGGCTGGCCGAGCTTGGCGTCCGAGGCGACCACCCGCCAGTCGCAGGCGAGGGCCAGCTCGCATCCGCCGCCGAGGGCGTACCCGGTGATCGCCGCGACGACCGGCTTCGGGATCCGCGCGATCGCGCCGAGCGCGCTGGACAGGTCCGCGGCACGCTCCGCCATGTCCACGTAGGACATGTCGGCCATCTCCTTGATGTCCGCGCCGGCGGCGAAGACCTTCTCCCCGCCGTACACGATGACGGCGCGGACGTCCGCGTCGGCGGTGGCCGCCGAGGCGGCGGCGCGCAACTCCTCCTGCACCTGGGTGTTGAGCGCGTTCATCGGCGGCCGCTCCAACCGGATGGTGCCGATCCCGTCCCTGGTCTCCAGCCGCACGAACTCGCCCACGCTGTCCCTCACTTCCACGTCGAAGTAGCGTGCCAACCTTACGACCCGGGTCGTTGGGGTACGTAGTCTGGTGTCAGGCCCGCTACCGGGAGTACCGCCATGATCACGTACTACGACGACAGGTCGATCCAGGTCACCTCCGCCGCCGTCCGGGTGGACGGCCGCACCTTCCCGCTGGCCGAGATCAGCGCGGTCTGGCACCGCCGGGGCAGCCGCTCCTGGCGCGTCCTCGCCGGTCGTGGCGCGATCGGGGCTGCGCTCGCCGGCCCCCTGGTGGCCGCCGCCCTCGGCATCGCGCTGGCCCTCTGGCTGGACCGTTCCGCCACCGTCACGATCGCGATCGTGGGCACCTCGGTGCTGGTCGGGCTCGCCGTCGGGCCGGTCGCCGACTTCCTCTTCGAACACCTCGACCGGTCGTACGCCCGCGGCAGCCGGCAGTTGGAGATGTGGGCCCGCTGGCGGGGTCAGCCGATCCGGCTGCTGTGCACCGGCGACGCGTTGCGGTTCGGGCAGATCTACCGGGCGGTGCAGCGGGCCGTCGAGGCCGGCCAGCCGGTACCGCACCGCCGCCGCTGACCGGCCCGTCGTGCGGTGGCACGACCGGTTACGGCGGACCGGCGCCACCTCTTCCGACCCCTTCCGAGCTGATGTCGTGGGTGGATCAGGCGCGACCAAGGAGGTGCGCCGGCCTGACGTCGTGAACGAGTCAGCTCGACAGGGATCCGCGCGCACCCCGGCCGGCACCCCTCACGATCGCCGGACGACGAGCACCCCCGCCCGGCGGGCGGATATTGACCGAAGGTGCTTAAGCTTAGTGATGACGCTCTATTACCGGGACGACGCGGTACAGGTGACGTCCGAGTCGATCCGGGTGGGCGGCCACGCGGTGGCGCTCGCCGAGGTGACGTTCGTCTGGCACGCGCAGGGGCGCACCACGCTGGCCGTACGCGGTCGGGTCCTCAGCCGCGGAGTCCTCGTCCTGCTCCTGTCCCTGCCGCCACTGGTGGCGGTGGTGTGCGCGCTCTCGCTGGCCTGGGCGGCGCAGGACCGGGGACAGTGGACGCTCGCCCTGCTCATCATCGCCGCCTGTGTGGTGCTGGCGCTGGCGCTGACCCCCTTCCTGGAGATCCCGCTGGGGTGGCTGGACCGCTCCTACGAGCGCGGCAATAAGGTGCACGAGCTGTGGGTGCAGCACCACGGGCGGGAGCTCCTGCTGCTGCGGACACCGGACGCGCTACGGTTCGGGCAGATCTACCGCGCGGTACAGCGCGCCGTCGAACAACGGGAGGACCCTCGGTGACGACCGGACACGCCAGGGCACTCGCCCTTGCCGGGCTGCTCACCGCCGCCGGGGCCACCCACTTCGCGCGACCGGGGTTCTACGACCCGATCGTGCCGCGGGCCCTGCCCGGTTCGGCCCGCGCGTGGACGTACGCCAGCGGGGTAGCGGAGCTGGCGGTGGCGGCGGCGGTCGCGCACCCGGCGACCCGCCGGACCGGCGGTCTGGCCGCCGCCGCGTTGTTCGCGGCGGTCCTGCCGGCCAATGTGCAGATGGCGATGGACTGGCGGCGCCGGCCCCCGGTGTGGCGGGCGGTGGCCTACGGCCGGATCCCGTTGCAGGCTCCGCTGATCTGGTGGGCGCTGCGCGTCGCCCGGTCATAGCACCGCGGTTATGGACGAACCGGGGTGTGTGCGCCCGCCCCGGCAGGTGCTCTCCTCAGTAGACGGTGAACGTCATCGACACGAGGAGGCAGTCATGCTGAGAAGGCTCGTCACCGCCGCCGCGACAGTCCTCGCCCTGGTGCTCCCCGCACCGCTGGGCGCCCAAGCGTCCGCACCCGATCCGGGCCTGCCCGGCACGTACGCGGCCGGCTACATCGACACCACGGTCACCGCGGCGGGCCGCTCCTTCTCCGCCCGGGTGCACTATC
Organism: Micromonospora sp. BQ11; assembly: GCF_052068135.1. Lineage (NCBI taxonomy): Bacteria > Bacillati > Actinomycetota > Actinomycetes > Micromonosporales > Micromonosporaceae > Micromonospora > Micromonospora sp. BQ11. The sequence goes on along the minus strand of NZ_JBQHDB010000001.1, from coordinate 643,310 downwards.
CGGCCACCGCCGCCGGCAACGCGCAGCCGGTGGCCACCGGCCGGTTCCCGGCGATCGCCTTCGGCCACGGCTTCCTCCAGTCCATCTCCCGGTACCAGTCGACCCTCGCCCACCTCGCCTCCTGGGGCTTCATCGTCATCGCCCCCGGCTCGCAGGGCGGCTTCTCGCCCAGCCACAGCGCCTTCGCCGACGACCTCAACGCGGCACTGACCTGGGCGGTGGCGCAGGACACCACCAGCGGATCCCGGTTCGCCGGACGCGTCAGCACCGACCGACTGGGCCTGTCCGGCCACTCGATGGGAGGCGGTGCGAGTATCCTCGCGGCGGCCCGGAACCCGCGGGTGGTGACCGTGGCGAACCTCGCCGCCGCCGAGACCAACCCGTCCGCGAAGGCCGCCGCCGCGACCCTGACCATCCCGGTCCAGCTCGTCGCCGGAGAGCGGGACTCGATCGCCGGGGTGGCCGACCACCAGCGCCCGATCTACACCAGCAAGCTGCCGGCGAAGCAGCTGCGGATCATCCGGGGTGGCTTCCACTGCGGTTTCATGGACTCCTCCTCGCTCTTCTGCGACAGCGGCGGCATCACCCGGGCCGCCCAGCTGCAGATCAGCAAGCGGCTGCTCACCCAGTGGTTCCTGCGGCACCTGGCCGGGGACCTCGCGTACGACGACGCGGTCTGGGGACCGCCCGCGCAGACCGATCCGGCGGTCAGCTTCGAGGGCGTCCGCTGACACTTGACCTGACCGGCGGACCCGGTCCGCCGGTCAGGTCAGCGGCAGCGTGGTGGCCACCGGCCAGCCCAGCAGGGCCGCGCCGACCACCGGCGGCAGCCAGGACGGGGCACCCGCCCTGCGCAGCACCGCGGCCCAGGCCACCTGCCAGACCACCAGCAGCGCGAAGAGCGGCACCACCAGCAGCACGAAGCCGGGTGCCAGACCGGCCACCGCCGAGGCGGTCAGGGCGAGCACGGCGATCACCCCCACCACGGCGTGCCGTGCGGTCCGGCCGCCGGAGACCCGCTCCGCGCCGGCCAGGAAGACCAGCGAGCCGATGGCGACGACCGGCAGCAGCCACCACCGGGCGCCGACCGGCAGCGCCGAGGTCAGTCCGAGGTGGATCGGGACCGCTACGGCGAGCACCGCGTACCCGGTGAGCAGCACGGCGGCGACCACGGACCGCGCCCTGCCGAGGTGCGCGACCGGGGCGGCGGGGCCGGGCTTGAGCGGCGCCGCCGCCGCGCGCGGCGGTGACCAGCGGCCGGCGACGGCCAACAGCAGGCCGCTGACCAGCAGGAAGCCGGTGACGTGGCCACCCACGGCGAGCGGCAGCCGGGCGGTGGGGACCACCGCCGCGACCACCGCGCCGACCCCGGCGGCGACCACCGCGACCCCGAGCAGCCACCCCGGTGACGGTGCCGGCGGTCGCGGGCGGGCCGGCCGGCGCCCCAGCGCGAGGACGGTCAGGGGGACGAAGCCCAGCCCCACGCCGAGCAGCAGAAGACCCGCCGGAAGGAGCCGCGCGGTGGGTCGCGCACCGGACCCGCCGTGCGACGGGAGCCATGCGGCGACCTCGTCGTGGGTACGCGCGGCGAAGAGCACCGAGATGTGCTCCACCCCCGGAACCACCACCAGCCGCCTGGTGCTGCCTCGTTGCCCCGCCGCCTCCTCGGCCGCCCGACGAAAGTCGGGGAACTCGGCCCCGCCGACGATCAGCAGCAGGTCGGCCGGACGGGCGCCCGCGGCGTCGCCCGCGTCCGGCAGCGAGATCGCCACGGTGCGGAGGATCTCCGGATGGTCGGCGGCCCAGCGGGTGACCGCTCCCGCCCCCATCGAGTGCCCGACCAGGTGGATCCGCTCCGGGTCCACGTCCGGCAGGCCGCGCAGGTGCGCGACGGCCACGTCCAGGTCGGCGGCGAGAGTCCGGTCCGACACGCCCCGCCCGCCCCCACCGAGGCGCCCCGGGTTGGCGCCGTGGCCGGCGAAGTCCAGCAGCAGCGCCACCATGCCGTCGCGGGCGACGGTGTCGGCGAGCGGGCGCATCAGCCGGGCGGAACCGGCGAAGCCGTGCGCGACCACCACACCCGGTCGCCGGCCCACGTCGGCCTGCGCGGCGGCCCGGACCTCGGTCATCGGGACGCCGGCGACGGTGACGTGCCGCACGGTCACCCCGTCGGAGGCGCGCGCCAGGCCGTACCCGCCGAGGGCCACCAGGAGCACGGCGAGCACGGCGAGAACAGCGGCGGTGCCGGGCAGACGGAGCGGCGGCGAGGGGGCCGACATGCCGGCACCCTACCGCCGGTCACCGCCGCCGGCGGATCCCTCGACCGGCGGAGCGTGCACCGGCGGCGCACACTTGTGCCATGGCTATCCCACTCCCCCGGCCGACCGAGGTCGTCGGTCGCACCCGCAGCGCCCTCGACCAGGCCTTCGGCTCGGCGGCGTCGTTCGCCGCCGTGCCGGCCCGCGCGTTCGCGGTGCTGGACGGGGTGGAGACGCTGCTGGCGCGGATCAACGGGGTGGTGGACCGGATCGAGGAGACCCTGGACCGCACCGACCGGGTGCTCACCGACGCCGAATCCGCGGTCGCGGAGGTCGCGGTGATCAGCGCCGCCGCGACCACCGCGATCGACACCGCGACCGAGGTCGCCGCCGCGGCGGCCCGGGTGGTGGGCGAGGCCGACCGGGTGTCCGGGGCCGCCGCCGCCGTCGTCGGCGACGCGGAGAAGGTGGCCCGCGCGGCCGGCGCGGTGGTCGCCGAGGCGGACTCGGTGGCCGGGCGGGCCGCCGGCACGGTGGAGACCGCCGCCGAGGCGGCGGCCACCGCCGCGGAGCTGATGGCGGCGTACGAGCCGGCGCTGCGCCGGGGCGCGCCCATGGCGAACCGGTTCGTCGAGCAGCTCAGCCACGAGGAGGTGACGGCGGCGATCCGGCTCGTCGACGAGCTGCCCAAGCTCAAGCAGCACCTCAGCGCCGACATCCTGCCGATCCTGGCCACCCTGGACCGGGTCGGTCCGGACCTGCACGACCTGCTGGACGTCACCCGCGACCTGAAGCTCGCCGTCGCCGGCATCCCCGGTCTCGGCATGCTGCGCCGCCGCGGCGAGCGGCTCAGCGACGACCCGGTCGAGTGAGGCTCAGCAGTCGCAGGTGACCGTGGACCGGGGTGCGGTCAGCTCGTCGGCGGGCCGCCGGACGAGGCCGGCGGGCGTCCCGTCGGCCGGGCGATGCGGACCTCGCCGTCGGCGTACCGCCGGGCCTTCCGTGCCCGGACCGACCGGCCGGCGTGACACGCGGTCCGTCGCCCGCCGGTCAGGCCCGCGCGTAGATCTCGTCGATCTCGGCGCGGCGGGGCAGCGCCACGGAGGCACCGAGCCGCCGCACGCACGCGGCGCCGGCCGCCGACGCCCACCGCACCGCGTCGAGCAGCTCCCGCCCCTCGCCCCACGCCACCGCGAGCGCCGCGGTGAACGCGTCCCCGGCGGCGGTCGAGTCGACCACGTCGACGGCGAACGCGGGGACGTGCACGGTGGTGCCGTCGCGGTCGACGTACAGGGCGCCCGCGCCGCCGAGCGTGAGCACCGCCCGGGGCACCAGGTCGAGCAGCGCGCGCGGCTCGTCGCTCCCCCGCCCGGTGAGCGCGTGCGCCTCACCCTCGTTGACCACCAGCAGGTCCGTGGCCGCCAGCAGCTCCGCCGGGAGCGGTCGGGCCGGCGCGGCGTTGAGCACGACCCGGGTGCCGGCGTCCCGGGCGGTCAGCGCCGCCTCGGTCACCGTCTCGACCGGGATCTCCAGCTGGGCCACCAGGACGTCGGCTTCGCGTACGAGGGTGCGCTCGTCGTCCGTCAGGCCGGTCAATGAGGCGTTCGCGCCGGGGCTCACCACGATCGCGTTCTCGCCGTCGGCGCTGACCATGACCAGGGCGACACCGGAGGTGCCGTAGGTGACCCGGAGCTGGCTGGTGTCCACTCCGGCGGCGGTGATGCGCGCGCGCAGCGTGACCCCGAAGGCGTCGGAGCCGATCGCCCCGAGGAACGCGCAGGAGGCGCCGGCCCGGACGGCGGCGACCGCCTGGTTGGCGCCCTTGCCGCCGGGCACCATCACGAAGTCGGTGCCCAGCACGGTCTCCCCCGGACGGGGCAGGGCGGGGGCGGTGCCCACCAGGTCCATGTTGGCGCTGCCCACGACGACGACCCGGGTCTGCGGCATGCGCTCACCTCCCGTGTGAAGAGGGGGCCCGTGCTCTACCGCAGGCGTTAGGAGGGGGCCCTTCCTTGCGTCTCAGGCGGCGCGGGCGGTGTACCGGTCGCCGTGCCTTTCGACCAGCAGCGGCAGGCCGAACGTCTTGGACAGATTGTCGCCGGTGAGCGTGTCGGCGAGCAGCCCCTGCGCCACCACGCCGCCCTCGCGCAGCAGCAGCGCGTGGGTGAAGCCCGGCGGGATCTCCTCGACGTGGTGGGTCACCAGCACCAGCGCCGGGGCGTCCGGGTCGTACGCCAGGTCGGCCAGCCGGGCGACCAGGTCCTCCCGACCCCCCAGGTCGAGCCCGGCCGCCGGCTCGTCGAGCAGCAGCAGCTCGGGGTCGGTCATCAGGGCCCGGGCGATCTGGACGCGCTTGCGCTCCCCCTCGGAGAGGGTGCCGTACGTGCGATCGGCGAGGGCGGCGACACCGAGCTGGCCGAGGAGCGCGCGGGCGCGGGACTCGTCGCCGGGGTCGTAGCTCTCCCGCCAGCGCCCGACGACCGACCACGCGGCGGTGACGACCACGTCGGTGACCCGCTCGTCGGCGGGCAGCCGCTCGGCGAGGGCGGCGGTGGAGAGGCCGATCCGGGTGCGCAGCTCGGTGACGTCGGTGCGGCCGATGCGCTCGCCGAGCACGTGCGCGGTGCCGCTGGTCGGGTGGAGTCGCCCGGCGGCGAGGTTCAGCAGGGTGGTCTTCCCGGCGCCGTTGGGGCCGAGCACGACCCAGCGCTCGTCCAGCTCGACCCGCCAGTCCACATCGTGCAGCAGCGCGGTGTCGGACCGCCGTACGCCGACGCCGTCGAGGCTGACCACCAGATCCGCGTCCACGGGAGAGGGTGCGGCGCCTCGGGCGCCGGGGATCAGGTCACCAGTCACCCGCCCATCCAACCACGCAGCACCGTGGTGCCCCCCACGGGCGGCGTCCCGGTCATAGGGTGGGGCGCCGTGTCATTGATCACCACAGCCGGAGGACGCCGGATGCCAGGTCGGAGAAGGGAACCGCGCGGATGAGCGCGGTCATCGAGATCGAGGGTCTGCGCAAGACCTTCCACACCCTGCGCCACGGGCGCCGGGTGGCGGTCGACGGCTTCGACCTGGTCGTCGAGGCCGGCCAGATCCACGGCTTCCTCGGCCCCAACGGGTCGGGCAAGACGACGACGTTGCGCGCCCTGCTCGGGCTGGTCCGCGCCGACGCCGGCCGGATGGCGGTGCTCGGGGAACGCTCGCCGGAGCGCCTGACGCAGGTGACCGGTCGGGTCGGCGCGATCGTGGAGAGCCCGCAGTTCTTCGGGAACTTCACCGGCCACCGCACCCTGCGCCTGCTCGCCCGGGCGGGTGGGGTGCCGGTCACCCGGGTCGACGAGGTCTTGGAGCAGGTGGGCTTGCACGACCGGGGCCACGACCGGGTCAAGGGCTACTCGCTGGGCATGAAGCAGCGCCTGGCGGTGGCCTCGGCCCTGCTGAAGGATCCGGAGCTGCTGATCCTCGACGAGCCGGCGAACGGGCTGGACCCGGCCGGCATCCGGGAGATGCGTGACCTGATGCGGACGCTCGCCGACGCCGGCGTGACGGTGCTGGTGTCGAGCCACATCCTGGCCGAGATCCAGCTGATCTGCGACCACGTGACGATCATCTCGCGCGGCCGCCGGGTCGCGGCCGGTCGCGTCGACGAGGTGCTGGCCGGTTTCGACCGGCACGAGGTGCTGGTCCGGATCGACGACCCGGACCGGGCCACCGAGCTGCTCCAGGCGGCCGGGCTGACGGTCGTCGGGCACCCGGACCACCTGGTGGTCACCGACGTCGCCGACGCCACCCAGATCAGCCGGCTCCTCGGCGAGCAGGGCGTCTGGCTGCGCGAGCTGACCCCGCTGCGGCCGGACCTGGAGAGTGTCTTCCTGGAGCTGACCGGCGCCCCGCCGCACCCGACGGTGCCCCGCCAGGTGGACGGCTCGACCCGCCCCGGCGACGCGATGATCGACCTCGACGCCTCAGGAGTGGACGCGTGAACCTGGTCCGTGCCGAGTGGGAGCGCCTGGCCGCCCGGCGCTTCGTGCAGCTCATGCTCGTCCTGCTGGTGGCGGCCTTCGGCATCACCGCGGCCACCACCCTCGCCAACTCGCACCGGCCGACGGCCGCCGAGGTGTCCGAGGCGCAGCGGCAGGCGGCCGAAGCGCGACGCGACCTGGAGCTGACGTACGAACGGTGCCTGGCCCGGGAGCGGGGGGCGCTGCCGGACGAGGAGCTCGACCAGTACTACCCCGAGAACTGCAGCGAGGTCGACCCGGGGCGGATGGAGCGGCTGCCGGTGGCGGCGGACTTCCTCTACGGGGTCTTCACGTTCGCCGAGGAGGCGCGCCCGCTGCTCTACTTCCTCATCGCGTTCCTGGTGCTGTTCGGGTTCCTGGTCGGCGCCTCCTACATCGGGGCGGACCTGAACTCCGGCGGGGTCGTCAACCTGCTGCTCTGGCGGCCGAACCGGCTGGCGGTGCTGGGGGCGAAGCTGGGCACGCTGCTCGGGGTGGTGGCGGTGCTGGCACTGCTGGCGTCGGTCGCGTACCTGGGCACGTTCTGGCTCATCGCGCAGACGGCCGGGCAACCCGGCGTCCTGGACGACGAGTTCTGGCGCTCCCTCGGGTCGATCTGGGGCCGGGGGATGCTGCTGGTGCTGCTCGCCTCGGCGATCGGGTTCGCCGTCGCCACGCTGGGCCGGCACACCTCGGCGGCGCTCGGCGCGGTCGCCGCGTACGCGGTGCTGTGGGAACTGGGCGCGCGCCTGGTGCTGACGATCCTCGACGTCCGCCGGCCCGACCAGCTGATGCTCTCCAGCTACCTGCAGGCCTGGCTGGCCGGGCGGGCGACCTTCTGGGACAGCCGGGCCTGCAACGACGGGGGCTTCAGCGGGGTCTGCGACCCGTCCTACGTGATGACCTGGCGGCCCGGTCTGGTCGTGCTGCTCGCGGTGACCCTGACCCTGACCGGCGCGGCGTTCGCGGTGTTCCGCCGCCGCGACCTCATCTGATCCCTCCGGGGACGGCCCGGGTGCGGCAACTCCTTGCAGCACCCGGGCCTCAAGTGAAATATTCCTTCACATGGCGGACGGCGGCGGCACCCGGTCAGCCGACCGTGGACCCGAAGACCTCGTCCCGTACGGCGTCCAGCGCGGTGTGCAGCGCGCCGCTCAGGATCGGCTCCTCGGTCAGCCCGGTGGGCACCACGCGGGGCCGCACCAGGGTGATGGCCGCGACCTCGTGCTGCACCCGCTCGGCCAGCGCCGCCCCGCCGGCCTGACCCACCTCGCCGGCCAGCACCACCAGCGGCGGGTCCAGCACGACGCACGTGCTCGCCACACCGAGGGCGAGCCGGCGGGCCACCTCGTCGAGCATCGGGCCGCCGGCCGTGCCGTCGGCGATCGCCGCGCGCACCCCACCGGCCGCCGAGGAGTCCGGGTAGCCGTGCTCGCGGGCCAGCGCGCGTACCGCGTCCGCACCGGCCAACTGCTGGAACGCCGGCTTGGCCCGGCGGGAGACGTCCCGCGGGATGGGCGCGCCGGGCACCGGCAGGTAGCCGATCTCGCCCGCCGCGCCGCTGCTGCCGTGATGCAGCCGCCCACCCAGCATGATCGCCAGACCGACGCCGGCACCCACCCAGACCAGCACGAAGTCCGGTACGCCCCGGGCCGCGCCGGACCGCGCCTCGGCCATCGCGGCCAGGTTCACGTCGTTCTCGAAGACCACCGGAGTGTGCAGGTCGTCGCGCAGCGCGGCGAGCAGGCCGCTGTGCCAGCGCGGCAGGTTGAACGCGAACGTGATGTCACCACTGCCCGGGTCCACCAGACCGGGGGTGCCCAGCACGATGCGCCGGACGCTCGACAGGTGCGCCTGGGCGCTGCTGGCCGCCTTGACCACCGCGTTGTGCACCACGCCCACCGGGTCGTCGTTGTCCCGGGTCGACTGCTCGACCCGACCGATGACGGCGCCGGTGATGTCCGCGCAGGCCGCGACGACCCGATCCGGCCCGACGTCCACGCCCACCACGTGGGCGCTGTTGGGCCGGACGGCGTACAGCTGGGCGTTCGGCCCCCGCCCGCCGGCCTGCTCGCCGACCCGGGTGACCAGGCCGCGTTCCTCCAGGCGCTCGACCAGCTGCGAGGCGGTGACCTTGGACAACCCGGTCAGCTCGCCGAGCCGCGCCCGGGTCAGCGGTCCCTGCTCCAGGAGCAGCTCCAACGCCGCGCGGTCGTTGAGCGCCCGCAACAGGCGGGGGGTGCCGGGCAGGCGGGTCGCACTCATGCCGGGTCCTCGAAATTCTATAAAGTTTGCTAACTGTAAAACGGAGCTGCGAACGGGTAGCCGTAGCGTATCGGCCACCCGGAACAGCGGTGGTCGGCCGACCCGGTACCTCGATCACCACCTCCGGTACGACGTCGGTGCCTTCCGGGCACCAGGAGGGAGGATCACGTGGGGCAGGATCCAGGACTGCGCCGGCTGGTGCTCGGCACGCTGCTGGCGGCGTACCCGGGGCCGGTGCCACCGGACTGGGCGGTCGACCTGGTGGGCGACGGCCTCGCCGGGCACACCCTGTTCGGCACCAACATCCACGACCCGTCCCAGGTCGCCGCGACCACCGCCGCGCTGCGCGCCGGCCGGTCGGACGTGCTGATCGCCATCGACGAGGAGGGCGGCGACGTGACCCGGCTGGCGCACGCCACCGGCAGCCCGTACCCGGGCAACGCGGCCCTCGGCGCGATCGGCGACACCGCCCTGACCCGGCGGGTCCACGAGGCGATCGGTGCCGAACTGGCCGCCCTCGGGATCACCGTCAACCTGGCGCCGACCGTCGACGTGAACAGTGCCGACGACAACCCCGTCATCGGCACCCGTTCGTTCGGCGCGGACCCGGTCCGGGTGGCCGCCCACGCCGCGGCGGCGGTCGCCGGCCTCCAGGCGGCCGGAGTCGCCGCCTGCGCCAAGCACTTCCCCGGTCACGGCGCCACGGTCGCCGACTCCCACTACGAACTGCCGCTGGTCGACGTACCCGTCGAGGTGCTGCGCCGACGCGACCTCCCGCCGTTCGCGGCGGTCGTCGCGGCGGGAGCGCAGGCGGTGATGACCGCGCACATCCGGGTTCCGGCGCTGACCGGCGACGGCCCGGCCACCTTCAGCCGGGCCGTCCTGGTCGACCTGCTGCGCGGCGAGTACGGCTTCACCGGCGCCGTCGTCACCGACGCCCTGGAGATGAAGGGCGCCGCGGTCGCCGCCGGCGGCATCGGCCCGGCCGCCGTCCGCGCCCTGGCCGCCGGGGCGGACCTGCTCTGCATCGGCGCCCAGGTCGACGCCGACCTGGTCGAGCACGTGGTCGCGGAGATCACCACCGCGCTCGCCGACGGCCGGCTGGACCGGGCACGCGTCGAGGAGGCCGCCGGCCGCGCCGCCGCGCTCGCCGCCTGGACCCGGGCCGCCGGCACCGTGCCGGCCGCGCCCACCGACCTCGGGTACGCGGCGGCCCGCCGCGCGTTGAAGGTGGAGGGGGTGCTGAGCGGCCTGGACCGTCCCCTCGTCGTGCAACTGCACGCCGCGTCCACGATCGCCGAGGGTCGGGTGCCGTGGGGCCTCGGCCCGCACCTCGCCGACGCGGAGGAACTGCGGGTGGTCGCCGCCGAGACCGCCCCGGAGACCCTGCGGCAGCTCGCCGGGGACCGGCCGATCGTGCTCGTCGGCCGGCACCTGCACCGGCTGACCGGCGCGGCGGACCTGGTCACCGCGCTGGCCGCCGCGCACCCGGTGACGGTGGTCGAGATGGGTTGGCCGGCGCGCTGGCGACCGACCGGCGTCCGTGCCTTCGTCACCACGTACGGCGCCAGCCACGCCAACGGCCGCGCCGCCGCCGAACTGCTCGGCCTGACGAAAGGAAGGGCCCCCCGTTAACGCCTCGCGTTGTAGAAGGGTCCCCCCTTAACGGCGGGCGGCGTGGGAGGGGCTCGGCGTGGGTATCCGGGCGGCATGAGCGCGAGCGACCCCTGGCACCGGGCCCTGGCCGACCTCGTCGTCCGGTCGCACCGGTTGCCGCCGGACGACCTTCCGGTGGCCGTCGACGACGTGCTCCAACCGCTGGGCGTCACGTCGATCGTCTACCTGGTCGACGTGGAGCAGCAGACCCTGCGGCCGCTGCCGGGGTCGGGTGCGGAGAAGGCCGAGCCGCTGACGATCGACAGCAGCCTCGCCGGGCGGGCCTTCACCCAGGTCGAGGTGCACGCCGGGCACGGTCCACCGCCCCGGCTGTGGGTGCCGATCGTCAACGGCACCGACCGGCTGGGTCTGCTGGAGGTGTTCCCGCCCGCCGGAGCCGACCTCACCGACGAGACGCTGCGGAACGGCTGCCGGCTGATCGCGGGGCTGGTCGGCCATCTGGTGACCAGCAAGAGCAACTACGGCGACTGCCTGCACCGGGCACGACGCAGCCGCCCGATGGAGGTCTCCGCCGAACTGCTCTGGAGCCTGCTCCCACCGCTGACGTTCGCCACCGCGAACACGTCGATCAACGCCCTGCTCGAACCGGCGTACGAGGTCGGCGGCGACGCCTTCGACTACGCGTTGAACGGCGGGACCATCTCGCTCGCGATCCTCGACGGCGTGGGGCACGGCCTGCCGGCGGTGCTCACCACCTCGGTGGCCCTGAGCGCGTTGCGGGCCGCCCGGCGGGCCGGCGCGGACCTGACCGGTACCGCCCGCGCGGTCGACGAGGCGATCGCCGGCACGTGGTCCGACGCCCGGTTCGTCACCGGCGTGCTCGCGGAGTTCGACACGCGGAGCGGCCTGCTCCGCTACGTCGAGGCGGGGCACCCGCCACCGGTCCTCCTGCGTCGGGGTCGGGCGGTGCGAACGCTGACCGGCGCCCGTCGGCTCCCCCTGGGCCTAGGCGACGACAGCGGCCGGGTGGCCGAGGCCCAGTTGGAGCCGGGCGACGGGCTGCTGCTGCACACCGACGGGGTGACCGAGGCCCGGGACGCCGCCGGGGAGATGTTCGGCCTGTCGCGCCTCGCCGATCTGACGGAGCGGCAGATCAGCTCCGGGCTGCCCGGCGCGGAGGTCCTGCGGCGGCTGAGCCATGCCGCGGCCGCGCACCGGGATGCCGCGTTCGCCGGCGACGACGCCACCCTCATGCTGATCGAGTGGTCCGCCACCGCGGCGGAGAGCAGCGAGCCGTGAGCGGCCGATCGCGGGCCGGCGGTCGGCGCCGGGTCAGCCGAGCCCGCGCCAGCCCCGCCCGTCCGGGTGTCCGGCGTCCTCGTCCAGGCCCAGCATCGGTCCAACCGCGGTGATCCGCAGGACGCGCGCGACCAGGGGTTGCGGGTCGGTGACGCGCAGCGTGACACCCCGCTGCCGGGCGCGCGTCACGCCCTGGACCAGCACCCGTACGCCGCTGGAGTCCAGGAAGTCGACGTCGGCGAGGTCGACCACCACCTCGGCGAGCCCCGGCCGCCCCAGCGCCTCGGTGAGCGCGGCGTCGAAGTCGTCGACGGTGGAGAGGTCCACCTCACCTGTCGGACGCAGGGTCACCCGCCCGGGGTCCACGTTCCCCACGTCCATGACCGCCTCACCGTCGAGATGTGCACCATCGGGACGTTCCGCCGCCGACGTGCTCGACCATAGCGGGCCGCACCTACGGCAGCCAGCCGTGGGCGATTCCGGACCGGGTGCCTTCTCCCACCCTGCGTCACCCCGACCGTCGCGACGGCTCGGTCGCTGCGCCCCAGGTCAAGTCCGCTTCTCGACACGATGACGAGCCCCGTGGCACCTTGCCGACGACCATGCGAATACGTAGCGTGACCAGTACGCGCGGCGGCCGGCACCCGCGCCGTACGGGGACCTGGGGGGGGAAGGCTGCGAGCCGTGGATCCGGCCCGGGATCCACGGTTCGCAGCCCCGCCGTCCGTCAGCTCGGATAGACCCCGTACGACCGCCAGCCCCGGTCCGGAAAGCCGGCGGCCTCGGCCACCCGTGCGGACGCGGCGTTGCGCCGGTCGTGCAGGTAGGTCGGGACGGCACCCTCGTCGATGACCCGGCGGGCGGCCTGCGCGACCAGCCGTCGGGCGAGGCCACGGTTGCGCGCCGCGGGCGCCGTCCCCACCGCCAGTTCCCGGCCGTACGCGTCGTGCCGCTTGATCCCCACACCGGCCAGGAACCGGCCCCGGTCGTCCCGGACCACCAGCACCGGCCGGTCGAAGAGCCGCAGCCAGGACGGCAGACCCGGGGCGGTCGGGAGGATCCACTCCCCCACCTCGGGCAGCGCGGCCGGCGCGACACTCCACCGGAACACGTCGTCGTGCACCGCCCACCCGGCGTGGCCGACCGCCGCGGGCAGCCCGGGCAACAGCCGCCGGGCGGGGCCCCGGGCCAGGTCGCGGACCACGGCCACCCGCTCCGGTGACACGGAGAGCACGGTGCTCGCACCGGCGGTGACCGCGATCGCCGGCCGGAGCCGGCCGTCCCAGGAGGGCCGGTCCCGCCGGTGGGTCCCGACGACGTGCAGGCCGGGGCCGGCCGGCCACTGGCCCAGCCAGGTCGCCAGGTGCAGGTGGAGCCGCCGGTCGAGCATCGACTCCCCTCTCCCCGCCACGGTCGCGCGGGCCGGTCTTCCGGTGATCACCGTACGCCCGAACGCGAAAGTCGGCCCACCGTTCCCGCCCGCGCGGCCGTAAGGAACGCGCAACACCTCCCGACGCGCCGGATGGCTAGGCTGGCCGCCACGAAGGAGGTGCCCCGGTGGCGCAGCGGGTACTGGTGGTGGACGACGACCGGACGGTCAGCGACGTGGTCTGCCGCTACCTGGAGCACGCCGGCTACCGGGTCGCGCACGTCGGGGACGGGGCCGCCGCCCTGGCCGCCGTCGCCGCGGACCCGCCGCACCTGGTGGTGCTGGACCTGATGCTGCCGGTCGTGGACGGGCTGGAGGTCTGCCGCCGACTGCGGACACGGCCGGACGGCGTACCCGTCATCATGCTCACCGCGCGCGGCGACGAGGCCGACCGGATCCTCGGCCTGCAACTGGGCGCCGACGACTACCTCGGCAAGCCCTTCTCCCCCCGGGAGCTGGTGCTGCGGGTCCGCTCGGTGCTGCGGCGGACCGGCGGCGAGCCGGTGGACGCCCCGCCGGAGGTACTCGTCGACGACGGCCTGGAGGTCGAGACCGGCCCCCGGGTGGCCCGCCTGCACGGGCGCGAGCTGGTGCTGACACTGCGGGAGTTCGACCTGCTCGTGCACCTGATGCGCCACCCGGCCCGGGCGTTCCGCCGGGCGGAACTGCTGGAACGGGTGTGGGGCTGGAACTTCGGCGACCAGTCCACGGTGACCGTGCACGTCCGGCGGCTGCGGGAAAAGGTCGAGGCGGACCCGGCGCAGCCCCGGCGGATCGTCACCGTGTGGGGCGTCGGCTACCGCTACGAGCCGGTCCGTGCGTGACCTCGCGCTGATCTTCGCGTACGCCCTCGGCGCGGCGCTCTGCGTCGGCGGCGTCGGCGCGACCGGTCTGCGGCTGCTGCGCGGCCGGTCCATCACCACGCACGTCGTCGCCCTGCTGGCTCTGACGGTGACCGCGGTGGCCGCCGGCGTGGCCGCGGTCGCCGAGGCGATGTTCCTCTCCGCCCACGACCGGGACGTCGTCCTCATCACCGTCGCCGCGGCGGCGGTGGTCAGCGTGGCCGTCGGCTGGCTCCTCGGTCGCCGGCTCGCCGCCGCCGCGGTCTGGGCCGACCAGGCCCGCCGCCGCGAGCGGCACATCGAGCAGGGTCGCCGCGACCTGGTCGCCTGGGTCTCGCACGACCTGCGCACCCCCCTGGCCGGGCTGCGGGCGATGGCCGAGGCGCTGGAGGACCGGGTGGTGCGCGACCCCGAGACGGTCGAGGAGTACCACCGCCGCATCCGGATCGAGACCGACCGGATGACCCGCCTGGTGGACGACCTGTTCGAGCTGTCCCGGATCAACGCGGGCGCGCTGCGGCTGTCCCTGTCGGCCGTGCCGCTGGGCGACGTGGTGTCCGACGCGCTGGCCGGCACGGCGCCGCTGGCCGCCGCCCGCCGGATCCGGCTGGAGGCGGCCGACTCGGGGTGGCCCACCGTGCTGGCCAGCGAGCCGGAACTGGCCCGGGTGGTGGGCAACCTGCTGCTGAACGCCGTCCGCTACACCCCGTCGGACGGCACGGTCCGGGTGTATGGCGGCCGCGACGCCGACACCGCCTGGCTGGCGGTGGCCGACACCTGCGGCGGGATCCCGGAGGCGGACCTGCCCCGCCTCTTCGACGTGGCGTTCCGGGGCGAGCCCGCCCGTACGCCGGGACCGGGCAACGGCGCGGTGGCCGGGTCCGGCGGCCTGGGCCTCGCGATCGTGCGCGGGCTGGTTGAAGCGCACGGTGGGCGGGTATCGGTACGCAACGTCAGTGACGGATGCCGATTCGAGATCCGGTTGCCGGTCCCGGGAACCTGACACATCGATCGAGCGTCATATCTATTTCCATACATGTACAACTTCATTTGGGACGGTAGGCTCATGCCAAATCAGCCGAATGACCGTTACCAGCAGGACCCCGAGCAGCTCTGGCCGCAGACCTCCGGGTCCCCGGGACGGTTCCCGGCGCAGTCGTCGCCGTACCGGGGCAACCGCGCGTCCGCGCTCTCCTGGGGCGACCTGAACAGACTGCCCGCCGGCGTCTCCTCGCGCCGCCACCTCAACCCGCGCTGACCGGGCCGCACGACACACCGGGGCCGACCCATCGGGGCTTTCGCACACCTGTCGGGTAACGTCTTGTGGTCCTCAACCGGGCCTACGACAGGAGAAGTTCCGCGCATGGGCAAGAAGACGATCCACGTCTCCGACTTCAGCGGCACGGTCCTGGCGACCGACGACGAGGTGGTCCGTGTCGTCGTCCTGGAGCATCCGGACCTGGTGGCCGGGCCCGTGCAGCTGGACGCCACCCCGGTGGAGGTGGAGAGCATCGACGACGCCGCCCTGGACGTGGCGGTCGTGGAGATCCACGACCGCCACGGCGGGGGTGAGCCGCGCCGCGTGGTGCTGACCGCCAGCGAGTTCGACGCGATGGCCACCGACGTGCCGATGGCGCAACTGCTGAGGACCGCCGAGCGGGTCCGCCCGCCGAAGACCCGCAAGGCAGCGGAGAAGGTCGACTACGGCACCATCGAGCACGCGGGCCGGCCGCACCGGGGACGGGTCACCGAGGAGGAGGCCCGGCTGGTGCGGGAGCGGCTCGACGAGGTCAACAAGCGCCTCGCCGACGCCGGGATCCGCCAGATCGATCCGGCCGACCCGGAGCACGCCGCCCGGTACGGCTTCCCCGCCGCCTCCTGACGCTCACTGCCCGGCGGCCCGCACGGCGGCGCGGATCGCTTCGGCGATCGCCGTCTCGGCGGCGCCCTTGTCGACGCCCAGCCCGGTGAGCACGCCCTCACCGTCCTCGTGCTCGAGCAGGGCCAGCAGGATGTGCTCGGTGCCGATGTAGTTGTGCCCGAGCCGCAGCGCCTCCCGGAAGGTCAGCTCCAGCACCTTCTTCGCCGGCACGTCGTACGGGATGAGGGCGGGGATCTCACCGCCGGAGGACGGCGGGAGCGCGGCCGTCGCGGCCTCCCGCACCCGGTCCAGCGGCACGCCCGCCGCCACGATCACCTGCGCGGCGATCGCCTCGGGCTCGGCGAGCAGGCCCAGCAGGATGTGCTCCGGGCGGATCTCGGCGTGCCCGGCCGCGCGCGCCTCCTCCTGGGACATCATCACCACGTTGCGGGCGGGCAGGGTGAACCGGGCGAAGCCCTGCTGCGGGTCCAGGGACGAGTCGGTGGGCTTGGGGACGAAGCGCTTCTGCGCCGCCTGCTTGCTGACCCCCATGCTGCGGCCGATGTCGGTCCACGAGGCGCCGGAGCGGCGGGCCTGATCGACGAAGTGACCGATCAGGTGGTCGGCGACGTCGCCGAGGTGCTCGCCCACGACGACCGCGTCGGCGAGCTGGTCGAGGACGTCCGGGCGGGCCTTCTTGATTCCGTGGATCAGGTCGTCGAGGCGTACGGGGTTGCTCATCTGCGCAGGATCCGTCATGCGTCAACCATAGGTTGACGGCACGGTTCCGTCAACCAGGGGTTGACGAACATACCTCTGTCGCGCAGTCGCGTATCGGTGACCGTTGATGAGGCTCCGTATGATGCGGGACTGACGTCGCCACGCGCTCCGGAAGGCAGCCCATGACCGGTTCAGCAGCGGGTTTCCCCCTCGAACTCCGTGCGATCAGCGACCGCTTCCACTCCGACGACGCCGAATGGCTCGATCAGGAGGCCGAGCTCGTCGCGGGGCTACGTGACGTCCCGGACCTCGCATTCGCCTCGTCCGACACGACGCCGGCGAAGGGTACGACCGAGGCCGTCATCGTCGCCCTCGGGTCGGCCGGCGCCTTCACGGCCACCGTCGAATGGGTCCGTGCGTGGCTGAACCGCGATCGGAGCCGGTCGATCGAGATCACCTACACCGACGACGGGGGCCAGAAGTCGCTGGTGGTACGAAGCTCCGGCCTGCGCGAGGACACCTTCCGCGAGCTGCTGGAGGCGATGCGTCAGCGACTCGAGCCATGACCGCGGCGGACGGCACCCGGCGGCTCATCGCCGCCGGGACCGGCACCTACCTCGACGCGGCGCCGCTACCGGCCGTCGCGGACGATGTCGTGTCGGTCGGTGACCTCTTCACCCGTCTCGGGTACGACGTGGACCCCGTGGTGCTCGACCCACCCGCCGACGAGCTGCGCCGGACGCTCGCCCACGCCGCCGACGTCGGCTCGGGTGTCGTCGTCTTCTACTACAGCGGTCACGGCGACCGGGAACGCGACCGGCACTACCTGCTCTGCGCCGACAGCCGCCCCGGGCGTCTGGCCAGCAGCGCCCTGGCCACCGAGGACGTCATCCGGATCCTCACCGGCGGCTCGGTCCGGCGGCTCCTGGTCATCCTCGACACCTGTTACGCCGGTGACGGCGCGATCGACGCGGTGCGCGCCGCGGCCAAGCTGGTCAGTGCGGAGCTGCTCGCCACTCCCGGCGCGCGGCCGGAGCTGTTGAGCACGCTCTCCCTGATCGCCGCGGCCAGACCCCGCCAGCTCGCCCTCGACGGGGCGTTCTCCGCGGCCATGCGGGCCGCCCTCGACGACCACACCCTCGCCGGTGCGCGCCAACGGTTCCTGGACCTGGCGCAACTGGTGGGCTGGCTGAACGACGAGTTCCGGCGTCGCGGCATCCGCCAGCACGCGGTGCCCATCGAGCTGTGGCGCGAGGACGGCTTCGGCTTCTTCCCCAACCCCCGGTACCGGCCGGACCTGCCCGCCGAGGGAATCGACCTCGCGGTGCAGCAGACCTGGGAGACCTCCCGGTCCGAGGACCTGGCCAGCCACTTCGTCCCGCGCGGGCGCGGAAGTGACGGCATGGACGTCCCGACCGCCTTCTACTTCTCCGGCCGACAGGAGGTGCTGGAGGTCCTGGCCCGCTGCGTACGCGGCGACGGTCCCGATCGCGCGCTCCTCGTCACCGGCTCGCCCGGCGTCGGGAAGTCGTCGCTCCTGGGTCGACTGGTGAGCATCGCCGACGCCGACATCCGCCAGACCCTTCCCGACGAACCGAGCGGCATCGGTGCCGAGATCGACGCCGCCGTACATGCCCGCCGGCGCACGCTCGACGACCTGGTCTCCCGCATCGCCGAAGCCGCCGGTCTCGTCGCCACCTCCGCCGAGGAACTGCTGGCCGGATTGGCCGAACGGCAGGAGCCGCTGCGGATCGTGGTCGACGCCCTCGACGAGGCCGGCACCGGGGCCGACGAGCGCGAACCGCTGCACATCGCCCGGGTGCTGTTGCGCCGGCTCGCCCAGATCCCCTGCGTACGGCTGATCGTCGGCGCACGGTGGCAGGTCAGGGCCGCGCTCGGCCCGCAGTTCACGGTGATCGACCTGGACGAGCGCCGCTGGCTGTCCCTGGAGGACCTCCAGTACTACGTCACCGCCCTGTTGCTCGCACCGCACGGGCCGGGAAGCAGCAGCGAGTACGACCAGGCCACCGCGCCGGCGGTCGCCCGCGTCCTGGCACGCCAGACCTTCCCGAACTTCCTGAACGCCCGGCTCACCGCACGCGAGTTGGCTGCCCGGGCGGCTGTCACGGACTTCGCCGACCTGGACGAGCTACCGACCGCGCAGGGCGGCGTCGAGCCGTCCCGCACCTTCCGCTGGGCGCTGAGCAGTCGGGCCAGCGGCGACAACGAGTGGGCTCGTACGCTGCTCACACCGTTCGCCTACGCCCAGGGCGCCGGCCTGCCGGCGGCGCGCGTGTGGACCGTCGCCGCGGCGGCGCTCGGCGGCCGTCCCATCACAGCGTCCGACCTGGACTGGCTCCTCGACAGGGCCGGACCCTACCTGGTGGAGAGCCTGGACCGGCACGGCCGCTCGGTCTACCGGCTCTACCACGAGGCGTTCGCGCAGGATCTGCGGGCCACCGCGGGCCCGGACGACCACGGTCGGATGGTCGCCGCGTGGATCGCCTCGGTGCCCGAGCTGGTGGACGGAGCGCGGGACTGGGAGCGCGCCGACCCGTACCTGGTCACGTACCTGGCGGAGCACGCCCGACAGGCGGGTGCCCTGGACGGTCTCGTGTCGGATCCGGAGTTCCTGGTCAACGCCGACCGGGCCGTCCTGCTGCCGGCGATCACCGACGTCCGGAGCGAGGAGGCGGTGCGCATCCGTCAGGTCTACGAGCGGAGCGCCCAGCACCTGGAGCCGGACAGCTGGTTGCCGGAGCGTCGCTCGGCGCTGCACCTGGCGGCGGCGCAGACCGGGCTGACCGACGTCGGCGCGATCCTGGAGCAGCTGCCGCTCGCCTGGGCCGTCCGCTGGTCGGTCTGGGACGCCATAACGCCGCACCAGCGCATCGGTCACCACAGCAGCCCGGTCACCGCCCTGACCTGGTGTGTCCACGCCGGCCGGCCCGTGCTGATCGTGGGGGACGCCAGCGGCGCGTTGCACGCCTGGGACCACGCCACCGGCGACCGGCTGAGCGGCCCCGTACCGCTGCACTCCGACCGCGTGCTCTCCGTTGCGGTCCTCACCGACAGCGAGGCCGGTCAGCGCGTCGTCAGCATCGGCGAGGACCGGTCGCTCCAGCAGTGGGATCCCTTCGGCGACACCGCGCCCGGTCCGGCGATCCAGGTGATCGACCAGGGCTTCGCGTACGACAGCGACGTCGTGGCCACGATGGTTGGCGACGAAGCGGTGGCCGTCGTCGCGAATGCCCAGCGGGTCACCGTTCTCAGCCTGACGACCGGTAGGCAGATCCGTCAGTATCAGCTGGGCCGGGGCACCGCGCCGGTCAAGCTGGCGCTGACCAGGTGGCGCGGGGCACCGGCGGTGCTGGCCGGCTACGAGACGATCAACCTTCGGCTTCCCGACCTCAGGGCGACCTACTTGATCTCGCTGCTCGACGGCCGTGTGCGTCGGCGACGCCGCCTGTTCGGCGACCTTCCCGTCGCCGGTGATCATTTCGGTCGGCCCGTCCTGGTCCGGGGCACCAGTCTCCGCCAGTTCCTCGAAGCCGGGCCGGTCACCAGACGGCTCGGCCGCTGGGGACGAACGGTGCGCGAAATCAGCGTCGGCGAGTTCCTTTCGTCCTCGGCGGCCGTCACGACCTACGCCGACCGGCTCGTCCTGGTGGGCCGGGACCTGTCCGACAACATCTACCTCCTGGACCTGGAGTCGGGCGACCGCAAGGTGCTGTTCCGCGGTGGCGGCCAGGAGAACGGCGATTTCGGGCTGCCGCCGGCCCCCCTCGCCATCGACGGGCGTCTGCTCATCGCCATCGCGCAGGGCCGGACCGTCACCGTGGTGGACGACAGCGCCGCCGCCGAGGAGTACCCGCTCAGCCGCCGCCTCCGCTTCGTCCGGGAGTACTCGAGCTGTCTGGCCCTCAGCGCGTACGGAGACGAGATCGCGGTGTGTGCCGACCACGACGACGGCCTCGTCCTGCGGGATCTGGCCACCGGTCACCCGCTGGAGCCCGACGAGGATCGTGAGCTGCCGCTCGGGCTGACGATCGTCCGCGGTAAGGGGCACATCGACTGCCGGTTCCTGGTGGAGGGCGTCCCCGGTCCCGACATGTTCGTCACCCAGGTGCGACGGACCGTCGCCGACGTGGTACCGGCAGGCGACCGGTTGATCGAGGTGCACCGTCGACCGGCCGATCCCGGCGCACGGCTGACCGACCTGCGCGACGGGCGTACGTGGGTGGTGCCCTTCCCCTGGCGCTACGCCTGGTCCTGGGCTGCCGCGCTCGTCGGCGACGACGTCGTGCTGTGCGCCAGCCAGGGTTCCCTGGTCGGCACCAGCTCCGACTCGAAGAGGTACTGCTGGACCCGTGAGGTCGACGACCTCGGCGTACAGACCGGCCTGTTCGTCCTCCGGGTACGCGGCCGGCAGGCGTTCGTCGTCACCACCGAGTACGGCGTCATCCACGCGCTCGACGCCGAGACGGGCGAGCCGTTGATCGAGCCCCTGCCGAACGGTCGGGTGCCCGTCCGGGCGGTCGACGCCCGTGTCGTTGGCGAGTACGAGCTGCTGGCGGTGGGCAGCAGCGACTACACGGTGACGGTCTGGGACCTCGGCAGCAGGGCACGGGTCGCGGTCGTCGAGGTCGGCTCGCTCATCGACGCCCTACGCCTCACGCCGGACGGCGCGGTCGTCGTTCTCGCCCGCAACGGCGAGTTGTGCATCGATCTCGCGGTCTGAGCCAGGCTGCTCAGCCACCCGACTCCCGGGACACGCAGTACACGTCGCCCGAGTTCGCCTCGTGCGGCAGGGCGAGCAGCTGTTCGGCCATCTCGTCGGCGGTGACCCAGCGCTGGAACGACATCGACTTGTCGTCGCCGAGTGCGACGTCGAACCCGTCGAAGCCGAGCGCGGTCAGGCGGTCCAAACACCGGAGGGCTACCTCGCGCGCGATCGTGGTGAACTCGAACGACAGGGCGGGAAGCGGACGGCTCAGGCCGGCCAGCACCGCGTCCTCGAAACCCTCCACGTCGATCTTGACGAAGGCCGGCACGCCGTACTGGTCGATCAGCGCGTCGAAGGTCACGACCGGGACCTCGATCTCCGCGTCCCACACCTGGTCCTCCCACCCGCCCGCGCCGTCGGCCGCCCGTACGAAGTGGGTGGACGCGGTGGACACGGTGGGGTTGGCGGAGTTGACGTGGAACCGTACGCTGCCGCCGGCCGCGCCGCAGGCCGCCTCCACCAGCGTCACCCGGTCGTCGTCGGCGTAGATCGCCCGCAGGGCGCGCACGCAGAGCGGCTGCGGCTCCACGGCGACGACCCGCGCCCCCAGACGGCGGAAGCTGCCGATGTGGTCACCCACGTGGGAGCCGATGTCGAAGACGAGAGCCCCCGGCTCGACGAAGCGGGAGTAGAAGGCGTCCATCCGGGCGTCGCGGTGCGGGTCGCCGTAGTACACGTCGAGCGACCGGCTCAGCGCGGCGGTGGCCGGATCGTCCTTGAGCATGGCGATCCTGGTGGCGACCGTGTCCGTCATCTACCTGTGGTCCTCTTCTCGAAGGGGGCCGTCATCGCGGGCTGAAGGCGGTGAGGAACCGGTCCCGGAAGGCGTCCATCCGCCAGACCGGCGCCCGGGGGTCGGGCTTCAGCCCGTCCTGCCAGCCCCACCCGGCGATCCGGTCCAGTACGGCGCGGTCGCGGGTGACGATGGAGATGGGCACGTCGTGGCTGGCGTTCTCACCGGTGATGACCGGCGCCGGCTGGTGGTCGCCGAGAAAGATGAACACCAGGTCGTCGTCGCCGTAGGTCTCCACGTAGGAGATGAGCGTGCCGAGCGTGTACTCGATGGAGTTCCGGTAGTCAGCGCGGATCCGCTTGGCGCTGCGCCGCCGCTCGTCCTTCCCGCTCCCGGCGGCGTCCTGGAAGATCGCGCCGTCACCGATGGCCGCCCAGTCGACCAACGGCGGTACGGGCGTCCAGGGGGAATGGCTCGACACCAGGGCGAGTTCCGTCATCGTCGGTCCGTCGCCCTGCCGCGCCTGCTCCAGTCGCCGCCAACTGGACAGGGTGTACTGGTCGGGCATCGTGCCGAAGCTGAACTTCGGGCCGCGGTAGGCGAGCGTGTTGGCGTCGTAGAAGCGGTCGTAGCCGTAGAAGGAACCCTCGGGCCACGCCCTGGTGACGGCG
Organism: Micromonospora sp. BQ11; assembly: GCF_052068135.1. NCBI lineage: Bacteria > Bacillati > Actinomycetota > Actinomycetes > Micromonosporales > Micromonosporaceae > Micromonospora > Micromonospora sp. BQ11. The sequence continues at coordinate 620,825 of NZ_JBQHDB010000001.1, read as the reverse complement.
GGCATGACGCCCACGGTCTGCCAGTCCGCCCGCTGGAAGGCGCCGCCGAGCGTCATCCGGTCGCTCGCCAGCAGCGTGCGGTGGCGCTGGTCGTTGTCGATCCAGAGGCCGGAGAGCAGCGTGGCGTGGGCCAGCCAGCTGCCGCCGCCGAACGTCGGCGAGGTGAGGAAGCCGCTCTGCGCGGAGAAGCCGGCCGCGCGCAGGCGGTCGGTCCCGTCGTCGAGGACGGCGCCCACCTGCGGTGCGAACTCCGGATCCTCGACGGCGTCCCGGCCGTAGCTCTCCACGAAGGCGATGACCACGTTCTTGCCGCGCAGTGCCGTCAGCATCCGGTCGCCCGGCGTGTCCCGGAACGCGTCGCCGTCGATCGCGGTGGAGAACGTCTTCCGGTCGTTCAGGCGCAGGCGCACCTGGAACCCGTGGCCGTTGGTCAGGGTGGTCGCGGACGTGTCGGCGACCGGTACGCCCGGAGCCACCTGGACGCCGAACGCGGCGCACGCCACCCAGACGACCACCAGCGCCGCGACGGTCCGGGTGGTGCCGGTGTGGTGCCGGACGACCAGGTGGCTCAGCCGCAGCATCGACAGGGCGACCAGGACGGGCAGGGCGACCGCGGCAAGCGCCAGCGCGACGGCGACGCCGATCGCCGTGGGTCGGCCGTACGACTCGGACACGAACCCGAACGCCTCGTCGAGCAGCGCCCAGTCGAGCACCAGGTCGAACGCCCGGCTGAGCGATGCGGAGAACCCGAGGTCGAGCAGCTTCAGCAGGCCCAGCAGGCCGAGAGCCACACCGGCGAGCGCGGCGACCAGCAGCCGCCCGCGACGCGGCAGGGCGAGCAGCAGGGCGACGAGCAGGAGTGCCTCCAGGGGGATCCGGACGAAGGCGCCGGGCGAGAGGCGACCGAAGTCGTACGGCGCGGTGAGCGCGAGCAGCACGAGCAGCACGGCCAGGACGGTCACCAGCCGGCTCCGGACGGAACGCCAGGTCCGGGCGGTGGCGCCGGGGTCGTCGTCGTCGGGGGCACCGCCCGACGTACCGTCGGTGTGTCCGTCGGCCGCCGGGTCGTCCTGCCCGGGCCACCGCCCCTGGGCCGGGCGCCGGCGTACCCGCGTCATGAGCGACAACCTGGGGTCCTTCCGTTGATCCTGGTGATGCGGCGGCGGGTCTCAGACCCGGACGATCCCGTCCCGAGCCACCGGGACCCGCGGAGGTTCGTGCCTCGCCGGCCCACCCGGCATCTCCCGGAGCGGTCCGCCCCGTCGTAGGGTGGCGACCTCGATGCCACGGTTCGTGGCACGGCCCGCGTGGACCGGGATCTCCACCCTGTCCGGACGGGTCGGCGCCCTCCCGACGGTCGCCCGGCGGGTGCGACGGGTCGTCCACAGCCAGCGGACGTCGCGGCCGAACGACTCGACGAGCAGCGCCAGCGACACCATCAGCACGACGACCGTCAGCGGACCGGCCAGCACCTCGGCCATCACCACCGTCAGCGCCACGCCCTGGATCGCTGCGACGACCTTACGCCAGTAGCGCGGCGGCAACGATCCACGCATCCACGGCAGCCCCCAGCTGGCGGCGACGAAGGCGTACCGCATCGCACCGATCGCGAGCACCCAACCGCCCGCCGACGGTGCCACGTAGGCGCAGAGCACCAGCACGAGGAACGAGTCGACCTCCATGTCGAAGCGCGCACCCAGCTCGCTGGTGGTCCCGGTACGGCGGGCCGTGTACCCGTCCACCGCGTCCAGCGCCAGCGCCACGGCGGTGAGGGTGACCATCAGCGCGACCGGCGCCGGGCGGTCGAACGAGTCCGCCGCCAGCGCCGTCACGCCGCCGGCGAGGATCGCCCGGCCCAGGGTCACCCGGTCGGCCGGGCTGAGACCGCGTGCGCCGGAACGGGACAGTCCCCGGCTGAGCAGGGCGCACAGGACCATCCCGTAGCCCAGACCCGCCAGCCAGCCCGCCGTGCCGAGGCCGACCGTGCCGGCGAGCACCGCGAGCAGGACGGTCTGCACCAGCAGTCCGACGACCGGACCAGTTCGCACCGTGGGCATCGTGCCTCCGTGAATCTGATTGGCGACCCTGACACTGAACACGGGAAATACGGCCGATCGGTTCGTTCTGGACGCAGGTGAACGCGATGTCGTCGGAGCAGGCCGAGCCGACGCCCGTCCGTCCACCCCGCAGGACAGCTATTGCCATCGATGTAGGGCTCGTGCTTGATTAGTCTCGCCACCAGACGAAATGGGGCGGACATGACGGGCCGGGATCGCGTCGCGCGGACACGGGCCGCCACCGCGCCCACCGACCAGCTGTCGCTGCGGCGCACCAACCTCAGCCGCGTCCTCGTCCACCTGCGGGACCACGGCCCCCGACCGAGGGCGACCATCGCCACCGGCACGGGCCTGCACAAGGCCACCGTGTCCAGCCTCGTCGACGAGTTGCTGACCCGTCGGCTGGTCCGGGAGATCGGCCTCCAGCGCTCGGGCTTCGCCGGGCGGCCGGGACGGGTCCTCGCCCTCGACGGCGCCACGGTGGGCGCGCTCGGCGTCGAGATCAACGTCGACTATCTGGGTGTGCACGGCATCGACCTGGCCGGGCGTCCGGTGGTCGAGCGGCGTACGGCCTTCGACGCCGCCGGCAGCGGGCCCGACGCCGCGGTCGACCGACTCGCCGGAGTGATCCGCGGAGCGCTGCGCGACATGCGGCGACGAGACGCGCCGGCGGCCGGCGTGGTGGTCGCCGTGCCCGGCCTGATCGACGTCGAGCGTGGCGTGGTCGTCCTGGCACCCAACCTGGGCTGGCGCCACCTCCCGCTGGCCGACCGCCTCCGCGCCGCGCTCCCGGCGCACCTCCCGGTCGAGGTGGACAACGACGCGAACCTCGCCGCCCTCGCCGAGTACACCTACGGCGTCGCGGCCGGCACCGACGACCTGGTCTACCTGACCGGTGAGGTGGGCGTCGGCGGCGGCATGATCGTCGGGGGTCGGCTGTTGCGCGGGGCCGAGGGTTTCTCCGGCGAGGTGGGCCACCTCCCCGTCGACCCGGCCGGACGGCGCTGCGGCTGCGGGCGTACCGGCTGCTGGGAGACGAAGGTCGGCCTGGCCGAACTGGTCCGCCTGATCACCCCCGAGCAGCCCCACACCCACCAGGTCCGCGACCCCGAGGAACGGCTGCGCGAGATCAGCCGACGGCTGGAGGCCGGCGATCCGGTCGCCGAGGCGGCGGTCGCGCAGGTGGGGCGCTGGCTCGGCCTGGGTGGCGCGATCCTGGTCAACCTGGTCAACCCCCGGGCGATCGTCCTCGGTGGATACTTCGCCACCCTGGCGGACCGGCTGCTCCCCACCGCGCAGCGGGAACTGGACCGTCTCGCGGTGGCGGGTCCGGCCGCCCGCTGCCGTTTCGTCGCCTCGAACCTCGGCTTCACGGCCGCCGCGCGGGGCGCGGCGGGCGTGGTCGTCGACCGGGTCCTCGCCGACCCGACCACCGTCGGTACCGCACCGGCGACCGCAGCCCGCGGCACGTCGGCGGTGCCCGGCTGACCCCGTCCGTCCGCTGGCGGCCCCGGCACCCGCCAGCCCGACCACCACCATCCCCACCACCATCCCCCACCACCGGCATCCAGCGCGGCGGCGCGCGCTCTGCCTGGCTGTTCCCCCAGCTCAGGAGAGGAAGTACGCCCATGTCCCCGTCCCGACGGAGGCGCTGGTCGCGGCTGTTCCACGCCGCCCTGCTCAGCGTCGCCGGCAGCGTGGTCGCCGTCACCGGCACCACGACCCCTGCCGCCGCCCACACCACCATCGACCCGGCCGACTACCAGCAGGTGACCCTGGCGATCGGCTCGGCCGAACTCGGCCAGGCGATGTCCCTGGCCGTCCTGCCGAACCGGTCGGTCCTGCACACCGCCCGTGACGGCACGGTGCGGCTCACCGACGCCGCGGGCAACACCAGCGTCGCCGGCAAGTTGAGCGTCTACACCCACGACGAGGAAGGCCTGCAGGGGGTGGGGGTCGACCCGAACTTCGCCACCAACCGCCACGTCTACCTCTACTACTCGCCGAAGTTGAGCACTCCGAGCGGCGACGCACCGAAGACGGGCACCGCCACCGACTGGGCCGCGTGGAAGGGCGAACTGTGGCTGTCGCGCTTCGTGCTCACCACCTCCAACACCCTCGACCTGGCCTCCGAGAAGGTGGTGCTCAAGGTCCCGTCCGACCGTGGCCAGTGCTGCCACGTCGGCGGTGACATCGACTTCGACGCCGCCGGCAACCTCTACCTGACCACCGGTGACGACACCAACCCGTTCGAGTCCTCCGGTTCGTCACCCATCGACGAGCGCACCGACCGCAACCCGCAGTTCGACGCCCAACGCACCTCGGCCAACACCAACGACCTGCGGGGCAAGCTGCTGCGGATCAAGGTGAACGCGGACGGTTCGTACTCGATCCCCACCGGAAACCTCTTCCCGGTCGGCACGGCCAAGACCCGGCCGGAGATCTACGCGATGGGCTTCCGCAACCCGTTCCGCATGAGCGTCGACCGGGCCACCGGCGTGGTCTACCTCGGTGACTACGGCCCGGACGGCGGTGCGGTCACCGGACGCGGGCCGGCCGGACAGGTGGAGTTCGACCGTATCCCGGGACCGGGCAACTACGGCTGGCCCTACTGCACCGGCACGAACACCCCGGAGGAGACCTACCACGAGTGGGACTTCGCCACCGGTACCGGCGGAGCGAAGTACGCCTGCGCGACCGGCCCGACCAACAACTCGTTCCGTAACACCGGCCTGACCACCCTGCCACCGGCCAAGGCGTCCTGGATCCGGTACGGCGGCTCGGCCGGCTCGCCCCCGGAGTTCGGCAGCGGCTCCGAGTCCCCGATGGGTGGCCCGGTCTACCGCTACAACGCGGCCCTGAACTCGTCGGTCAAGTTCCCGGCCGACCTCAACGGCCACTACTTCGCCGGCGAGTACGGCCGCAAGTGGATCAAGGCCATCGACGTCAACGCCGACGGGTCGCCGGGCTCCATCGCCTCCTTCCCCTGGCAGGGCACCCAGGTGATGGACATGGCGTTCGGGCCGGACGGGGCGCTCTACGTGCTCGACTACGGCACCTCCTCGACCAACGTCGCGCTGTACCGGGTCGAGTACAAGCCCGGCCCCAAGGCACCCGTGGCCAAGGCGTCGGCGAACAAGACGTCGGGGGCGGCACCGCTGACCGTCACGTTCTCCTCCGCCGGCAGTTCCGACCCCGAAGGGGGCGCGCTCACCTACCGGTGGACCTTCGGCGACGGCGCCACCTCGACCTCGGCGAACCCGTCGCACACCTACACCACCAACGGCCAGTACACCGCGACACTCACGGTGACGGACCCGACCGGGCTCACCGCCACCGCCAGCGTGCCGATCACCGTCGGCAACACCGCACCCGTGGTGACCCTCACCAGCCCGGCCGTCGGGCAGCTCTTCACCTTCGGCGACACCCTACGGTTCTCGGTCACCGTGACCGACGCCGAGGACGGCACCGTGGACTGCGCCAAGGTGACCGTCAGCTACCTGCTCGGCCACGACAGCCACGACCACGGGATCACCTCGACGACCGGCTGCACCGGGACGATCACCATTCCCGTCGACGGTGAGCACGACGCCTCGGCCAACATCTACGGCGTCATCGACGCCGAGTACACCGACGGCGGAGGATTGACCACCCACGCGCGGGCGGTGCTGCAACCCCGCCACCGGCAGGCCGAGCACCACTTCGGACAGGTCGGCATCCAGGTCGTCGACAAGGCCGGCGCCGAAGGCGGCAAGACCGTCGGATTCATCGACAACGGTGACTGGGTTTCCTTCCAGCCGTACCGGCTCAGCGGCGCCGCGACCTTCGTCGCGCGGGTCTCCTCGGCCGGCGCCGGCGGCACCATCCAGGTGCGCGCCGGCTCCTCCACCGGCACCCTGCTCGGGTCGGTCACCGTGCCGGTGACCGGAAGCTGGGAGAGCTTCACCACCGTCAGTACGACGCTCTCCTCGGCACCCGCCGGATCGGGACCCCTCTTCCTGGTCTTCACCGGCGGCAGCGGCAACCTCTTCGACGTCGACGCCTTCACCCTCACCGGCCCGACCGAGGCGGAGTCGTACAGCTCCCAGTCCGGCGTCCAGGTGGTCGACAAGCCCGAGGCCGACGGCGGTAGGACCGTCGGATTCATCAACAACGGCGACTGGACCGGGTACGCCTCGGTCTCCACCAGCGGCAGGACCCGGTTCGCCGCCCGGGTCTCCTCCGCCGGGTCCGGCGGCACCATCCAGGTACGCGCCGGCTCGTCCACCGGAACCCTCCTGGGATCGGTCACCGTGCCGGTGACCGGGAGCTGGAGCACCTTCCAGACCGTCTCCACCACCCTCACGACCACCGGCTCCGGCCCGTTGTTCCTCGTCTACACCGGCACCGGCACCGGATCCCTGTTCGACGTCGACTCGTTCACCCTCTCCTGAGAGGATCACCATGCCTTTTGTCAAAGCACGACGCCTGGTGGCCGTGGCAGCCGCCGCGCTGCTGGCCGGCAGTCTCGCCCCGGCACCGCCGGCGTTGGCCGCCGACCCGGCGTACCAGGTCCTGGTCTTCTCCAAGACGGCCGGCTTCCGGCACGACTCCATCGCCGTCGGCACGCAGGCCGTCCGGGACCTCGGCGCGGCGAACAACTTCACCGTCACCGCCACCGAGGACGCCGCCGCGTTCACCACCACCAACCTGGCCCGGTTCAAGGCGGTGGTCTTCCTCAACACCACCGGCGACGTCCTCGACGCCACCCAGCAGAGCGCCTTCGAGGCGTACGTCAACGGCGGCGGCGGCTTCGTCGGCATCCACTCGGCCGCCGACACCGAGTACAACTGGCCCTGGTACGGCCAGCTCGTGGGCGCCTGGTTCGCCTCGCACCCCGCCATCCAGCAGGCCACCGTACGCGTCGAGAACCGCGCCCACCCGGCCACCGCGCACCTGCCGCGGAGCTGGACCCGCACCGACGAGTGGTACAACTACCGCACCAACCCCCGCTCCTCCGCGCGGGTGCTGGCCAGCCTCGACGAGGGCAGCTACTCCGGCGGCACCATGGGCGACCATCCCATCGCCTGGTGCCGCACGCAGTCCTCGGGCCGGGCGTTCTACACCGGCGGCGGGCACACCCAGGCGTCGTACTCCGACGCGGCGTTCCGGGCGCACCTGCTGGGCGGCATCCGGTACGCGGCCGGTTGGGCAAAGGCCGACTGCCGCCCGGAGACCGGGTACACCACGCTGTACGACGGCTCCACCACCGGCTGGTCGCAGGCCGGGCCGGGCGGGTTCACCAACACCGACGCCACGCTCAGCTCCTTCGGCGGCCTGGGCACGTACTGGTACTCGGCCAAGGAGTTCCGGTCGTACTCCCTGAAGCTGGACTGGCGACTCGCCGGGGACGACAACTCCGGCGTCCACATCGGCTACCCGGCCTCCTCGTCGCCCTGGTCCGGGACCCGGGACGGCTACGAGATCCAGCTCGACGCCACCGACGTGCCCGAGCGCACCACCGGCGCCGTCTACGCGATCAAGGCACCCGACGTGGCCGCCCGCGACGCCGCCCTCAACCCGCCCGGCAGCTGGAACACCTACGAGATCCTGGTGCAGGGCGAACGGGTGCAGGTGTTCCTCAACGGGGTGCGGGTCAACGACTTCACCAACACCGATCCGGCCCGCAGCCTGCAACAGGGCTACATCGGGATCCAGAACCACGGTACGGGCGACGACGTCTCCTTCCGCAACATCCGCGTCAAGGAGCTGACCACCGGCTCGGTGACCGTGGAAGGGGAGTCCTACACCTCGTCCTCGGGGGTGCAGATCGCCAACCACGCCCCGGCCAGCGGCGGCCGTACCCTCGGCTACATCAACAACGGCGACTGGGCGGGCTACTCGCAGGTGAGCACGGCTGGACGGACCGGCTTCTCGGCCCGGATCTCGTCGGGCGGCGCGGGAGGCACGATCCAGATCCGGTCCGGCTCGTCGACCGGGACGCTGCTCGGCTCGGTGACGGTGCCGAACACCGGGGGCTGGGAGACCTTCCAGACGGTGAGCACCACGCTGAACGGCACCGGCACGGGCCCGCTGCACCTCGTCTTCACCGGCGGCTCCGGCTCCCTGTTCGACGTGGACACGCTCACCGTGAGCGGCGGCTGACACGGCGGGGCCGGCGGCCGATCGCGGTCGCCGGCCCCATCCGCGATGGTCACACCCTGCTCGTAGTGTCGCCGTCATGACGACGAAGCAGACTTACACGCTCAGCACGCCCGGCGTCGACCTGGTCTACGACGTACGCGGACCGCTCCCGCCGGCCGACGGTCGGCCCGCGCTCCTCATGATCGGTCAACCGATGACCGCGGAGGGCTTCGACGCGCTCGCCGCCCACTTCACCGACCGCACGGTCGTCACCTACGACCCGCGCGGCCTGGGCCGCAGCAGCCGGAGCGACGGCCGGTCCGACCACACCCCCCAGCAGCAGGCGGCCGACCTCCACCTGCTGATCGAGGCGCTCGGCGCCGGTCCGGTCGACGTGTTCGCGAGCAGCGGCGGCGCGGTGACCGCGCTCGAACTGGTCGCCACCCACCCCGGCGACGTCGTCACGCTGGTGGCGCACGAGCCGCCGATCAACGCCGTGCTTCCCGACGCCGCAGCCGCCGAGCGGGCCCGGGCCGCCTTCCACGAGGCATACCAGGCGAACGGCTTCGGTGCGGGCATGGCCGCATTCATCGCCATGACGTCCTGGCAGGGTGAGTTCACCGACGAGTACTTCGCCCAGCCCATGCCCGACCCGGCGACGTTCGGCATGCCGACCGACGACGACGGCACTCGCGACGATCCGCTCCTGTCGAAGAACTCGTGGGCAATCACCGACTACCGTCCCGACCCGGGGCTGCTCACCGCGGCACCGACCCGGATCGTGGTCGCGGTCGGCGAGGAGTCGGCCGGGACGTACACCGCGCGTACGGCGCTGGGCACCGCGGCCCTGCTCGGCCAGGAGGCCACGGTGTTCCCCAGCCACCACGGCGGGTTCCTCGGTGGCGAGTTCGGTTACGCGGGCAAGCCGGAGGAGTTCGCCGCACGGCTCCGCGAGGTCCTGTCCGCCGGCTGACCATCGCCGCTGACGACGGGGGCTGAGTAGGTTGAGGGCTAACCTATGCAGATGTCCGCCTCGGAGCGCCCGCTGCTGTTCCTCGACGTGGACGGCCCGCTCATTCCGTTCGGAGCACCACCGGACGCGCCACGCAATCAGACCCGTGTACAGGTTCGACCGGACGACGTCCATCCGTTGCTGCACAGGGTCCAACCGGAACACGGCCGCCTGCTGGCCGCCCTACCGTGTGACCTCGTATGGGCGTCCACGTGGATGAGCGACGCGAACGACGTCCTGGCTCCGCTGCTCGGGCTGCCGGCCCTGCCAATGGTGGACTGGCCCGACTCCGACGAGGACGGCGCCCTCCACTGGAAGACCCGCGGCCTGGTCGAGTGGGCGCAGGGTCGTCCCTTCGTGTGGGTCGACGACGAGATCTCCCCTGCCGATCGCGGCTGGGTGTCCGTCCATCACCACGGCCCAGCCCTGTTGCATCGGGTCGACGCCCGTCACGGCCTGACCGACCGCGACTTCACCGTCATCAGCAGTTGGCTGGCGCACCTGCCAAAATCCCACCGTGCTCCGATCCGTTGAAGTCATCCTTCGGGAGCGGGCATGCGCCGAGGGCGAGCCCGTAGGGTCGGTCGCGTGGCCGAGACGCAGACCGAACCGGACCTCTCCTACATCGCCAGCGTGACGCGGGTCCGCGCGGCGGCCGGCCTGATCCTCCGCGACCAGACCGGCCGGGTGCTGCTGGTCCACCCGGCCTACAAGGACGTGTGGGAAGTCCCCGGCGGAACCGTGGAACTGGACGAGTCCCCGGCGGACGCCTGCACACGCGAGATCCGGGAAGAACTGGGCCTGTCGATACCCGCAGGGGCGCTGCTGTGTGTCGACTGGGTGCCGGCGAGCCCGCCGTGGGACGGCGGGCTCATGTTCGTGTTCGACGGCGGGGTGCTGACGGCGGACCAGATCGCGGCGATGCGGCTGTGCCCGGACGAGCTCGACGGCTTCGAGTTCGTCGAGCCGGAACGCCTGGGCGAGGTGTTGATCCCCCGACTGGCTCGGCGGGTCACCGCGGCGATCGCCGCGATCGGACGTGGCGGTGTCTACCTTGACGATGGAGTCGCGACCTCGAGCGGTTAGTCGACCGGGTTGAGCCACGGCCGCAGCCCGGTACCGGGAGATAGAGGTCCCCCTGGACGCGAACCGCCGATGTTCCCCACGCCAGCAGCGTCATCGCCGACGACCGGCTCCGAACCACTCACCGTCCGACAAGATCGTCGCCGCCGTGCACGTCCCACCAACTCGGCGCGTGCCTGCGCAGCGTTCCGGAGAAGCGGGTCAGCAGCAGCCAGTCGGCGTCGAGGATCAGCGCGGCGTCCTCCGGCCGCTCTCCCAGCACCCGGGCCACAGACGCCAGCATCTCCCGCGTCGCCCGGTCGGATGATTCGTCCTTGCTCAGCCGGAAGCCGATGGTGACGTACCGCTCCGGTTCCCACTCCCACACCGAGCCGTCACCATCCTCGGCCTCGAAGTAGCCGTGGGATCCGGCGTAGATGCTCACCGCGTAACCACACCGATCGCGGAGGTCCGCGCTCAACACCCGGGGCCTGCCATCTGCCGCCGACTCCTCAACACCGACCGGGGCGACGACGTTGGCCAGCACATCGAGAGGAATGTCGCCGGCCAGTGTCAAGCGGTACTCGGTCGCCATGGATAGCCCTTCAGTCTCGTCGCAGGATCTGGATTATCGCCCCGCTGCGCGTCACCGCCACCAGTTCCTTCAGCCCCGGGAGCGGCCAGTCGTCGAACTGCTTCTGCAACGCCGCGAGATCGCCACGCCAGTCGTTGAGGTTGACCACCACCCGTTGGGTCTGCTCACTGGCGATCTTGTCGGCAACCCCGCTCCACACGCCTCGCACGCTCTTCGCCGGCGTCGGGGAGTAGCAGTCGAAGACGTGTTCCCGCCGCCGACGCCCTGGTCATCGCACCGGCGACGTACAACTCGATCAACAAGGTCGCCCTTGGCCTCGCCGACAACTACGCCATGACCTCGGTCGCCGAGCTGATCGGCAGGCAGGTGCCGACCGTCATCGTCCCGTTCGTCAACGCCGCCCTCGCCGCGCGGGCACCGTTCCGGCAGGCCGTGGCCAGCCTCCGCGACGAAGGGGTACGCGTCCTGCTCGGCCCCGACGACCAATGGGAACCGCACCCGCCCGGCAGCGGCAACGAGCGGCAGAAAGCCTTCCCCTGGGCGGTGGCGTTCGACACAGCCGCCCGGCTCGCCCACGAATATCGACCGGCCGCTTCCGGCCCCGGTCCAACGGCTCCCGAGCACCCATCGAGCGACCACCCACAGGCTGCGCATACGAAAAAGGCCCCGACCCGGTGTGAACCACCAGGTCAGGACCTTGCTCGTTGGTGCGCCGCCAGGGACTCGAACCCCGAACCCGCGGATTAAGAGCATGATCTTGGTCGAGTCAACCGGTCCACTCGGGTCGCGAGAGTCCATCTGTTCGCGGTTCTGGCCCGATTCCGTTGGGTCGGCGTCCCAGGCAGTCCACCCGACCACGGGACCGTCTCACGGCACCCGAGCACCCGTGGAGCACCCAGATGTACGACCATCCCGCCGGCCGTCTGGTTAAGCGACTGAAAGAATTTCCGCACACACCACCACATCGGCGTACGGCAGCAACGCCGCCTGCCGCTGGTGTACGGCATGCTCTCCGGGTAGGACGTCATCCGCATCGGCTTCTGATGTTCCAGTTCTGTTACTCGGCATGGGGGTCCTGGTGTTGGCGGTGCTGTTCGACGACGACCTGGAGTGGTGGATCCAGGGCAGGGTGCTGTCGCACGTCATGAGGCTGGTCCCCGCCGACGTGGCCGCAGTCGACGAGTTCGACGAGTGGCTCAGCCCCGGCCGGGCAATGGGATATCTGGACATCCGGAAGATCGAAGATTCGGAGGCTGCCAAGCGGCTCGTGCGTGCGCTGTCCGTGGGCGCCCGCAGGGCCCTGGAGAAGACGCAGGAGCAGGAGCCGACAGACGAGAAGATGGTCGAGTTCTACCGTGGCCTCTGCCGGACGGTGGACAAGGCGGTTCGGCTTCCTCGTTTCTCGTGACGTGTCGTCGCGTCACATGGTCGGTCGTTGATTGAGTGATGCCACCGTCGCCGAATCCGCCGACCCGGCGGGGTGGCGGAAAAGGGGCGTCCCCTCAGGGGGACGCCCCTTTTCCTTCGTGTGGGTCGGCTTTCCCATCCTCCGAGCACCCACTGGCGCCTCCACCTCCCCGTCGGCGCGGCCGCGGTGCCGCTACAGATCTTGAATGGCCAGGTTCGTCCGATGTGGTCTGTGTGATGGGCTTGGGCTGGGGTAGATCGATGGGATGAGGTATCCCGATGGAGGTGGGTTGTCCGCGCGGGGGCGGGCCAGGCGCGAGGTGGTGCGGCGGCAGGTGGCGGGGTGGTTCGCCGAGGGTGTGTCGGTGCCGGAGATCGCGCGCAGGTTGCGGGTGTCGCAGACCGCGGTGTACCGGTGGCGGGCCGGTGGTGAACAGGCCCTCGCCTCGAAGGGGCCCGGTGGGTTTCGGTGTCGCCTGGATGAGGGGCGGCTGCGGCGGTTGGCCGATGCTCTGGAGCGGGGGCCGGCGGCGCACGGGTTCGGCGCCGCTCGTCGAATCCGAGCGCGTGTCCATGCGCTCGGTGCCATGTCTACCGGCCGCCAGCCCGGTCCAACGGCTCCCGAGCACCCACCGAGCCACCGCCCACCGCCCGCGTACCCGAAAAAGGCCCCGACCCAGTGTGAACCACCAGGTCAGAGCCTTGATCGTGGTGCGCCGCCAGGGACTCGAACCCCGAACCCGCGGATTAAGAGTCCGCTGCTCTGCCAGTTGAGCTAGCGGCGCTCGTCGGCAACGGGGAGAAGATTAGCACGCCCTCCGAGGGGGGTTCCAATCCACTCCCCGGCTCCTCCCTTCGGCCCCGCTTACCGGTCAAAAGGAGCAAAACCCCCGCCCACGCCGCGACCGGGCATTGAGGGACGGCGGCGATACGGCACGATGTGCGCCAGGCACGCGAGAACAGAGGTGGGGATGGGCAGGTTCACGCGGTCCGGGGCGATGGTGTGCGCCCTGGCACTGGCGGCGACGCTGGCACTGGGCGGCTGCGGCGCGGACAAGAAGGAAGCGGAGTTTGTCGGCGGCACCACGCCGGCCACGAGCGCGCCGACCGAGTCCGCCGCGCCCGCCGAACCCAAGGGCCCACCGCTGGCGGTGACACCGGCCGACGGCGCGAAGGACCGCCCCGCCAGCGTGGAGATCGGGGCCGACCTGCCCGACGGCGCCAAGGTGTCCAGCGTCACGCTCGCCGCCGCCGACGGCAAGGCGGTGGAGGGCAGGCTGCGCGCCGACGGCTCCTCGTGGGTTCCGTCCGCACCGCTGAAGTACGGCACCCGCTACACCGCCACCGTCACCGCGACGCGGGCCGACGGCACGAGCAGCGAGGGCACCAGCACCTTCACCACGATGAAGAAACCCGGCAAAATGATCAACTCGGGTCTCTACCTGTTCGACGACAAGACCTACGGCGTGGCCATGCCGGTGGTGACCGAGTTCCACCCGGGTATTCCGAAGAAGGACCGGGCGGCTGTCCAGCGGCGGATGTTCGTACGCACCGACCCGCCGCAGCCGGGTGCCTGGCACTGGATCGAGAACGGCACGCAGGCCTACTACCGCGCCCCGAAGTACTGGAAGCCCGGCACCACGATCAGCGTGCGCATCGCCCTGGCCGGCATCCCGCTCAGCAACGGCCGGTACGGCAACGTCGACCGTACGGCGACCGTGAAGATCGGCCGGGCCTTCGAGATGAAGGTCGACAACGCCACCAAGAAGATGACCGTCATGGAGGACGGCCAGGTGGTCCGGACCGTGCCGGTGAGCCTGGGCAAGAAGAAGACCCCGTCCTCCAGCGGCACGATGGTGGTGATGGAGAAGACGGAGTCGACCGTCTTCGACACGCGGGACGATCCCGACCCGGCGAACCGCTACGTCACCGAGATCGACTTCGCCCAGCGGCTCACCTGGGGTGGCGAGTACATCCACGCCGCACCGTGGTCGGAGCACGTGCAGGGCCGGCAGAACGTCTCGCACGGCTGCGTCAACGTCTCCACCGCGCACGCTCGCTGGCTGTTCGAGAAGACCATGGTCGGTGACCCCATCACCATCAAGGGCACCGAGCGTCAGCTCGCGGCCGGTAACGGCTGGACGGCCTGGAGCCTGAGCTGGGCGGAGTTCGTCAAGGGCAGCGCGCTGCCGGTGCCCGAGGGTGGTTCCGGCTCCGCGTTCTGACCGATCGCCGACTGTCGAGTCGTTCGCCCCGCGCGAGGTGACAGAATTCGGACATCTCGCTCGGAGTGTTTCGCTTCACCTTTCGGAACGGGTACCTGCCCTGGCACGTCTGTGAGGCACCATGGGCAACCGGGCACCACGACTGTGAGGGAATCATGCGAGCTGTCTCCGACCAGCGGAATCGGCACGGCGGACGACGCCGTGGACTCGCGGCGGGCCTGCTCGCCGCGGTACTCGCCGTCACCTCCGCCTGCACCTCCGACGACGGCGGCACGTCGCCCGGCTGGCAGGGCGGCGGCGACGCGCCAGCGAGCGCGCCGGCGAGCGCGCCGAAGGCCGCCGCGACCATCGTCGAGCCGGCCGCCGACGCGAAGGACGTCCCCGCCTCCACGGGCATCACCTTCACCACGAAGGACGCCCAGGAGACGACCGTCGAGCTGAAGGACACGGCTGGCACGGCCGTCGAGGGCACGCTGGCGCCGGCCGGCGGGAGCTGGCTGCCGACCGGCGCGCTGGAGTACGGCGAGACGTACACCGCCACGGTGACGGCGACCGGTGACGACGGCAAGCCTGCCACGGCCACGAGCACCTTCACCACGATGGCGAAGCCGGCCAACCAGGTACGGGTGAGCAGTTTCCTCGGCGACGGCCAGGTGGTGGGCGTCGGCATGCCGCTGATCGTCAAGTTCAGCCGCAACATCCCCGAGGACCACCGGGACGACGTGCAGCGCCGGATGACGGTCACCTCGACCCCGGCGCAGGAGGGCATCTGGCACTGGGTCAGCCCGACCGAGATCCGCTACCGCCCGAAGGAGTTCTGGAAGGCGAACAGCACCGTGAAGTACCAGGTCCAGGCCGGCGGCCTGCCCTTGGGCGACGGCTGGTACGGCCGCGCCGACCTGAGCGTCGACGTCAAGATCGGCCCGGCGGTGGTCATGACGGTGGACAACAAGACGAAGCGGATGACCGTCACCAAGGACGGCTCCGTGATCAAGACGATCCCGGTCAGCCTCGGCAAGAAGACCACGCCGTCGTCCAGCGGCACCATGGTCGTGATCGAGAAGCTGCGCAAGACGGTCTTCGACACCTTCGAGGAGCTGGGCCCCGAGGACGGCTACCGCACGAAGATCGACTACGCGCAGCGGCTGACCTGGGGTGGCGAGTTCATCCACGCCGCGCCGTGGTCGGAGGGGCAGCAGGGCCGCGTCAACGTGTCACACGGCTGCGTGAACGTCTCGATGGCCAACGGGGCGTGGCTCTTCGCGAACACCCGCGTCGGCGACCCGATCACCGTCAAGGGCACCGAACGGAAGCTGCAGAACGGCAACGGCTGGACCGACTGGAACATGAGCTGGGAGCAGTACGTCAAGGGCAGCGCCCTGCCGTACGAGCCGGCGTCGGCCGAGCCGACGGCGAGCGCCGACCCGGACGTCAGCCCGACCCCGACTCCGACCCCCTGAGCGGAACGACGAAGGCCCCCTCCACGCGGAGGGGGCCTTTTCGCTCACCGGGTGACTGATGGGAATTGAACCCACGACAACCGGGACCACAACCCGGTGCTCTGCCAACTGAGCTACAGCCACCATGCCGTCCGCCCCGGTCGATCACCCCCGGGCGGGTGCGGAGAAATCATAACCCCACGACCGGCCGACCCGTCCACCGGGTTCCCGCCACCGCCCGACTCCGGGCGGGACGGCGGTCAGAGCTCGGCGGCGATCGCCCGGGCGGTTTCCACGTCGGGGCCGGGCAGGGGCACGAAGAGGGTGCGCCGGTAGTACTCCAGCTCGCGGATGCTCTCCCGGATGTCCGCGAGGGCCCGGTGCGCGAGGCCCTTCTGCGGCTGGCCGAAGTACACGCGCGGGTACCAGCGCCGGCACAGCTCCTTGATCGACGAGACGTCGATCATGCGGTAGTGCAGGTGGGCGTCGAGGCGCGGCATGTCCCGGGTGATGAATCCCCGGTCGGTGGCGATCGAGTTCCCGCACAGCGGGGCGGTACGCGGGTCCTTGACGTGGCTGGTCACGTAGTCCATGACCAGGTCCTCCGCCTCGGCGAGGGTGACCGTGGACCGGCGGACCTCCTCGGTCAGGCCCGACTTGCCGTGCATCGTGCGGACGATCTCCGGCATCGCGTCCAGCGCCGCCTCGTCGGCGTGGATCACCACGTCGACGCCCTCACCGAGCACGTTGAGGTCGGGGTCGGTGACCAGTGCGGCCACCTCGATCAGTTTGTCCCGGCCGAGGTCGAGCCCGGTCATCTCACAGTCGATCCACACGAGAAGATCAGCCACCGGCACAGCCTACGCGCAGCCCACCGGCCGCGCGCCGTGCACCGACGTGGAGGCCGCCCGCTAGGGTTTGCCCGTGCCAGCCGAACCCGTCGCACCGCCCACCACCACCGACGACGAACACGGCGGCCGTACTGTCCGTCGACTCGTCACCGTGCTGGCGCTCGCGGCCGTGCTGCCGGCGCTGTACCTGCCCAACCGGAAGCACGACTTCTTCGACCTGAAGATCTACATGTCGGCCATGGACTGGTGGCGGGCGGGCAATCCGCTTTACGACTACGTCCAGCCGGACCGGGTGCAGGGTGAGCTGTACTTCACCTACCCACCGTTCAGCGCCCTGCTGCTCTGGCCGTTCGGTCTGCTCACCGTGGGCGCGACAGTCTGGATCTTCTCGATCCTCACGGTGGTCGCGGTCGTGGTCACCACCCGCTGGCTGGTCGACCCGGTGATCGCCCGGCACCACCTTCCGCGGATCTTCACGCTCAGCCTGGCGGTGCTGTTCGTGCTCGCCGTGGAGAGCACCCGCGAGACGATCACCTTCGGTCAGATCAACATGCTGCTGGTCGTGCTGATCCTGGCCGACCTGCTCTTCGCCGTACCGAAGGCGCGGCGCTGGGCAGGTGTGGGCATCGGCCTGGCGACGGCGCTCAAGCTCTTCCCGGGCATCTTCATCGTCTACCTGCTGGCCTGCCGCCGGTGGCGGGCCGCGGTGGTGGCCAGTGTCACCGCGGCCGTCGCGACGCTGCTGGCGGCGGCGGTCGCGCCGCGCGACTCCTGGCGGTTCTGGACCCACGAACTGTGGGCGACCGAGCGGGTGGGCCGCACCGACTACACCGGCAACCAGTCGCTGTTCGGGCTGCTGAGCCGGATCACCGCACCGGAGAGGCCGGACCGGCTGCTGTGGTTGGTGCTGGTCACGGTCATCGCCGGGTACGGGCTGTGGCGGGCCGCGCGGGCCGCCCGGGCCGGTGACCTGATCGTCGGTCTCACCCTGACCGGCCTGGTCGGCGCGCTCATCAGCCCGATCACCTGGACCCACCACGTCTACTGGTTCGTCCCGGCGGTGGTGGTGCTGGCCGACGCGGCGTGGGACTCCGACCCGGCGACCCCGTCCGGCGCGCGCCGCCGCCGCTGGCTCACGGTGTCCGCCGTCGCCGTCTCGGCGATCATCGTGTACGGGGTGGTGTCGTTCTACGACTGGGGCGTCGCGCCCGAGCCCGCCGACTCGCCGGGCGAGTTCCTGCTCCGCAACGTGTACGTGCTGTTGAGCCTCGCGCTGCTGGTGACCCTGCCGATCCGGACCCGCGCCGAGAAGGTGCACCAAATGGACAGTCTTCCCGAGTAGCGTGCAATGGCGCTAATCTGGTCTCAACTACCTCGGGCGTCTCTCGGGTAGGCACCGATCCCCCGGTGCGGGTGGCCCTTCGCGTCGGCAGCGCGGAGGGCCGCCGCCGTCTCTTCCTCAGCGCGGTTCGTCCGGGGCGGCGGGGCGCAGCCGCGTCTCCGCCAGGTCACCCTCGGCCGCGCCGGTCGGCGGATCGGTCGGGGCGGGTCCCATCGGTGGCCAGGCGAGCGCCGGGTCACCGACGAGATCCGCGAGCGTCGCGGGGCGGTGGCTCGGCACCGGGCCGAGCACGGGACGCGACCGTTCCGCCGCACCGACCGACACCAGTTGACGGGCGGAGACCGCCGGCCGGTCGCTGTCCCGGGTGGGCTGCGCGCCGAGCCCGCTGAGCGACGTCACGCCGAGCCGGCCGGCCAGCACCGGGACCTGGTCCGGCTCGACCACGAACACCACCTCGCGGGGCCGGCCCGGGCGCAGCAGCAGGAGAGCGGCCAGCACGACGAGCAGCGTGCCGCCGGTGAGCAGCCCCGCCATCGCCGGGGCGGGCCAGCCGGACCGCCATTCCGCCCGCAGGTCCAGGGTCACGTCGGCCCGGCCGTCGGGGCGCATCACGACCAGGCTGAGCTGCCGGTCGGCCAGGTCGCGCGGGGACCACTCCAGGGCTCCCACCCCGTCGCGTACCCAGAAGGGCCGCCCGACCGGCGGGACCGGCGCCACGGACCCGACCGCCGGCCCGGCCGGCTCCAGGCGGACCGGCAGCGGCCCCCGGGACAGTGCCACCCGGCGGACCTCGGCGTGGGCCACCGGGTCCAGCCAGCGCCGCACCTCGTCGGTGGGTGCCAGGCCCACGAACGCCGGTCCGTCCGGCGTGCGCGCCGCGACCCGCAGCCGGGACGACCCGGCACGGGCGAAGGGCGCCTCGGTACGCAGGAGCGCGTCCACGTCGGTGACGACGATCGCGTGGCCCGGCGTGTGGACCGTCTCGAAGCGGGCGGCGAAGGTGCCTCCCGGGTCGGCGTGCCGGTTGAGCTGCCAGAGCGCCCCACCGGCGATCAGTGCCGAGATCCCGACCACCAACAGCAGCGTTCCGACCAGCGCCCGCACGAACCGCATTCGCCTTGTCCCCCTCCGTAGCGGATACCCGGCCGACCTTACCGAGGTGAAGCCGCAGATCAGCGCGGTTCAGGCGGCAACGCGGAGAAAGACGACCGGCCCGTCGGGACGGGTCCCGACGGGCCGGTGCTCAGGCGCGGGTCACGGCTTCGGCGTGGACTCCCGTCGGGTACGCGCGAAGGCCAGCCCGCCCAGCAGCAGTCCGCCGAGCCCGGCGACGAGACCGGCGGTCCCGAGTCCGGTGGCCAGGCCGGTGTCCCCTGCTTCGTCGTCGTCCTCGTCGGCGGCCTCGGCGGCCCCGCCCCCGGCGGTGCCCGGCGTCGGTGCGCCGGACGGGGCGGCAGCCGTCAGGGTGAGCACCGGCGCCGGGCTCTCCGGCTCCTCGGCGCCGGCCACCGGCTCCTCGATCCAGCGCTGCACGTTGCCGTCGGAGTACGTCTGGAGCGTCTTGAACACCATCCGCTCGACCTTCGGCAGGGGGCCGAGGGAGACGGGGAACTCCTGGAACTGCCCCGGCTTCACCCCGGCGTCGGCCGCGGCCGTCCAGGTCAACTTGGACACCGCCTCGGTGAGCTGGCTGCCGTGCACCTCGACCGGCTGGTCGAGCTTGCGCTTCTCCACCGCCACGGTCCAGCCCGGCACCGGCATCGTCGACACCGACCCGACCGGGGCGTTCTCCGGCAGCACCACCTCCACCTTGACCGTGGACGCCGTGTCGCTCTCGTTGGGCACCCGGAACGCGAACCGGCCGTAGCTGCCCTGGGTCGCCTCCTTCGGGTTGACGGTGACGTGTGCCGAGGCGGGCGACGCGACGCCGAGGACGGCGACGGTGACGGCCCCGAGGGCGAGGGCGGCGGCGGTTGCGGAGCGCCGGAGACGCATCATCGGGATGAGAGCCTTCCTGTTACCGGACGGGCACGGTGGCGGTCACCGTGGCCTGGTCGATGTCGGACGTACGGACGGTGATGCGCAGCAGCCACTCCCCCGACGCCGGCAGGTTGATCTCGCCGGTGGCGTGGTTGTCGGTCAGCGGCAGCAGCGGCACCTCGATCGGCTCGATGCCGGCCGCCGGCAGGGCCGCCGTGGCCCGCCACTCGACCACCGGCTGCGGCCGGTTGTCGAGGGTGTACGCGTAGAAGTGCACGGTGTTGTTGCCCCGCTCGGCCGGGTCCATCTCGACCTGGAGCGAGTACAGCGAACTGGTCAGGGTGGTGGAGAAGTAGCCGCTCTCCCCGCCGGTGGTGTCCGTGACGGCGGTCCGCGCCGGAGTGGTCTGCACCAGCGTCGCCGACAGACCGAGCACGATCGCGGTGATCGCCAGCTCCGCCCAGATCGCCCGCCGTACGGGCGCCGGCCGGCCGGCGGCGGTCCGCCGCCGCACCAGCGCCCGGGAGTACGCGGCCACCGCGATGACCAGCGCGAACAACCCGATCTTGCCGAGCAGCAGTTGCCCGTACGTGGTGTCGACGAGGGCGCTCGGGGTGGCCACCTCGATCAGTGCCTGCACGGTGCCGGCGAGCAGCAGCGCGGAGACGGCCAGCGCCGCCCAGCGGGACCAGATCGGCAGGATCGCCCCCAGTTCCCGCTCGTCGGCGCGGCGCAGCAGGAAGCCGGCGAGCATCGCCAGCCCGCCCAGCCAGACGGCCATGCCGCCCAGGTGCACGGCGTCGACGACGACGGAGACGGCCGGCGCGGGCGACGCCGCCGGGTGCCCGGACAACGGCCAGGTCAGCAGCGCCGCCGCGCCCAGGACACCGAGGATCACCAGGTCGGTCCGGCCGACCGGTCCGGCGAACAGCGGCCGGAGCAGGAACGCCGCCGCGGCGAGCAGGCCCAGGCGGACCAGGTGCGTGGCACCGAAGGTGCTGCCGAGCACCCCGGAGAGTCCCTCGCCGCTGACGTCGAAGGGTCCACCGCCGTTGGTGTAGGGCACCTGCAACCAGACCGTGGCCAGGGTGGAGACCGCCACCAGCCCGAGGCCCGTCCAGGCCAGCCGGGCCGGACCCGAGCGGGACAGCCGGCGCGGCCAGAGCGCGGCGAGCACCAGCGCCGGCCCCACCAGGAGCGCCAGGCCGGCGTAGCCCACGAACTTGGCGACCTTGATCCCGTGGGAGACGACGGGGTCCGCGCGGCTGTCGTCACCGGAGTCGGTCGGCGGCGTCGACGGGGCACCCACCGAGTAGGTGAAGGCCCCCGAGACCGGGTGGCTGTCGGCGGAGATCACCCGGTAGCTCACCAGGTACGTGCCGCGCCCGGCGGCCGGGTCCACTCCGATGGTCACCACCCCGCCGTCGAAGGCGGGGTCACCCCGGTCGGCACGGGAGCCGTCCGGCGCGATGACCCGGATCTTCCCGGTCACCTCGCGGACCGCCTCGCTGAAGGTCAGCACCACCTCCGACGGGGCGTCCGGCACCACCGCCGAGGAGTTCGGGCTGCTGCTCACCAGCACCGCGTGGGCGCTGGCCGGAGCGGCCGGTGCGAGCAGCAGGGCGACGACGGTGACCAGCAGGCCGGCGGCGGCGGCGAACCGGGCGGACCAGCGGCGGTGGGCGGCAGTCATAGCGGTCATGCTCGCCCAGACCGCCCTCCGCCGACCAGCCGGGCCGGTCGACGCCCGCGCGTCGGGCGCCGGCCGCGTCGCTGCCGACCCGGAGCGCGGGAACCCCGGACCGGAGCGGGTCACCCGCGCCCCACCGCGACCGCCGCCCGCAGCGGCCGGTCGGTCTCGTCGCTCACCCGGCCCAGGGCCCACAGCAGGCCCGCCTGCACCACGGCGGCGAGGTGGCCCACCTCGTGCACGAGCGCGGTGGTGGAGTTGGCGATGTCCATCGCGCTGGTGCCGGCCAGGCACACCGCCAGGACCAGGGCCACGGGTACGAACGCACGCGCCCGTTCGGGCCGCCACGCGGCCAACGCGAAGCCGACGGCCAGGGCGATGTCGAAGGAGGCCATCTCCCGACTGGTGTGCGGGTCGGCGGCCACCCCCAGCCCGGCGAGCAGGACCGGCAGCGCGACCGTCACCTGGGCGACCGCCGCGACCGCGACCGCGACCCGCAGCACCTGGCGGCGGGCCCGCAGCGCGGCCACCGGCGCCGCCCGGGTCACCGCCGCGTCGGCGGCCACGGCCGCCAGCACCGGGGCCGTCAGGTCCGGCACGGCCACCGGTCGCACCCGGGCCAGCCGGGTCACCCGCTCGGCCGAGGTCAGCCACGACCGGCAGCCCGGGCAGCTCTCCGTGTGCGCCTCCAGCACCGTCGGTGCCGCCCGCGGGTCCTCCCCGTCCAGCCGCGCCGACAGCGCCTCGCGTACGTCGTCGCAGTTCATGAGGGGGTAGTCGACCGATGGTCGGGAAAAGTTCCCGACGTGGCGCACACCATGGAAGGGCCGAAGGGCCCTCCCGCCGCACCACGCTCCGCGTAACCTGGTCTGTCGTGATCCCCGTCCCGCGCGCGAGCGCCGCCACCGGCCCGGCCGACGACGCGGCCACCGCCGCGCGCGAGTCGGCGACCGAGTGGGCACTCGCCGCCCGCGACGGGGATCCGGTCGCCCAGGCCGCGTTCGTGCGGCTCACCCAGGCCGAGGTGTGGCGCTTCGCCGCCGCCCTCGTCGACCCGGACAGCGCGGACGACCTGACCCAGGAGACGTACCTGCGGGCGTTCCGCGCGCTGCCCGGCTTCGAGGGACGGTCCTCCGCCCGCACCTGGCTGCTCGGCATCGCCCGGCGTGCGTGCGCCGACCACCTGCGCACCGTCGTCCGCCGACGCCGCCTCGACGTCCGGCTCGCCGCCGACGCGTGGACCGACCGGCCGCACCCCGACCCCGCCGGTCACCTGGGCGCCGCCGACCTGGTCCGCCGGCTTCCCGCGGAGCGGCGCGGCGCGTTCGTGCTCACCCAACTGCTCGGCCTGTCGTACGCGGAGGCCGCCGCCGTGGAGGGGGTGCCGGTGGGCACCATCCGTTCCCGGGTGGCCCGGGCGCGCAACGACCTGGTCGAGGCCGTCGGCGACGCCCTCGCCGGCTGAGGCGGGAACTTCCCCCGGGGACGGAACGACCAATGACCGTGACCGCACCGCGAACCGGGACCGTCCACTGGCCCGCCGTCCGTCCCTGGCTCGGCGTCGCCGCACGGCTGGGGCTGGCCACCGTCTGGCTCGTCGCCGGCGCGACGAAGGTGGGCGACCTGGCCGCCTCCGGCCGCGCCGTGAACGCGTACCAGGTCATGCCGTACGACCTGGCGACCGTGATCGGCGCGGCGCTGCCCTTCGTCGAGCTGGCGCTGGGCGTACTCCTGCTCCTCGGGCTGGCCACCCGACTGACCGCCGGGATCTCCGCGGCGCTGCTGGTGGTCTTCGTCGCGGGCATCGCCTCGGCCTGGACGCGCGGCCTGGCGATCGACTGCGGCTGCTTCGGCAGCGGCGGGCAGCTCGCCGAGGGACAGGCACCGAGCTACCTGCCGGAGATCCTCCGGGACCTGGGATTCCTGGCGCTCGCCGGGTTCCTGCTGATCTGGCCCCGCACCCCGTTCTCGGTGGACGGCTGGCTGACGGGTGACCCCGCCGTGGAGGACGAGGATGAGTAGTCGTAAGGGACGCAACGAGGCCGCCCGGGTGGTGCGGGAACAACTGGCCCGGGAACGGCGGCGCAAGCGCACCCTCTGGATCTCGGTCGCCGCCGTCGCGGTGCTGGTCGTCGCCGGCCTCATCGGCTGGAGCGTGTTCCGCAGCCAGCAGACCGACGAGTTCACCGCCCCGCCCGGCGCGAACGACGCCCGCACCGGCATCGTCCTCGGCTCCGGCCCGGTCACCATCGACCTGTACGAGGACTACCTCTGCCCGGCCTGCAAGCAGTTCCAGCAGTTCAGCGGGGACACGGTCAACCAACTCGTCGACCAGGGCAAGGCCCGGGTCGTCTTCCACCCGGTCGCGTACCTCGACCGCTTCTCCACCACCGAGTACTCCACCCGCTCCTCGGCCGCCTCCGGCTGCGCCGCCGAGGGCGGGAAGTTCCGCGAGTTCACCGACGCGCTCTTCGAACGGCAGCCGCCCGAGGGCGGGGCCGGCCTGAGCGACGACCAGCTCATCGACATCGGCGTGGGCGTCGGGCTGGACCGCGACGACTTCGGGTCCTGCGTGCGCGACGGGAAGTACGAGGCGTGGACCGAGCACGTCACCGCCGAGGCCAGCCGCGCCAACATCACCGGCACCCCGACCATCCTGGTCGACGGACAGCCGGTCGCCGACCGTTCGCCCCAGGGCATCCGCGCCGCGGTGGAGGCCGCCGGCTGATGCGTACCCTGCTCATCCGCGCCGCGCTGCTGCTCGCCGGCGCGCTCACCGCCACGCTCGCGACCGCCACGCCGGCCGCCGCGCACGGCGCGGACGCCCCCGACGGCACCGACTACCGCACCGAGGTCACGGCGGTGACACCGGCGCGGCCCGGTCTGGCCGTACGGACGGTGGAGGCCGGCGCCCGACTGGAACTGACCAACACCGGCGACCGGACCGTCGAGGTGCTGGGCTACTCCGGGGAGCCCTACCTGCGGGTCGGCCCCGACGGGGTGTACGAGAACCTGCGCTCCCCCGCGACGTACCTCAACCGGACCATCGCCGGGGACACCCGCGTACCCGCGGAGGCGAACCCGGCCGCCGAGCCGGACTGGCGCCGGGTCGACGACTCGTCCACCGTCCGGTGGCACGACCAGCGGGCCCTGTGGCGCGAGGCGGCGCCACCACCGCAGGTGCGGGCGGCTCCGGACCGGGAGCACCGGGTACGGGACTGGGTGGTGCCGCTGCGCGACGGCACCGAGCCGCTGGAGGTGCGCGGCACGCTCGACTGGGTGCCGCCGCCGGACGCGTACACGTGGTGGGTCGTCGCCACGCTCGGCCTGCTCGCCGTCGGCGCACTCGGACTGCTGCCGGCCGCGTCCGCGCCCGGTACGCGGGCACTGCGTGTCGTGGGCGCGCTGCTGGTCTGCGGCGGTGTCGCCGCCATGGTCTCCACCGTCGCCCGGGAGGTCGACGCGGGCGCCTCCGGCGTCGGGGGCGTCCTCGTCGGGCTCCTCGGTGGCCAGGTGTGGGCACTGTTGACCGGGCTCGGCGCGATCGCCGCCGGCGCGTACGCGCTGGCTCTCCGGCCCGCCGCCGACTTCGCGGTCGCGCTCGCGGGTGCCTGCCTGGCCCTCTTCGCCGGGGTGGCCAACGCGGCCGTCTTCGCGCGCGCGGTCGTCCCCGCCCCCTGGCCGGCCACGACGGCACGCCTCCTGCTGGCCCTGGTGATCGTCACGGGAGCGGGCGCGATGGCGGCCGGCGCCCTCCGCCTCCACAGCGCCTCCCGAACCCCCACCCCCACCCGTTCCTGACCCCCCACCCCACCCCCACCCCCACCCCATCGGGGAGCAGTTTCACGGAATTAGTGGCCATTCTCGCGTCGATGGCCACTGATTCCGTGAAACTGCAGAGCCACGCGGCGGGCGCGGCGCGGCGCGGTGGATGGGTGGGGTCAGCGGGGGGTGGGGTGGGGGGTGAAGCCGTAGGGGAGTTCGAGGCGGTGGGCGGACAGGAGGGGTCCGTTGGCGAGGATCTCCGGCGTGGGCCCGTCGGCGACGATGCGTCCGCCGTCGAGGATCACCGAGCGGTCGCACAGCTCCAGCGCGTACGGGAGGTCGTGCGTGACCATCAGCAGGGTCACCGGCAGGTCCCGCAGGATCGCGGCGAGCTCGCGGCGGGCGGCCGGATCGAGGTTGGACGACGGCTCGTCGAGGACCAGGATCTCCGGGTGCATGGCGAGGACGGTCGCCACCGCCACCCGACGCCGCTGCCCGAACGACAGGTGGTGCGGCGCGCGGTCCCGGTGGGCGGACATGCCGACCGCGTCCAGGGCCTCGTCCACACGGGCGGCGAGTTCCGTCCCGCGCAGGCCCAGGTTGGCCGGGCCGAACGCCACGTCCTCGGCGACCGTGGGCAGGAAGAGCTGGTCGTCCGGGTCCTGGAAGACGATCCCGACCCGGCGGCGCACCTCACCGAGGGTCGCCCGGTCCGGGCTGATCGTGAGGCCGCCCACGGTGACCGTCCCCTCGGTGGGGGTGAGGATGCCGTTGAGGTGCAGCACCAGCGTGGTCTTCCCGGCGCCGTTCGGCCCGAGCAGCGCCACCCGGTCGCCGCGCGGCACGGTCAGGTCGACCCCGTGCAGGGCGACGTGTCCGTCCGGGTACGCGTACCGGACACCGCGGACGTCGAGCGAGACAGGCTGCACGCCACCGATCATCTCAGCACGACGGCGGCGGCGGCGACGGTGACCGCCAGGACGGGCACGGTGGCCGCGACCAGCCACTGCCCGGCCGTCGCCGCGCCCCCGCCCTGCCACACCACCGGCATCCGGCCGGTGTAGCCGCGGGACAGCATCGCCAGGTACACCCGCTCGCCCCGCTCGAACGCGCGAAGGAACAGCGCGCCGATCCCGGCGGCGAAGCCGCGCAGCTGCCACAGGAAGCGTGGGTCGTCGCCCCGGGACATCCGGGCCACCCGCATCCGCCGGGTCTCGCCGACCAGCACGTCCAGGTACCGGAGCATGAACGTGGCGATCTGGGTGAGGATCTGCGGGCAGTGCAGCCGGTCCAGGCCGACGATCAGGTCCCGGGTGGTCGTGGTGGCGGCCAGCAGCAGCGATGCGAGGACACCCAGGGTGCCCTTCGCGACGATGTTCCACGCCCCGTAGAGGCCGTCCTCCGACAGCCGCAGCCCGAGGACCTCGACCCGCTCGCCGGCCCCGAGGAACGGCAGCGCGAACGCGAAGAGCACGAACGGCACCTCGATCACGGCGCGCCGCAACAGCCACCCCGGCCCCACCCGGGCAAGCGCGGCCACCGCCGCGACCAGCAGCGCGTACGCACCGAAGGCCCAGAACGCCTCGCGCGGCGTGGCGACCACCGCCAGGGTGAAGACCACCATCGCGGCGATCTTCACCTCGGGCGGCAGCCGGTGCACGGGGGAGCCGGACTCCCGGTACAGCACGTGCGCGTGTCCGGCGCCCATCGTCGTACCCCTCAGTTGGTCGTGCCGGCCGGCGAGTCCGCGCGGTCCGCCGCGCCCCCGGTGCTGTCCGCACCCTCGGCCGCCGCCGGGCCGCGCCGACGCACCAGCCAGAAGGCGCCACCGGCCACGGCGAAGGTCAGGAGTACGCCGAGAACGCCGGACAGGCCGGTGGAGAGGAACTCGTTGTCCACGCCCGAGACGCCGTAGTCGGCCAGCGGCCCGCCGACCTCGTGCTCCTTCTCCTGCTGGGCCGGGCAGCTGCCGCCGGTGATGTTGTCCTCCGCGTCGAACGTGCAGCCCTCCCGCAGGGAGGAGTCCAACCCGTCCGGGTGCGCGGAGGCGAAGTTGCTCACCACGCCGGCGAGCAGCAGGGCGACCAGCAGGCCGCCGACCAGGAAACTCCAGGTACGCCGGGTCACCGGACACCTCCGACGGCGGGGACGGGCGCGGGCGCGGCCGGCTTGAGGGCGCGCAGCGCGTACACGAGATCGGGCCGGACCTTCGCGACGGTGACCACCGTGGTCGCGGTGATCAGACCCTCGCCGATGCCGATGAGCAGGTGGACACCGGCCATCGTGCCGGCCAGGCCGCCGATGTTGCCGCCGAGGTCGGTGGTGCCGCCGAGCTGGTACTGCAGCACGAAGCCCAGCGCGGCGACCACCACGCTGACCAGCGCCGAGACGAACGCGGTCACGCCGAGCCCGGCCGGGGTGCGCGGCAGGATCCGCAGCAGCAGGGCGATCAGCAGGTACGCGGCGGCGGTGCCCAGGAGGGCCATGTTGGTGATGTTCAGTCCGAGCATCGCCACGCCGCCGTCACCGAAGACCAGCGCCTGCACGACCAGCACCACCGCCACGCAGAGCGCACCGACCCAGGGGCCGACCAGCATCGCGGCCAGCGCGCCGCCCAGCAGGTGGCCGCTGACACCGGCGGTGAAGATCGGGAAGTTCAGCATCTGGACGGCGAAGATGAACGCGGCGACCAGGCCGGCCATCGGCGCCAGCCGGTCGTCGAGGTCACGGCGGCCGCGCAGGACGCAGAACGTCACGGCGGCCAGGGCGAGCGCCGCGAAGGCCGCCGCGACGGGACCGTCGATGATCCCGTTCGAGATGTGCAACGCCAGGATTTCCACGCGACCTCCCACGCGTCGGCGGGCCCGTCCTCGCCGGCGGAGGTCAGACTATTGCCCGGGTCTTACTGTTGCCAAGATATTGCAACAAGCCGAGGCGTTGATCACGGGTGCCGCCCGCGTCGCCTCCACCGGTCGCCGCGAGGGCGGCGGTAGGGTCGTGCCATGACCGCGCCCGACCGCCTCTCCCCCGGTGACCCCGCACCGGAGTTCACCCTGCCCACCGACGCCGGCGAGACGCTCTCCCTCGCCGACCTGCGCGGCCGCAGGGTCGTGCTGTACGCCTACCCGGCCGCCATGACCCCCGGCTGCACCAAGCAGGCCTGCGACTTCCGCGACTCGCTCGCCTCGCTCCAGGCCGCCGGCTACGAGGTCGTCGGCATCTCCCCCGACAAGCCGGAGAAGCTCGCGAAGTTCCGCGAGCGCGACGCCATCACCTTCCCCCTGGTCTCCGACACCGACCGGGCGGTGCTGACCGCGTACGGCGCGTACGGCGAGAAGCAGATGTACGGCAAGACCGTCACGGGAGTGATCCGCTCGACCTTCGTGATCGACGCCGACGGGAAGATCGAACGGGCGCTCTACAACGTGAAGGCCACGGGACACGTCGCGAAGCTCCGCCGCGACCTCGGCCTGGACTGAGGTGTCACACCGGGCCACTACGGTGCGTACGTGGTCCGGTACCGGTACACCCCCGAGGCGCTCGCCGAGGCGGCCGCCGCCGCGCACAGCGTCACGGAGGTGATGCGGCTGCTCGGCGTACGGGTCAGCGGCGGGTCGCACGCCCACATCAGCCGGCAGCTGAAACGCTTCGGCGTCGACACGTCCCACTTCACGGGCCAGGCCCACAACCGGGGCCGGCGGGGGCAACGACGTACGACCTCGATGCAGGTGCTGGTGGCGCTGCCTCCCGGGTCGCGGCGCACCCCGGGCACCCGGCTCAAGTGGGCTCTCGGCACCATCGGCGTGCCGCAGGAGTGCGAGGAGTGCGGCACCGGGCCGACCTGGCGTGGTCGCCCTCTGATCCTCCACGTCGACCACGTCAACGGCGACTTCCTGGACAACCGGCCGCCGAACCTACGGCTCCTCTGCCCGAACTGCCACAGCCAGACGGCGACGTACGCCGGGCGCAACCGACGGCGATGCCGCACCGATCCGTCGGCTCTTCACGATCCACCCGAACCCGCCGACCCATCCTCCGGGGCCGCCACGCTGCGGGTCGACGAGATCGTCCGGCGTTTCGTGGCCGAGGAAGTGACCGCCGCGCGGGCCGCGGAGTGGATCGGCTGCCATCCCCATCACCTCTACCGGCTCGCCCGCCGACTGCGTGAGACGGGCACGGCGACGCCCCGGCGGCAGGGCTCGCGACTCAGCTCGTCGGAGGACGGGAGGCTGGTGATCAGCTACGCCCTCGCCAACCCGGACCTCGGAGCCAGGAGACTCGCCCGGCTGCTCAGCACGGCGGAAGGACGTCCGGACCTCACCGCGGGACGGGTCGCCGCCATCCTGGCCTCCGCCAGGCTCAGCACGGTGGCCGCCCGACGCTCTACACTCTGAGAGCCTGCGGGAGTGGCGAAGTCGGCAGACGCGCAGGATTTAGGTTCCTGTGTCCGTGAGGACGTGGGGGTTCGAATCCCCTCTCCCGCACCTGGGCCGGGTCCGGGCAACTCGACCGGACCCGGCCGCTCAGCTCGCGACGGTCCGCTGTCGCGGCGGTCACGATCACCTGCCGGATCCCGCACCGGCGGGTCAGGATTGCCGCTGTGAGCCTGCGCTTCGCCCTCGATCCCGAGCTGACCCCCGAGCTGCGTGAACGCATCGTCGCGCTCTGGGTGGACGTCACCAACGCCGGCGGCGCGGTCGGCTTCGTCGCACCGGTGACCGTCGCCGACGTCCGGCGCCTCGCCGACCCCACCCTCGCGGCGATCGCCGACGGGCCGGACCGCCTCCTGATCGCGTACACGGGCGACCGCCTCGTCGCCGCGCTGATCTTCAGCGACAACCGGTTCCACCTGAAGGCCCACTGGTGCGTCCTGAAGCGGGTGATGGTCCACCCGGACACCCAGGGCCACGGGTACGGTCTGGCGCTGATGCGCGAGGCCGAGCGCCTGGGGCGCGACATGGGGTACGCCGCGCTGCACGTGACCGTCCGGGACGGCCTGGGCCTGGACCGCTTCTACCGCCGGCTCGGCTACCGGGAGATCGGGCGGTTGCCGGGGGCGCTGCGGGTCGCACCCGGGGACGACCGCGACGAGATCCTCATGTGGCGGGACCTGACACCACCGGCGGCGTCCGCGGCCCCGGTCCGCACGACGCCCAGGAAGTAGTGGCGTCCCGCACCGCCCGAGGCCACCCCATCCCGGATCACGCACGGTCGTGAGGGTCGGCGGGCGGGCGCCGGACTCAGGCGTGAACGACGACCTCGTCGCCGACGGACACCCGCCCCGTGTCCTCGGGAACGAGGTTCAGTCCGAAGAGGACCTCCTGTCGGACCGTGCGGTGCCGGGCGAGCGTCCGCAGGGGTTCCTTTCCGCGTACGCCGGTCTCCTGGTCGGTGGTGGTGACCACGCAGCGGCCGCACGGCCCGGCAGCGCGGAAGCGGACGCCGCCGACGCGCAGCGTGCGGCCGGTCCAGTCGTCCTCCGCCCACGCGCTCGCGCCGTCCACCACCAGGTTGGGGCGGAACCGGGTCATCGGCACGGGCGGCTCCCCGGCGTCGGCCAGCCAGTCGTTGAGCGCGGCGAGGGAGGCGGTGGTGGCCAGCAGCAGCGGGTAGGCGTCGGCGAAGCTGACCTGGTCGCCGGTGTCGTGGTCCCCGTCGGTGGCGGGAATGTGCCGGGTGGGCCGGGCGAGGTGGACCAGGCGGACCGGGCGGCCGAGCAGCTCGCCGAGCCAGGCGTCCGCGGCCGGTCCGGCGGGCAGCGCGGGGACCCGCAGCTTGCGGCTGGAGAAGGTCCGGACGTCGACGGGTTCGGGCGCCGTCGGCTCGGGGACGTCGAGGTCGGGACGGCCGTCCGCACGCAGGGTCAGGCCGCCTTCGCCGACGACCGCCCGGAGCCGGACCAGCCCGACGACCTCCCTCTGGGTGACGCCGACGCCGTCGGCGTCGACCACCATCCAGCGCCGGTCGCCGGCGAGGCCCCACGGTTCGACGTGCGCGCCGTCGTGGTCGAGCCGATGACATCCCTTGACGGGGTACGTGTGAATCGCCTTCAGCCGCACCGCCCCACCATGCCACGCCGACGGGGCGGGCGGGGTACCCGTGCGGCCTACCAGGCCACCCCGATGCCGTCGCCGGGGTACCAGTGGTCGGCCGGGGTCTCCCGGTAGGCGAGGAACCGGCGACCGGTGCGCTCGGCGTGCTCGGCGAGCACGTTGGTGATGGTGACGTTGTCGGTGAGCAGGATCGCGCCCGGGGCGAGCTTCGGCTCGACGGCGGCGAACTCGCGACGCTCGTGGGCGGTGCGGTGGTCGCTGTCGTGCAGGAACAGGTCGACCGGCCGGTCCAGCGCCGCGATGGACGCCAGCGAGTCCCCGATCACCAGGTCGACGACCTCGGACCAGGGCGCGACCTTCGCGAGGTAACCCGCCTCGGGGTTGATGTCCAGGGAGGTCACCCGGCCCGGGTGCCCCTCGGCGGCGTTGCGCAGCA
This sequence comes from Micromonospora sp. BQ11, assembly GCF_052068135.1. NCBI lineage: Bacteria > Bacillati > Actinomycetota > Actinomycetes > Micromonosporales > Micromonosporaceae > Micromonospora > Micromonospora sp. BQ11. The sequence continues at coordinate 588,788 of NZ_JBQHDB010000001.1, read as the reverse complement.
GGGCGGCGGCGAGGACCACGCTGCCCAGTCCCTTGTCGACACCGGTCTCCACGACGTGCTTCGGACGGACGGCGCGGACGATGGCGTACCAGCCGATCCGGCGGGCGTAGCGGATCTCCTTGTCGGCGAGGCCACGGCGCTCCGAGCCGGCGATGGCCGCCAGGAGGTGCCCGCGAAGGGTGTCGTCGGACTCGATCTCGTCGAGGTACGCCCGGACCTGCCCGACCGGGATGTCGCAGACCACGCTGACGAACCAGGCGAGGTGGCTACGGCTCAACGGCGTGAGGTCGTACGTGTAGTTGTGATGTTCGCGGGACGTCACCAGCCAGCGCGCCGAGTTTCGCAGCACCTTGGCGTCGTACCGGGCGATCGTGCGGAGCCGCTTCGGAAAGGCGGCGACCGGGGCGAGCGGGGTGCGGGCGATGGCACGCCGAAGCTTGATTCGATCCACGGAAGCGTTGTACCAGCCCGGGCCGGCGCGGTCAGGTGAACGTTTCATTGATGAAACGTCGTCGTCCGACACCGTCGGGGGTACGCGGGCGAGATGCGGAATAAGTAGCATCGCGCCCATGTCCGAACGCCAGTCGCATCTGGAGCCCGAGACCCAGATCCTCGACATCCACGCACCCGAGCCGACCGACCGACCTCGTCGGCGGCGTCCCCGGTGGCAGCGGGTCGCGCTGGTGACCGTCCTGGTGCTGGCGCTGATCGGGGGTGTCGGCGTGGTCGCCGGCGGTCTCTACCTCCGGTCGGTCGAGTCCGACATCGAACGCGTCGACGCCTTCGACGGCGTGCCGGAGCAGTCCCGGCCGCAGGTGGTGGTGAAGGGCGCCATGAACATCATGATCCTGGGCAGCGACTCCCGCGACCCGGACAACAGCTCGGGGTCCCGAACGGACACGATCATCCTGGCCCACCTGCCCAAGGACCGGTCGAGTGCCCAGCTCATCTCGATCCCCCGGGACAGCTGGGTCAAGGTGCCCACGTCGCCGGAGGGACGGGGCGGCCGCGAAGCCAAGATCAACGCGTCGTACGCGTGGGGCGGGGTGCCGCTGATGGTGCAGACGGTCGAGGAGTTCACCGGCGTCCGCGTCGACCACGTGACGATGGTCGACTTCGCCGGCTTCAAGGAGATCGTCGACGCGCTCGGCGGCATCGACGTCGACGTGGAGAAGGGCTTCACCACCAAGTACTCGCTCCAGGGGACCCGTACCTTCGCCTCCGGCCGGCAGACGATGGACGGTGCCGCCGCCCTCGACTACGCCCGGGAGCGGTACGCCTTCGCCGACGGCGACTTCGCCCGGATCCGTCACCAGCAGCAGGTCATCAAGGCGATCCTGGACAAGGCGGCATCCGGTGGCACGCTCGCCAACCCGGCGAAGCTCAACTCCTTCGTGCAGGCGACCGCGGACGCCGTGGCGGTCGACCGATCACTGTCCCTTCTCGACCTGGCCGGCGAGCTCCGCGGCCTGCGGAGCGGGAACCTGACGTTCCTGACCTGCCCCACGAAGGGGACGGGCCGGATCGGCAGCGAGAGCGTCGTGCTGATCGACAAGGCGAAGGCGGGACGCGTCTTCGACGCGGTGCGCCGGGACGCGGTACCCGAGATCCTGTCCGCCGCGCAGTAGGAGGGGACTGGCCTGGGAGGCTTGGCGGAGACATCGATCCGGTCGTATCCTTCGGTCGCCCTTCAGGTCGCGACGCTCGGTTGGGGGGCGTTTACGGGGAGGTCCACGAGTGCCGAGCAACCCGGCAACCAGTCCTCTGTCGGCGTCCGCGTCGGACGCTGGTGAAACCCGACAGCAGACGAGGGGCGCCGAGGGGCACCACCAGGGATCCGCGGCCACGTCCGCACCGACCACGCCGGACCGTACGCGGCGGCCTGGCCTGGACACCACCGCCGTCCTGCCGTACGCCCGGTCGAGTACCTCGTCGCGCACCCGGCGGTTGCGTGCGTGGATGATGACCGCTCCCGCCGACGTCACCGCACTGCTCACGCCGTTGCTGCTCAGCCAGGACTACTGGCGCGGGACGCTGGCGAACGCCGCGTTGACGGTGACCTTCTTCGCGGCCGGCGGCCTCTACCGCCCGCGCCGTCACGTGAGCATCCTCGATGAGCTGCCGAGCCTCTGCGGGCGGCTACTGGCGTCGGCCGCGGTGGTCGCGATCATCGCGGCGGAGCGCCACTCCTCGGTGGAGTACGTCGGCGGGTTCATGCGCGGCGTCGCGCTCTCGGCCGGGTTGGTCATCGTCGGCCGCGCCGCCAGCAGGACGTTCGCCAACTTCGTGCGGAAGCGCCGCTGGACGGAGCACAACGCGATCATCATCGGTGGTGGTCCGGTCGGTCTCGAACTCGCCCGCCTGCTGCGTCGCTATCCCCAGTACGGTCTGCGGTTCGTCGGCTGCGTCGATGCCGTGTCGCGACAGGGTGCGGCGGCACTGCCCCTGAGCGGCACCCTCGACGACCTCGACCAGCTCGTCCGGCTGCTGGAGTGCGAGGTTCTGGTCATCGCCGATCCGGACTGCCACGAGTCGGAACTCATGGAGATCCTGCTCCGACCGCGCAACTCGCGCTGCGACCTCTGGGCGGTGCCCCGCCTGTGGGGCGCCCGCTTCCACGGTGGATATCCCGACCACATCGGCGCCGTGCCGATCGTGAAGATCGGCGACATCGCGCTCTCCGGCCCCCGCTGGGCCGTCAAGCGGGCGTCGGACATCGTGTTCGCCGCGGTCGCGCTGGTCGTGCTGAGCCCCGTCCTGCTGCTCTGCGCCCTCGCCACCTTCGTCGACGGCGGGCCGGGCATCTTCTTCCAGCAGGAACGCATCGGGCGGTACGGCAAGCCGTTCAAGGTGGTCAAGTTCCGGTCGATGCGCCCGGCGGACGAGCACGAGTCCCGGACGACCTGGTCCATCGCCCACGACCAGCGGGTGCGCCCGATCGGTCGCTTCATGCGCCGGACGTCGCTGGACGAGCTGCCCCAGCTGTGGAACATCCTGCGGGGCGACATGAGCGTCGTCGGGCCGCGACCGGAGCGCCCGTACTTCGTCGAGAAGTTCTCGGCCGAGTACCCGACCTACGCCGCCCGTCACCGGGTGCCGGTCGGGCTCACCGGGCTCGCGCAGGTGAGCGGGTTGCGGGGAGACACGCCCATCGCGGACCGGGCGAGGTTCGACAACTACTACATCGAGAACTGGTCCCTCTGGCTGGACGTCAAGGTGGTGCTGCGCACCGTGGCGGAGGTCTTCCGCGCCGGAGGCCGGTGACCCGAGGGGAACCCCGCCCGAGGCGCGCGTCAGTACCGGCTCAGCGCCCGGACGAGGGTCGAGTGCCAGTCCGCCAGCGGTGGCAGGCCCGCCTCGCCCCAGCGGCCGTGCGCGAGGACGCTGTACGAGGGCCGGGGCGCGGGACGGCGGAAGCGGTCGCTCGTGGTCGGGCGGATCCGGTCTGGGTCGAGACCGCGCTGGTCGAACACGGCGCGGGCGAGCCCGTACCAGGTGGTCTCGCCCGACGTGGTCCCGTGGTAGATCCCGGGGGCGGCGACGCCGGTGCGGGCCGCGTCGGCGAGCGCCACCAGCTGCTCCGCCAACGCGTACGACCAGGTCGGTTGTCCGCGCTGGTCGTCGACCACGTCGAGCCGGTCCCGCTCGCCGGCCAGCCGCAGCATGGTCGCGACGAAGTTGCGCCCGTGTTCGCCGTACAGCCACGCGGTGCGTACGACGTAGCCCGTGTCGGGCAGCAGCCGGGTCACCGCCAGTTCTCCCACGAGCTTGCTGCGTCCGTACGCGTTGACCGGGGCGGGAACGGCGTCCTCCGGATACGGATCGGCACCGTCCCCGCGGAACACGTAGTCGGTCGAGATGTGGATCATCCGGGCGCCGACCGCGGCGCAGGCACCGGCCAGGTGGCCGACGGCCCCGCCGTTCACCGCCGTGGCCGCCTCCTCCTCGGCCTCGGCGCCGTCCACGTCGGTCCACGCCGCCGTGTTGACCACCAGGTCGTGCCCGGCGACGGCGCGCCGCACCGCCTCGGGGTCGGTGATGTCGAGCTCGGCGCGCGTCGCGGCCGTGACCGTCAGGTCCCTTCGCGGGCGCAGAACGGACAGCAGGTCCCGGCCGAGCATCCCGCCGGCACCGGTGACCAGCACACGGCTCATCGCGTGGCCGGCGGCGCACCGGCGGACTTCAGCGGCTCCCACCAGGCCCGGTTGTCCCGGTACCACCGCACCGTCTGGGCGAGGCCCCGGTCGAGGTCGATGCTCGGCGCGTATCCGAGTTCACTGCTGATCTTGCTGATGTCGAGTGAGTAGCGGCGGTCGTGTCCCTTACGGTCGGCGACCGGTAGGACCCGGTCCCACCCGGCGTCGCAGGCCGCCAGCAGCCGGCCGGTGAGCTCCCGGTTGGTCAACTCCGTGCCGCCACCGATGTGGTAGACCTCGCCGGCACGGCCTCCGAGCTGCACCATCGCGACACCTCGACAGTGGTCGTGCACGTGCAGCCAGTCACGGACGTTGCCGCCGTCGCCGTACAGCGGCACGGTCCCACCGTCGAGCAGGTTGGTGACGAACAGCGGGACGAGCTTCTCCGGGAACTGGTGGGGCCCGTAGTTGTTCGAGCAGCGGGTGACGACCACGTCCATGCCGTGCGTGCGGTGGTAGGCCAACGCCAGCAGGTCCGAGCCGGCCTTGGACGCGGAGTACGGCGAGTTGGGCGACAGCGGCCAGGTCTCCGTCCAGGATCCCTCGTCGATGCTTCCGTACACCTCGTCGGTGGAGACGTGCACGAAACGGGAGGTGCCGTGTCGCAGCGCGGCGTCGAGCAGGGTCTGGGTGCCGAGCACGTTGGTCGTGACGAAGGGCGCCGCGCCGGCGATCGACCGGTCGACGTGCGACTCGGCGGCGAAGTGGACGATCACGTCGTGACCGGCGACGACCTCGTCGACCAGGGCGGCGTCGCGGATGTCCCCCCGTACGAACCGCAGCCGGGGGTCCTCGGCCACCGGAGCCAGGTTGGCACGGTTGCCCGAGTAGGTCAGCGCGTCGAGCACGGTGACGCCGGCCGGATCGAGCGCGGGCACCCCGGCCCCGCCACCGGGCACGCCCAGGAGCATCCGCACGTACTCCGACCCGATGAAGCCGGCCCCGCCGGTGACGAGAATCCTCACGGGTCGTGGAGTGTACGCGAACAGCGGTCAGCCCGGAGCCGTTCACGGGACCCCGGGTTCGCATCGACACCGGTAGTCTCCCGTCGTGCGTGGAATCCTTCTCGCTGGCGGCACGGGCTCCCGGCTCTGGCCGATCACCCGGGCGGTCTCCAAGCAGTTGATGCCGGTCTTCGACAAACCGATGATCTACTATCCACTGTCCACCCTGGTGATGGCCGGGGTGCGGGAGATCCTGGTGATCACCACGCCGGAGGACCAGAGCCAGTTCCAGCGGCTGCTCGCCGACGGCAGCCAGTGGGGCCTGCGGCTCGAGTACGCGACCCAGGCCCGCCCGGAGGGCATCGCGCAGGCGTTCGTGCTGGGGGCGGACTTCATCGGCGACGAGTCGGTGGCCCTGATCCTGGGCGACAACATCTTCCACGGTGTCGGCCTGGGCCGGCAGCTCGCCGCCGAGGGCGAGCCGGTGGGGGGCCGGGTGTTCGCGTACCCGGTGGCCGATCCGGCCGCCTACGGCGTCGTCGAGTTCGACCCCGACGGCCGGGTGCTCTCGATCGAGGAGAAGCCGGAGAAGCCGAAGTCCCGCTACGCGGTGCCCGGCCTCTACTTCTACGACAACCGGGTGGTCGAGATCGCCCGCGGCCTGACGCCCAGCGAGCGGGGCGAGCTGGAGATCACCGCGGTCAACGCGGCGTACCTGAAGGCCGGTGAGCTGTCGGTGACGGTGCTGGATCGCGGCACCGCCTGGCTGGACACCGGGACGTTCACGTCGATGGTGCAGGCCGCTGAGTTCGTGCGGGTGATCGAGGAACGCCAGGGGATGAAGATCGGCTGCATCGAGGAGGTCTGCTGGCGGGCCGGCCTGGTCGACGACGAGCAGCTGCACGCGTTGGCGGTGGCGCTGACCAGGAGCGGCTACGGCGAGTACCTGCTCGGGCTGCTGGCCGAGCCGTACCAGGCGGTCGTCCGGTGAAGCTTCGTGAACTGGGCGTCGAGGGCGCCTGGGAGATCACCCCGGAGCAGCACGGCGACCCACGTGGGCTGTTCCTGGAGTGGTACCGGTTCGACCGGCTGGCCGGCGCGGTCGGGCATCCGCTCCGGCTCGCCCAGGGCAACCTCTCCGTCTCCGCGCGGGGTGTCGTCCGTGGCATCCACTTCGCCGACGTCCCGCCGGGCCAGGCCAAGTACGTGACCTGCGTGCGGGGCAGCGTCCTCGACGTGGTGGTGGACGTCCGGGTCGGCTCGCCGACCTTCGGGCGGTGGGAGGCGGTCCGGCTCGACGACGTCGACCGCCGCGCCGTCTACCTCAGCGAGGGTCTCGGGCACGGCTTCTGCGCGCTGACCGACCACGCCACCCTGAGCTACCTCTGCTCCACCACCTACGACCCCACCGCCGAGCACGCCGTCCACCCCCTCGACCCGCAACTGGCGATCGAGTGGCCGGTCGCGGCACCGCTGCTGTCGGCCCGGGACGACGCCGCGCCCAGCTTGGCCCGGGCACGCGACTCCGGCCTGCTGCCTGTCTACGAGAGGTGCCATGCCTACACGGACAGCCTGCGGTCGGCCACGACGGCACACCAGCACTGACCCGTGTACCGGGGCTCGAACGAGCCTCCCGGCTGATTGCGGGCGACAAGACGGTTCGGTAGAAAATGCCAGCGACATGGGGCTTTCGTACCTGTCTCGTATCACCTGGGGAGGCGAGTGACGGCGTGTCGTTGGTCAACGCTGCTCGACCGTCGCCCGGTTCCGGCCCGGAGCCACCTCCCGGCCGCCGCCCGCCGCCCCTGCTGCGGCGGCTCGTCGCACCCGAACGTCTCTACCTCGTCGCGCTCGCTCTGACCGGCCTCGCGGCGGTCGTGTCGGTGACGCTACCGGCGGCGGAACGCGGTGAACTCTCCGCGAACATGGTGAGCGCGACGCTGGGCGCCGCCGTCGGGGGCCTCTCGCTGGACACCTTCCTGCTGTCCCGGCCAGCCGGCTGGATCTTCTCCCGGGGTCGGGCCTGGATCCTCACGATGTTCGGAGCTTCGGTCCTGCTCTCCGCGGTCGCCGCCGCGCTGCTCACCACGGTGGCCGGCGTCGGCAGCCACCTCGTCGGGGTGGGGGCGGCGGCCGGCCTGACCGTCTTCAACACGGTGTCGTCGGTCGCGCTGCGGCAGAGCAGCTTCCGGCTCGTCTACACCCTGCGCGCGGTGAGCGGCGCGGTCCTGGTCGGTGGGTATGCCGCGCTCTACGCGTCCGGACGCCTCGACGGTACGGTGTGGAGTGTCGTGTGGCTCGCGATCCAGTGGCTGAGCGCGGTGGCGGTCTGCGGACTGGTGCTGCGGATGGTCCGACGGGTGGGCCCGGCACCGGCACCGACGGCCACCGGCCCGGACTACCGCGCCGACGTGCTCGCGGTGGGACACCTGCACACGGGCATCTTCGCCCAGATGATGACCCTGCGGTTCAACCAGATCCTGGTGGCGCGGTTCGTGGGCGCCGGACCGCTCGGCGTCTACGCGCTGGCGGTCGCGGCGCTGGAGTTCGCGCAGGCCGGAGCCGTCGTACGGGCCCAGAGGATCCTGGCCGGCCGCGACGGCGACCCGCTGTCGCATCGGGCTGGACCGGTCGTCCGGGCAGCGCTGCCGGTCGCCCTGGCCGCTGTCGGCGGGCTCGCGGTGCTGGGTCTCCTGCAGCCGGAATATCAGGACGCCTGGGTCCTCGGGATCTGTCTCCTGCCCGGGGCGCTGGCCACCGGTGCCGGCAAGACCTGGAGTTCGGTTCTGCTCAAGGAGCGCGGCGAGCGGGCCCCGACCAGGGTGGCCCTTCTCACGCTGGCCATCGCCATACCCATCTACCTGGCCGTCATCCCGTTGGCCGGCGTGGTCGGAGCGGCACTTGCCTCGTCGCTCGCCTACGCCGTCCACGCCTTGGCCTCACGTGCGAGCCTGCGACAGTCGCAGCCGCGTCATTCTGGGACGGTTTGAGTTGGATGTCTCCATTGTGGTTCTCGCCTGGGAGGACTTCGAGCGCACCCGCGTCTGTGTCCTGTCGCTGCCTGCCGAGGCGGAGATCGTCGTCGTCGACAATGGAAGCTCCGAGCCCATCCGCAAGGCACTGAGTGAATTCTGTGCGCAGCGGGGTGTCCGATATGTTCAGTCGGGGGCGAACCTCGGCTACGCCCGGGGAATGAACCTCGGCGTCCGCCACACCACTCGGTCCCACGTGATCCTGTCGAACAACGACATCGTCGTCCACGAGGGTGCTGTCGAGCGTCTGCTCACCGCCCTCGAGGATCGCACGGTGGGTGCCGCCTTTCCCGGCGTCGTCACCCCGACCGGGGTTCCCCAGACCGAGGGTGGCCGCTTCCTGAGCGTGCGCGTGGGGATCGCCCACGCCACCGGCCTGAGCCTGGTGGTACCAAGCTTGCGGATCATCGCCGAGCCGACGAAGGCGGACTGGTTGACCGGCCCGTTCGTGGCACTACGCCGGAGCACCCTCGACGCGATAGGTGGTGTCGACGAGACGTCCTTCTTCTACGGCGAGGACATGCGCCTCTGCTGGGCGGTACGACAGCGGGGCCTGCGCGTGGCTTACCTGCCCGACGCGGTGATCATGCATGAGGACGACGCCACGGCCAGGCGCCGCTGGTCCGAGGAGGAGATCTCCCGGCGCCGCACGCGCGAGTTCATCCGGGCCACCCGCGACATGGCCGGTCGACGCGGCCAGGTGGCGGGGGCCGCCTTCGCCCTCGGGGTGATGCTGCGGGCGGCGGTCGGCCCGAACCCGAAGCGGCGGGCGACAGCCAGGGGCGCCCTGCAAGGACTACGCGCGCGATGAAGGTCATGTTCGTGTGCACCACCGGCGGCTCGGGGCGTCGGCAGTTCGGTGGCGCGGAGCGGATCCTGACCGAGATCATCCCCGCCCATGCTCGGACGGGCGTCGACGTCATCGCCGCCTCTTCCGACGACGAGGTGGGCGCCGCGCTGCGGGCCTCCGGAGTGCCCTGGGTGAACCTCAGCGCCGCCAGCCGGATCGACCTGGACTACGCGCGAGCGCTCCGGCGCACCATCGACGAGGTCAAGCCGGACGTCGTCTGCGCCCACCTGCTGTCGGCTGCGATGCACTGCCGAGCCGCGTTGGTCGCCCAGCGTCGCCGCACTCCGTTGGTGGTCACCATGCACACCAGCCTGTGGCAGTTCCGCGACACGGCACCGTCACTCAGCCGCAAGGCCGCCGTCCAGTCCAACATCACGCTCGATCTGGTCATGCGTCGCCTCCGTCCGCACGCGAGCGTGGCGGTGTCCCAGTTCGAGGCCGATGAGCTGCGCGAACGCGGCCGTGTCAAGAACGTCCACCTCATCCCCAACCCACTGCCGACCGCCTGGCCGGCTCCGGCATCGGCGCGACCACCGGCACCGTCCCGTCGCCTCGTGATCGGTTACCTGGGCCGAATCGAACCCGAGAAGGGAGTGGACCTGCTGCCGGAGGTCGCGTCACGCATGACGGACGCGGACGTCAAGGTTGCCGGCAGCGGAGCCCTCGCCCTCGACGCCCGACCGAATCTCGAACTCGTCGGCCGCGTCGACGCCGCCGATTTCCTGCGGCAACTGGACTGCCTCGTGGTGCCGTCCCGGGTGGAGGCCTTCGGACTGAGCGCCCTCGAAGCGATGTCGCTGGGCGTACCGGTGGTCCACTCGGGTGCGGGCGGCCTGGCGGAGATCACGAGACACGCGGCCGGAACCCTGGCGTTCCGGACCGACCTGGTTCCCGCGTCGATCGTGACCGCGATCCGCCAGGCCGTCGCGGCCGCGACGCCGGAGCAGCGCCACAGCGTCGCGGACTGGTACGCCAAGGAATACGCCTTCGATCGGTGCGTGGACCGGTGGCAGAGCCTCTACCGGTCGCTGCTGCGACCAGCACGCCGTCGCCCTGTTCAATCACCCGCACGTGACCACCTTGATGGATGAGCGATGAGAGTGGTGCCCGAGTGGCGCAGACGCTGACGATCGTCACGGTCCTCTACCGGTCCGGTGACATGCTCGCCGAGACGCTCCCGACGTGGGTACGCGCCGCCGACGGGCTGCCGGTGCGGTTCGTCTTCGCCGACAACTGGCCCGAGGACGCGTGCGCGAAGGTCATCGCCGGCTGTCTGGACGACCGGTACGCGTACCTCCCCGACTCGTCGAACCCGGGCTTCGCGGCGGGCTGCAACCGCGCCGTGGCGGCCGTGGGGACCAGCCACGTGCTGCTGCTGAATCCCGACGTGTGGCTACCGGAGGACGCGCTGGCCCGGCTCCTCGCCGCCGTCGCGGAGGACCCGGAGGCCCCGATCGCGGTCGGCCTGGCCATGCACGGCGGCGAATACGTCGGCATCGACCTGCACCCGGTCTCCCTCTTCATCGACCGGTCGGCGACGGTGGCGCGGGGGCCGCTGGGTCCGTCCGGCGGCGCGGCCGTCTTCCCAACCGTGCTGTACCGGCGCTTCGGCGGGTTCTACGAGCACCTGTTCGCCTGGGGCGAGGACGCCGACCTCGCCTTCCGGCTCTACGCGGCCGGCCTGCGTACCCGCCGGCTGGACGTCATGCTCCCGCACGCCGGTAGCCACAGCGTCGAAGGCGACGACAAACTCCAGGGGTTCCGCGCCTTCCTCCTGGCCCGCAACCGTCTCCTGGTCGCGGCCCGGACCTTCACCTGGCCGCTGATGCTCGTGGCGGTACCGCTCCTCGCGTTGGCGCACCTGGCCCTGGGTGCCCGGCGCGCCAGTCAGGGGCTGCTGCGGCCGTTCCTGCGGGGAGTGGGACGCGGCCTGCTGGAGGCCCCGGCCGCCCGGCGGCAGTGGACGGGCAAGCGGTTCGGCTTTGCATCCCTGTTCGGCTATCTGAAACCTCGGAGAGCATGATGGCAGGACACCAGTGGAGTGTCGTGACGGTCACCTTCAACTCGGCGGACACGCTGCGCCGGTGCTGGCGGGGTGAGAAGGCGTCTGAGTGGATTGTCGTGGACAACGGTTCGGCCGACGACTCCGTCGCCGTCGCCGAGCAGTTGGGCGCCCGGGTGATCCGGCTCGCGGAGAACGTCGGCTTCTCCAAGGCCAACAACATCGGCGTGCGGCGGGCCGCCGGTGAGTACGTCCTGTTCGCCAACCCGGACCTCGAGATCCGCCCGGACGGCTTCGACGTACTGCAGCGGCACCTCGACGCGCACGGCGGCCTGGTCGCTCCCCAACTGCTGGCGACGGACGGGATCGCGCAGCCCAACGGCCGTGGCCTGCCGTACGCCACGGCCAAGCTGGGCAACCGGAAGGTTTGGCCGCTGTCCCGGATGCACGCGTCGTACCGGGTGGTGGCGGAGCCCGGCGAGGCGGTCTACGTCGCCTGGGTCATGGGCGCCGCGGTCGCCGCCCGCACCGCGGACTTCGTCGGGTTCGGCGGGTGGAACGAGAAGTTCTTCCTCTACTACGAGGACCACGAGCTCGGGCTGCGCGCATGGCGGCACGGCATGCCCGTCGTCCTGCTCGGCGACGTCCGCTGGACCCACCACTGGGCCCGCGCGACGAACTCATTCCAGTGGTCCCGCGCGCACACGCTGGAGTTGCAGAGCGCCCGGACCTTCTTCGGCATGTTCCCCGAGTTCGTGCTCGGGTTGCCGCCGGCCGCCCGACGTCACCGGGAGGCGGCCCGCCTGATCGGGTCGCCGGTGCCGGCACAGCCGACTGCGTTCGAGCCGCCCCCTACGCCAGCAGGGCCAGCGTCGACGTGGTGACCGCGGCGGTTCGCCCATCTGGCAGCGTTCCGCGACAGGTCGCGAGGTGTGCACCGCCATGGTCGAGGCCGGGGGTGGCGGGGAGTCGGTCCCCCTACCTCCCCGGCGTCGCCTGCTGTTCCGGCTGGCGTCTCCCGAAGGGCGGGCCCGGCGGAGCTTGGCTCGCCGACGCCGGACCGTTCGCAGCGCCCAGGGCCACCGCCAGGACGAACACGGCGACCGCCCCCAGCCAGAGCCAGACGTCGAAGAAGAACACCTGCGCCGCGAGACCGATCAGAAGCACGCGCGCCGGCAGCGACCGGAAGCGCCAGAAGACCATCAGCAGGAGCGCCAGCAGGCAGGCCAGCCCGATCAGCCCGAAGTTGTACCAGAACGACAGGTAGGTGTTGTCGAAGACCTCCGCCTCGCCGTCACCGATGCCGACGTTCTCCAGGAACCGCACGCTGGCCTCGGGCCCATTGCCGAACACGACGGTGGACCAGTCGGCAGTGATGCCGTCCCAGATCACTCGGATACGGGTCAGGCGCGCGTCCGCACTGGCCGAGTCCGAGAGGCGCGACTCGGTCACATCGATGGGGTCGCCGCTGCTCGTGGGGCTCGCCACCGGCGTGGCAGGGTCGGCAGCGGCACCGGCACCGGCACCGGCAGTGGACGGAGCTGGCGCGACAGCGACCAATTGTGGTCCCGGCGGCGGGCTGGTGGTAAGGAACGAGACTGGTGGCTTGGCTGCCACGACCGCGGCCGTTGCCGCCGCGACGGCGAGCGTGGTTCCCAAGGCTCTCCACGAGATCCTGCGCCACTGGAAGAGCATCCAGAAGGAGAGAGCGAGGAGGATCCCGACCCAGGCGCTCCGCGTACCGGAGAGCACCAGCCCCACCAGGTTGGCCACAAGAGGCACGTACCAGTACCGGCCTCGGACGGTCAACGCGACGAGAGCCATCGCCATGGTGAACGTGCCGTAGATGATGGGGTGACCGGAGATCCCCACAGCCCTACTCGCGTCGAACGCAGACGTGTAGGTCCAGTGGTACGCGAACTGGTCGAAGATCGGCCAGCTGAGGGAGAGCGTCTGGTACTTGGCGAAGAGCGCGATGGGGACGCTGAGCCAGGTGAGCGCCCGGGCGATCCGTATGATCAGCTGCGGATCGTGCCGTGCTTCCTCGGCGACGTGCCAGCACAGCACACCGACGCACAGGAGCGGCGCCAGCCCGACGACGATCGGCTTGGCACCGTGCCAATGCGCCACTCCGGCGAGCACCGCGCACAGGGGCAGGAGAATTGCCGCCACGATCGGCGTCCGTCGCCACCCGTCCCGCTCGGCATGATGCAGCCGCCCCCAGACGGCCAGCAGGAAGAGAAGCAGCAGCAGGGTGTAGGACGGATTGGTCGGGTAGCCGAAGTCGATGGTCACCGGCACCATGGATGCGACGAGGAAAATTGCCCACGTGATCCGGTCAGGGCTCAGCAGCACCCAGGCGAGCCCGCCGCCCACGCCGACCGCGAGCGCCATCTCCCACCTACCGGACACCACGAAACAGGCCCCGAGAACCACGAGGCCAGCGGCGAGCAGCGGTCCTGCACGCTCCGTGCTCCCAGTCTGGTCGGTCACCGCTGGGATCCTGCAGGGATACGAATCGACCTGCGGTTGGCCGCCGGCCGAGCGGGAGGAACCAACTCGGGACAGGTCGGCCGGCCGGTCAGCTGCCGCGTTTCCACAGGTCCCGCAGAGCATCCCAGTTGCCGCCGATACCGTCCTCGCAGTACGTCTCAAGGAACCAGGCGGCGTCGACGTCGTCCCGCTCCCACCAGATGCCGCACATCGATCGGCCGTCCTCGCCCTTGTAGGCGTACTCGAGGTAACTTCCGGCTGCTCTGGTCACCTCGCCGGTCGTCCGGGTCACCTCGCCCGCAATCCCGGGCGCCAGGTCGGCGTTGGAGATGTTCAGTTGCAGACGGTAGGTGCGGGCCGTGTCCTTCTGCTTCTTACCCGGGTACAGCGTGAAGTGCAGCCATGCGCCGCCGTACCTGCAGACCACATGCCCCTTCTCGTCCGCCGGCAGCTTGGGGGCACCGGCCTCGTCGAAGGTCACGCAGCCGCCGATACGGCTCAACCAGGGCTGCGCCAGCGGTGCCAACGGGCCCTCGAACCTCGCCTTGTTAATGGCGAGCTGCGACGCCTCGTACGGCGGTAGGGGCGCGCTGGCCGACGAAGGTGCCACCACAGGGTCGCCTTCGCTGCCCTTACCGAGAACGAATCCGGCGGTGCCGGCGATCAAGGTGAGCGTCAGGGCACCGACGGTGATGGGGATCCATCCGCGCCGCTTCCGCGCCGGCTGCACCGGGGCGATCCGCCGGCCGGTAGCTGTGAACGGATCGTGCCCGGGCTGCGGCGACGGCGACGCCGAGAGGGAGGCGTCGGCCTGGTGCGGCACCGGCGGCATGGACGCGTGGCGCGTTGCCGGCGACATCGGCGCAACCAGGCCCGGCTGCGTCGCGGCGAGCAGCGGTTGTTCCGGGGTCGGCATCGACTGCGCCGCCCGAGCGGCGTACGGCATGCCGGACGTGGGCAGGGCCGCAGGTGAGACGGAGCTCGAGGGGCCGGATTGCGGCTGCGGCGGGCCCGACACCGGCGGAGCGGAGGTCGGCGGAGCCACCGCCGGGACCGGCGTGTACTCCACGCCGAGCGCCCGGAAGAGCTTCTCCGCGCCGGGTCCCGCCTCGGACGGGTAGGCGGCCCAGGGGGCGTCGGCCGCGAAGTCGGCGTACGTGTAGGCCAGTCCGTCCGGGGACTGTGCCAGGGAGTTCGCGATCGCGGCGAACGCCTCGCGCCAGCCGGGAACGGCAGCCACGGTGGCGTCCAGCACCGCCACGGTGACGAAGCGGCCCTGGTTGTCGATGGCAGCCCACGCCTTGCCCACCGGAGACCCGCCCAATGCATGAGTGAACCTGTAGGGGCTCTCCGGCTGCATGCCCACTCCTCCGCATCGACGCAGTGCGGATAGTACCGACTACCGCACCGCATCACTCACCCCGACCCTTCACCCCTCAAGAATCGACATCGGTTGCCGGCCGTACCACCGGGGCAGGTCGCGGATGGCCGGCCGGGGCTGCCATCCAGGCAGCCTTCGGACGCGATCTCGGACTCGATAGGATCTCGCCTACCATGTGCGAGCCATAGGGCGGATGCGTGCCGACGACAGGGCCGACCAGCATCACATCCGACAGCACCCCGAGTCCCGCCCCGTCCTGGAGCGGGCCGCCGGGTGACCGAGTCGTGCGAGGACTCGCCGACGGGACGCGGATCGGGCACGTGCCGCCGTTCACACATCTGGTCCTGCGAAAGCCGAACATGGCGGCCCTGGTCTGGCTCGGACTTGCGTTCCTGGTCGGCGGAGTGCCGTCCAGGGCGATGCCGTCGCCCGGTTTCGACGCAAGTTGGCAGGCGGCCATCGGCTTCGCGGCCTCCGACGACCTGCGCTTCGGCAGGGACATCATCTTCAACTACGGTCCGTGGGGATTCCTGGACTGGCCCCAGCACGTCGACCGCGGCCAGGCAGCACTGGGGTTTCTCTTCCTGATGGTGGCGATCGTTGTCACCTACTGCGCTGCCTACCTGTGTGTACGACTCCGGTGGTCAACAGGTGTCGCCGGGCCGGTGGCGTGCGCTGTCACGGTGGCGAGCGAACCGGCCGGCCCCGGCGGCAGGCTCGTCTACGCCGGTCTACTCTTCGCCTTGCTGACGCTGCGCGCGAGATGCGCTCGGAATGCCTACGGCTGGCGTGACATCCTGCCGACCGCGGTTCTCACCGCCGTGGGCACACTCCTGCTCCAGGTCAAATTCTCGGAGGGCGTCGCCCTCCTGGCCGTGGCCGGCATCGTCGCCGTCTCCGTCGCTTCGCCGCGGATTCTGATCGTGAGCGTCGGAGCGTTCCTGGCGACGTTCGAGTTGACCTTCCTGGCCCTCTGGGTCACCGCACGTCAGCGGATCGCCGACATCGTGCCGTGGGTCCGCGGTTCTCAGGAGATATCCGTCGGGTATCAGGAGGCGCTTTCGATCGAGCAGGGAGAGTACGTCCTCGGCTACCTGGTGGCCGGGCTACTCGCGCTCGCCATCGCTTTTCTGGCGCTGAGCAAGGCACTCCGTCACAAGAATGTCGCCGCGCTGGGCATCGTCCTGATCGCGGCCGTCATGCTGGGATTCGGATTCAAGCACGGGTTCACCCGGCACGACCCTCCGCACGAGGTGTCGTTCCACCTCGCAGCCGGCTTCCTGCTCGTCGGCTTCGCCACCTGGTCGCGGCGTCCCGGGATCGTGCTAGCCGCCGCGATGGCAGCACTGTTGATGGTCCCCACCAGCCTGTCCAACTACGACCCTTTCCTTGCTCGCACGGAGTGGCGAAAGAGTATGGAGTTGCTGGTCAACAACGACTATCGGCGGGACACGGCGGAGGCGAGCAGAGCGTGGGCTCGCGACACGTACAAGCTGCCGGAGAACATCGTCAGCGAGGTGCGGGGCCACCCGGTGCACGTCGACCCGTCAGAACTGACGCTGCCCTGGGCTTACTCGTTGGACTGGCGCCCGATGCCGGTCTTCCAGTCGTTCTCTGCGTACACCTCGCACCTGGACAACCTCAACGCCGAGGCCCTCGTCAAGGCGCCGGCCGACCAGATCGTGCTCCAGCAGTCCACAGCAGGACTCGACGGTCGGAACATTCGTTGGGACACGCCTCGCTACATCCTTACGCTGGTCTGCAACTACAGGATGGGCGCTCGCACGGACGGTTGGTCGGTCCTCCACCACGACCGGAACCGCTGCTCGGCTCCACAGACCATTGCCACTCAGTCGGTGCAGGCGGGCGCGCCTGTCGTGGTACCTGAGGTCGATGAGGGCGACATCCTCGTCGCGCGCTACACCCCCCAGCCGGATCTGTTCCTGGCTTCGGTGGCACACCTCGTATCGAAGGACTGGTCAGCGATCCAGGTGGTCACCGACGACGGCACGTTCCGGCTGCCCGAGGCACTGGCGGATGGACCGCTGCTGATGTCGCTGCCCGCCTCCGTGGCGTGGCAGGAACCTTTCGACACGTTCCGCTACCGGCAGCTGACCTTCAACCGTGCGGGCACGGTTGAGTTCCAGGTCGTCAAGGTGCAGTGAGCGCTCCCCGGCAATGACCTGAGGTAGCGCCAGAGAGCCAGAAGCAGCAGGACCCTGTTTGCTTTGTGAAAGTTTTCATGCATAGAGTCCTCGCATGAATGAGGGAGCTGTCGTGGGCCCCACCGAGCAGGTGCTGGACCTCTTCCAGGGGGTCCGGCTCACGCCCACCCAGCGCCGGATCGCGCACTGCCTCGTACAGCACGGGTCGACTGTCGGGTACCTGTCGGCCGCCGAGGTGGCCGAGCTGGCCGGCGTGAGCCAGCCCTCGGTGACCCGGTTCGCGATCGCGCTCGGCCACGACGGTTACCCCGCACTGCGCCGCCGCCTCCGCGAGCTGACGGTGGGCGCCGCGCACGGGCACGCGGACGCCGGCAACGCACTCCAGCAGGCGGTACGCGCCGAGATGGCCAACCTCGACCGGCTCGCCGGTCAGCTCGCCGACCGGGAACGCATCGCCGAGGTCGGCCGGCTGCTCGCCGCCAGCCGGCCGTTGCCGGTGCTGGGCCTACGGGCGGCCGCGCCGCTGGCCGCGTACTTCGCGTACTTCGCCGCGAAGGTGCACCCCGACGTGCGGGTGCTCGACGACGGCGGCAGCCTGCTGGCCGACCGCCTGGAGCAGGCCGCCGAGGCGGGGGCGACGGCCCTGCTCACCTTCGTGCTGCCCCGCTATCCGCGGGAGACCCTGGACGCGCTGGTCGAGGCGCGCGCCGCCGGCCTGACCGTGGTGGCGATCACCGACTCGCCGGTCAGCCCGGCCGCCGAGCACGCCGACGTGGTGCTGCCCGCCGCGGTGGGCGCGCGGCTCGTCTTCGACCTGCACACCGCTCCGATGACCCTGGCCATGGTGCTGTTGCAGGCGATCTGCGACGCCACCCCGGCCGACACCCAGCGCCGGCTGGAGGCCTTCGAAGCCTCGGCGGCCCGTCGTCAGTTGTTCCTCGGTTAGGAGGAGACCAGAAATGACCCACCCGGTCCGCGCGGCGCGCGGCATCGAACGCACCGCCCGTGGCTGGCCGCAGGAGGCCGCGCTGCGGATGCTCATGAACAACCTCGACCCGGAGGTGGCCGAGCGCCCCGACGACCTGGTGGTCTACGGCGGCACCGGCAAGGCCGCGCGGGACTGGCCGTCGTACCACGCGCTGGTCCGGACGCTGACCGACCTGCGCGAGGACGAGACGATGCTGGTGCAGTCGGGCCGCCCGGTCGGCGTGATGCGCACGCACGAGTGGGCGCCCCGGGTGCTGCTGGCCAACTCGAACCTCGTTGGCGACTGGGCCACCTGGCCGGAGTTCCGCCGCCTCGAGCACCTGGGCCTGACCATGTACGGGCAGATGACCGCCGGTTCGTGGATCTACATCGGCACCCAGGGCATCCTGCAGGGCACGTACGAGACGTTCGCGGCCGTGGCGGCGAAGCGGTTCGGCGGCACCCTCGCCGGCACGCTGACCCTGACCGGCGGCTGCGGCGGAATGGGTGGGGCGCAGCCGCTCGCGGTCACCATGAACGGCGGCGCCTGCCTGATCGTCGACGTGGACCGGACCCGGCTGGACCGGCGCGTGCACGACCGCTATCTGGACGAGGTCGCCGACTCGCTGGACGACGCGATCGAGCGGGTGCTCGCCGCGAAGCGGGACCGGCGGGCGCTCAGTGTCGGCGTGGTCGGCAACGCCGCGGCCGTCTTCCCCGAACTGCTGGTGCGCGGCGTCGAGATCGACATCGTCACCGACCAGACCAGCGCGCACGACCCGCTGTCGTACCTGCCCGTCGGGGTGGAGGTGGCCGACGCCGCCGACTACGCGGCGGCCAAGCCGGCCGAGTTCACCGACCGGGCCCGGACGTCGATGGCGAAGCAGGTCGAGGCGATGGTTGGCTTCCTCGACGCGGGCGCGGAGGTGTTCGACTACGGCAACTCGATCCGCGGTGAGGCGCAGCTCGCCGGGTACGAGCGGGCGTTCGACTTCCCCGGCTTCGTGCCCGCGTACATCCGGCCGCTGTTCTGCGAGGGCAAGGGCCCGTTCCGCTGGGCGGCGCTCTCCGGCGACCCGAAGGACATCGCCGCCACCGACCGGGCGATCCTGGAGCTGTTCCCGGAGAACGAGTCCCTGGCCCGGTGGATGCGGATGGCCGGCGAACGGGTCGCCTTCCAGGGCCTGCCGGCGCGGATCTGCTGGCTCGGCTACGGCGAGCGGGACAAGGCCGGGGTGCGGTTCAACGAGATGGTCGCCTCCGGCGAACTGTCCGCGCCGCTGGTCATCGGCCGGGACCACCTGGACTGCGGCAGCGTCGCCAGCCCGTACCGGGAGACCGAGGCGATGGCCGACGGCTCTGACGCGATCGCCGACTGGCCGCTGCTCAACGCGCTGGTCAACACCGCCAGCGGGGCGTCGTGGGTGTCCATCCACCACGGTGGTGGCGTGGGCATCGGCCGGTCGCTGCACGCCGGGCAGGTCTGCGTCGCCGACGGCACCGCCCTGGCCGGTCAGAAGATCGAGCGGGTGCTCACCAACGACCCGGCGATGGGCGTCATCCGGCACGTCGACGCCGGCTACGACGGCGCCCGCGAGGTCGCCGAGCGCACCGGCGTCCGCGTCCCCATGGCCGAAGCGTAAGGAAGGGCCCCTTGTTAACGGATTCTGTAGTAGAAGGGTCCCTTCCTAACCGGTTCCGGGGGCTGTGGGCCGAGATCGCGCCCGTCGGGCGGGACGCCGGCAGCGGCGGGTACCTGCGGTACGCGCTGACCGAGCCGGAGCTGCGGCTGCGGGAGTGGTTCCGGGAGCAGGCCGACACGCGGGGTCTCCCGGTGACCGAGGACGGCAACGGCAACCTGTTCGCCACCTGGGGCGACCCGGAGGCCGGCGACGCGGTGCTCACGGGCAGCCACTTCGACTCGGTGCCGCACGGCGGGGCGTACGACGGGCCGCTCGGGATCGTCAGCGCGCTGCTCGCGGTGGACGAGCTGCGCGCCGCCGGGGCCACCCCGGTCCGGCCGATCACCGTGGCCGCGTTCGTGGAGGAGGAAGGGGCGCGCTTCGGCGTACCCTGCCTGGGGTCGAGGCTGCTCACCGGCGAGATGGCACCGGACCGCGCGGCCGGGTTGCGCGACGCGGCCGGGGTGAGCTTCGCCGAGGCGCTGGGCGGGCGGCCGGCGGGCGCCCGCCCGGAGCTGGTCGGCCGCTTCGCGGCCTTCGTGGAGCTGCACGTCGAGCAGGGCCGCGCGTTGGTCGACGCCGACGCGCCGGTCGCGGTCGCCAGCGCCATCTGGCCGCACGGCCGCTGGCGCTTCGACGTGCACGGCGAGGGCAACCACGCCGGTACGACCCGGATGGCCGACCGCCGCGACCCCATGCTGACGTACGCGTTCACGGTGCTCGCCGCCAACAAGGAGGCCCGGCTGCGCGACGCCCACGCCACGGTGGGCCGGGTGTCGGTGGAGCCGAACGCCACCAACGCGATCCCGTCGAAGGTGACCGGCTGGCTGGACGCCCGGGCGGCCGAGCCGGAGACGCTGCGCGGTCTGGTCGAGGCGGTGCACGCCAAGGCCGTTGAGCGGGCTCGACGCGACGGCACGGAGCTGACGCTGACGGAGGAGTCGGCGACGCCGCTGGTCGCGTTCGACGGCGGCCTGTCCGGCCGGCTGGCGACGCTGCTGGACGCGCCGGTGCTGCCCACCGGCGCCGGGCACGACGCGGGTGTGCTGGCCGCGCACGTGCCCACCGCGATGCTGTTCGTCCGGAACCCGACCGGGGTGTCGCACTCGCCCGCCGAGGCGGCCACCGACGCCGACTGCGCCGCCGGGGTCACCGCCCTGGCCCGGGTGCTGGAGGAGCTGGCATGCCGATGACCCGCTGGCTGGCCGAGTACGCCTGGCTGCCCGACCACGCCGAGCCCACCCCGGACGTGCTGATCGAGACCGACGGTGGGCGGATCACCGGGGTCACGCCGCTGACGGCGGGGAGCCGCCCGCCGGCCGGCGTGGAGGTGCTGGGCGACGCGGTCCGGCTGCCCGGTCTCACCCTGCCGGGGCTGGCCAACGCCCACTCGCACGCCTTCCACCGGGCGCTGCGCGGGCGCACCCACGCCGGGCGCGGCGACTTCTGGAGCTGGCGCGACCAGATGTACGCGGTCGCCGCCCGCCTCGACCCGGACTCCTACCTGGCCCTGGCCCGCGCCGTGTACGCCGAGATGGCGCTCGCCGGGATCACCTGCGTCGGCGAGTTCCACTACCTGCACCACAACCCGGACGGGACCCCGTACGACGACCCGAACGCGATGGGCGCCGCCCTGGTCGAGGCCGCCGCGCACGCCGGGGTCCGGCTGACGCTGCTCGACACCGCCTACCTGACGTCCACGGTGGACGGGGAGCCGCTGGCCGGGCCGCAGCGGCGCTTCGGCGACGGGAACGCGCTGCGCTGGGCCGAACGCGCCGACGCGATCCCGTCGGACAACGCCCACGCTCGCCTCGGCGCGGCCATCCACTCGGTACGCGCGGTGCCCGCCGAGCAGCTCGCCACCGTCGCCGGGTGGGCGGACCGCCGGGGCGTACCGCTGCACGTGCACCTGTCCGAGCAGCCCGCCGAGAACGACGCCTGCCGGGCGGTGCACGGCCGTACCCCGACCGGGCTGCTCGCCGACCACGGCGTCCTCGGGCCGCACACCACGGCCGTGCACGCCACCCACCCGACCAGTGGGGACCTGACGCTGCTGGGTGACCACCGGACCGGCGTGTGTCTCTGCCCCACCACCGAGCGGGACCTCGCCGACGGGATCGGGCCGGCACGCCGGATGGCCGACGTGGGGATTCCGCTCAGCCTCGGCAGCGACAGCCACGCGGTGCTCGATCTCTTCGAGGAGGCCCGGGCCGTGGAGCTGGACGAGCGGCTGCGTACCCGACGGCGGGGCCACTTCACCGCCGACGACCTGCTGACCGCCGCCACCGTCACCGGGCACGCCGCACTGGGCTGGGGTGACGCCGGCCGGCTGTCGGTGGGCGACCGCGCCGACCTGGTCACCGTCCGCCTGGACTCCGTCCGTACCGCCGGGGTGCCGCCGGTCGGGGTGTTCTTCGCCGCGACGGCCGCCGACGTCCACCACGTCGTGGTCGACGGCCGGGTGGTGGTGCGCGACGGCCGCCACGTCGACGTCGACGTGCCGACCGAGCTGCGTGACGCGATCGCGGCGGTGACGACGTGAGCGAGCGGAGCGAGCGAACCATCAGGCTCAGCAGCAGCCTGCTGGTGGACAACATCGGGGAGCTGGTCACCAACTCCGCCGACTCCGGCGACCTGCTCGGGATCCGCCGGAACGTGGCCGTACTGGTCGAGGAGGGCCAGGTCGCGTGGATCGGCCCGGCCCGCTACGCGCCCGCCGCCGACCGGCGGATCGACGCGGAGGGAGCGGCGGTGCTGCCCGGCTTCGTGGACAGCCACGCCCACCTGGTCTTCGCCGGGGACCGGGCCGCCGAGTTCGCCGCCCGGATGGCCGGCGAGCCGTACACCGGGGGTGGCATCCGGACCACGGTCGGCGCCACCCGCGCGGCCTCCGACGGCGAGCTGCGGACCACCGTGGGCCGGCTGCGCGGGGAGGCGCTGCGCCAGGGCACCACGACCATGGAGATCAAGAGTGGGTACGGCCTCACCGTCGCCGACGAGGCCCGCTCGCTGCGGATCGCCGCCGAGTTCAGCCAGGACACCACGTTCCTCGGCGCGCACGTCGTCCCCGCCGAGTACGCCGACCGCCCCGACGACTACGTGGGACTGGTGTGCGGACCGATGCTGGCCGCCGCCGCACCGCACGCCCGCTGGATCGACGTGTTCTGCGAGCGGGGCGCCTTCGACGCCGACCACGCCCGCGCTATCCTCGCCTGCGGCCAAGCCCTCGGGCTCGGTGTGCGGGTGCACGCCAACCAGCTCGGCCCCGGGCCGGGCGTACGCCTCGGGGTGGAGCTGGACGCGGCCAGCGTCGACCACTGCACCCACCTCGACGACGCCGACGTCGACGCGCTCGCGGGCTCGCGGACGGTCGCCACCCTGCTGCCGGGGGCGGAGTTCTCCACCCGCTCGCCGTACCCGGACGCCCGTCGGCTGCTCGACGCGGGTGTCACCGTGGCGCTGGCGACCGACTGCAACCCCGGGTCGTCGTACACGTCGTCGATGCCGTTCTGCGTCGCACTCGCCGTACGCGAGATGCGGATGACCCCGGCGGAGGCCGTGTGGGCCGCGACCGCCGGCGGTGCGCGGGCGTTGCGCCGCGACGACGTCGGCGTGCTCCGGCCCGGCGCCCGCGCCGACCTCGTGATCCTCGACGCCCCGTCCCATCTGCACCTGGCCTACCGGCCCGGTGTTCCCCTGATCCGCCAGGTCCTGCACAACGGAGTCCCGCAATGCCGCATGTAGTCATCCTGCCCACCGGGGTCTCCCCCGCCGACGTTCTCGCCGTGGCCCGCGGCGACGCCACCGTCGTCCTCGACCCGGCCACCGTCGACGCCATGGCCACGAGCCGGTCCATCGTGGACGGCATCGAGGCCGCCGGCCGACCCGTGTACGGGGTCTCCACCGGCTTCGGGGCGCTCGCGAACACCTTCGTCGCGCCGGAGCGGCGGGCCGAACTCCAGCACGCGCTGATCCGCTCGCACGCCGCCGGCGTGGGTGCGCCGATGCCGCGCGAGGTGGTCCGCGCCATGATGCTGCTGCGGGTCCGCTCCCTCGCGCTGGGCCGCTCCGGGGTCCGCCCGCTGGTTGCCGAGGCCCTCGTCGACCTGCTCAACCACGACGTCACCCCGTGGGTTCCGGAGCACGGGTCGCTCGGCGCATCCGGCGACCTCGCGCCGCTGGCCCACTGCGCGCTGGTGCTGCTCGGCGAGGGCTGGGTGCTCGGGCCGGCGGGCGAGCGCCTCCCGGCGGCCGACGTGCTGCACCGGGTCGGGCTCAAGCCGGTCGAGCTGGCCGCCAAGGAGGGGCTGGCCCTGATCAACGGCACCGACGGCATGCTCGGCATGCTGCTGCTGGCGATCCACGACGCCGCGCACCTGTTCACCATGGCCGACGTGACCGCGGCGCTGGCCATCGAGGCGATGCTCGGCTCGGAACGACCGTTCCTGCCCGAGCTGCACGCCATCCGCCCGCACCCCGGGCAGTCCACGTCGGCCGCGAACATCCACCGTCTCCTCCAGGACTCCCGGGTGATGGACTCGCACCGCGACGACCTGGCGCACGCGGTGCAGGACGCGTACTCGATGCGCTGCGCGCCGCAGGTCGCCGGCGCGGCCCGGGACACCCTGGACTTCGTCCGCACGGTGGCCGCCCGGGAGCTGGTCTCGGTGGTGGACAACCCGGTGGTGCTGCCGGACGGGCGGGTCGAGTCGACGGGCAACTTCCACGGCGCGCCGTTGGGCTTCGCCGCCGACTTCCTCGCCATCGCCGCCGCCGAGGTCGGTGCCATCGCCGAACGCCGGGTGGACCGGCTGCTCGACGTCACGCGTTCCCGGGAGCTGCCCGCGTTTTTGTCTCCCGACGCGGGGGTCAACTCCGGGTTGATGATCGCGCAGTACACGGCGGCCGGGATCGTCGCGGAGAACCGGCGGCTGGCCGCTCCCGCCTCGGTGGACTCGCTGCCCACCAGCGGCATGCAGGAGGACCACGTGTCGATGGGCTGGGCGGCCACCAAGAAGCTCCGCACCGTCCTGGACAACCTGACCAGCCTGCTCGCCGTGGAACTGCTCGCCGGCGTACGCGGACTCCAGCTGCGGGCGCCACTGGATCCGTCACCGGCCGGCCGGGCGGCGGTCGCCGCGCTCCGTGGCGCGGTGGGCGAACCGGGGCCGGACGTCTTCCTCGCCCCGCTGATGGAGGCCGCCCGTGCCGTGGTCGCCGGCCCCGAGCTGCGCACCGCCATCGAGCACGAGATCGGGGCGCTCTCCTGACCGTCGGCCGCTCCGGGCCCGGGCCAGGGGAGATCGGGAGCACCGGACAGTGACGCTCAGTGCGCGACGCCGGTCACCCGACGTTTCTCACTGTCGGTGATCTCGACGGAGGCGCAGGATGTCCCCGCCCGCCACTTTGCTCTGCACCCTTGTACGCGCCACGGCCGGGAGCAGGAGTTTCATTTCGTGGGCCGTCGTCGTCGGGTATGAACACGGTGACGCTCCGTGCCTGGCGCGGCGGAGGGTGCAGAGCAAAGTGCGACACGAAGCATTGCGGTGGTCACCGGGTGCGTCACGGTAAGTGGCGGACCGCTGACCAGCGGGACCACGCACGGCCGAACCCGGCCGGTGGGTCGCCACCGGCACCGGCCGGGAGGGAGAAAGCGGCGGACCGGTCAGGTGGCGGGCGGCAGGACCTTCGCGACGAGCTTGGCCATCTCCCGGAGCGCCTTGCCCCGGTGGCTGATCGCGTCCTTCTCCTGCGGCGTCAGCTCGGCGTTGGTGCGGTCCTGACCGTCGCCCAGGAAGACCGGGTCGTAGCCGAAGCCGCCCTCGCCGCGCGGTGCCCGCAGCAGCCGCCCGGCCTGCCGGCCGTCGACGAGGTGCTCCTTGCCACCGGGCAGCACCAGGGCGACCGTGCAGACGAAGGACGCGCCCCGGTGCTCGTCCGGCAGGTCGGCGATCTGGTCCAGCACCAGCTCGTAGTTGGCCCGGTCGTCGCCGTGCCGGCCGGCCCAGCGGGCACTGAACACGCCCGGCATGCCGTTGAGCGCGTCGACGGCCAGCCCGGAGTCGTCGGCGATCGTCGGCAGGCCGGTGCGCCGGCAGCCCTCGCGGGCCTTGATGAGCGCGTTCTCGCCGAAGGTCAGGCCGCTCTCGGGCAGCTCCGGGTACTCCTCGACGTCGTCCAGCCCGATCAGCGCGACGCGGTGCGCGCCGAGGGCGCCGTCGAGGATCCGCTGCAGCTCGACGAGCTTCTTGCGGTTACGGGTGGCGAGCAGGACCTTGTTCATGCCAGTGCCTTCCGCTGGGCTTCGGCCAGTTCCACGCAGCCGGCGACGGCCAGGTCGAGCAGCGCGTCGAGCTGGTCGCGGGCGAACACGCCCGCCTCGCCGGTGCCCTGCACCTCGACGAACTCCCCCGAGCCGGTGCAGACCACGTTCATGTCGACCTCGGCGGCCACGTCCTCGGCGTAGTCCAGGTCGAGGCGGGGCTCCCCCTCGATGATGCCCACGCTGATCGCGGCCACCGACCGGTGCATCACCTTCTCCGGCTTGCCGGCGAGCGCCTTGCGGGCGGCCAGCCAGGTCACCGCGTCGTGCAGCGCCACGTACGCGCCGGTGATGGCGGCGGTGCGCGTACCGCCGTCGGCCTGCAACACGTCGCAGTCGAGGACGACCGAGTTCTCACCGAGCGCCTTGAGGTCGATCGACGCGCGCAGGCTCCGGCCGATCAGGCGGGAGATCTCGTGCGTACGCCCGCCGATCCGGCCCTTCACGCTCTCCCGGTCGGAGCGGGTGTTGGTGGCCCGGGGCAGCATCGCGTACTCGGCCGTCACCCAGCCCAGCCCGGAGCCCTTGCGCCAGCGCGGCACGCCCTCGGTCACGCTGGCGGTGCAGAGCACACGGGTCCCACCGAACTCGACCAGGACCGAGCCCTCCGGGTGGGTGCTCCAGCCCCTGGTCAGGGTCACCGGTCGGAGTTGGTCGGGCCGCCGCCCGTCAGGTCGCGCCATGCCTGCACCCTATGCGGTGCCGTGATCGAAGCGTCCCGCGGTGTCCCGACCCGTTCAGCGGGTGGTCCCGGCGAGCCCGTCGGCCACCGGTACGGGCGCGGTGGCGGTCGACGGGACCGGGTCGAGACGATGGGCGCGCAGGAAGCCGGCCACCGCGGCCGGCCAGCCGAACTCCTCGGCACGCGCCCGGGCGGCCCGCCGCCGGTCGGCCTCCGGCCGGCCGAGCAGCCTGAGCACCGCCTCGGCCAGGGAGTCGGCCGAGCCGTACGCGGCCACGCCCGCCCGGCCGACCACCTCGGGCAGCGCGCTGGCGGCGTTGACCACGACCGGGGTGCCGCAGGCCAACGCCTCCAGTCCGGCGAGGCCGAAGGTCTCCACCGGTCCCGGGGCGAGCACCACGTCGGCGGCGGCCAGCAACGCGGCGACGGCGGTCCGGTCGGGCAGGAAACCGGTGAAGGTCACCGGCAGGTCGGCCGCCCGCCGCACCAGCGCCGCGCGCAGCGGACCGTCGCCGACCATCACCAGCACCGCCGGCACACCGGCCCGACGCAGCACGGCGAGGGCGTCGACGGCCAGCTCGGGCCGCTTCTCCACGGACATCCGCGCGCAGTGCACCAGCAGCACCTCGGTGCTGTCGGCGTACCGCTCGCGCAGGGCCGGGTCCGCCCGCTCCGGCCGGAACGTGTCGAGGTCCACGCCGAGCGGCACCACCTCGACCGCGGCGTCGACGCGACCGAACTCCTCGGCCGCCCACCCCGTGGTGCAGACGACCCGGTCGTACGACCGGACGGTCTCCCGGTTGAGCCGGTCGGCGATGCGGCGCCGCAGCGGGTCCGGCACGCGCCACTCACCGAGCAGGCCGGTCAGTGACTCGTGGGACACCATCATCGACGGCACGCCGTGCGCCCGCGCCCAGGCGCCGGTCCACCGCAGCGTCGAGCGGTCGGAGACCTCCAGCCGGTCCGGCGCGAGACGGGTCAGCACGCGGGCCAGCCGGCGCCGGTCGGTGAGGAGCCGGTACCCGCCGCTGCGCGGCAGTTCCGGACCGGCCAGGGTGACGACCCGGCCCCACGGGTACCGCTCGTCGGCGTCGTGGCGACCCGGCACCACCAGGACCGGGTCGTGGCCGGCCGCCCGGTAGCCGGTGCCGAGGTGGCGCAGGGCGGTGCGCAGCCCACCGGAGCGCCCGTTGACGAAGTTCGCCACCCGGACGACGCGCGCCGGACCGCTCACGACGCCGCCGGCAGGTCGAGCGCCGCCGATCCGGCGCGGACCGCGCGGTAGTGGCCGATCAGCTCGTCCCCCACCGCCGTCCAGCTGCGCCGGCTCACGGCCGCGCGGGCCGCCAGACCGTACGCGAGCCGACGCGGCTGGTCGCCGCCCAGCTCGGCCACGGCGGCGGCCAGCGCGGCGCCGTCGTCCGGCGGTACGAGCAGCCCGGTCACCCCGGACTCCACCAGGTCCACCGGACCACCACTGGCCGGCGCCACCACCGGCACGCCGGAGGCCAGCGCCTCCTGGATCGTCTGGCCGAAGGTCTCGTGCGGGCCGGTGTGCACGAAGACGTCCAGGCTGGCGTAGAGCCGGGCCAGGTCGTCGCCGTGCCGTACGCCGAGGAAGCGCACCTCCGGCAGCGATCGTTCCAGCTGCCGCCGGTCCGGGCCGTCTCCCGCCACCACCACCCGGACGCCGGGCAACCGGGAGATCGGGCCGAGCAGGCCGACCCGCTTCTCCGGGGCGAGCCGCCCGACGTAGCCGACCAGCAGCTCACCGGCCGGGGCCAGGGTGCGGCGCAGCTCGTCGCAACGCCGGGTCGGGTGGAACCGCTCGGCGTCCACGCCCCGGCGCCACAGCCAGATCCGCTGCAC
This sequence comes from Micromonospora sp. BQ11, assembly GCF_052068135.1. Taxonomy (NCBI): domain Bacteria; kingdom Bacillati; phylum Actinomycetota; class Actinomycetes; order Micromonosporales; family Micromonosporaceae; genus Micromonospora; species Micromonospora sp. BQ11. The sequence continues at coordinate 560,204 of NZ_JBQHDB010000001.1, read as the reverse complement.
ACCGTTCGCGATGAGGTCGGCGGCGGCGCGGGTGGACGGTGCGAGGGTGCGCTGGGCGGAGTTGTGGATCTCCCGCAGCCGTCGCCAGGCCGCCGCCTCGCCCCAGCCGACCCGGTACGCGCGGGCGTACGAGGCGACGTCGGTCTGGTAGACGGCGACGGTCGGCAGGCCGTGCCGTGCGGCGAGGGTGGCCGCCCGGGCGCCGAGCACGAACGGGCTGGCGAGGTGGACGACGTCGGGGGCGTGCGACAGCAGGGCGCCGGTCAGTCGGGCCGGCGTCGGTACGCCCAGCCGGAAGCCCTGGTACCGCGGCAGCGGCACGCTGGGAATCCGGATCACCGGGTACGGGTGCCGGTCGGTGTCCCGCCGGCGCGGTCCGGGCGGGGCCGGCGCGATGACCACCGGCTCGTGGCCGCGGGCGACGAGATGTTCCGCCGCCCGGACCACCGAGTGCGCGACGCCGTTGACGTCCGGCGGGAACGACTCGGTCACGATGGCGATCCGCATGTCCACACCGTGGAGGTGTCACGGGTGCGTCAGACGACGGGATGCTGACGACCCGGCGAACACTGCGGCAAGACCGGCCGCGCCCGCGCGGTCAGACGTCGTAGCTGGCGCCGGGCCGGACCACTTCCAGCGGACCCGGGTACGCGGCGGCCGCCGAGGCGACCGTGTGCGCCTCGCTCCCCCAGGCGGTCACCAGGTGGGTCAGCAGCAGCTTGCCGACGCCCGCCTTCGTCGCCGCCTCGCCGGCCTCCCGGCCGGTCAGGTGCAGGTCGGGCGGGTTGTCCACGCCGTCGAGGTAGCTCGCCTCGCACAGGAAGACGTCGGCGTCCTGGGCGAGCCGTTGCAGCGCGTCGCAGGGGGCGGTGTCCGACGAGTAGCAGAGCACCCGTCCCTGGTGCTCCAGCCGCACCCCGTACGTCTCGATCGGGTGGTTCACCCGGTCGACGGTGACCGTCAGCGGGCCGATCGGGAAGGTGCCGGGCTGGAGGGCGTAGAACTGGTACACGTCCTCGACGGTGCCGTCCTCCTGCCCGTACGCGGTGGAGAGCCGGTCCGGTGCGCCGGCCGGCGCGTACACGGGCAGCGGCGGGTAGGGGCCTTCCGGGGCGTACCGGCGGACCACCACGTACGACGTCGCGTCGAGGATGTGGTCGCAGTGCAGGTGGGTCAGCAGGATCGCGTCGGGGGCGTGCAGCCCCGCGTACCGCTGGAGGGTCGACAGCGACCCGGGACCGAAGTCCACCAGGAGGCGGAAGCCCTCGGCCTCGACGAGGTACGCCGAACACGGGGATTCCGGACTGGGGAAGCTCCCCGCGCAGCCCAGGACGGTCAACCGCATGGGGTCGCCCCGTAGTCACCGTGAGTGATGTCCGCGCCGGCCGTCGCTCTCTGGATGATCTCTACCGACGCGTACGCCACGCAGGGCAGCCTACGCTCGCCCACCGCGGGGCATGAATCATCCATGGGAAGTTGTCACGAAGGTGACACCCTCTTCGGATCCGGTGACCGGCGCCTGCACGGGCCGTCACCGCCGCCGACGGGCCGCCGACGCGCCGCTGACGAGGAACGGGGCCGCCGGCGGTTGCCAGCGGCCCCGTTCCGTCGACCGGTCAGGCCCAGAGCTGGCCCTCCAGGGCATCCTCGGCGTCGGCTAGCGTGCCGCCGTACGCGCCGGTGGACAGGTACTTCCAGCCGCCGTCGCAGACCACGAACGCCACGTCGGCCCGACGTCCCGCACGGGCGGCCTCGTGCGCCACCGCCAGGGCGGCGTGCAGGATCGCACCGGTGGAGAAGCCCGCGAAGATGCCCTCCACCTCCACCAGTTGCCGGGTACGCAGCACCGCGTCCCGGGTGCCGACGGAGAAGCGGCGGGACAGCACGGTGGCGTCGTACAGCTCGGGGACGTATCCCTCGTCGATGTTGCGCAGGCCGTAGACCAGCTCGCCGTAGCGCGGCTCGGCCGCGACGACCTGGATCCCGTCGACCTTCTCCCGCAGGTAGCGACCCGTGCCCATGAGCGTGCCGGTGGTGCCGAGACCGGCCACGAAGTGCGTGATCGTCGGCAGGTCGTGCAGCAGCTCCGGCCCCGTGGTCTCGTAGTGCGCCCGGGCGTTCGCCTCGTTGCCGTACTGGTAGAGCATCACCCAGTCGGGGTGCTCCGCCGAGATCTCCTTCGCGGTGGCGACCGCCTGGTTGGAACCGCCGGCGGCCGGCGAGAAGATGATCTCGGCGCCGTACATCCGGAGCAACTGGACGCGCTCGGTGGAGACGTTCTCCGGCATGACACAGACCAGGCGGTAGCCACGCATCTTGGCCACCATCGCCAGCGAGATGCCCGTGTTGCCACTGGTCGGCTCGAGGATGGTGTCGCCCGGCCGCAGCCGGCCGGCCTCCTCGGCAGCCCGCACCATGAACAGGGCCGCCCGGTCCTTGATGCTGCCGGTCGGGTTCCGGTCCTCCAGCTTCGCCCACAGCCGCACCGGCGGAGCCCCGTCGGGGACCGTCGGGGACAGCCGCGGCAACCCCACCAGGGGGGTGCCGCCGCAGGCGTCGAGCAGGCTGTCGTACCGCGCCATGACGCCCGCCCTCAGCGGGCGGCGACCGGCGTGCTGCGCACGCCGTCGGCGATCGCCGCTGCCGCCGCACGGTGCTGGCTGATCGCGGCGGCAGCCGCGAAGCCGAACGCCCCGCCGGCCACGGCCGGCAGGATGGTCACGCTGTCGCCGTCGTTGAGCTTGGCGTCCAGCGCACCGAGGAAGCGGACGTCCTCGTCGTTGACGTAGACGTTGACGAAGCGGTGCAGGGCACCGGCGTCGGTGACCAGACGGCCCTTCAGCCCGGCGTGGCGCGAGTCCAGGTCGGTGAGCAGGTCGCTCAGGGTGTCGCCGGTGCCCTCGACGACCTTCGCGCCGCCGGTGTAGCTGCGCAGGATGGTGGGGATGCGAACTTCGATGGCCATGGTGACGTGCTCCTTGGATCGGGTGTGCCGGAGGTGACGGGACGCGGACTGGTGTTGCGGCGCTGAGGTCAGCGGCCGGAACACTCGTAGTCGACCGTCGCCGGGCTCTGCCCGAACATGTAGGACTGCACGGCGTGCGGGTCCACCCCGGCGTCCAGGATCCGCACCGGCTCCTCCGTCACGACGCCGTCGACGATCCGGAAGGAACGGATCTCCTCGGTGTCGGTCTCGCGGGTGGAGACGAGCAGGTAGTGCGCGCCCGGCTCGCCGGCGAAGGAGATGTCGGTGCGGGACGGGTAGGCCTCGGTCGCGGTGTGCGAGTGGTAGATGACGACGGGCTCCTCGTCCCGGTCGTCCATCTCCCGCCACACCCGGAGGTGCTCCATCGAGTCGAACTCGTAGAACGTCATGGAGCGGGCCGCGTTGTCCATCGGGATGTGCCGGGTGGGGGTGTCGCTGCCGGCGGGACCGGCGACCACGCCGCACGCCTCGTCGGGATGGTCGCGACGGGCGTGGGCGACGATCGCGTCGATGATCGACCGGTCGATGCTCAGCACGCCGCCCAGCCTAACGTCTGCTCCGCTACGGCGGGAGGTGGCGACGGTCACCATCAGTCGATCAACGCGTTGAGCAGGGACTCCTGGAGGTAGCCCAGATAGGCGTAGACCGAAAGCTGGAACACCCGGCTGGACGAGGGGTCCTCGGCCACCGCGTCGTCCAGCTCGGCGCCGAGGTCGGTGCCGTCCTTGATCTCCAGCCGGACGCCCATCGCCAGGCGGGCGTCGTTGAGGGCCCGCAGCCACGCCTCGGCCGCCTCGGCGTCGAGGCGGACCTCCCCGCCGGCCTCGTCCGGCAGGGCGGCGAGGATCGCGCCGGCCTGGTCGATCTTGGCGGTCTTGAGGTCACCCTCGGTGTAGCGGCGGAATTCAGCGCTGGTCGAGGCGTCCTCCGGGTACGCGTCCGGGAAGAGCCGGCCGACCACCGGGTCGGTGTGGTCGAACCCGTCGGTGAGCAGGCCGACCACCTCGGAGGCCACCTTCCGCAACACCCGGACCTCGTCCACCGCGAGGATGGCCACGTAGCGGTCGCCGTGGCGACGGAACATGCTCACGAGCGGTCCACCGTCGCCCAGAGACCGTACGCGTGCAACTGCGAGGCGTCGTGTTCCATCCGCTCGCGGGCGCCGCTGCTGACCACCGCGCGGCCCTTGTGGTGCACGTCCAGCATCAGCTGTTCGGCCCTCTCCCTGCTGTACCCGAAGAGCTTCTGGAAGACCCAGGTCACATACGTCATGAGGTTGACCGGGTCGTCCCACACGATCGTCACCCATGGCCGGTCGGAAGCCGGCACCTCATCGGTGTCCGGCGTCTCGACCGGTGCAACCTGCGGAGCCGCCATGCCCCCCATCGTGCCACCGGAATCGGCGGACCGAGGAACCGGAACGCCGGGCCTGTCCGGATCGCCCCGGAAGACCGACACCGAACCGGCCTTTTCAGGCAAGGAGGATGCCGTGGTCGACGGCGTCGGAGAGCACGGCGTCCAGTGCGAGGCGCACCACCTCGAACCGGCGGGCCACCTCCCGGGTCAGCTCCAGCTCCACCTCGCGCAGCGCCCGCTGGGACCAGGCGCGGGCGGCGTTGGGGTCGTCGTTGCCCGGGCTGCGCCAGTGCTGCCAGCAGCCACCGGAGAGCGCCACCGCCACCGGCGGGAGCACCTCGTCGCGGGGCGCCCCGGGATAGGCCACCACCGCGTCGATCGCGCCGGCACCGGCCAGGCCGGCCACACCGCCCGTGCTCGTGACCAGGAGCACGCGGTCCAGGTCCGTACCGCCCCGGTGGTCGGCCAGCGCCCACCGCACGGCGTTGCAGACCCGGCGTCGGACCCCCTCGGGCAGCGGAGTGCCGAAGACCGCGCCGGCGGCCTCGGCGAGCATCCCCCGTACGGCGTGGTCGCACTGGGCCGTGGCCAGCAGGGAGAGTGCCTCGGTCTCCCGGTCGAGCAGTTGCGGCAGGCCGGCGCAGCCGACCCCGAACACGATCTCCTGCACGACCCGGAGGTGGATGTTGGCGACCTCCAGCGCGAGGTGCTGGCGGATCCGTTGGGAACAGGACCGGGCCTGCCGCTCCAGCCGGTCCGACCAGGGACCCGGCTGGGCGACCACCGGCACCCGTCCGTGCGCGCCCGGCAGCACCGGCGGGTCGGCGCTCGCCCGCCGCAGTCCCTCCTCGGCGGCCCAGCCCACCAGGGCCCGACGCAGGTCGGCGCTGTCGCCGTCGCGGATGGGGAACCAGCGGGCCTCGGCCAGACCCGGCACGGCGGCCAGCAGGGTGGCCCGGTGCGCCTCGACGGTCACCGCGACCGGGTCCACCGGGTCGGCCGGCCCGGCGAACCCCGCCTCGGCCGGACGGACGGACGCCCCCGTGTCCTCCGTCGTCGACACGCCGTCGGACGCCGGGGCCCACCCGCTCGCGCCGGGCGTCACCGCGAAGAAGACCCGCACCGGAGAGCGGGCGAGCTCGGCGAGCAGGTGCAGCTCGGCGGCGGCGAACGCCTGGTCCGCCGCGATCACGAAGAGCACGGCCCCGGCCCGCCCCGCCGCGTCGAGCAGCACCTGCCCGCCGGCGACGCCGAGCGCGGCGGTGTCCGGAGTGTTCACCAGGGTGAAGTGGCGCAGCAGGTGCTCGGGCACGGTCAGCTCGACCCGGCGCGGCGGCCGGGCGAGGGCCGGACCGGCGGCGAGCCGGTCGGTGCCGTAGGAGTGCGGCTGGCGGTAGCCCGGCACGTAGGCGGAGCGACTGGGCGACTTGGCGTGGGTCAGCACCAGCCAACTGCCGGCGGGCACGCCGAGCACGGCGGGATCCACCCGGAGCAGGTCGGCGAGCAGCGCCGACCGCCCGGCCGCGGCGGGACCGGCCGCGACCACGCCCAGCGGCTCCGCCGGATCGGGTCGGGTCACGCCCAGCCGTGCGGGCAGCGGCGGGCACTGGGGCAGGTCGGGGGGGTCGATGGTGTCACCCGACATGTCCACCTCGGGGAGCGAACCCGGCTTCATCAGGCGGCCTCCCGTACGTGGCGACCGGCGGCAACCGGCCACGTCGATATTCCGGTGTTGTGTCAACCCGGATGACCGGAAGAGTACGGCGGGGACCGACACCCCGGCGAACACGCGGGATACTCACCGGTAACTGTCACGTTACTCAACTTCGGTGCGTGACGGTCTGCGCGCGCAGGGCATTCGGTCGATATGCTGCGTTGATGAGTCGGTGGAAGTTCGTCGGCCGGGCGGATGAGTTCAACCGCCTGCTGACCGCGGTGACGGACACTGAGGGTCGGGGACTCTTCCTCTCCGGCACCGCCGGCATCGGCAAGAGCAGACTCCTGCGCGAGGTGGTCGACGCCCTGCCCCGGGAGACGTACGCGGTCTGGCTGGTCGCGGCGAGCGCGACCACCGCCGCGCTGCCCTTCGGCGGGCTGGTCCAACTGCTGCCCGCGGCCCAGCCGCCCGGTCTGTCCCCGGCCGGGATCCTGCGATGGGCGCTCGACGTGCTCCAGCAGCAGGCGGCCGGGCGGCGGATCGTCCTCGCGATCGACGACGCGCACCTGCTCGACCCGCCGTCGGCCGCGCTGGTGCACCTCGTCGCACGGGCGGAGAACGCCACCGTCATCGGCACCCTGCGCGACGGCGAACAGCTCCCGCTGCCGATCCGCGCGCTGTGGACCGACGGCCTGGTGGACAACGCCGAGCTGAGCCCGATGTGTCCGGCCGACACCGCCGGCCTCCTCTCCGCCATCCTCGACGAGCCGGTCGACCCGGCGTCCGCCGACCGGCTGGGCCGGCTGTCGGCCGGCAACCCGCTGCTGCTGCGCGAGCTGGTGCACGCCGCCGTCGGTAGCGGCGAGGTGACCAGCACGTACGGCCTCTGGAAGTGGACCGGCCGGCTGGAGCTGGCCCCCAGCCTCACCGAGCTGATCGACACGCGGATCGGGCAGCTCACCCCCGGCGTACGCGCGGTGGTCGAGCTGGTCGCCTTCGGCGAGCCGCTGGGCCTGCACCTGCTCAACAAGGCCGTCGAGCCGGAGGACGTGGAGACCGCCGAGGAGCGCGGGCTGATCACCGTGGTGCCCGACGACCGCCGGCTCGACGTGCGACTCGCCCACCCGTTGTACGGCGAGGTCATGCGCCGCAACTGTCCGGTGAGCCGGACCCGGCGGCTGAAGGCCCGCCTCGCCGCCCTGCTGCAGGAGGTCGGCAGCCGGCGCCGGGACGACCTGCTGCGGGTGGCCGTCTGGCGGCTCGACTCCGGCACGGCACAGGACGCCCCGATGCTGCTGGGCGCGGCGGTGCAGGCGTTCACCCGGTACGACGTACCGCTGGCGACCCGGCTGGCCCGCGCGGCGCTCGACGCGGGCGGCGGATTCGACGCGGCGGAGCTGCTGGCCACCATCCTGATGTTCGCCGACCGGCCGGACGAGGCGATCGAGGTGCTCGACGCGGTCGTCGCGGATCTCGCCGACGACCGGCGGCGCAGCCGGTGGCTGACCGTACGCGGGATGATCAGCTACTGGGGACTCAGCCGCGAGTCCACCGTGGAGGAGATCGCGGCGCGCGGCGGCGAACTCCTCGACTCCGCCGACCAGGCCCGCGTGCTGGCCTTCGAGGCGATCATGCGGCTGCACCGGCTGGACCTGGGTGCGGCTCTGCGGCTGGGTCGCACGGTGCTGGACCGGCCGGCCGCCAGTGTGTCGGCCCGCGAGCTGGCCCGGTGCACGATCGCGTACCTCCACGCGGCGCAGGGGCAGCTGCGACTCAGCGCCACCGCCGTCGGCCTGACCCAGTCGGAGGCGGCGCGCTGGCGGACCGACATGCCGTACCTGCAACTCGCCCTGGAGCTGGCGCGCGGCACCCGGCTGGCGATCGGCGGCGACCTGGCCGGCATCGACGCCATCGCGGCCGACGAGTTCGCCGACCTGGCCGGCGCCGGTGACTTCCGGCTCGGCACCGGTTACCTGGCCATCCTCCAGGCGTACGCGGCGCGCCTGCGGGGGCGGAGCGACGCGGCACTGGGGATCAGCCTCAGTGCCTGCGCGGTGCTGGCCACCAGTCGGGTGTACGCGGGCCTCGCCCAGGCCGAACGGGCGCAGACGGCGGCACTGCGCGGCGACGCCGAGCAGGCGGCGGAGGCGATGGCCGAGGCGGACCGCACCCACGCCCCGAGCATGGCGGTGCTCTACCCCTGGCTGGAGCAGGCGCGGGGCGCGGTGCTCGCCGCCGCCGGTGACCTGCCCGGCGCGGCCAAGCACCTGAGTGCCCTGGCCGACCGACTGCGCGCGGACGGTTTCGCCGGCCACGAGGTGCACGTTCTGCACGACCTCGTCCGGCTCGACCAGGCCACCACGCCGGTCGGCCCGACCTGCTCCGACGGCAGCCGCCGGACCGTCGCGCAGCGGCTGTCCGAACTCTCCGAGCGCGTCGACGGTGACCTGGCGCCACTGCTCGCCCGGCACGCCCGGGCGGTGGCGGAGGGCGACGCCGAGGAGCTGCTCGCGGTCGCCGACGACCTCGCCGACCTGGACCTGGTGCTCTGGGCGGCGGAGGCGACCGCGACGGCGCTGCACCGGCTCCGCGAGCGGCGCTCACCGCTGGTCACCACGGCACGGGAGCGGCTGGCCGGCCTGCTCGGCCGGTGCGGTCAGATCCGTACCCCGGCGTTGCGGGCCGGCGCGCCCACCCTCACCGACCGGGAGTGGCAGATCGCGCGGCTCGCCGCCGACGGCAGGACCAGTCGGGTCATCGCCGAACGGCTCTTCCTGTCGGCGCGCACGGTCGAGAACCACCTCCAGCGGATCTACGGCAAGCTCGGCGTGACCGGTCGGGCCGAGCTGGACGCGGCACTGCGGGCGATCCCGGGCCACGACGGCGGGCAACCCGGGTGAACTCTAGGCTGGGGCGGTGAGCACCCTTCGCCCCGCGCTGCTGACCGACCACTACGAGCTGACGATGATCAGCGCCGCCCTGCGGGACGGCACGGCCGATCGCCGCTGCGTCTTCGAGGTGTTCAGTCGCCGGCTGCCGACCGGCCGCCGCTACGGGGTGGTGGCCGGGACCGGTCGGCTGGTCGACCTGATCCGTGACTTCCGCTTCGCCCCGGAGGAGATCGACTTCCTGCGCCGGACCGGGGTCGTCGACGAGCAGGCCGCCGCCTGGCTGGCGAACTACCGCTTCACCGGTGACGCCGACGGGTACGCCGAGGGCGAGCTGTTCTTCCCCGGCTCGCCCATCCTCACCGTCTCCGGCGGCTTCGCCGAGTGCGTGGTGCTGGAGACGCTGGTCCTCTCGGTGCTCAACCACGACTGCGCCGTCGCGGCGGCCGCCGCCCGCATGGTCACCGCCGCCCGGGGTCGGACCCTGATCGAGATGGGCTCGCGGCGGGCGCACGAGGAGGCCGCCGTGGCCGCCGCCCGCGCGGCGTACCTGGCCGGGTTCCGGTTCACCTCCAACCTGGCCGCCGGGCAGCGCTACGGGATCCCCACCGCGGGTACCGCCGCGCACGCGTTCACCCTGCTGCACGACGATGAGCGGGCAGCGTTCGCCTCGCAGGTCGCCACGCTGGGCAAGGACACCACACTGCTGGTCGACACGTACGACATCAGCCAGGGCATCCGTAACGCGATCGAGGTGGCCGGCACCGACCTGCGCGCGATCCGGATCGACTCCGGCGACCTGGCGGTCATCGCGCAGCAGTCCCGGGAACTGCTCGACTCACTCGGCGCGACCGAGACCAAGATCATCGTCTCGGGCGACCTCGACGAGTACTCCATCGCCTCGCTCGCCGCCGAACCGGTGGACATGTACGGCGCCGGCACCTCAGTGGTCACCGGCTCCGGCGCACCCACGGCCGGGCTCGTCTACAAACTGGTCGAGGTCGACGGGCGGGCGGTGGTCAAGCGCTCCGAACACAAGGCGACCATCGGTGGCCGGAAGGTCGCGATCCGTCGGCACAAGCCCACCGGGACCGCCACCGAGGAGATCGTCGTCCCACAGGGCGTGCCGGACCACCGGCCGCACGACCGGATGCTGCAACGGTCGTACGTGGTCGAGGGCGAGCCGGTCCTGCTGCCCACCCTCGACGAGTCGCGGGAACACCTGCGGCAGTGCCTGATCTCCATCCCCTGGGAGGGGTTGAAGCTCTCCGCCGGCGACCCGGCCATCCCGGTCACGGTCGTCCCGGCCGACTAGAAAGGGGCGAACGACTGTGAGTACCGCGCTGATCATCGTGGACGTGCAGAACGACTTCTGCGAGGGCGGTTCCCTCGCCGTCGGCGGCGGCGCCGGCGTCGCGGCCGGCATCACCCGCCTGCTCGGCGCCGAGCCGGACCGCTGGGACCACGTCGTCGCGACGAAGGACTACCACATCGACCCGGGCGCGCACTTCGGCAACCCACCGGACTACGTCGACTCCTGGCCCCGGCACTGCGTGGTGGGCACCCCCGGTTCGGAGTTCCACCCCGACCTGGCCACCGACCGGGTCGAGGCGATCTTCCACAAGGGCGAGCACGCCGCCGCCTACTCCGGCTTCGAGGGCCACGCCGACGACGGCGAGTGCCTGGCGGACTGGCTCCGGCGGCACGGGGTGGACCGGGTCGAGATCGTCGGCATCGCGACGGACCACTGCGTACGCGCCACCGCGCTGGACGCCGCGCGGGAGGGCTTCGCCACGACCGTGCTGCTGGACCTGACCGCCGGCGTCGCCCCGGACACCACCGACGTCGCGGTGCGGGCGTTCGAGGGAGCCGGGATCACCACCCACGGGGCGCCTGTGATCAGGACCGCATGATCTGGTAATTCGTTGGCGGTGGTCGTACCCCCGGTCGAGGATGTGCGGCGGAGGTACGGACCGACGTGAACATGAAGCCTTACCGGGAGGCGCTGGCCCTGCCCGGCCTGCGATCGTTGCTGCTGGTGGCGGTGCTGGCCCGGGTGCCGCTGACCGCAACCGGGGTGACCCTGACGTTCTACGTCGTGGAGGACCTCGGCCGCGGGTACGGCGCCGCGGGACTGGTCGGCGCCGCGATCACCGTCGGCGCGGCGATCGGCGGGCCGCTGCTGGGCCGGCTGGTCGACCGGCGGGGCCTGCGACCGGTGCTGGTGCTGACCGGCGTCGCCGAGGCGGTCTTCTGGTCGACCGCGCCGGTGCTCCCGTACCCCCTGCTGCTGCCCGCCGCCTTCCTCGCCGGCTCGCTGGCCCTGCCGATCTTCTCGGTGATCCGCCAGTCCATCGCGGCGATGGTCCCCGTCGAGGGGCGCCGGCCGGCGTACGCCCTGGACTCCATGTCCGTGGAACTGTCGTTCATGGTGGGGCCCGCCCTCGCCACGGCGTCGGTCACCGCGATCTCCGCGCGGACCACCCTCTACCTGGTGGGCGCCGGCATCGTCGCCGCCGGGATCGGGCTGTGGCTGCTCAACCCACCGGTCCGCGGTGCCGACGAGCCGGTGGCGACCCGGCGGCGGGTACCCCGTCGGGAATGGCTGACCCCCCGCCTGCTGGCCGTGCTCGCCGTCAGCACCGCGTGCACGCTCGTACTGGGCGGCACCGACGTGGCGGTCATCGCGGTACTCCGGGAGAGCGGCGAGGTCGGTTGGACCGGCGTCGTGCTCGCCATGTGGGCGGTCGCCTCGCTGGTCGGCGGCTTCGCCTACGGGGCGGTCCGCCGGTCCTTCTCCCCGCTGGCGCTGATGGCGGCACTCAGCCTCTGCACGATCCCGGTCGGCCTGGGCGGCGGCCACTGGTGGCTGCTCTGCCTCGCGCTCATCCCCGCCGGCGCCCTCTGCGCGCCCACCATCGCCGCCACCTCCGACGCGGTCAGCCGCCTGGCCCCGCCCGAGGCCCGCGGCGAGGCGATGGGCCTGCACGGCTCGGCCATCACGGTCGGCATCGCGGTCGGCGCGCCCCTGGCCGGCGCGGTGATCGACGCCCACGCGCCGCTGTGGGGCTTCGCGGTCACCGGGGCCGTCGGCGTGGTCGTGGCCCTGCTCGTCCTCCCGGTCGAGCTGCGCCACCGCCGGACCGCCACCGCCACCACCGCCCCGCTCGGTCCCGCGGAGCCGGCACTCACACCCGCCCCCTGACCGTGCTGGGCCCGCTGGGCCCGCTGGGCCCGCTGGGCCCGCTGGGCCCGCTGGGCCCGCTGGGCCCGCTGGAGATCTTGGTAGGAAACGGCCCCTGGAGGGGCCGTTTCCTACCAAGATCTCCCCGATGTCCCGCCCGAAACGGCGGAGAGCCTCCGCTCGGCGCCGACCCGGGGGCGAAGAGCCTGGATCCACCTCGATGTCGCCGACGTCGGAGATCAGGGAACCTCCGACGCTCTCAACTTCCTGTCACTCACATTCGAGCGTCAAGGCCACCGGCCACGAGTCGGGACGGCACAGCCACGACGCCACCCACGCCGACCAAGGGCGGTACCGGCCGCCCTCGGCGCGGCGCTCACCCCCACCCATGCGGCGTTAAGAAGGGGCCCTTGTACAACTCCAGGCGTTAAGAAGGGGCCCTTCCTTACACCCTCGGCAACGGCGACGGGCGCCGTCCCCGAGGGGGAGCGGCGCCCGTCGTACGTGGTGCGGGAGTGTCAGCGGCGGTCGGCGTCGCTGGCGGTGTCCTCCTGGTAGCTCGCGCCACCGTCGGACTCGCTGGTCAGCGGCTTGGCGCCACCCTCCGGCGGACCGGCGACCGACTGGCCGCCGGCGGCCAGCTCGGGGAACTTGTAGTCGAACGCCGGCCGCTCGGAGCGGATCCGCGGCATCCGGTCGAAGTTCCGCAGCGGGGGCGGGCAACTGGTCGCCCACTCCAGCGAGTTGCCGTGGCCCCAGGGGTCCTCGACCTCGACGACCGGGCCGGTCTTGTACGACTTCCAGCAGTTGTAGAGGAACGGCAGCGTCGAGATACCGGTGATGAACGCGCCGATCGTGGAGATCATGTTCAGCGTGGTGAAGCCGTCGGTGGGCAGGTAGTCGGCGTACCGACGCGGCATGCCCTCGTTGCCCAGCCAGTGCTGCACCAGGAAGGTGGTGTGGAAGCCGATCATGGTGAGCCAGAAGTGCACCTTGCCGAGGCGCTCGTCGAGCATCCGGCCGAACATCTTCGGGAACCAGAAGTAGATGCCGGCGAACACCGCGAACACGATCGTGCCGAAGAGCACGTAGTGGAAGTGGGCCACCACGAAGTACGAGTCGGAGACGTGGAAGTCCAGCGGAGGGCTGGCCAGCAGCACGCCGGTCAGACCACCGAAGAGGAACGTCACCAGGAAGCCGATCGAGAAGAGCATCGGCGACTCGAAGCTGAGCTGGCCCCGCCACATGGTGCCGATCCAGTTGAAGAACTTCATACCGGTGGGCACGGCGATCAGGAAGCTCAGGAAGCTGAAGAACGGCAGCAGCACCTGGCCGGTGGAGAACATGTGGTGCGCCCAGACGCTCATCGACAGGGCGGCGATGGCGACCGTGGCGGCGACCAGGCCCTTGTAGCCGAAGATCGGCTTGCGGGAGAAGACCGGGATGATCTCGGACACGATGCCGAAGAACGGCAGCGCGACGATGTAGACCTCGGGGTGCCCGAAGAACCAGAAGAGGTGCTGCCACAGCATCGGGCCGCCGGTCGCCGGGTCGTACACGTGGGCGCCGAGGATGCGGTCCGCGGCGAGCGCGAAGAGCGCGGCGGCCAGCAGCGGGAAGACCAGGATCGCCAGGAGGCTGGTGACCAGCAGGTTCCAGGTGAAGATGGGCATCCGGAACATCGTCATGCCCGGCGCGCGGAGGGTCAGGATCGTGGTGATCATGTTGACCGCGCCCAGGATGGTGCCGAGGCCGGAGATCGCCAGGCCCACCACCCACATGTTCGCGCCGACGCCCGGGGAGTGCTCCACGCTGCTCAGCGGCGTGTAGGCGAACCAGCCGAAGTCGGCGGCGCCACCGGGGGTGATGAAGCCGAGCGTCGCCATCGTGCCGCCGAACAGGTACAGCCAGTAGGCGAAGCTGTTCAGCCGGGGGAAGGAGACGTCCGGCGCGCCGATCTGGAGCGGCACGATGTAGTTGCCGAAGGCGAACACGATCGGCGTCGCGAAGAACAGCAGCATGATCGTGCCGTGCATGGTGAACAGCTGGTTGTACTGCTCGGGCGACAGGAACTGCAGCCCGGGGCGGGCCAGCTCGGCCCGCATGATCAGCGCCATGAGGCCACCGATCATGAAGAACGCGAACGCGGTGACCATGTACATGATCCCGATCTGCTTCGCGTCCGTGGTCCGCAGCAGCCGCGCGAGGGCCGACCCCTTGACCGGCGCTCGGACCGGCCAGGGCCGGGTCACGACCGGCTTGGGTGCGACGGTGGTCACGAGTGGCCTCCGGTTCTGGGTTGTCCCGCTTGGCGCGCGCTGGTTTTTCGGCGAGCCGTCATCCGCAAGGAGGATAGTCCCCGGCAGGTGGCCCCGCCGCGTGGGGTGGCCGGGTAACCTGCGCCACTCGCCGACCGTCGCCCCGGTCGGGGTGGTCCCGGCGTACCGGCGGTCCGACGTCACCGCACCCGCGTCGGCTCCGGCTCAGAGCGGGCCGAGCAGCAGCCGGTAGTGGTCGCCGAAGATCCGGCCGCCGTGTCCGCGCAGCAGCGGGTCGCGCAGCGGTGGCGGCACGTCGCGGGTCCGGTTGCGGTCCCGGGTCCGGTCCCGCACCCATCGCGTACGCGGGCGACGACGACTCTCGTACGCCGTCAGCGCCGCCTCGACGCTGCCGGCGTTCTGCAGTGACTCGGCGAGCACGACGGCGTCCTCCAGCGCCATGGCGGCACCCTGCGAGAGCGTCGGGGCGGTGGCGTGCGCGGCGTCGCCGACGAGCAGGACCCTCCCCCGGTGCCAGCGCCCCAGTTCGACCTCGTCGGTGACGCCGACGTGCACCTCGTCGAGTGCGTCCAGCACTTCCGGCACCGGCCCGCCGTAGTCGCCGAACAGTTCGCGCAGCCGGGCGACGGGGTCGGCGGGTGGGTCGGTGCCGGTCTCGTCGGCGTAGCAGTGCAGCCGCCCGGCTCCGATCGGCACGACGAGGAAACCGGCGCGCTGCCCGAGCAGGGCCGTCCAGTCGGCGACGCGGGGGCCGTCACGGACGACGCTGCGGTAGACGATCTGCCCGGTGGGGCGGGGCGGACCGCCGAGGGCGGCCAGGCCACGGACCGAGGAACGGGGTCCGTCCGCGCCGACGACCAGGTCGTACTCCGTGGCGGTGCCGTCGAGGAACGTGACGCCGACGGCCCCGGGCAGCGGGTCGACGGTGCGGACCTCGGCGCCGTGCCGGACGGCGCCGCCCGCCCCGGTGAGCAGGACCCGGTGTAGTTCGCCGCGCAGGAGGGCGCGGCACTCCCCCACACCGGCCCACAGGGCGTCGAGGTCGACCTCGCACAGCGGTGCGCCGGTCGAGTCGAGGAAGCGCTGGCGGTGGATGACCTCCCCGAGCGGGCGCACCGGCCCGTCGAGGTCCAGCCTGCGCAGTGCGCGGGCGGCGTTGCCGGGCAGGTAGAGACCGGTCTCGGACAGCTCGCCGGGTGGCAGCCTCTCGGTGACGTCGGGCCGAAAGCCCGCCATCCGCAGCGCCCGGGCCACGGCGAGGCCGGCTATGCCCGCGCCGACGACGAGGATGCGCAGGGGGGAGCCACCCATGGTGGTGTACGCCTCCGGAGGGGGGTTCGGCACGCGTTGGAGGCAAGACACTACTCGCGGCAATCGACGCACACCAGGGTCGATCGGTCATCGCGCACGGTCCCTCGGCGACTCGCGTCGGACGCACGTCCCAGCAGTTCACGCCCGGTCGACGGAGCGCGACGTGTCCACATCCCGAAACAACTTGGCCGCTTGGTTTGCACAAGGATTTCAAACATGTGAATGTGTTCGGAGAATGTGGGAGCGCTCCCGTCCCGTCACCCCGCGCCGCGCCCCCCACCTCCGTCGTCGTTCGAGGAGCATCATGAGACGTCCACTCCGCGCCATCGCCGCTGCCGGCCTGCTGGCCGCCGGCTCGATCGTCGCGGTCGCCCTCGGGGGCACCGCGTCGGCCGACACCCAGATCTGCGACCAGTACGGCTCCACGGTCATCCAGAACCGGTACGTGGTGCAGAACAACCGCTGGGGCACCACCGCCCAGCAGTGCATCAACGTCACCAGCACCGGCTTCGAGATCACCACCCAGAACGGCAGCAACCCCACCAACGGCGCCCCGACGGCGTACCCGTCGGTCTTCCTCGGGTGCCACTACACCAACTGCTCCCCCGGCACGAACCTGCCGATCCAGGTGAGCCAGATCAGCAGCGCCACCAGCAGCATCAGCTACCGCTACGTCAGCGGCGCCACCTACAACGCCTCGTACGACATCTGGCTGGACCCGTCGCCCAAGCGGGACGGCGTGAACCAGATGGAGATCATGATCTGGCTGAACCGGCAGGGCTCCATCCAGCCCATCGGCTCGCCGGTGGGCACCACCACCCTGGCCGGGCGGACCTGGGAGGTGTGGCGGGGCAGCAACGGCTCCAACAACGTCATCTCGTACGTGGCGCCGTCACCGATCAGCAGCCTGTCCTTCAGCGTGCTCGACTTCATCAACGACGTGCGCAACCGGGGTGCGATCACCAGCTCCTGGTACCTCACCAGCATCCAGGCGGGCTTCGAGCCCTGGCAGGGCGGCGTCGGCCTGGCGGTCACCAGCTTTTCGGCCGCGGTGAACGGCGGCGGCAACCCCACCACTCCGCCGCCCACCACGGCCCCGCCCACCACCGCGCCGCCGACCACGCCCCCGCCGGGCGGCACCGGGTGCGCGGTGAAGTACACGCCGAACGCGTGGAACAACGGGTTCACCGCCGACGTGCAGATCACCAACACCGGGTCGAGCACGATCAACGGCTGGACGCTGGCGTACTCCCTGCCGGCCGGGCAGCAGATCACCAGCAGCTGGAACGCCACGGTGAACCAGAGCGGGTCCGCGGTCACCGCGCGGAACGTCAGCTGGAACGGCACCCTCGCGCCGGGGGGCACGGCCAGCTTCGGCTACCAGGGGACGCTGAGCGGGGCGTACTCCTCGCCGACCAGCTTCACCCTCAACGGGGTGGCCTGCGCACGGTCCTAGGTGAGCTGACGAAGGGGTGCGGCGGTGGTCACCGCCGCACCCCGTCACACCCGCGTCAGTCGTACGGCGTCGGCGACCACCAGGCCGGCGGCGGAGCTCCACCGGCTGACGCCCACCCGGTTGGCGTCACCGGCCGGAAGCGTGAACGTGCCGAGGTTGCGCCACTGCCCGCCGTTCGCCCGCTGGTCGACGTACACCGTGCGGTTGCCGGTCGTCGTCGCCACGATGTAGGGCGTCGAGCCGTTGTAGCCGGCGTTCGCCGGCCACCACGCCTCGACCCGGTAGCTCGCGGTCGCCGGGACGTTGAACCGGTACCAGGCGGCGTCGCTGGCGGCGACCGGGTCGGCGTACCGGTAGTCGCCGCCGTAGCGCTGGCCGGAGTACGACGAGACGCCCCAGTTGGCGCTGGCGGTGAACCGGCCGGCCGTCGTGTTGTCCACCACCGAGGTCCAGGCGGTTCCGCCACCGGCCATCTTCGCGGCCACGTCGGCCCGCATGACGTTGAGGTCGATGAAGGACGGGTCGATCTTTCCGCTAGTGCTCGTCTCCCGGTGACCCCGGGCGTGACTGGCGTCCCGGCCCAGCCGGGTGAGCACGGCGGCCGTGGCGGCGATGGAGGCGGTGTACTGCGCCGCCGTCATCTCCTGGTTGACCCCGTTGTAGTCGATCTCCCAGCCGATCATGAGGGTGTTGCCGTCACCGGCCGGGATGGGCCCGCTGCCGCCGCTGGCCCCGGCGTGGTTGCACCGGCCGGCGGAGATGACGTGGAAGACACCGTGGTAGTCGACCAGCGCCTGGCAGAGCGGGCCGGGCAGGTCCGACCGCCCGTTGATGCAGATGTTCAGCGCCGGGTGCGGGTTGGTGGCGCTGGAGGTCGCGGCCGTGTGGTGCCAGAGGACGCCGATCGGGTTGAAGTCGCCGGGGCGCATCCGGTTGAGCCAGTCACCCTCGACGACGACCTGGACGCCCGCCCCCCGCAGCACGTCGACCAGCCAGGGAATGGTGGCCATCAGGACTCCCCGAGCAGGTCGGCGAGACATTCGGCCTTCGGTGCGGCAGTCGCCGGGGTGGGCCGGGCGACGACGGTGAGCGCGGCGGCCACCAGGGCCGGTACGCCGAGCAGACCTCGACGGCGCAGACGGACGGGACGGGCACTGGCCATGGCGGTCCTCCAACAACGACGAGGATCGATAGATGGCCGTGACGCTACATTGTTACGTTCGTCAATGTCGATAGTCTTCGGCCCGATCGGGCGATCTGAAGATTTCCACCGCCACATCTCTCGCATACGTGGCGTGACGTCGTATCGATGTCACACAGCGTTGCTTTCCCTCGCCGGTCAGCCCCCTCCCCGTTCCCCTTTGCTCTGCACCCCGTGACGCACCAGCGGCCTGAGCAGGAGCTTCGAGTGAAGCCCGATCCGCCCGGCAGCTACCCTGCGCAACCGGTGCGTCCCGGGGTGCAGAGCAAAGGGAGGGCGCGGGAACCCTGGCGGCCGGCGGGGAGGTGACAGACGGTGAACCCTGAAATGTGCACCGGCACCGGCCGCCCGCCGCTGCGGCGGGACGGGTTGCTTCTCCACGGCGTGGTCCCGGACACTCGACTGCTCCGCCGGGCGGGCGGAGCCGACGGGCAGGCGCGGGCGGGAGGCGCGGGCGGATGAACGCTCAGGACGTGCGGCTGACGGACAACATCGTCGTCCTACGACCGTGGACCGAGGACGACCTGCCGCAGATGGTCCGCCTCTTCGACGATCCGGAGATCGCCTTCCGGACCCCCGTCACCGCGACGTTCGACGCGCGGGCCGCACGGACCCACCTGGAGACGCTCCGCCGCGCGCAGGAGGCGGGCGACCGACTCTGCCTGGCGATCACCGCCGCCGAGGACGACCTGCCCCGCGGCGAGGTCATGCTGAACTTCCGGGACGACTCCATCGGCTACGCCGTCGGCCCGGCGTACCGGCGCAGAGGGCTCGCGGCCCGGGCCGTGCGGCTGCTCACCGTGTACGCCCACGAGGCGCTCGACCGGCCGCGCCTGCACCTCTGGATCGAGGCGGACAACGCCGGCAGCACCGGCGTCGCCCGCGCGGCCGGCTACCGGCCGGACGACGCCGCGCCGACGGTCGTCGAGGACAAGGGACGGCGGTACCCGCTGCTCCCCTGGGTGCACGAACGGGCGGCCGACGGGCCCTCCGGCTGAGGCGTCAGGCGCTGCCGAGGGCGTCGATGTCCCGCATCTCCTCCGCGGTGAGCGAGAACTGGAAGATGTCGGCGTTCACCCGGATGCGCTCCGGCGTGACACTCTTCGGGATCACGACGATCTCGTGGTCGACATGCCAGCGCAGCACCACCTGGGCCGGCGACACGCCGTGCGCGGCGGCAATCCGGGTCAGCACCGGGTCGGACAGGTCGCTGGTCTTGAACGGGCTGTAACCCTCCAGCACGATGCCCCGGTCCCGGTGCTCCCGGTGCCGCTGCCGGTCGTACAGCGAGGGGCTCCAACGGATCTGGTTGACCGCCGGGCTCTCCTCGGTGGCCTGGATCATCTCGTCGATCAGGGCGGTGCTGTAGTTGCTCACCCCCACCGCCCGCGTCAGGCCCTCGTCCCGAGCGGCGAGCATCTCCCGCCAGACCGGGATGATGTCGGCCCGGTTCGACGGTGGCCAGTGCACCAGCCACAGGTCGACGCGGTCGACACCGAGCGCCCGCAGGCTCGCCTCGATCGTCTCCCGCTCGCGCCCGACCCGGTCCGGGGGCAGCTTCGTGGTGATGAAGACGTCCTCCCGGCGCAGCCCGCTCTCGGTGAGCGCGCGGCCCACCTCCTCCTCGTTGCCGTACATCGTGGCGGTGTCGACGTGCCGGTAACCGGCGTCGAGGGCGGCCAGCACGGCGTCGTACCCGGCCTGGCCGGTGACCTGCCAGGTGCCGAAGCCGAGCAGGGGCATCCATACGTCGCCGGGGAGCGCGACGGTGGGCTGGTCTCCGTAATCCATGACGACGGTTCTACCCGTGATCCCCGTCGACACACCGGAGAATGCGGGGATGGCTGACCGGCTGGAGGAGTACCGGCGGAGACGGGACGCCGCGCGTACGCCCGAACCGGTGCCGGAACGCACCCCGCAGCCCGGCGGCGCGGACGGCGGCCGCTTCGTCATCCAGCAGCACCACGCCCGGAGCCTGCACTGGGACCTCCGGCTGGAGCACGACGGCGTGCTGGCCTCCTGGGCGGTGCCGCGCGGCCTGCCCCGCGACACCGGCCGCAACCACCTCGCGGTCCACACCGAGGACCACCCGATGGAGTACCTCGACTTCCACGGGGAGATCCCCGCCGGGGAGTACGGCGGGGGAACCATGGTCATCCACGACCGGGGCACCTACCGGTCGGAGAAGTGGCGCGACGACGAGGTGATCGTCGTCCTGGACGGCGAGCGGACGTCCGGGCGGTACGTCCTCTTCGCCACCGGCGGCCGGGACGGCCGGGACTGGATGGTCCGGCGCACCGACCCGCCGCCGGAGGGGTGGACCGCCATGCCGGAGCGGGTCCAGCCGATGCACCCGACGCCCGCCGCGAGGCTGCCCAAGGACCAGGACCAGTGGGGGTACGAGCTGCGCTGGGACGGCGTCCGCGCGATCGCGTACGTCTCGGGCGGGCGGCTGCGGCTGCTGTCGGAGACCGACGAGGACATCACCGGGACGTACCCGTGGCTGCGTGACATGGCCGAGGCGATGGCCCCGACGGAAGCGGTGCTCGACGGCGTCCTGGTCCGCATCGAGCGGTCCGGGCGGGTGCGGCCGGCGCGGGGCGGACGGGCCACCGCCGACGCCCAGTTCCTGCTCGTCGACCTGCTCTGGCTGGAGGGCGTGACCAGCGTCGACCTGCCGTACGCGCAACGCCGGGAGCTGCTCGACGGTCTGGCGCTGGCCGGATCACACTGGCAGACTCCGCCGTGGTTCTCCGGCACCGGCGCCGAGGCCCTGCGAACCGCACGGGAGCAGGGGCTGCCCGGCGTCGTGGCGAAGCGGCTGGACTCGGTCTACGAGCCGGGCCGGCGCAGCCGGCGCTGGCTCAGCGTCGACGGGAGCTGACGGACGCGACCCGAGGACGGCGAGGAGCACCGTGTACCTGACCCACCTGGAATGCCCGCGCTGCGCCCGGAAGCACGACGCCGGACGACCGCAGAACCTCTGCACGTGCGGTTCCCCGCTGCTGGCCCGGTACGACCTGGACGCGGTGGCGGGCGTGGTCACCCCGGAGCGGTTCCCGCTGCGCCCGGCCGACCTGTGGCGCTACCGGGAACTGCTGCCGGTGGCCGACCCGGGCCAGGTGGCCACGCTCGGCGAGGGCTGGACCCCGATGCTGCGCGCGCCCGCGTACGGGGCGGAGATCGGCATCCCGGACCTGATCGTCAAGGACGAGGGGCTCACCCCGACCGGGTCGTTCAAGGCGCGCGGCGCGGCCGTCGGGGTCAGCCGGGCCCGGGAGCTCGGCGTCGAGCGGATCGCCATGCCGACCAACGGCAACGCGGGTGCGGCGTGGGCCACGTACGCGGCGCGGGCCGGGATCGGCGCGACAGTGGTCATGCCGCTCGACGCGCCGACGATCTGCCGGCGCGAGTGCGTGGCCGCGGGCGCGGACCTGCGCCTGGTCGACGGGCTGATCAGCGACGCGGGCCGGCATGTGCAGCAGCTGGTCGCCGAGTCCGGCGGGAAGGTCTTCGACGCCGGCACGCTGCGCGAGCCCTACCGGCTGGAGGGCAAGAAGACGATGGGGTACGAGATCGTCGAACAGCTCGGCTGGCAGGTGCCCGACGTGCTCATATACCCGACCGGCGGCGGGGTGGGCCTGATCGGCATCCACAAGGCACTCCAGGAGCTGCAGGAACTGGGCTGGATCTCCGATCGGCTGCCCCGGCTGGTGGCGGTGCAGTCCACCGGGTGCGCGCCGATCGTCCGCGCCTTCGCCGCCGGGGAGCCTCGGGCCGAGCCCTGGGCGGACGCGAACACCGTGGCCTTCGGCATCACCGTGCCGGCCCCGCTCGGCGACGAGCTGATCCTGGCCGCGCTGCGGGCCACCGCCGGCACCGCACTCGCCGTGGACGACGCGGAGATCCTCGCCGACCTGCGCGCCTTCGCCGCCCGGGAGGGACTGCTGCTCTGCCCGGAGGGCGCGGCCTGTCTGACCGCCGCCCGTCACCTGCGGGCCGGTGGCTGGATCCGGGCCGGCGAACGGGTGGTGGTGATCAACACCGGTGCCGGCGTGAAGTATCCGGAGACGGTCGACGTCACCGGCGTACCGGTGCTGCCGGCCTGACCGGTCACTCCGTCGTCGGGTCGGTCAGACGCCAGGCGGCGTTGATCAGGCCGATGTGGGACAGGGCCTGCGGCGTGTTGCCGAGCTGGGCGCCGGTGCGCAGGTCGATCTGTTCGCTGAACAGGCCGACGTCGTTGGCGTACCCGGTGACCCGTTCGAAGAGCGCCTCGGCCCGCTTCCGCTCGCCCGCCATCACCAGGCACTCCACCAGCCAGAACGAGCAGAGCAGGAAGCCCGCCGGGTCGGTGTTCCAGCGGCGCACCAGCCCGTTGTCGTCGCCCAGTTCCCGCTCGACGAGCGCGATGGTGGCCCGCATCCGGGGGTCGGTGGCGGGCAGGAAGTGCACGATCGGCAGGAAGAGCGCCGATGCGTCCAGGTCGGGTGACCCGAACGCCCCAGTGAAGGCACCGACCCGCTCGTTCCAGCCCTCGCGCAGCACGGTCGTCCGGATCTCGTCACGGATCGCCGCCCAGCGGTGTGGCTCGCCCCGACCGGCGAGCTGCGGCGCGAGGCGTACCGCGCGGTCCAGCGCCACCCAGCAGAGCACCTTCGACGACAGGTAGTGCCGCTCGGCGTCCCGGGTCTCCCACATTCCCCGGTCGGGCAGGTGCCAGGTGCCGGCGACCTGCTCGGCGAGACCGACCACCATGTCGCGCAGTTCCTCGTCGAGGGTGTCGCCCAGGTAGTCGTGCAGCCGCCAGACCGCCGAGAGGACCTCGCCCGGTACGTCCAGCTGTCGTTGCCGCCAGGCGTCGTTGCCGACGCGGACCGGGCGGCTGTCGGCGTACCCCCGCAGGTGCGAGCACTCGTGCTCGGAGACGTCCCGCTCGCCCTCCAACCCGAACAGCACCGGAACGGGGTCGCCACCGACCTGGCCGATGGACCGTGCCGCCCAGGCGAACAGGCGGGACGCCTCGGAGGGGCAGGCGGCCACCCAGAACGCCTGCAGGGTCATCGCGAAGTCCCGCAGCCAGGAGTAGCGGTAGTCGTAGTTGCGGTCCCCGCCGGCCCGCTCGGGCAACGAGGTGGTCAGCGCCGCGGCCACCGCGCCGCTGCGGGTGTACGTGAGTCCGGTCAGCACCACCGCGCTGCGCCGGACGACGTCGGTGTAGCGCCCGTCGTACCGGTGGGTCTCCCGGTACGCCTGCCACGCCTGCACCGTCTCGGTGAGCCCGGTGGCCGGGTCCAGCCGCACCGGCCGGTCGCCGTACGTCCGCCCGTACGCGGCGCTGAAGCCGACGGCGTCCCCGGCGGCGACGTCGAACTCCGCCTCGACCCGGTCCGGGCCGGCCCGCAACGGCACACCGTCGGCCCACAGTTGCAGCAGTACCGCTCCGGCGGCGAACAGCACCGAGCCGTCCGGCTGGTCGTGCAGGTACGGCGTGATCAGGCCGTGGTCGGGCCGGGGCGCGAGGTCCAACGCCATCCGGACCCGCCCGGTCAGCCCCTCGACGCGGCGCAGCAGCACCGCCGGAGAGTTCATGCCGAGCTCGTGGCCGCGCGCGCCGATCTCGGCGGCGAGCGCGTCGGTCACCGCGACGCTGCCCTCCGGGGTGTGGTGCACGGTGCGTAGCACCAGCGTGTCCGGCAGGTACGACCGTTCGACCCGGTGTCCGGACAGGCCGGTCCCGACCGGTGCCAGCCGCCAATGGCCGGCACCGGGGTCGAGGAGACGCGCGAACACCGAGGGCGCGTCGAAGCGGTCCGGGCACCACCAGTCGATCGAACCGTCCCGGCCGACCAGCGCTCCCGATCGGCAGTCGGAGAGGAATCCGTAGTCGGAGATCGCCGGCTCGTCCACGCGTCGCGGATACCCGGATCCGGTCGGCTCAGGCGCGGCGACTCCGGGCCGCCGCGCCTTCGGCCGGTGTCGGCAGCGAGCCCGTCAGGAGGTGGGCGGCTCGTCCTCGCCGGCGGCCTCGGCCGCGTCCGCCTCCTCCTTGGTGCGGTGCACCACCTGGTCGGCGTGCTCCGGCGGGCCGTAGACGGTGTAGAGGACCAGGGGGTTCGGGCCGGTGTTGACGAAGTTGTGCTTCGTTCCGGCGGGTACCACCACCAGGTCACCCTGGACGACCTCACGCTTCTCCCCCGCGACCCGGGCCTCCCCGGTGCCGCTGACGAAGGTGAGGATCTGGTCGATGTCCTCGTGGACCTCCTCGCCGATCTCGCCACCCGGCGGGATTGTCATGATCACCAGCTGGGTGTTCTGGCCCGTCCACAGCACACGGCGGAAGTCCGGGCTCTTCTCGGCGACGGTCGCGATCGTGTAATGCTCCATGCCGCTTGCTTACCCGTTGTCACCCGTCGCCACGCCGGGACTCGCGGATGGTGGAATTCCCCACCTCGACGGGGTTTGGCGCCCCCGTGAACGGGGATCGACCATGTGACGGGGCAACGACCCGGTCGAGCCAGGTCCCTGCCGGCGTACCGCCGTACGGCTGCGGTGGTGGGAGACGGCCAGAGCGCGGCGACGTTCCGACCCACCGGTCGGGCGGCGCCGTGCGCTCGTCTCCGGGCCCGGGCGACCCGGTGAACTGTCCGATCAAGGATAGTGACAGCGTCACGCACGACGGACACCCATACGTCGCTAGGCTGAGGTATGGTGCCCGCCCACGGGGGCCGGGTGGCGGAACCGGTCTACCGCCCCATTCTCGCCAACCGGCGCGGCGAGTTGGAGGCGCTCAGCCACCTCGACGGCTCACTCGCGCCGTTGGTCGACCCGGTCATCGAGCTGTCCGTCCTGGACTCGCACACCCTGGACGTCCTCGGACGCCTGCCCGGCAATCTGGTGCCGGCGGTCGACGTCACCGCGCTGCCCGACGGCCCGGAGACGGAGCTGGGCCGCTGGGGCGTACCGCTGGTGCCGGTCATCGGTCTCACCGACAGCGCACGGCGGCTGGTGCTGCACGGTGCGGCGGCCCGCGCCCACGCCCACCGGGCGGTGGTCCGGCTGCGACTCGCGGCCGACCGGTCCGGTCCGGACGCCGCCACGACCGCGGCCGAGCGCATCTGGCGGCTCACCCGACTTCTGCCCGAGCAGTGCGACCTGCTGGTCGACGCCGGTGACGTGTGCTGCCCGGCCGACGTGCGCACCACCGGCCCCCGGGTACGGCGGTTGCTGGACTGGGCCCGCCGGCACGCGTGGCGCTCGGTCAGCGTGGCGGCGGGCGGGATGCCCACCAACCTGTCCCGCCTCCCCACCGACGAGCCGGTACGCCTGGACCGCTGGGACTGGCTGCTCTGGCGGGAGCTGGCCGGTCTGGGTGTCGGCTACGGCGACTACGGCGTCGGTCCGGCCCTGCGCGGCGACGACCAGCCGAACGACCGGCTGCCCACGATCTGCTACACCGCCGACGGGGCCTGGTGGGTGTACCGCTGGTCCCGTCGGGGCGGCCGGGGTGACGACCGGTTCGCCGACCTGTGCCGCACGCTGGTGTCCGCGCCCCACTGGCCGGCGGCCGGTGCGGCCTACTCCTGGGGCGACCACGAACTCCTCCGGCGGGCCCGGCGGTCGGCCGGTGCCGGCTCGCCCGCCAACTGGGTCGCGTGGAGCACGTCGCACCACCTCGCACACGTGGTCAGCACCCTCGGGGGCGCGGCTCCGGACTCGGAACCGAAAGCGTGGCGGGACGATCAGGCGGCGGGCCGTGCCGGCCGGCCGCACCGGGGCGGTACGGCCCGCCGGGCGGGCTGAACCGGTGTCACTGCTTCTCGGTGAAGCCGAACTGCACCACGCCCTCGTCGTCGACGGTCGCGTCCACCGAGGCGTCCCCGAGCAGCTCGGCGGCGTCGGAGTCGAGGAAGATCCGGGCGCCCTGGTTGTCGACCACGTGGTCGCCCTCCACCGGCTCGGGCACCAGCTCGACGGTGAGCGAGCCGGCTTCGGCGTCGGCGGCGATGCGTACCCCGCCGTCGGTGGCGACGTCCTGCTGGTTGGCGAGGTCGCGGATGACCAGCACGGCGTTGTCGGTCATGGTGAGCATGCGGAACTCCTCGTGGATTCTCGGGTTCACGACGCGGACCGGGACCGGCCCGCCGACGAGTGCACGTGGGAGGCGATGGGAGGGGCGAGCGGGCACCGCCGCCGCAGGAAGGGGCCGACGAAGGGCCCGTCACGGCCTACGTTGCCCGCTGCCGGAGCATCCGTCAAATAGAGAGAGGTGACTACGGGCAGGTCCCGGTACCGATCGGAGGAGACAGTCTCGTTTCGCCACCGGACGTCCGTCCGGTGTGGTAACGAGCACGGACGTGAAAGATTCTTCCGGTCGTCGGCCCTTCCCGGCAGATTACCTCCGTGGCAGCATCAGCGCATGCATCGTCGTCTCTTCCCCCGGACGCTCGCGCTCGCGGCGCTGGTCGCGGTCGCGGCCACCGCCGGCGCGCCCACCGCCACCGCCGAGTCGCCGACCCCCGCGGTGACCCGGCTGAACGCCACCATCGACGCGATCCTCGCCGATTCCCGCCTGGCAGGGGCGCAGGCCTCCGTGGTGGTCAGGGACGTCGCCAGCGGCGCGACGCTCTACGACCGCAACGGTGACCGCCGCCTCATCCCGGCCTCCAACACCAAGCTGCTGACCTCGGCCGCCGCGCTGGAGCTGCTCGGCCCCGGGCACCGCTTCCGCACCGACGTGCACACCAGCGGCACCCGTCGGGCCGGTGTCGTCGCCGGCGACCTCCACCTGCGCGGCGGCGGTGACCCGACCATGCTCGCCGCGGACTACGACGCGCTCGCCGCCCAGGTGGCCGCACGGGGCGTCCGGGTCGTCACCGGCGACCTGGTCGCCGACGACACCCGCTACGACGACACCCGACTCGGTCCGGACTGGACCTGGGACGACGAACCCTATTACTACGCGGCACAGGTCTCCGCGCTGACCGTCGCGCCGGACACCGACTACGACGCCGGCACCGTCATCGTCGGCGCGGCGCCCGCCGCCACCCCCGGCGCGCCGCCGGTGGTCACCACCACCCCGGCCACCGGGTACGTCCGCATCGACAACCGCGCCGTCACGGTGGCCGACGGGGAGACCACGATCTCCATCGAGCGCGCGCACGGCGGCAACACCGTCGTGGTCACCGGCCAGATCGCCGTCGGGGACGCACCGGCCAGCGACTGGGTCACGGTCTGGGAACCCACCGGGTACGCGGCCGACGTCTTCCGCTCGGCCCTGCGCCGCCACGGCGTCCGGGTGCTGGGGCGTACGGTCCTCGGTCGGCCCACGCCCGCCGGGGCGTCCGAGGTGGCCCGCCACGACTCGATGACCCTCGCCGAGCTGATGGTGCCGTTCCTCAAGCTCTCCAACAACGGGCACGCCGAGGTGCTGACCAAGGAGACCGGACGCGTGCTGGCCGGCTCCGGCACCTGGCCGGCCGGGATCGCGGCGATCACCGGCTACCTGACCGGCGCCGGCATGGACCCGGCCACCTTCCGCCAGCGCGACGGCTCCGGCCTGTCCCGCCGCAACCTGGTACCGGCCGGTGAGGTCGTGGACCTGCTCACCGCGGTCCGGGCCGAGCCGTGGTTCGACACCTGGTACGCGGCCCTGCCGATCGCCGGGGACCCGGACCGCCTGGAGGGCGGGACGCTGCGCAGCCGCATGCGGGGCACCCCGGCGGAGGGGAACGTGCACGCCAAGACCGGCAGCCTGACCGGGGTTTCCGCCCTCTCCGGGTACGTGACCGACGCCGACGGGCGACTGCTGGCGTTCTCGATCATGCTCAACAACCACCTCGCCTCGTCGGTACGGGGGCTGGAGGACCAGATCGCGGTGACCCTGGCCGCGTACACCGGCACGAGCGTGAGCGCCGCGCGGGTCGCGCCCCCGAGGGTGGCCGAGGCACCTGCTGCCCCGGAGGACCGGGAGTGCTCCTGGGTGAAGCCCGTCGCCTGCTGAGGCACCGACGGCCGGCCACGCGGTCACGCGTGGCCGGCCGCCGTGGGTGTCGTCGTCTCAGACGCGTTCCAGCACCACCACCGGGATCTCCCGGTCGGTCTTCGCCTGGTAGTCGTCGTACGCCGGCCAGATGCCGGTCATCTCGGCCCACATCCGCGGCTTCTCCTCGGCGGTGGCGGTACGCGCCCGCGCGGTGAAACGCTCCGCGCCCACCTGCACCTCGACCTGCGGCTCGTCGACGAGGTTCAGGTACCAGGCGGGGTGCTTCGGGTCGCCGCCCTGGGAGGCGACCACCAGGTAGGCGTCACCGTCACGGCCGTAGATGAGTGCGGTGCGCCGCAGGGCGCCGCTGCGCCGGCCCCGGGTCGTCAGCAGGAGCGTGAAGACGCCCGGCCGCCACTCGTGTCCCTCCGCGCCGTCGGTCTCGACGTACCGTCGAATGTGGTCGGCCACCCAGCCCTGCGGGCTGTCCACCACCTGCTCGCTCGCCGTCACGGGTCCTCCCGGATCTCACCTGTCACGTCGGCACCACGCTACTCCGGCCGCGCCGGGTCGCCGCCGGAAACGACGGCCGCCGCCGGCGTCAGCTCAGCGCGAGGGCCTGGATGCCGACGCCGCCGCAGTCCTCGGTGAAGACCTCCTCGGCCGTCCACGTGAGCACCAGCCGGGCACCGGGCGGGACCTGGAACCGGATGGTGAAGTCGGCGGACTGGCTGGTGTGCGGGTCCTCGATCCGCACGGTGCGGGTGGGGCCGCCGGTGGAGAGGCGGGCGTCGAGGCGGCCCTTCGCCATCCAGATCCCGGCGTAGAGGTGGACCGTGCGCAGGTCGCCGTCGCCTGTCACGGCCAGCGTGAAACCGCTGCCGGCGCCGCAGGTGTAGACGCCGACCGGTGTGCCGTCGGACGATTCGACGGGAGTGCCGCCACGCCACCGGAACGTCTCCTGGTTGACGTCCCAGTCGTCGCGCTCCCCGGTGCCACCCTCGTCCCGGATCTCGCCCGAGCCGCCGCGCATGCGGACCGGGGAGTCGGGGCCCTTCAGGCCCCAGTGGACCCAGTCCCGGGAGCCCACCGCGGACAGGTCGACCTCGTCCGGCACGTCGCTGCGGGCCACGGAGAGCACCGGCGGTGCGGCCGGGGACGCCGACTGCGACGGCGTCGGCGGCGCGGGCGTGGGGCTCGGCGGGCGTTGCCGGGGACGCAGGCCGGGAGAGACCGGAGCGGTGCCCGGGTCACGGCCGTCGGCGCCGGGAAGACCGCTGGGCCGGTTGACACCGGCGGGGACACCATCCCGGCCGGCGGCTCCGTCGTCCGGGCCCGGCCCGAACTCGGAATTGACGTACGCGACCAGGGCCGCCGCGCAGACGACCGCGATCAGTCCGTGGATCGCCCAGCGCCGGCGCTGGCGGGCGCGGGCGGACCGCCGCAGGTCGCTGCGGCTCGGGATCGGGCGCGCGGGATCGGCGCCGTACGGGGGGCTCGACGCAGCGGCCACCGGCCGCTGCCGGTGCGCCCCGCCGATGCTGGCACGCGTGACGTCGTCATCCGCCACCGACTCTCCACTCTCCCCGCCGACTGTCCGAACGCGACCTTGACGTCCGTTGTGAGGGGTTTCACGTTGGCACGGAAAGACCTTTCCCGCCAGACGGGTAGCGTCCGGCGTGTCTCGTTCGTTACCAACCGATTCGTGACCGACCCAGAGAGGCGGCTCACCCGAGCCGGAAGCCGAGCGCCTGGGCGATCAGCACCGCCTGCTCGGCGTCGATGAGGGCACCCGTTCGCTCCACCGTCGTCGGGTCGAGCGCGGTCAGATCACTGCCGCGCAGGTCGGCGCCGCCGAGCTTCGCCCGGTGCAACTGTGCGGCGGACAGGTCCACACCGGTGACCGTGGCGCCGGTCAGGTTCGCCCCGGTCAGGTCCACTTCGCGCATCCGGACGCCGGTGAGGCGGACCCCGCGCAGGTCGGCCCCCGGCAACGCCACGAACGACCAGTCGCCACCCTCGACGGTCAGCGGACGCAGGTCGCACTGGTCGAAGGTGCTGCCCACCAGCTTGCAGCCGGTGAACTCCGCCTCGAAGAAGTTGCAGCGCCGGAACACGCACCGCGTGAAGGCCGAGTCGACGTGGCGGGAGGCGTTGAACCGGACGGTGCCGAAGGTGCACCCGGTGAAGGTCGCGCCCCGGGTGACCGCCTCGGTGAGGTCCACCCCGAAGAACTCGCAGTCGACGAAGTGCCGGTCGACCAGTTCCTCGGCGTACCAGTCCTCGTGGCGGAAGGTGGTGTCCTCGGTCGGCTCCGGCATCGGTCCAGGCTAGGTGCCGACTGTGACAACCGCCCTTCCCGTACCGGCGTACCGGCCGGTAGGTTCGCGGATGTGAGCGTGGCACGCACCATCGACCCGGACCGGATCGGCTTCGACCCCGCGCGGCTCGCGCGGATCGACGAGCACTTCGGCCGGTACGTCGACGACGGCCGGCTCCCCGGCTTCCAGGTGGTGGTCACCCGACGGGGCGAGATCGCGCACTCCTCGACGTACGGGCGGCGCGACGCCGAGCAGGACCGGCCGGTCGAGGCGGACACGCTCTGGCGGATCTACTCGATGACCAAGCCGGTCACGTCGGTCGCCGCGATGATGCTCTGGGAGGAGGGTCGGTTCGAGCTGACCGACCCGATCAGCCGTTGGCTGCCGGAGTTCGCCGACCTGCGGGTCTACTCCAAGGGCTCGACGCTCAAGCCGTACACCGTGCCGGCGCTGGAGCCGATCCGGGTGTGGCACCTGCTCACCCACACCGCCGGCCTGACCTACGGCTTCATGCAGACCTCGGTGGTCGACGGCCTGTACCGGGCGGCCGGCTACGACCTCTACCCGCCGGCGGACGTCGACCTGGCCACCGCCTGCGCGGTCTTCGGCGAGCTGCCGCTGCTCTTCCAGCCGGGCACCGCGTGGGGGTACTCGGTCGCCACCGACGTGCTCGGCCGGCTGGTCGAGGTGGTCTCCGGGCAGAGCCTGGACGCCTTCTTCACCGACCGGATCCTCCGCCCGCTGGGCATGACCGACACCCACTGGTGGGTGCAGGGTGACGACGCCGACCGGCTGGGTGCGCTCTACGCCCCGGACCCCCGGACCGGGCGCGCGATGCGCTACGACAAGCTGGGCGCCCTGGCGTACGAGAAGCCGACCCTGCTCTCCGGCGGCGGCGGCCTGGTCTCCAGCGCCGGCGACTACCACCGGTTCACCCAGATGCTGCTGCGCGGCGGTGAGCGGGACGGCGTACGCCTGCTCGGGCCGCGCACGGTGCGTTTCATGACCCGCAACCACCTGCCCGGCGGGCAGGACCTGGACACCCTCTCCACCGGTGGGTTCGCCGAGACCACCCTGGAGGGCGTCGGGTTCGGGCTCGGCTTCGCGGTGGTGGACGACCCGGTGCCCAGCCGCGTGCCCAGCAGCGTCGGCGAGTACTACTGGGGCGGGGTGGCGAGCACCGCGTTCTGGGTGGACCCGGCCGAGGAGATCACCGCGCTCTTCTTCACCCAGCTGATGCCGTCGAGCACCTGGCCGATCCGGTCGCAGCTGCGCCAGCTGGTGTACTCCGCCCTGGTGGAGTAGACCAGGGCGGGATCGCCGTTCCCGCCGCGAGCGGCGGGCGGGATCCCTAGCCTGGGGTCGTGAGCAACATCGTCGTGTTCGGGGCGGGCGGGACGGCCGGTTCGCGGATCACCACCGAGGCGTTCAACCGGGGCCACCGGGTGACCGCGGCGGTCCGCCGGCCCGAGGCCACGTCGTACCTGCCGGCCGGGGTCCACCTGGTCACCGGGGACGCCACCAGCGAGCTGAGGGTACGGGAGGTGGCGCCGGAGGCGGACGCCCTCGTGGTCGCCATCGGCGGCGGCGGGCGCACCCTGTGGCTCGACGCCGCACGCGCCCTGGTCGGGGCGCTGCGCGACATGCCCGCCGCGCCCCGGATCATCCACGTCGGCGGCGGGGCGACCCTGCTGACCCGGAAGGGGACCCGGTTCCTGGACGAGCCGGACTTCCCCGAGGAGTACCGCGACGCGGCGCTGGGCCAGGCCGACGCCCTCAACTTCTACCGCTCCTCCTCCGACGGGGTGCCCTGGACGTACGTCACCCCGCCGCCGGTGGAGTTCCATCCCGGCGAGCGGACCGGGCACTACCGCGTGGGCGGCGACGAGCCGGTCACCGACCACGAGGGGCGCTCGGTGCTGACGTACGAGGACCTGGCGGTGGCGGTCGTCGACGAGATCGAGAACCCGCAACACCGGAACACCCGCTTCACCGTCGCGTACTGAGCCGACGGATCACGGTCGGCCCGGCGGGGCCGTCAGTCGGCGAGGCGGGCGGGGAAGCCGCCGGTGGCCACCGGACCCCAGGCGTCGATGGTGACCCGGATCAGCGACTTCCCCTGGCGGACCATCGCCGCCCGGTACTCGTCCCAGTCCGGATGCTCGCCGGAGATGCTGCGGAAGTACTCCACCAGCGGTTCCAGCGCCTCCGGCAGGTCGAGCACCTCGGCGGTGCCGTCCACCTGGACCCAGGGACCGTCCCAGTCGTCGGAGAGCACACAGGCCGAGACCCGGGGGTCGCGGCGGATGTTGGCCGTCTTGGCCCGCTCGGGGTACGTGGAGATCACCAGCCGGCCCTCGCCGTCCACCCCGGCGGAGACCGGCGAGGACTGCGGACGCCCGTCGGCGCGGGTGGTCATCAGCACCACCTTGTGCCGAGGGCGGAGGAACTCGATCAGGTCGGCCCGGTCGACCCGGGTGCTCGTCGCGATGCTGCGTGCCATCGGTCGGTTCTACCAGGAGACGCCGCGTCCGGCACGGCGGCCCGGCGCCTGCGCGGTCAGCGCGGGCGGGCGACGGGCCGCGCGACGGTGGGCTGGGCGGCGGTGGGCTGGGCGGGGACGCGCGGCCGGGCGGGTGGCCGCCACGCGCGGCCGTTGGCGTAGATCACCCGAAAGCCGAGGTACGACGCCAGCGGCGCCCAGTGCGCCGAGCCCATCCGCAGCTCCGCGGCGTTGTGCCGCTGCCCGTTGGCCAGCACGTCGAGCAGCACGGTCTCGAACGCGGCCGACTCGACCCAGTCGACCTCGCGGGTGAAACCGCAGATCAGCGCCGCGCCGGTGGCGTCGAGGAAGTCCCGGAGCACGGCGTCGGAGGCGCGCAGCACCGAGCAGCTGCCGAAATAGAGCCGCCGGCCCTCGCACCGGCCGGCCATCAACTCGGCGACCTCGGCGATCTCCACCGATTCCCAGTCGGTCAGGCAGAGGCGGCTGGGCTCGCCGTGCATGGCGAAGAAGCCCACCCGGTAGTCGGCGTACTGCTTGAGCAGCCAGCGGTCGAGGAAATAGAACAACTCGTCGCGGGTGGCCGCGTCCTTGTGGATGAAGCGGATCTTTCCCAGCCGTTCGAGGAGTTCCAGCGTGGGCAGGACGGAGCCGCGTTCGTTCAGGTCGCGGTGCCACTGGCCCTCGACGCAGAAGACTCCACCGCGCGCCACGCCGCCCCCTCCCCCGTCGCCGGCCCTGACGTTACCGGCTGTCCCGGCCCGGGGAACATGACCCTCGGTGCGACCTGCTGCGACGTTCGGTGTCGTTGACGCATTCCCGGACCCGTTCGGTGACGAATGGGTGTTTCGCAAATGGGGCCGATTCACAGGGACAACTCAGGAACTGCGGATCGTGAGGACAATTCTCGTTAATTGCCGCCAACCGCCTGCTCGGGTGCCAAGGTGGAAAAGGCGGGACGTCCCGGTCGATGTCCCGGAGGCCACCCCATTCGCTCTCCTACCGGGAGGACTTCTGTGCGCGTACACACCCTGAAACGGGCGGTTGTCGCATTGGCCCTGGCGCTGCCGGGAGCCGCGATCGCCACCGCGGTCGCCGCGCCAGCGGCCCATGCCGACGGCTGCTACACGTGGACCCGGAACCTCTACCAGGGCCGCTCCGGCAGTGACGTCCGTCAGCTGCAGATCCGGGTCGCCGGCTGGGCCGGCAACCGCGACATCGTGGAGAACGACGGCGTCTACGGCCCGAAGACGGCCGCCGCGGTCCGGCGGTTCCAGGCCGCGTACGGGATCCGGGCCGACGGCGTCGCCGGACCGCAGACCTACGCCAAGCTGTACGAGATCCAGGACGACGACTGCACGCCCCGGCACTTCAGCTGGAGCGAGATGGACGACGGCTGCGGTCGGGGCGGCTGGACCGGCGGGCCGCTGTCGCCCGCCGAGACCCGGCAGAACGCCCTGCGCACGATGTGGAAACTGGAGGCGATGCGCAAGGGCCTCGGCGACCGGCCCCTCTACGTGACCAGCGGTTTCCGCAGCCGGGTCTGCAACGACCAGGTCGGTGGCGCGTCCGACAGCCAGCACCTCTACGGCAACGCCGCCGACGTGGTCTCCCGCAGCCGGCCGCTGTGCGACGTCGCCCGGGACGCCCGCAACCGGGGGTTCAGCGGCATCTACGGCCCGGGCGCACCGGACCACGACGACCACGTGCACGTGGACTCCCGGCGGGAGAACGACCGGGACCGCACCGCCAACACGACCAGTTGGTCGGCGCCGGACTGCGGCGTGCGCTGACCGGCACCACAGCGGCGCCGGCCCGGACGGGGCGGGGGGAACCTCCACGTCCGGGCCGGCGCCGTTCCGTGCCGGGCGCCATGAGCGGGCGTACCTCCGCTCAGCTGGCCCGCGGCCAGCGCGGCGCGGTGACGGGGGGAGCCACCGGCCGGCCGGGGTGTGCGGGACGGACCGGGGGCCGCGCGCCGGGTGCGACCACCCGGGGCGCCGGCTGCGCGCGCACCGCGTGGCCGGCCGCGGTACGCGGTGGGTAGCCGGCCGGCGTACGGGCCGGCGCCGGCCCGTTGACCGTGAACGGGAAGGGCACGTGCACGAACGGGTTGCCGTGCCGCACCAGGGCGTCGATCTGACGCTCGTTGAGCCCGTGCTCGCTGAGCACGCGCCGACCCCAGCGGTGCAGCCGGCACGGGTACGTCGCGCCGTCGTTGCGGCACAGCGGCCCCGACGGCCACTCCTCCGCCGCGTGCACGACCACCGCCCGGACCGCGAGCCGGACGTCCTCGGGTGTCAGGGGCTCCGGCACCGGCACCTCACCCAGGATCTGATCGATGGGATCCGTCGACTGCTCACCAACTCGCACGGCAGGCCTCCCGCAGCTCCGGTAGCGGTGCGACTGATGCGCCGCACCGCATCCTCGGCGACTGGTACGGCTCGCACGCCCGAATGGTTCAATCGCCGTACGCGGTCAGCAGGTCCTCGGCCGCCAGCGCCCGCACCCCGTCGGTGGTGGCGCCACTGCGCGACACCGCCACCAGCGGCACCGACTCGTCGGCCCCGGGCAGCTGAGCGCGGTGCACCAGGAGACGTCCGAGATCGTGCGCGTCGAAGGGGCGCTGCTCCAGCCACTTGATCGAGCCGACGAAGGTGATCCGTTTCGCGACCGGCCCCCGGTCGGCGCCCACCAGGTCGATCTCCGGGTGGTTGGTCCGCGTCCAGTAGCCACCGACCACGTCGCTTCCCGCGGGAAGGAGCCCATCGGGCAGCCGACGGAGGGCCTCCCGTACCAGCGGCTCGATCGCCCGGCCACGCCAACTCGTCCAGGACGAGGTGATCCGGGCCAGCGTCAGGTCGCCCCGTCCCCGCTCGATCTCCGGCAGATACGGACCCAGGAAGGACAGCCAGAAGCGGAGGTACGGGTCGGCGACGGCGTAACGGGTCTCCCGCGACGGCTTCGTCGACAGCGGCACGGTGACCTCCACGACCCGTTTGTCCACCAGGAGCCGCAGGGCTCGGGTCAGGGACGCCTGCGGCAGGTCGCCGGCCGCCCGGGCGATGAGCGAGAAGGTCCGCTCGCCCGACCCGATCGCCCGCAGCACCAGACCCGCCTGGGAGGCGGTGGGGAACTCGGCGGCCAACGCTCGTTCCCCGCTGACGATCAGGGCCGAGGTCGGGTCGGCGACCGCGTCGGCGAGGTAGTCACGCAACGAGGCTCCGGTCGGCCATTCGTCCAGGATCAGCGGCAGCCCACCGGAGACGAGATGGGCGTCGAACGCCTCGGCCGCCGGCAGGTCCAGCATCGCGCCCACGTCGGCCGGGTTGAGCGGTGGAACGACCATCTCCGTGGCCCGCTGGTGGAAGGGGCGACCGTACGCGTTCAGCGCCTCCATCATGGCCAGGTCGGACCCGATGCACAGCAGGAGGACCGGTCGTCGGGAGAGTTCCCGGTCGAAGACCTTCTGCAGGGTTCCCTCGAACCCGGGATCGGTGGCGATCAGGTAGGGCATCTCGTCGAGGACGACGACGCTCGGCCGGTCGGTGGGCAGCGCCGAGGCGAGCAGGGTGAGGGCGGCGTCCCACGTCCGGGGCTGCTGGGCGGCGAACAGCGCGGCGCCGGGGAGGGTGGAGGCGGCCACGGCCTCGACGAAGAGGGCGAGGTCGGCAGCCACGGACGGCTGCGCGGAGGCGGTGAAGAACACGTGGGGCACGTCCGCCCGTTCCACGAACTCCTCGACGAGGCGCGACTTGCCGACGCGGCGGCGGCCTCGCATCAGAAGTGCGCGTCCCGGCCGGCCGGCCCGGCCGCCCCGGTGGACGCGCGCCAGCATGGCGTCGAGCTGGGACAGCTCCCGTCCGCGTCCAACGAATCCGTCCACCCCGGCCGCCTCATACACTCATCAGTGAAACCCTCATCGTTGAGTGTATCGGGAGTGAGAGCAACCGTGGCTACGCCAGGCCGGCGTCGTGGACCAGCAACGCCACCTGGACCCGGTTGTTCAGGTCGAGCTTTACCAGCAGCCGCGACACGTACGCCTTCACCGTCGCGACGCTCATGAACAGCTCGGCCGCGATCTCCGCGTTGGTGCGGCCCTGCCCGACGGCGACGGCGACCTCCCGTTCGCGCTCGCTCAACCCGGCGAGGAGCCCACGGGCCCGCTCGCGGCGCCGGTCCGGCGTTCCCGCCGGCACGGGCGCGGTCACCCGGTCGATGAGCCGGCGGGTCACCGTCGGCGAGAGGGTCGGCTCCCCGGCCGCCACCCGACGTACCGCCCGGACGATGTCGGCCGGCGGGGTGTCCTTGAGCAGGAAGCCGCCCGCCCCGGCGCGCAACGCCCGCAGCACCTGCTCGTCGGCGTCGAAGGTGGTCAGCACCAGCACCTCCGGCGGGGACGGCGACGCCCGGAGCGCCTCGGTGGCGGCCAGGCCGTCCAGCCGGGGCATCCGG
The DNA here is from genome assembly GCF_052068135.1 of Micromonospora sp. BQ11. Lineage (NCBI taxonomy): Bacteria > Bacillati > Actinomycetota > Actinomycetes > Micromonosporales > Micromonosporaceae > Micromonospora > Micromonospora sp. BQ11. Next base: position 522,622 of record NZ_JBQHDB010000001.1, on the reverse strand, counting down.
ATGTCCATGAGCACCACGTCCGGGCGGCACGCCGCGACGGCCTCGGGCACCTCGCTGCCGTCCGTCGCCTCCCCCACCACCCGCAGGTCCGGCACCCCGCCGAGGATCATCGACAGACCGGCCCGGACCAGCGCGTCGTCGTCCACGATCAACACCCGCACCGGCCCGCTGTCCGCCGGCCCGGTCACGTCGGCCACGGCAGCCACGCGGCCAGGCGGAAGTCGCCCGCGTCGTCCCGCCCGTACTCCAGCCGGCCACCGGCGAGGTCGACCCGCTCGGCGATGCCGACGAGGCCGGTGCCGGTGCCCGGGATCTCCGCCGCGGTCCCGCCCACCGGCCAGCGATTGCGGACCTCGACGGTGATCCCCTCCCCCGGGCCGCCCGCCAGGTCGACGGCGACCGCGGCCCCGGCGGCGTGCTTGCGGGCGTTGGTCAGGCCCTCCTGGACGATCCGGTAGACGCTGCGACCGACCGCCGTCGGCACCCGGTCCGCCTCGGCCACCCGGTCGGTGGCCTCGACCCGTACCCCGGCGGCCCGCGACTCGCCGAGCAGCGCCGGCAGATCGGCCAGGGTGGGCTGCGGACGGTCGGGGGCCGACCCGGCGGAGGCCTCCGTACGGAGCACGCCGATCACCTCGCGCAGGTCCTCCAGCGCGGCGTGGGCGCTGCTCCGGATGACCCCGGCCGCCCGGGCCACCTCCTCCGGCGGGGCGTCCGGACGGAACTCCAGGGCACCGGCGTGCAGGCTGAGCAGCGAGATCCGGTGCGCCAGCACGTCGTGCATCTCGCGCGCGATGCGGGTGCGCTCCACCTGCCGGGCCTGCACCACCCGCAACTGCTGCTCGGCCTCGGCCCGCTCGGCCCGCTCGCGCAGCGACACGACCAGCTGCCGCCGGGCCCGCACGAACATCCCCCACGCCAGCACGCTGAAGCTGATGACCACCCCCCACGCCGTGGTCTCCCAGTACGACAGGGTCGGGTCGGGACGGAGCAGACCGAACGCGAAGTTGGTGACCAGGCCGGCGGCCGTGACCGCCAGCGCGACGACGGTACGCCGGTGCACCACCACGGTGAAGTAGAGCACCAGCAACGGCGCCGCCGACGCCATCGAGACCATGGTCAGCGGCAGGGTGGCCATGCTCAGGGCCACCGGCCAACGGCGGCGGACCCAGAGCAGTGCGCAGCAGAGCAGGCCGAAGCCGGCGTCGACCGGGATCATCCACCGCTGCGGCAGCGGCTCGGCGAAGCTGGGCGACGACGACGCGGCGTCGGCGGTCGCCGCCAGCACCCAGATCAGCGAGACCACGAAGACGAGACAGTCCACCACCCAGTCACGGGTGGTCCGGCGGACCCGGCCGGGCACCGCGGTCAGGGCTCCCGGCAGCAGCCACGGGTGCTCCGGTACGGCGGCGCTGGTCACGCCGCCATGCTAGGCAGCCGCCCGGCCCGTCGGACAGCTACGAAAGTCGACACCTGCCGTCGACCTCCGGCGGGAAGGCGTCGACCGTCGGCCGCTGCGGACGGCCGGCCGGCGCGCGCAGGCTGACCGACATGATCGACGTGGCACACCTGACCAAACGGTACGGGCGGCACACCGCCGTCGACGACGTGTCGTTCCGCTGCGAGCCGGGGACCGTCACCGGCTTCCTGGGGCCGAACGGCGCCGGCAAGTCCACCACCATGCGGATGATCTGCGGGCTGACCCCGCCCACCGCCGGCACCGCCGAGGTCGGCGGCCGACCCTACCGCCGGCTGGCCAACCCCGGCCGGGAGGTGGGAGTGCTGCTCGACGCGTCGGCGCAGCACGCGGGGCGCACCGGCCGGGAGGTGCTGACCGTGGCCGCCCTGACGATGGGGGTGGACCGCCGGAGGGTGACCGCGACGCTGGATCTCGTGGGTCTCGACGCGGTCGCCGCGCGGCGGCGCGTACGGGCGTACTCGCTCGGGATGCGGCAGCGGCTCGGCCTGGCGCACGCGCTGCTCGGCGACCCCCGGGTCCTGGTCCTCGACGAGCCGGCCAACGGCCTCGACCCGGAGGGGATCTTCTGGATGCGCGGCCTGCTGCGCGACTTCGCCGACCGGGGCGGCACCGTCCTGCTCTCCTCCCACCTGCTGCGCGAGGTGGAGGCGGTCGCGGACCGGCTGGTGGTGATCGGGGGTGGCCGGATCGTGGCCCAGGGCGACCGGGACGAGCTGCTGGGCGGGACCGGGACCCGGGTGCGTTCCCGGAACCTTCCCGGTCTGCGCGGTGCCCTGGACGCCGCCGGTCTGGCCGCCACGGCGACCACGGACGGCGCCCTGGTGGTCCCCGCCGGCCCCGACGTGGTCGGGCAGGCCGCCGCCGACGCCGGGATCGCGCTGACTGAACTGCGCCCGGCCGGCGAGGGCGGCCTGGAGCAGCTCTTCCTGTCCCTCACCGCCACCGAACCGAACCGGGAGCCCGTCCGATGACCGCCACCGCCGCACCCGCCGTCGCCCCGCCCGCTCCCCCGGAGGTACGCGGGCCGTCCCTGCTCCGGCTCACCGCTGTGGAGCTGCGCAAGCTCACCGACACCCGGGCCGGGGTGTGGTTGCTCGCCGCCATCGCGCTGATCACCGTGGCCCTCGTGGTGGCGCAGCTGATCTGGGCACCGGACGACCAGCAGACCTTCACCGGCTTCTTCGTCTTCTCGTTGCTGCCCGTCGGACTGCTCCTGCCGGTGCTCGGCATCCTCTCGGTGACCGGCGAGTGGTCGCAGCGCACCGCGCTGACCACGTTCGCCCTGGTGCCGCGCCGGGAGCGGGTGGTCGCCGCGAAACTGGTCGCGGTGGTGCTGGCGGCCGCCGCCTCCATCCTGACCAGCCTCGGTGCCGCCGCGATCGGCACCCTGGGGACGGGCGTCAGCGGCGGGGCCGGTGGTTGGCGGATCGAGGGCTCGCTGATCCTGCACGCCCTGGTGGTCCAGGTGGCGAACGTGCTGATGGGCGCGGCGTTCGGCCTGCTGCTGCTGAACACCCCCCTGGCCATCGTCACCTTCCTGCTGCTGCCGACGCTCTGGTCGGTGCTGGGCGGCCTGATCCGACCGCTGTCCGGTCCCGCCGGGTGGCTGGACACCGGCCGGACGATGGAGCCCTTCTTCACCCCCGACGTCACGGCCGGCCAGTGGGCCCGGCTCGGGGTGTCGCTGCTGGCGTGGCTGGTCGTACCGCTGGTCGCCGGTCTGCTGCGGACGCTTCGGCGCGAGGTGGCGTGATGGCACACGGACCGGGCGCACCGGTGGTGGTCGACGGCGGGCGCGCGGAGCTGGCGGTGATGTGGGGCGGGTTCCCCGCGCTCGGCGTCGGCGCCGGGTGGCTCCTCGCCCTCGGCGCCGGATGGCTCGCGGAGCAGCGGTGGGCCCCGTGGCGCGGGCTGTTCGAACTGGTCGCCGATCTTCCCGACCCCACCGCCGCGGCCGCCGGTGCGGCGCTCGGCGCGCTCGGCGGCCTCGCCGTCGCCGCGGTCGGCACCGCCGAGCGGCTGGCCGTGACGGTCGACCGGGAGCGGGTCCGGCTCCGTCGCCACGGCGCGGACCAGGAGGTGCCCCGACGCGTGGTGCGGGCGGTCTTCGTCGACCGCAAAGACCTCGTCCTGCTCGGCTCGGACGGGAGCGAACTGGCCCGGCAGAAGTCCGATCTGGCGGCGGGGCGGCTGCGGGAGGCGTTCCGGTCGCACGGCTGGCCCTGGACGGACACCGATCCGCACGCCGACGCGTACCGGCGGTGGGTGCCGGGGCTCCCGGGGCTGCCGGTCGGCGCGGACGCGCTGCTGCGGGCCCGGCAGCGGGCGCTCGACGCCGACCGGGGCGGCGAGGCCCGGGAACTGCGCGCGGAACTGGCCCGGTGCGGCGTGGTGGTCCGCGACACCGGGCGCCGGCAGTACTGGCGGTCGACCGCGTCGGCACCGGGCCCGGGCGAGGACCGCACTTCTCCTGAGCCGGAGGGCGGCGACCGGTAGCGTCGGATGCGAGGAACCGGCCCTGGGCACGGGGAGCGCGCCATGACCGAGCAGCAGCCGTACCGGGTGGTGAGCCGACACCCCGGCTTCGAACTGCGCCGGTACCCCCCGCACCTGGTGGCCGAGATGCGGGTCGAGGGGACCTTCGACGGGGCGGCCCACGAGGCGTTCCGGCCGCTCACCGAGTACCTGAAGGGCGCCAACCGGCCCCGACGGGGCCTCGCCATGACCACGCCCGTCGTGCAGGAGGCGGCGCCGGAGACGATCGCGGCGACCGCGCCGGTCCTGCAGGAGGAGGGCGACCGGCCGGGCTGCTGGATGGTGCGTCTCGTGATGCCGGCCGGCTTCACCGCGGACACCCTGCCCGAGCCGACCGATCCCCGGGTACGGACGCGGGAGGTACCGGAGCAGCTCGTGGCGGCCATGCGCTTCTCCGGCCGGGGCACGGCGGTGGCGTTCGACCGGCGGGCCACCGCGCTGGGCCGGGCGGTCACCGGTGCCGGGCTGCGGCCGGCCGGCGCGGTCGGCTACGCCCGGTACGACCCGCCGTGGAAGCCGTGGTTCCTGCGGCGTAACGAGGTGGTGCTGCCGGTCGCCGAGTGACCTCGCGACCGCGCACGAGAAGGGACGACGATGACCTCCACGGGACGCCCGACGGGCAACGGCAGCGGCATCTTCCGCCGCAAGCCGGTCGAGGAGATCCAGGACGAGGCCGAGGGGGGCCTCGCCCGGTCCCTCGGGCTCTGGCAGCTCACCGCGATCGGGGTCGGCGGCATCATCGGCGCCGGCATCTTCGCGTTGGCCGGTGCCGTGGCGAACGAGACCGCCGGACCGGCGGTCTTGATCTCGTTCCTGGTCGCCGGACTGGCCAGCGCGGCCGCCGCCCTGTCGTACGCCGAGTTCGCCGGCATGATCCCGAAGGCCGGCTCGGCCTACACCTACGGGTACGCGGTGCTCGGTGAGGCGGTCGGCTGGTTCATCGGCTGGGACCTGCTGCTGGAGTACACCGCCATCGTCGCGGTGGTCGCCATCGGCATCTCCGGCTACTTCGCCTTCCTCGTCAGCGAGCTCGGCATCGATCTGCCGGCCTGGATGCTGGGTGCTCCGGGCACCGGCGAGGGGCACGTGGTGGACCTGTTCGCGGTGGTCCTCTGCCTGCTCATCGCGTTCCTGCTCAACCAGGGCATCAAGACCGCGGCCCGCTTCGAGACGTTCGTCGTCGGGCTGAAGGTCGCGGTGGTGCTGCTGGTCATCGTGGTCGGCTTCTTCTACGTGCGGACGGAGAACTACTCGCCGTTCTTCCCGTACGGGCTCGGCGGCGCGTTCACCGGAGCGGCGACCGTGTTCTTCGCCGTGTTCGGCTACGACGCGATGAGCACCGCCGCCGAGGAGTCCAAGGACGCCCGCCGGCACATGCCGAAGGCGATCATCTACTCGCTGGCCATCTCGATGGTCCTGTACGTGCTGGCCACGCTCGTGCTGACCGGCATGCAGAACTACACCGAGATCGACCCGGAGAGCGGCTTCTCCTCGGCCTTCGCCTCGGTGGGTCTGTCCGGCCTGGCGAGCGTGATCGCGGTCGGTGCGATCATCGGCATCCTGACGGTGATGTTCACCTTCATGCTCGGCGTGACCCGGGTGTGGTTCTCGATGAGCCGGGACGGCCTCCTGCCGGCCTGGTTCGCCAAGCTGCACCCGGTGCGCCGGGTCCCCAGCCGGGTGACCTGGATCGTCGGCGTCGGCTCGGCCCTGATCGCCGGTTTCCTGCCGATCCGGGAGGCCGCCGAGCTGACCAACATCGGCATCCTGCTCGCCTTCGTGGTGGTCTGCATCGCGGTGATCGTGCTGCGCTACCGCCGCCCGGACGCCCCGCGCACGTTCCGACTGCCCGGAATGCCGGTGGTGCCGGCCCTCGGCGCGGTCTTCTCGGTCTGGCTGATCACGTTCCTCGCCCCGGAGACGTGGCTGCGGTTCGCGGTGTGGTTCCTGATCGGCGCGCTGGTCTACGCCTTCTACGGCTACCGTCGCTCCGCGCTGGCCGGGCGACGCGACCGGTAGGCCCGCCGGCTCACCCCAGCACCAGGCCGACCAGCGTCACCGCCGCCGCGGTCGAGAGGACCACGCCGGTCGCGCGCCGCCACATCGGCGCCCGCGCGACCAGCGGCAGGTCCCGCCACCGGTACGCGGACAGCACCACCGCCGCCGCCGACACCCCCACACCGAGCGGCCAGAGCGCACCGGGCACCACCGACCAGTCCCCGAGCCGGTGGCCCAGAGCGACGTACGCGCCCGCCCACACCGTCCCCGCGACCAGGGTCAGCCGGTCCGGGCCGCGCCGCGACGTCACCAGCAGGGACAGGCCGCCCAGGAAGGTGAGGATCACCGCGAGGCCGGCCCCGGCCCAGACGGGCAGGGCCGCGCCACCCTCGCCGTCGGCCTCCTCGCCCGGGACGCCGAGCAGCCGCAGCCCGATCGGGTCGACGTCGCGTTCGGTGTTGCCCAGCACCACCACACCCCGGCCGGTGGCCCGCTCGAAACCCACGTACGACCGGAAGCCACCGGTCCCGCCGTTGTGCCAGACCACCTCCCGGTCGGCGTAGCGGGTGGTGAACCAGCCGTACCCGACGCGGCGGCGGTCGTCGTCGCGGAATCGGGGGGTGGCCGCGTCGGCGCCGGGGGCCGTCCCGTCGAGCATCGCGGCGACCAGACGGGCGAGGTCCTCCACGGTCGACCAGACGCCGACGCCCGCCGGGGCGTAGCCCGCCGCGGTCCACTCGTCGGCCGGACGCCCACCCGCCTTCGACCCCGCCGCGGCCCCCTCGGGCGCGGACCCGTCGGCCACCACCGTCCGGGTCATCCCCAGCGGTCGCAGGATCTCGCGGTCGAGCAGCTTCGGGTACGGGGTGCCGGCACGCCCGGCCAGCGCCTGACCGAGCAGGGCCGTCCCGAAGTTCGAGTACGCCACGGTCCCCCGGTCGTCGCCCGGTTCCTCGTCCCCGGCGGCGTCCACGATGCGGTCGGCGTCCCAGCCCGTGTACGGGTTGCCGGCGGTCAGGTTGGCCCAGAGGATGCGGGCCAGGTCGAGCGGGGAACCGATGGCGAGCCGGGGCAGGCCGGACCGGTGGCTGGCCAGCTCGGCGAGGGTGACGTCGCGGCTGGGACCGGTCACCTCGGGCAGGGCCGCGCCGAGCGTGTCCTCGGGGCGGACGGCGCCGGAGCCGGCCTGGTCGGCCAGGAGCATCCCGGTCAGGACCTTGGTCACCGAGCCGATCTCGAACGGGGTGCCCGGCTCGACGGGCCCGCCGTCGGGACCACGACGGCCGAGGCCGGCCGTACGCACCCGCCCGCTCTCGATCACCGCGACGGCGAGACCCCGGTGACCCGCCGGATCGCCGACGGCTTCCCGCACCTCGGCGGCGAGCGCGGTGTCCCCGGTGGTCCGGTCGCCCAGCCGGGGCGGCCCCGGCCGGGCGGTGAACGCGACGAGCGCGGCGAGCACGCCGATGACAAGGGCGATGGCGGTCGGTCTCCGCATGATGTGTCTCCTCCGTCGGGGATGGTCGTCCACCGGGGACGACACGGAACGGGATGCGGCACGCCCTGGTCAGCGGCGGGCCGCGGCCAGGACGACCAGCAGGGGCACCACCCGCTCGCCGGGCACGGCCCAGCGGCCCCGGCCGGCGTTGCGCAGCCAGCCGGCAGCGGCGAGCTGGCGGAGATGGTGGTGCAGTTGCCCGGTGGTGCCCAGCTCCTCGATGCCGGCCAGTTCGGCGGTGCCGTGCCGGCCGCCGAGGACCTCGCGCAGCAGCCGCAGCCGTACCGGGTGGGCGAGCGCGGTCAGGGTGCCCGCCAGCTCGGACAGGTCGTCGTCGAGCACGTCGTCGACGGTGTGGCCGTACTGCCAGTCGTAGTGCTGACCGGCGATGTCGACGGTGCCGGTGTAGAGCACGGCGCCGGTGCCGTCGGCCGGGAGCCGCTCCTTGAGCCCGTTGAGCGCCCAGTAGACGTCGCCGTCGCCGCCGGGGGCGGCCACCGGTCGGGGTGCCCGCTGCCCGGTCAGGGCCGCCACCTGCGCCTCCAGGGCGCTGAGCCGCTCCTCCACACTCGCCATGACCCCAAAATACGGAACTACGTACTATCGTGCAACCGTAGTAGTGGACACGAGCGCGCCGGTGACCCCACCGGTCGGCCGGGGTGGGCGAGGATGACGGTCGACGCCGGGAGGTCAACGATGGACAGGTACGTCGCCCTGCTGCGGGGGGTCAACGTCGGGGCCGCCAAGGTCGGCATGGCCGACCTGCGCCGCCTGGTCACGGACCTGGGCCACGACGACGTGAAGACCTACCTGCAGAGCGGCAACGTGGTCTTCGGCAGCACCGTGCGCGACGCGGAGGCGCTGGCCGGGGGCATCGAGCGGGCGATCGCCGACGAGTTAGGGCTGACCGTGCCGGTGCTGGTGCGCAGCGGCCGGGAGATGGCGGCGGTGGCCGGCGGCAACCCCTACGCCGACCGGGAGGAGGACCCGACCCGGCTGCTGGTGGCCTTCCTGGCCACCGCACCGGAGCAGGCGGCGGTGGACGCCCTCGCCGTCCCAGGCGGCGAGAACGTGGCGTTCACGGTCAGCGGCCGGGAGGTCTTCCTGCACTACCCCGACGGGGGCTACGGCCGGTCGCGGTTCACCAACGCGTACCTGGAGAAGAAGCTCGGCGTCGTGGCGACCACCCGGAACTGGCGTTCGGTGCGGGCCTTGGCGGACCTGGCGGCGCCGTAACGGTTCGGCCACGGCTCGCGGCGGTGGCCCACCGGACCGGCGGGTCACCGCGTTCCCTCGTCGACCGACGAAGGGAGCCACCCGTGCCACGACTGATCGTGCGGACCGCCGCCGTGGCGCTGCTGCTCAGCGCCTGCGGAACCAGCACCACCGTCCCCGAGCCGGGCACCGGCGGACCACCGGCCACCGGCAGCGCATCACCGGCCGTCGCCGCCAGCCCTCCGGTGAAGCTGGACGGCGCCGAGTTCGACGCGGGCGGCCTGGCCGGCTGGCGGTGGCTGCACGAGGTCGAGGGCGGCCGCAACGACCTGCTGGCGCACGACGTCGGACGCACCCAGACCGGCGCCCTGCACGTCGAGCCGAAGGTGAGCGCCTGGTTCGAACGGCTGCGGGCGCCGTACCTGTTCCAGGAACGCGAGGGTGACCTGCTGATGGTGGCCCGGGTCCGGGCCGCCGGGCGCAACGCCGAGGTGCCGGGCAAGCCGTACTCGCTGGCGGGCCTGATGCTGCGGGTACCCGGCGCGGAGGTCAACGACTGGGTCTTCATCACCACCGGCACCGGCGTCGGCGGCCGACCGCAGCTGGAGGTCAAGACGACCCGGAACGGGCAGTCCCGGCTCCGGTTGCTGGGCGGCGCCCCCGGCTGGGTCGATTTGGCCCTGGCCCGGGTCGGCGGCGCGGTGGTGAGCCTCTACCGGCTGCCCGGCGGGCAGTGGCGGGTCGGTGCCCGCTACGACCGCACCGACCTGCCGGCCCGCCTCCAGTGGGGGATCAACGCCTACACGAGCTGGACCTCCGCCGCGCCCCGCCCGGACCTGAAGGCCGACGTCGACTACGTACGGTTCTACCGGCCCGGCATCCCCGCCGAGTGGATCCACAGCGCCACCGGTTACCGGCCGGACGAGGACCTGGTCCGGCATCTCGTGCCGGCCGACCTGGCCGACTGAGCCGTATCGGGGATCACGCCCGCGGAGCCGTGAGAGGACCGCCGGGGCGGGTAGGCACTCCGGATGGAACGGCGGGTGGCGGCGTGGGAACGCTACCGCGCCCCGGCCGCTCCGGACGACGGTGAGGAGCCACAGTGACGACCAGGATCCCCGACATCACCCTGAACGACGGCAACACCATCCCCCAGCTCGGGTTCGGGGTGTTCCAGATCGAGCCCCGGGACACCGTGCGGGCGGTGCGTACCGCCCTGGACCTCGGCTACCGGCACGTCGACACCGCCGAGATGTACGGCAACGAGGCGGAGGTCGGCCAGGCCGTACGCGAATCCGGTCTGGACCGGCGCGACGTCTACATCACGAGCAAGCTGAACAACGGCTTCCACCGCCCCGACGACGCCCGCAGGGCGTTCGAGTCGACACTGTCGGCGTTGAAGATGGACTACATCGACCTCTTCCTCATCCACTGGCCACTGCCGACCCTGTACGACGGCGACTTCGTGTCCACCTGGAAGACGCTGGAGGAGTTCCGGCACGACGGCCGGGCGCGGTCCATCGGCGTGTCCAACTTCCAGGTGCCGCACCTGGAACGACTGGCCGTCGAGGGGGGCATGGTGCCGGCGGTGAACCAGATCGAGGCGCACCCGTACTTCGGCAACGAGGAGGTCCGCGCGTACGGGAAGGCCAACGGCATCGCCACCGAGGCGTGGTCGCCGATCGCGCAGGGCAAGGTGCTCGACGACCCGACGCTGCTCGACATCGCCGAGCAGACCGGGCGGACGGTGGCCCAGGTGGTGCTGCGCTGGCACGTGCAGCGCGGCGACATCGTCTTCCCGAAGTCGGTCACCCCCGCGCGGATCGAGGAGAACCTCGGCATCTTCGACTTCGAGCTGGACGACGCGGCGATGGAGCGGATCACCGGGCTGGACCGGGGCGAGGCCGGCCGGCAGGGCCCGAACCCGGACACCTTCGACTACGTACCGCGCTGACCGACATCACCGCACCGCCTCCGGGTCGCCCGCCGACCGGGGGGGGCGGCCCGGTGGGCCGCGCTGTCAGTCGGCGCCGGTGAGGTCGAGCCGCCAGTCGTTGGAGTGCATGATCCGGCCGGGCGGGTACTCGAACTCCGTCGGGCCGAGCAGCGTGAACCCGGCCTTGCGGCAGACCGCGTTGGACGCCGGGTTGTCCACCGACGGGTAGGCGTGCACCCACCGGTGCGTCCGCCGGGCGCGGGCCGCGGCCACCGCCGTCAGCACCGCGGCGGTGGCCAGGCCCCTCCCCTGGTACGCGGGCAGCACCGCCCACCCCATCTCCCAGACCCGGACGCCGTGCCAGTCCCGTTCCCAGTGGCCGACGCTGCCCACCCGCGACCCGTCCGGCAGCGTGACCACGTACATGCGACTCGGACCGGTGTCGCTCATCCGGGCGTAGCGGTCGTTGCGGGCGACGACCTGCTCGTCGGTCTCCGGCCCGCCGGTGTGGTCCCGGACCTCCGGCGCGTTGAGCTGCCGCAACAGGTCCAGGTCGGCAGTGCTCCACGGTACGATCCGCACGTCGTCCATCCCGCTCCTCCGTCACCGTCGCCGCGATTCAAGCAGTCACCTCCGACACCGCGCGGCGGAACTCCGGCCGCGGACGGGCCCACGGGTTCCGCCAGATCCGATCTGGCGGAGCGTCTGGCGCCGACCGGGTGTGGGGCGACCGGCCCCGCACGTCCTGCGGGACAACGGAACAGGGGCGGAGATCATGAGCAGACGCACCACCGGCCTCGCCGTCGAGGCCGAGGGCCTGACCCGGGCGTTCGGGAAGACCCGGGCGCTCGACGGGATCGACCTGCGGGTCCCCGCCGGCACCGTGTACGGGTTGCTCGGGCCGAACGGGGCCGGCAAGACCACCGCCGTACGGGTGCTGGCGACACTGCTGCGGCCCGACGGGGGCCGGGCCCGGGTCTTCGGGCACGACGTGGTCGACGAGGCCGACGCGGTCCGCAGCCGGGTCAGCCTCACCGGCCAGTACGCCTCCCTCGACGAGGACCTGACCGGCGAGGAGAATCTGGTGCTCCTCGGCCGGCTGCTCGGGCTGCGCAAGCCCGCCGCCCGGCAGCGGGCCGACGCGCTGCTCGCGGCGTTCGGTCTGACCGAGGCCGCCGACCGCCAGGTCAAGAAGTACTCGGGCGGGATGCGCCGCCGCGTCGACATCGCCGCGAGCATCCTGAACACCCCGGACCTGCTCTTCCTCGACGAGCCGACGACCGGCCTGGACCCGCGCAGCCGCAACCAGGTGTGGGAGATCGTCCGGGCGGTCGTGGCACACGGCACGACGGTGCTGCTGACGACGCAGTACCTGGACGAGGCCGACCAGCTCGCCGGGCGGATCGCCGTCGTCGACCACGGCCGGGTGATCGCGGAGGGCACCCCGGGTGAGTTGAAGTCGTCGGTCGGGGCGGGCACCGTCCACCTGCGGCTGCGCGACCCGGCCCGGCGACCCGAGGCCGAGGCGGTCCTCGGGGCGGCGCTCGGCGTTCCGGTGCAGCTCGAACCGGACCCGGTGGCGCTGACCGCCCGGGTCGGCAGCGACGGCACCGACCTGGAGGCGAGCGAGCAGGCCGCCCGCGCCCTCGGGGAGCTGGCCCGCGCCGGCATCGTCGTCGACGACTTCTCCCTCGGCCAGCCCAGCCTGGACGAGGTGTTCCTGGCCCTGACCGACCACCCCGCCACGCCGGACGACTCGGGGCGGGACGCGCAGCTGGAGGCAGCCCGATGAGCGACACGACGACCACGACCGGCCCCGCGCCCTCGGTCTACGTGCCCTCGACGGAGGCACTGGCGACCGTCCTGGCACCCGGCTCCCGGCCGCCCCGGCCCAGCGCGCTGTCGGCGTCGCTGACCTTCGGGTGGCGGGCCATGCTGAAGATCAAGCACGTGCCGGAGCAGCTGTTCGACGTGACCGCGTTCCCGATCATCATGGTGCTGATGTTCACCTACCTGTTCGGTGGCGCCCTCGCCGACAGTCCGCGCGACTACCTCCAGTTCTTCCTGCCGGGAATCATGGTCAGCAGCGTCGTCATGATCACCATGTACACCGGGGTCGGGCTGAACTCCGACATCGAGAAGGGTGTCTTCGACCGGATCCGTACGCTGCCGATCTGGCGGCCCGCCGCCCTGGTCGGCATGATCTTCGGCGACGTCCTGCGGTACGTCCTCGCCGCCACCGTCATGCTGGCGGTCGGGCTGGCGCTGGGGTTCCGGCCCGCAGGCGGGCCGCTGGGCGTGGTGGCCGGGATCGGTCTGCTGGTGGTCTTCTCCTTCGCGTTCTCCTGGGTGTGGACGTTCTTCGGGCTGGTGCTGCGCAGCGAGAAGTCCGTGATGGGCGTCAGCATGATGGTGCTCTTCCCGCTGACCTTCCTCAGCAACGTCTTCGTCGACCCGGTCACGATGCCCGGCTGGCTCCAGGCGTTCGTCAAGGCCAACCCGGTGACCCAGCTGGTGTCGGCGGTCCGCGCCGCGATGGCCGGAGACACCGACCCGACGAACACCATGTGGATGCTGCTGTGGAGCGCGGGGTTCCTGGTCGTCTTCGGCACCCTGACGATGCGCCGCTACAACCGCCGGTGACCGGTTCCCGGGCGCCGTCGCCAGCGGCGGCGCCCGGGTGTCACAGGCGCCAGGGCACCGGTGCGGCCGGCTGGTACCGGCAGGAGCTGCCGGTGGACACGCTGTCCCGCAGGTGGGCGGCGAGCGCGGGGTGCCGGGCGTCGATACGACGCAGGGTGTCCCGGATCCGGCCGGTCACCGCCTTGCGGGCCCGCTCGGATTCGTCGCCCAGGCGGCGGGTGCGGCCGGCCAGTCCGGCCGCGGCCCGCAGTTCGCGCAGCAGCGCCGCGCGCTCCGCGTCGAGGGCGTCCACCCGCCGCCGGTCGCCCCGCTCGGCAGCCCGGTCGATCTCGTCGTCGAGCCGGTCCAGGTGCCGCCGGTAGCGCGCCTTCGCCTCGTCGTCCAGCACCGGGTCGCCACCGAGGCGGCGGGCGGCCACCAGCTCCGGCCCGGCGGCCGGGTCGAGCAGTTCCACCGCCGGCACGTCGACGCCCGGCCGGCTCACCAGCAACCGCAGGTCGTGCAGGCCCTTCGCGTCCGGCAGGTGCACCACCGTGCCGTCCCAGGCTAGCTCCCAGACCGGACCGTCGCGGCGGAACGCGTACGCCGGCGGGGATGCCGGCCCGACGGCGGCGGCCGGCGGCGGAGCGGCGTCGGCGGTGGGTGCCGGGCCGGTGTCGCCGGACCGCGCACGCACCTGGGCCATGCCCAGCTCGCGAGCCTCCCGCAGGACCTCGGCGCGGATCGCGGCCGCCTCGGCCCGGTCGCCCGGGCCGTCCCGACCGGTCAGCGCCTCGACCAGGCCGGCGCGGGCGAGCACCGACCACGGCCGGGACCCCATCCGCTCGGCGGCGTCGCGGGCGGCGGAGAACCCGTCGACCGCCTCGTCCCACCGTCGCCCCGCCGCGTCGACTACCGCGAGCCAGTGGTCGACCGGGCCGCTCAGCTCGCAGCCGAACAACGCCACCAGCCACTGACCCCGGTACGCTGCCAGCTCCTCCCGTACCCGGTCGCCGCGCCCCGGTTCGCCGGTCGCGGCGGCGACCTGGGCGGCCAGGCGCAGCCACAGCGGCGACACCGGACGGGGGTACGCCACACCGGCCGCCTCGATCTCACCGACCAGCCGGAGGGCCTCGGCGTGGTCGCCCCGTTCCACGGCGGTGATGCCCCGAAGCAGGGCGAGGTACGGGTAGTCCTCCGCAGACAGACCGTCGAGCAGGGCGTCGACCTCGGCGAAGCGGCCCTGGAGCAGCAGCCACGACCACCGCACGTGCTTGCCGAGGAAGCCGTGCTCGCCCTCCGGCCACTCGTCCAGATCGCCCAACTCGTCGATGGACGTGCCGGCGGCGGCGAAGTCGCCCCGGAAGGCGGCGATGATGCCCCCGTCGATGGCGCCGGCCATCCGGTGCCGCACCGCGCCGCTCTCCTCGGCTCCCCGGACGAACGCGGTCCACTCCGCCAGGTAGCCCGGGTCGCCCAGTTCGAGGAGCGCGACCCAGCGCAACGAGGTGGCCCACAGCACGGTCTCCTCGTCGCCCGCCCGGCGGGCCACGTCCCGGATCTCGGCGGTGATGGCCGCCCGTTCGCCGGCCGTGCCCATCCCCCAGGTGGTGTCGTGCAGGGTCCACAGGCTGAAGGTGAGCGCCTCGTCGTCGGCGCCCCGCCGGGCGAGCCGCTCGGTGACGGTGACCAGGTCGGTCACCACGGCGGGAAGGGACGGCACCTCGTCGGGAACGCCGACCAGCCGGCGGTGCGCCTCGCGCAGCATGCCCTCGGCCCGGTCCGTCGCCCCGGCCGGCGTCCAGTGGTGACGGTGGACCGTCAGCGCCACCCGGGCCAGCACCGCCGGATCGTCCAGCGCCAGCGCCAGGGGTTCGGCCTCGGCGAGCAGCGGGCCCGCCTCCTCCCGGCGACCGGCGTGGTGCAGCAGGCCGGCCAGCTCGACCATGATCCGGACACGCTGCGCCGGATCCACCGCGACCGTGTACGCCCGGCGCAGGTGCTCCGCCGACTCCTCCAGGGCCATCCGTCGGCCGGCCTCTCGGGCGGCGACCACCAGCAGGTCGGCGGCGCGCTCCGGCGGGAGATCGGGCACGCCGAGCCAGGCGTGCCGGGCCAGGTCGGCCGGGACGAGGTGTACGGCGAGCGCCGCCGATCCGTCCACCGCCCGCACCACCGCCGCGTGCCGGGCCCGGCGGTCGGCCGCCGGCAGCCCGTCGTACAGGGTCTCGCGCACCAGGTCGTGCACGAACGCGGAGCGGCCGGCACCGTGGTCGAGCACCAGCCGGGCCGCCACCGCCCGGTTGAGGTCCCGGTTGACCTGCGCCGGGGGCCGCCCGACGCTGGCCGCCAGCAGCCCCCGGTGGAACTCACGGCCGAGCACCGCGGCGGCGGTGAGCGTGTCGACCACCGGTGCCGGTAGTTGCGCCAGCCGCTGCCGGACCACCTCCCGCACGCCGGGGGCGACCTGGTCGACCGACCCACCGGTACGCCACAGCCGAGCGGCCTGCTCGACGAAGAACGGGTTGCCGCCGGTGCGGCGGTGCATCTCGTCGATGACGTCCTCGTCGGCTTCGCGTCCCGCCGTACGGAACACCAGCGCGCTCACCTCGTCGCGGGACATCCCGGTGAGGGTCACCGTCGTGGCTTTCGCGGTCAGTGGCACCAGCAGCGGCGCGAGGGGATGGTCGGCCACCTCGACCTCGGCGTCCCGGTAGGTGCCCAGCAGCAGCAGCCGCTCGAACCAGGTGTGCTGGGCGGCGAACCGCAGCAGCCGCACCGACGCCGGGTCGGCCCAGTGCAGGTCGTCGAGGACGACCACGACCGGCCGGCGCTGGGAGACCGCGACCAGAGCGGTGGTCACTGCGTCGTAGAGGGCGAACGCGTCCCGCGCGGCGTCGTCGGCCGTCGCCTCCGCGTTGACGCCCGCCGCCTCGCGCTTGTCGTCGACGCCGGGCGGGTTTTTCTCCGTCGGCCTCCCGTCGACGCCGGACGAGTCGCCGGCCGGGCCGGTCGCCTCGCCGAGCAGCATCGCGAGGGCCGGTTCGGCGACCTCCCGGGCGACCGCCCAGTCGTCGGCGGAGCGGCGCAGCCCGCGGACGGCCTGCACCCACGGCCAGTAGCCGGGCGCGTTGTCGGAGTCCCAGCACGCGGCACCGAGCACCAGCGCGCCGCGCCGGCGGGCCTCGTCGGCAGCCGCCGTCACCAGCGTCGTCTTGCCGATGCCCGGCTCGCCGGTGACCAGGACGAGCCCGCCGTGGCTGTCCAGCACGCGGTCGACCTCGGCACGCAGGAGGGCGGCCGGATGTTCACGCCCGATGAGGGCTTCGCCGTGCCGCGGTTCCATGGCTCCGCACCGTAACGGAAAACACCGACAGACTCTTCCGAGTACAAGCTCAACCGAGCGGTCGAGTTCCCACTGGCCTCGCCCACGGCGGCTGGCACCTGTGGTGCGGCAACAGTTTCGTGTCGGTGAGGAACGAGTTCGACCTCAGGGAGGCGTTGTGATGATGCGCACCGACGAGCGCGACCTGCCGGCCCGGGTGGCGCAGGTGCTCCGGGCCGCCGGATGGTCGCCGCGGCGGCGCGTGGACGTGAACGCGTGGGAAACGGCACTCGCCCCCGAGGGCTTCGCCATGCACGCCGCCGCGCGGGCGTTCCTGACCGAGTTCGGTGGTCTGGAGGTTCTGGTCAGCGGCCCCGGGCGGGACTACGCCCGGGCCGGCGTACGGCTCGACCCGGCCCTGTGCCTCGGGCAGAAGACATGGTTCGACGGTTTCGCCGGGCCGACGGCCGGCCAGTTGTATCCCGTCGGCGAGGAGTACGACGGGCACGCAAGCCTGGCGATCGACGTGGCCGGCACCGTGCACATGCTCTTCAACAGCCAGATCAAGACGGCCGGCCCGGGTGCGACCGGGCTGGCCCGGCTACTAGAGGGCGAGGACGCCCCCTGATCTTCGTCCTCGTTACCTAAACTTCCCTGTTGGCGCTATCGTAGGAAACGATGAGTAATGAGATGTACTCGGTTGAGCAGGTGGCGGAGCGGCTCGGCCTGCACGTGCGAACCGTGCGCGGCTACATCCGCTCCGGGCGCTTGCGAGCGGTACGGATCGGCAAGCAGTACCGGATCGCGCGCGCCGATCTCGACGCGTTGACCGGGCGCCCGCAGCCCACCCCCGACGGTGCGGCGTCGGTCGAGGTGTCCAGCGTCGTCCGGATCGATGACGTCGACCGCGCGGCGGCCGATCGGCTCGGCACGTTCGTCCTCGCCGGGGCGAACACCAACCACGACCCGGCGGACCCGCTGCGGGTGCAGACCGTGTACGACGAGGAGCGACAGCGCATGACGATCATGATTTTGGGCGGCCCGGCCGCCACCGCCGAGCTGCTGGGACTGCTCGACGGAGTGTTGGGCGGCGACAACGGGCTGGTGCGCCGTGCCTGACGACATCCGGGAGCAGGCCGGCGTACGCGTCCTGGTGTGCGACCCGGACGGCCCGCCCATCGTCACCGAACAGGACGCGCTGGACCTGATCGGCTCGGCGTTCCTCGGCGTCGAGGTGGTGGCCGTACCGGCGAGCCGACTGGACCCGCGTTTCTTCTCGCTGGGAACCCGGTTCGCCGGTGACGTGATGCAGAAGTTCGTCAACTACCGGCTGCGCCTGGTCGTCGTGGGTGACATCGCCGCGCACCTGGCGGCCTCGTCGGCGCTACGCGCGCTGGTGCAGGAGTCGAATCGGGGCGGCCATGTCTGGTTCGTGCCGGACCTCGACGCCCTCGACGCCCGACTGGCCGCCCCCGCCTGAGCGGCGACGACTAGCCGCTACCTGGCCGGGTACGCGGCCCCCATGGGTAGCCACAAGCCGAACAAGCATGATCCTGGCGGCGAGTCGGCGCGCGCGGGCCGGCATCCGGGCAGCGGCGCGCGGGGCCGCCAAGGTTCGGAGGTCGAGCGCTCGCCGAAGGGCCGGCACCTGCGGACCGCCACCGGCGCGGCGGGCAGCGAACGCGACCAGGGCCGGGCCAAGGTCCAGGGCAGCGAGCGGGTACACCGCCAGGGAACCTGATCGTCGGACGCCGCGCCAAGGTTTTGGTGCTGGGGCGCGGCGTCCGGCGCAGTGCTGGGGCGCGGCGTCCGGCGCATCCGAGCCGGGGCGCAGCGTTCGGCGCGGTCCGCTCATTCGGCTGCCGGTCGGCCACCGGCCGGGTCGGCGTCGGAGGGCGGCCACCGGTCGTGGAACAGCGCCATCTCCACCTCGTCCGGCTGGAGTCCCCGGGCCTCCGCCTGCGTGTTAGCCCAGCGCAGGTAGGCGAGCCACTCCTCGGACAGCCAGCCGGACCGACGCCGCACCCCGGCCTCGGCGGGTAGCCGATTGGCCACCACCCGGTCGAGGATCAGCGGTCGCAGGCCCTCGGCGTCGCGTTTGTAGCCGGCGAAGTAGAGCAGCTTCGTGAAGAACGCCGGCCCGAGCCACGGCAGGCGTGACTCCGCCGGATCGCGGAACCGCCGGTACGCCGTCCGCAGCGCCTCCTCGTCGGGAGTCGCCGCCGCGATGCCGTCGAGGGCGTGCGTCAGGCGACTGCCGTCCGGATCGCCCTGCAACGAGCGGGCGGCACGCCACGGGCCGTAGCCGATCGGCCCGTACCCCCACATCAGGACGGCGGCGAGGAGTTGGCGAGGGCTCGCCGCTCCGTCGCGCCAGGCGTCGACGACCGCGAACACGTCCCGACGCCAGACGGCGCCGGTCTCGGGGAAGCCGGTGGGCCAGGCGTCCGCGGGTAACGTCGCCCGCCACCGGTCGGTGTGGACGGTGATCGGAGCGGGTTCGCCGGGCAGGGCGGGACCGTCGTGCAGCGACACGGGTAACCCCCTCACGGGTTGTAGGTATCCCGGACGCTATCGACGGTCCGATTCCGCCAAGGCCCCGCGACGGGAAATCGGGGTATCAAGCCCCTTAATGATTGATAACCATCACTGCATGGCCCTACGCTGCCCACCATGCGTGTCCGCCGTGAAACCGTCGCCGTCGTTCTCGCCGCGCTGCTCAGTCAACTCACCGTCAGCGCCGCCCGCGCCGACGACACCCCGGCGCTCACCACCCCCGGCGCGCCGGTCGTCGTGGTGGACGAACCGCACCGGCTCACCCTCTCCTGGGCCGGCTCCACCTGGGTTGGCGAACCGGCCGGCGAGGAGCCGATCACGTACGAGGTGCGGGCCCAGCTGGGTACCAACGTCTACCGAGGGCTGGGCAGCACCACCGCCACCACCATCACCCTCACGAACCTGTCCCCGGGCAGCGAGTACCGCATCGCGATCAGCGCGTACACGATCGGCGGCTACTCCGACCCCTCGCCGGTCACGCTGGTCCGCACCGCGTACGGGCGCGCGAAGGTCAGCTACCTCAACCTCGACTGGTCGCCGACGAACAACCAGATCCAACACGTCCTCCAGGTGACGAACACCGGGACGGGGCCGCTCGACCTGGCCACTGTGCGGGTGCGGTACCACCTCCTGTTCGAGGGCGGCAACACCTCGCTGGTGCTGAACTGCGACTGGGCGGCGTTGGGCTGCGACCGCATCCGGCGCACCCTGGCGTTCTTCCCACCGCCGGCACCGCCGCCTCCGCCGCCGGGCGGCACGCCCACCCCGACGCCGACCCGGTACCCGCTGCCGGGCACGCCGGTCCCCGGTTATGTGGAGCTGACCTTCACCGGCGGGGTGCTCGCCCCCGGTGAGTCGTCCGGGCCGATCTACCTGCGCCACCACCGGCACAGCTGGACCGACATCAACGAGCGCGATGACCCGAGCTGGCGGGAGGCGACCGGTCAGTGGACCGACAACAGCCGGGTCACCCTGGACGTCGACGGGGTACGCGAGTTCGGAGACACGTTTGCCTGACCCTCTGTCGGTAGCCTGGTCGCTGATTGCGAGGTGCGCCTTCATCCCGCGAGAGGACGTCGGCGGACCGCCAGACGGGTTGGCGGGCAGGCGACGGGAAGCCGATGATGGACGCAAACCGTCGTAGACCCGACAGCGGCTGCAAGCAGGCCTAGCAGGGGACAGCGGCCACCCATCGAGGCCGGCTACCTTGCCGGAGTGACGGATCTTGAGCGGGGCATCTATGAGCACCTGATCACCCGCGACCTGGCCACCCGCCTCCAGCAGGTAGACCCCGCCTGCATTCAGCACGACAAGCTCGACCCCGCCGACGCCCCCGACGCCCTCGCCCGTCACATCGCCGCCCTGACCCACCGCGCCCTCAAGGCCGTCGCCGGCGGAGACAACAAGCTCCAGAACCAGATCGACCTCGCTAACCGCATCGCCGACTCGATCGCCGCGATCAGCCCTCAGGCGGCCACGGCACAGGACCAGGTGACCGACGCCAAGCACCTCCTGCACGCCATCGCCGCCCCACCCACCCCGCCCGCTCAGGCCATATTTCCCACCCGCCCGACCACCCCGCTGAGCACCGGCGCTCTATTGGTCAATGGCAGAAACCAGCCCCGCATCGGCCACGAGGTCACCCACGAGATGGCCTCGGCAGAGCAGGTTGACCTGCTCTGCGCGTTCATCAAGTGGCACGGCCTACGCATCGTCGGGCCGGCCATCCGGAACCTGATGCAGCGAGGAGGCCGGCTGCGCGTCATCACCACCACGTACCTCGGCGCGACCGATCAGCGGGCCCTCGACCGGCTCGCCGAGTTGGGCGCCGAGATCAAGGTGTCCTACGAGACGCGGACCACCCGGCTGCACGCGAAGGCATGGCTGTTCCGCCGGCACAACGGCACCACCACCGCGTACGTCGGCTCGTCGAACCTGTCGAAGGCCGCCCTGGTCGACGGCGTCGAGTGGAACGTCCGGGTTTCCAACATCGAGCAGCCGCACGTCATCGACACGTTCACGGCCACGTTCGAGGACTACTGGAACGACCCGGCGTTCGAGGACTACCACCCCGGCCGGGACGCCGATCGCCTCCGGATGGCGCTGACTGGGGAGCGGCCAGGCGAGGCAGCCACCCCGATCGTGAACCTGGACGTCCGGCCGTACCCGTACCAAGCCGAGATCCTGGCCGACCTGCACGCCGAGCGCGAGGTACATGGCCGGCACCGAAATCTGGTGGTGATGGCGACCGGCACCGGCAAGACCATCGTGGCCGCCCTCGACTACCGCCGGCTGCGCAGGGCGGGCACAACAGACTCGCTTCTCTTCGTCGCCCACCAGGAACAGATCCTGCGGCAGAGTCTGGCGACGTTCCGGCAAGTCATGGGCGACGGCAGCTTCGGGGAGATGCTCGTCGGGGGCAGGGAGCCGCAGCACTGGCGGCACGTCTTTGCCTCCATCCAGTCGCTGCATCGTCGGGAGATCAACCCCGAGGCGTACGACATGGTCGTCGTCGACGAGTTCCACCACGCGGAGGCGCCGACGTACGCCCGTCTCCTCAACCGGCTGCGTCCCCGCGTACTCCTGGGGCTGACGGCGACCCCCGACCGCAGCGACGGCGGCGACGTGCGGCGGTGGTTCGACGGCCGCGCGGCCGTTGAGCTGCACCTGTGGGACGCGTTGGAGCGGCAGTTGCTGGCGCCGTTCCAGTACTTCGGGCTGCACGACGACACGGATCTGTCGCAGCTGCGCTGGAAGCGCGGGCAGGGGTACGACCCGGCGGAGCTGGACGGCGTCTACACCGGCAACCACGCCCGGGCGCGGATGGTGCTGCGGGCGGTACGGGACACCGTCGATGCCGGGCGGATGCGGGCGCTGGGGTTCTGCGTGAGCATCGGGCACGCCGATTTCATGGCGGACTGGTTCAACCAGCACGGCGTGGCGTCGGCGGCGGTGACGTCGCGGGTCGACGGCGCTGCGCGGCAAGCCCTCCTCAGAGACTTCAGGAACGGCACGCTCAAGGTGCTCTTCACCGTGGACCTGTTCAACGAGGGCGTTGACCTGCCGATGGTCGACACGATTCTCATGCTGCGGCCCACCGAGAGCGCGACAATCTTCCTCCAGCAGCTCGGCCGCGGGCTGCGCCTCGATGACGACAAACCCTGCCTGACGGTGCTGGACTTCATCGGCGGCCAGCACGCCAACTTCCGCTTCGACCTGCGCTGGCGCGCCCTGACCGGGGTCAGTCGCAAGGCGGTCAAGGAGGCCGTCGAGCAGGACTTCCCGTCGCTGCCGAGTGGCTGTCACGTGCAGCTGGACCGGGTGGCGAAGGATGTCGTGCTCACCAATCTGAAATCGGCGCTGCCGACGTCGAAGAACGGCCTGGTCGCCGAGCTGCGGCAGCTCGGGGACGTCAGCCTGGCCGACTTCCTACGGGAGACCGGTGTCGAGGTCGAGGACGTCTATCGGTCCGCCAGTATCGGCGGGTGGACGGGACTGCGGCGGCTCGCCGGCGTAGAGACCACGCCGCCCGGCGCGGACGACCGGGAGCTGGGCCGGGCGATCGGTCGAATGTTGCACATCGACGACCCCGACCGGGTGGACCTGCTGGCCCGCGTGGCGACCGGGGAGCGGCCGGACCTCGGGCGACTCTGGGACATGCTGCACTTCGACCTGTGGGGGCCGAACACGCCGCTGGCCTCGCGCGACGAACGGTTGGCGCGGCTCTGGGCGGAACCCGCCCGCTGCGTCGAACTGCGCCAGGTCGCGGAGGTGCTGCGGGACCGGATCCACCGCGTCACCCCGGAGCCACTGCCGGGTGCGGTGCCGCTACGGGTCCACGCACGCTACAGCCGCAATGAGGCGTGCGCCGCCTTCGGCATGGCCAACCCGGGGTCGCTGCGCGAGGGTGTGAAGTGGCTGGAGTCGGAACAGGCGGACCTCTTCTTCGTCACCCTGGTCAAGTCGGAGCACCACTACTCCCCCACCACCATGTACGCCGACCGGGCCATCACCGACGAGCTGTTCCAGTGGGAGTCGCAGAGCACGACGTCGGCGGCCTCGGCGACCGGGCAGCGCTACATCCACCACGCCTCACGCGGCTCGACGGTGCACCTGTTCGTCCGCGAGTCCAAGGTGCCCGACCGGGACCTGGGCGCGCCCGCGTACCTGTACGCCGGCCCGATGACCTACCGGGAGCACAGCGGGGACCGGCCCATGCGGATCATCTGGCAGTTGGCGCACCCCCTGCCCGCCGACGTCTACACGACCGCCCGGGCGATCGCCGCCTGAACAAGGGGCTCGTCAGGCGGCATCCGCGTTCGGCGCGAACCTGACGTCCAGCTTCCGGTCAAGGGCCCGCGCAAGGCGTTCCAGGACCGGCAACGTGGGAACGGTCCCCCCGGCCTCGAAGCGGGCGACAGCGGATTGCGTCATGCCGGCCGCCTGCGCAAGCTGGCTCTGACTCCAACCGTTGCGCTCCCGCAGGTGCCGCACCTCTTCACCAAGTTCGAAGGCGATGCGGGTCGCCTCATAAGCCTCCGCGGCACCCGGCTCCGCCATCCGCCGATCACGCAGGTCGTTCCAGTCGATGCGATCACTCATCGCTCTGCCCCCTCGTTCACCGTATGTCGCTCCGACGCGCACCGTTCGAGTGCCCGACGAGCCCGCTCGACCTCCCGGTCCTCCCGCATCCGCGTCTTGCGGAACACCGTCAGCAGGATGATTCTTCGGTCGGAGGCGATCCAGTACGTCACCCGAATCGCCTCGCGCTCCAGGTAGAAGCGCAACTCCCGCAGCTTCCCGTCGAGTTGTCTGGTGTGCGGCTCGCCGAGCAGCACACCCCTGCCGGCGAGAAGGTCGATGTAGAACGCCGCCCGGGCAAAATCTGCGCTCGGCAGTCCCTCCAGCCACTCTCGGACTTCTGGTTCCAGCTCCACGCTACCCCAAGCCATAGCATCGATGCTATAACTCGGCTAGTTGCCCCTCCGGCATCTCGGCCCGTGTCGCGTGGCGCTAGCGGACGCCGGAGCTGGCCAGGCGCGCGAGCATCGCCTGGTTGGCCTGCCACCCATCCGGAAACTTCACCGGCACGTCCAGGTGCACCGTCTCCGTAGACGGATGCGCGTCCAACAACTCCGCGATCCCCGCCCGCGCCACCACCACGCACGCGTGCCGGTGCCGCGACGTCAGCACGCACAGCCGCCCCGACTCCAGGTGGAAAGCGGTCGCGTCCCGCCGTCCCGAGAGCGGGTGCAGCACGATCGTCACGTCGTACTCCCGGCCCTGGAGCCGGTTGGCGGTGTCGACGGTGATGCCCGCACCGGCCTCGCCGAGCCGCGCCCGGATGGCCGCGACCTGGTCGCGGTGCGCGGCTCCGACGGCGATGCGGTCCGCGGTGACGGGTGCGCCGGCCGGCGCGTGCTCGGAGACCGCGACCGCGCCGCGCGCCAGGACCCGCAGCGCCAGGGCCGCGCAGGCGGCGGTGGCCTCGGTGTCGGTACGCGGGGTGTACCGCTCCGGCAGCTCGTACAGCGCCCAGCCGGAGGAGGCGGCCAGGTCCACCGCCGCGTCCAACGCGTCCCCCGGCCCGGCCTCGGTGAACGACAGTGCCCGGTCGAGAACGCCGGTGCCCGCGCGGAACCCGGTGAACGGGTAGAACGCCTCCGCGACGACCGGCGCCGCCGAGGCGGGCAGCCGCCAGGACACCGGCAGCCGGTGCACCGGAAGGTCCGGGTTGTGCC
This sequence comes from Micromonospora sp. BQ11, assembly GCF_052068135.1. NCBI lineage: Bacteria > Bacillati > Actinomycetota > Actinomycetes > Micromonosporales > Micromonosporaceae > Micromonospora > Micromonospora sp. BQ11. The sequence continues at coordinate 497,716 of NZ_JBQHDB010000001.1, read as the reverse complement.
GCAGCAGCACCGCCACGGCGGACTGCATCGGATCCCAGCTCAGGCCCGTCCAGCGCACGGTCTCGACCGTGGAGAACGGGTCCAACTGCCCGGGATCACCGACGAACAGCGCCCGTTCGAACCTGCCGGCCACGCGCAACAGGGCGTCCGAGCGCATCTGGTACGCCTCGTCGACGATCGCCCACGGCCAGGAGCCCTCGCTGACCGTGGCCCACTTGGCGGCCGTACCGATGATGACGGCCGGACCACCGAGGTCGGCGACCTTCGCGGCGACCCGGACCTGCTCGTGCCCCTTGACCCGGTCGGACGGCCGGTAGTCGGCGGCGGACAGCCGGCCGATCCGTAGGTCGGGTGCCTTGCGGGCGAGGCGGTCGACGAGGTCGTCGACCTGCTCGTTGGTCTGCGCGATGATGATCAACGGCTCGTCGGCGGCGGCCAGTTCGACGGCGGCGCGTACGACGAGGGTCGACTTGCCGGCCCCGGGCGGCGAGTCGACGACGACGCCGCGGTGGTCGCCGGAGCGCAGGTCGGCGAGCACGGCCGTGATGACCCGCTCCGCCTCGACGGCGGGCGGCACCTCCAGTCGCAGCATCCCTGCCACCTCCCCTTCCCGGCGTTCCCGGACCTTACCGGCGGACGACTAGCCGGGGTCGGAACGGGTACCTGCGGCGGGACCAGCGGGGAGGCGATGCCGGGATGGCCAGGTTCCTGTTCACAGCGACGTACACCGCCGAGGGGATCAAAGGGCTGGGCAAGGACGGCGGGACGACGCGCGCCGAGGTCGTCCAGGCGTTGATCGAGAACTCCGGCGGACGCGTGGAGGCGCTGTACTTCGCCTTCGGCGAGCACGACCTGTACATCATCTGCGAGCTACCCGACCAGGTGTCCGCCGCGGCCCTCGGCATCCGCGTCCGGGGGGCGGGCGGGGTGGAGGCGACCGTGGTTCCGCTGCTGACACCGGGGGAACTCGACGCGGCGGCCGGAGTGGATGTCACGTACCAGGCACCGGGCCGCTGACCGGCCGGGCGACACCGTCAACCCAGCGACCATGCGGAGGTGATCCGGGCGTGGCGAAATTCCTGCTCATGTCGACCTACACCGCCGAAGGGCTCAAAGGGCTGACCGCGGACGGCGGAACCAAGCGAGCCGACGTCGTCCAGGCGCTGATCGAGAATGCCGGCGGGCGGATGGAGTCGCTGCACTTCGGGTTCGGCGAGGACGACACGTACGTGCTGTGCGAACTGCCGGACCACAAGACCGCCGCCGCCCTGGCGATCGCCATCCGGGCGGCCGGTGGACTGGACACGCGGGTCGTTCCGGTGCTGACTCCGGCCGAGGTGGACGAAACCACGCAGATCAACGTGACGTACCAGCCGCCGGGCAGGTGAGCAGTTCACGGCTGTGGACCAGAAGCACCTGGGGCTGGGCGGCACGTTGCGGGATCGCCTCCCGCAGGAGCGAACGGGCCCGGACCGGGCGGGCGCGTAGCGGATACGCGCTGGCTGCCCACCGTCGGCCTACGACAGGGGGTTGGGCCGGGCGGGACCGGCGAGCCGGGGACCGCGCTGCGACAGGTGCGTGAGCGTCGCCATGGCGGCCTGGAAGTCGAGCCGGTCCGCCGCATGGAACCGCCGGAAGAACCAGTCCGGTACGCGGGCCTGCACCTGACGGCTGCGGAAGATCAGGTCTTGGATCTGCCGAGCGAGGATCAGCAGTTCCGTCGACACATCCACGGTGTCGGCCCGCTGGACCGCCGCCGTGATTCGGGACTGCATGACGGCCAGCGCACGTTCCCGGTCGGCTGCCACGTCGCGCTGGCCGCGATAGATCTCGAGGCCGAGCAGCAGGGCTCCGAGCGACGGCACGAACCACTGGAGCAGCAGTTGGGAGACCGTCAGGCCGACGGTCACCGCGAGCACGACACCGGCCACGGACCACGCCGCCGATCCGCCGAGCACCGTGTACGCGTACCGACGGCGGACGCGGGCACCCCAGGCGAGATTCTGCTGTTGGCAGCCGAGCACATCGTAGGGCGCGGGCAGTGGCGGGATCTCGTAGTAGTCGACGAGGTACCGCTCGTCGCCGCGGTAGGCACGGTGCAGCCGGCTGACCTCCGCCGCACCCACCTCTTCCCCGGCGGCCACGGTGTTCCACGGCAGACCGAACAGACGGACGTCGAACATCTCCTGGAGGACGGCCGCGCGTCCGAGTTGACCTCGCGACCAGGTGCCGAGGCCGACCGCGTGGGCCACGGCCCAGAGCGCACCGATCGCCGTCACGGCGCTGGAAAACACACCGGTGAAGGCGACCACCGCACCGGCCACCCCCAGTGCGACAGAGAGTGCCATCCGGAGGTTGTCGAGGCGTTGCGCTCGGGCGTGGCAGGCGGAGGCCGCGCGCAGCAGGACCATCATCTCGGGATCGGTCTGGCGGCTGAGCAGGGACTTGACGGGCTCGGTCACGTCGGCCTCCGGGGTCCGGTAACCGATTCTAAATCCAGGGCGCTAGATGTCACCTTCCGTCTCCGCGACATCACCTTTGGTGATCATGTTGTTACCATTTAGTAGGATTCACATCCGCCTGCGAACTGCTACCGGATTGAGCCGCAGCTCAGCTACATTGACTCGGCCCACAAGGCACGCATGCCACTTACCCGGACGACACCCCACACTTCACCGCGTCCGCTTCTCCTCGTGGAAGGTCCAACGACGGACATGGGCGAGAGACTCGACGTCGACCCCAGCGGCGCGGACCCCCAGATCCTCGCCGCGTTGCAGGAGTACGCCGGCCCTGGCGGCTCCGTTCGGTTGGTCACCACCTTCCGGCACGCACCGCACCACACCGAGGCCGTCCTGCTCTGCGTCGCGGTGACCCGCCCCGCTCGGAAGTGGTCCCACAACACGACCCAGAAGCTGTTCGTCAAGGCGCTCTCCAGGGAGTCGGCAACCCGGGAGAGCAGCGGGCACCAGCGCGCGCGGTCGTCGAACCTCGACTTCGCCGCCGTGCACATCGTCGAGCAGGTCGATACCTGGCATCCCGTGGGCGACGGCCGCTTCCTGCTGTTCCAGCGCGTGGCCAACGGCGGGGACAGGGTGGCGCCCCTCACCGAGCTGAGCGACGACGAGCGCCCGGCCGCCCTCCGGTCGATCACGGCCGGCCTGCTGGACGGCTGGAACGGGACCGACGGGGCCGGAGTGCCTACCGCCTCGGCCACCGTCGGGGCGTTCGTCGAGCGGGAGGTCGTCGCGATGGCCTCCGTGACCGAGGTTCGGGCCGCCGCACGGGAGCTCGGCGCACCGGACGGCAACCATCAGTGGATCGTCATCGACGGGCGGGTCCGATCGAATCCTCTGCACCTGCTCACCGGTGACTCGTTCCTGGCGCGGGAGCCGGTGGTCCACATCGTCGGGCACACGCACGGCGACCTGCACGGCGGCAACATCCTCATCCCGTACGAGAAGGGCAGGCCGCAGCCGGCGAAGTTCCTGCTCGTCGATCCGGGCGGCTACGAGGCCGGGGCACCACTGACCCGGGATCTGGATTTCCTGCTGGTGACCCTCCTGCTCGGCGCGGTCGCTCCGAGCGACCCGTCGGACCGGGACCGCGCACTCCCCCGGGACCAGGCGGAGGTCCTGCGCCACTACCTGATCGACCCCGACGTCCCCCGTCCGGGCAAGCTGCTCCACCCGCTCGCCGAACTCATCGAGGTCGTCGACGAAGCCGGGCGGAACTACGCCCGAGCGGGCGACTTCGGCCCCGAGTGGCGTGCCCAGCGTCTGCTGTCCCTGGTCAGCCACGCACTGATCTGTCTCACCTTCGACAGCATCGGTGGGGCGGGACGCGAGTGGTGCTGGCGGCTGGCGGTCGAGGCTCTGGAGGCGTACCGCGCCGGGTTGGCGGGCGCGTCCAGCGATGCCCTGAAGGCGGCGCTGTCCCCGCCTCCGGCCACCGACCTACCGGTGTTCCACACGCGCGGGACCGGGGCCGGACAGCGGGACAGTAAGCCGTCGGACCATTGGATCGACCAGCGCCGGTGGGGCCAGCGGGCGTCCGAACCGGTCTGGTCGCACGACTCCCTCTTGCATCCACCGCTTCTGGCAGCCGGTGAGGGCGCACGGGAGATGACGGCTCCGGTGGGCCTGACCGGCGGCGAGGCGCACCAGGCCCTACCGTCCTGGCCGGTCGGCAACGCGCCCGCCCTGGCCGCATCACCTCCGGTCGGCATGATGGCAGGCGGCTCGTCCCGGGCCCGGACCGACAGGTGGAAGCCCTTCTCGACATCCCCGCTGCCGGTCCCCCAGCAGCGCCGTTCCCAGGATCTCCCCGACCCACCGGACCCGCCACGCCGCGTAAGACGCTGGGCACGCGTACGCATCTGGCTCGCCACCGTCGCCGGGCTGTTGGCGGTCGGTGGGGCTGGTGGACTGGCGGCGACGCTGGTCGACCGGCGGAGCGAGCAGGACGCCGCTCCCGAACGGACCCTCGACCCGACACCCGGCCGGGGGTTCTCCTCCGCCCCGGGACGGCCCCCCGGCGGGCGCAAGGGCCCTCCACCGGCGGATCGCCGGCTCGACGACCTCGCCCGTGACGTCGCCGCCCTCCGGGAGCCGCGACCGCAGGGCAGGTACGCCTTCACCTGCTTCCAGGTGTGGTCACTGAACACCACCCCCGGGGGCGACGAGCGGACCAGCCACCACGAGTACCGGCTGTGGTTCACTCCCCGCCTGTCCGGCGTCCGGGTCACTACCGACCTTGACGGGGCCGAGCCCACGCGCACCACCCGGTCCTCGTACCAGGCGGGAGACCTGACGGACGTGACGCCCCTACCCGCGGACGAGCCGGACGAGCTGCGTGACCAGGTGGCGCAGGAGTGGACGGAGCAGCCGGCGGAGCTACAGGACGCGACCGGGATGCTGCGCCTGGTCGCGCGGTTCCATCACTTCCACCCCCTCGTGCCGGCGCAGCGGGCCGCGCTCATCCAGGAACTGGCCGGGACGGCGGGGATCGTGTACCTGGGCGCCTATGCCGACCGTACGGACCGACCGGGGCTGGCGTTCCAGGCCGAGGACCGCGAGGGCCGACGGGACACGCTGCTGTTCGACCACGGCGGCAGGCTGCTCAGCCACGAGCTGACCGACGCCGACGGCGCGATCCTCAGTACCCACCTCTACCTGCGCAGCACCCGGACCGACGCCACCGACACCAGATGCAGCTGACGGCGGCGGTCAGGGGCAGTACCGGTAGACGTAGTTGGCCCAGTTTCGCCAGGGCGCGGCGTCGCTGCGGACACGGTTGCTCGCGCTGACCCGGAACAGCTCCGTGTCGTACCCATACCGGAAGGCGACGTATCCGCTGCCGAGGTTGTAGTGCGCCGACTCGACCCGGAACTGCCACTGCCAGGTGGCCAGGTTCTGCCAGCCGCAGGAGGAGAGCTTGCCGCGCGGATAGCCGTAGTTGGGCCACTCGTAGAAGCAGAACCAGCCCCACGGGCAGTCGGCGAAGCCGTAGGTCCCGACCGGTGCCCGGAGGGTGACCACCAGCGCGCCACCGTGGTAGCTGACCTCGTTGTCGTTGAGCACCGTCCCGCCCGGATGTGCCGCGAGGAAGCGCGCCAGCTCCTGCCGGGCCGCGGCGCGATCCCCCATCGCCGCCCACGCCGGGGCGGGGCCGGTGCCGACGAGCACCAGGCCGACAAGAAGGACGACGAAGGCGGCACGAAAACGAATGGCATGGACCATGGAACACCTCGCGATGTGCGGCACGACGAATGTCGGGAATCTCGTTCAGCGTAGGAAGATCGCAGGCCAGATCACCAGAAGAGGCCGTGGGAGCGGTTCGCCACCATTCTCGAAATGCCTCAATAGCTGACTCGCAAATTGCCGGCTGCACATGTCGCGCCGTTAGTTGTTGCGCCGGACCGAATTTGCCAATTGCGACGCTGCCGCCTCCACTCGTCGTCCGCTGGGGTCTATGGCAGCGGACCGGTCTGCATGGTCATTCGCACCTGACTGCCGGCGACCACCTTCGTCCCCGGAGCCGGCGACTGACTCGCCACCCAGGCGCTCAGGCTGCTCGACCCGCTGAACACCGGCACCAGCCCGGCCGCGCGCACGGCCGCGTCGGCATCCGGCCGGAGCATCTCCCGGACCATCGGGACGGTCTTGTTCAAGGGCAGCTCCACCGAGATGGTGACGGCGCAGGAGGAGGACGCGTTGAACGTCGACAGCCCGGTGAGGTAGCCGCCGCCGGCGTAGAAGCGCTGCTCGGGTGTGAGGTTCAGCGGCGGCGGGACGAGGTTGTCGGGGATCCGGCCCGGCAGGTCCGGCCAGAGTTCCGGGGGTAGGTAGTTGCCGAAGAACATGGTGAGCAGGTCGTCGGTGGCCATCCCGACGTGCGGGCAGGGACCGGCTACCGGGCGGCAGGGCAACTGCTGGTTGTACGGCAGGTAGTCGTAGTGCTCGGCCTCGGCGAACACGGCCCGGTGCTTCGGGCGGGCGATGGCGTTCCAGTCCGGGTCCCCGAGCCGGCCGTCGCCCTCGATCGTTCCCCAGGCGAGGAAGCGCGGCACCGTGCCCTGGAAGATCGGCTTCGTGCCGTAGCCGGGCTGCCAGTCGTTCCACACCCCGGACAGCGACGCCACGGCGGCGACCGGAACCCGGGTGGCCAGGATGCCGACGTGCAGCGCCCCGTACGAGTGGCCGGCCAGCCCGGTGGCCGGGGCGGGCAGCAGGCGGTCGCGGTCGGGCCAGCCGTTCCGCATCCAGGTGAGGGTGCCGGCGAGGACCTGCTGAGTGGTCGTGGCCTGCACGGGGTGGATCTCGATGCCGGGCAGTTCCGGTACGGCGACCACGTACCCGGCGCGGGCCAGGTGTGCCGGCATCCGGTGCCAGCGCTGGAAGTGGTCCATGTCGCTGTCACAATGCCCGTGGGCGAACACGATCAGCGGGTACCGCCCGCAGCCGGTGAGCATGGCGGCGTTGTGTGGGGTACCGGCGATACTGGGATAGAAGACCCGCACCCGGGTCGGGGCGCCCTGTGCGGGGGTGTGGTCGCGGTACCCGTAGAAGACCGGCGCGAGCGCGCTGGGCTGCCAGCCGATGGCGCAGTCGGCCGGGGGCGGCAGCGCGGCGGGTCGGATGTCGGCGTCGGACTGCTGATCGTCGGTCACGGTGCCCTCCTCGCCTGAAGTCTGCAGCCGAGCGTATCGACGCTCGTACGCATTGTGATCAGTCGATCGGCGGACCGTTACTGTCAAGTATCGGCGGTGATGTCGGTGGTCGGGGTTAGCGTGGGCGCGACTCGACGCCGGACGCCCCACGGAGGTACTCCATGCTCGACCACCTCGGCATCCAGGTCCGTGACCTGGCCGCCAGCACCGCCTTCTACGACACCGTGCTGGCCGCGGTCGGTGCCAAGCGGATGCTCGACTACGGCGAGCACATCGGCTACGGCGCGACGAAGCCCGACTTCTGGATCAGCGCGGTCGCGGGCGAGGGCACGGCCCAGGAGGCGCACATCGCGTTCACCGCCCCGGACCGGGCCGCCGTGCGGGCGTTCCACGACGCGGCCGTGGCCGCCGGAGCGGAGGTGCTGCACGCGCCGAGGGTCTGGCCGGAGTACCACCCGACCTACTTCGGCGCGTTCGTCCGCGACCCGGACGGCAACAACGTCGAGGCCGTCTGTCACGCCCCGGAGTGACCTGATGGAGCAGCGGGTCAGCCTGATCACGCTCGGAGTGGCCGACGTGGCCCGGGCGCGGGCCTTCTACGAGCGGCTCGGCTGGCGCGGCCAGGAGGTCGAGGAGACCGTCTTCTTCCAGGCCGGTGGTCTGGCGCTGGTGCTCTGGGGGCGTGACAAGCTGGCCGAGGACGCGGGCGTTACGGGCGGCGACGGCGGTTTCGGCGGCGTCGCCCTGGCCCAGAACGTCCGCTCGCCGGCCGAGGTGGACCACGTGCTCGCGGCGGCGGCGGACGCCGGGGCGGAGGTGACCAGGCCCGCGCGGGAGACGTTCTACGGCGGCTACGCGGGCTGCTTCACCGACCCCGACGGTCACGTCTGGGAGATCGCCTGGAACCCGGGCTTTCCGCTCGCCGACGACGGCACCCTCACCGTCCCCGACTTCGGCGCGCCCTGACGCCCGTCTGACGGCGGCGCGGCGGAAGCGCTTCACCTCGCGGCCGGGGCGGCTCCGGCCCGCGTGACGCCGGGCCGGAGCCGCAACGGTCACCCGCGGAGGTCCCGGAAGAAGTCCCGCAGGTCGACGGTCAGCAGCTCGGGTTCCTCCAGGGCGGCGAAATGGCCGCCCCGGTCGACGTCCACCCAGCGGGTGATGGTGTTCTCGGTCTCGGCGTAGCGGCGGATGCCGACGTCGTGGGCGAAGACGATCGCTCCGGTCGGCACCCCGGAGTTCTCCTGCTGGACGCCCCAGGCGGATTCCTGGGCATAGCCGACGTATGCCGCCGAGCCGGCGGTGCCGGTGAGCCAGTAGATCGTCGCGTTGGTGAGCAGCCGGTCGCGGTCGACGACCGTGTCCGGCAGGGCTTCGCGCGGGTGCGTCCACTCGCGGAACTTGTCCATCAACCAGGCGAGCTGGCCCACCGGGGAGTCGGTCAGCCCGTACGCCAGGGTCTGCGGTCGGGTGGACTGGATCGCGATGTAGCCGAACTCCTCACGCATGAACGCCTCGATCCGGCGGACCCGGTCGCGTTCCAGGTCGGAGAGGGCAGCCAGTTCCTCCTCGGCCAGCGGCATCGGGGGCATCGGGCCGGGGCCGCCGTTGACGTGCACGCCGGCCACCCGGTCCGGGGCGACCCGCCCGAGTTGCGGGCTGACCGCCGCGCCGATGTCGCCGCCGTGTGCACCGTATCGGTCGTAGCCCAGCCGACGCATCAGCTCCGCCCAGGCCCGGGCGATCCGGTCGGTGTCCCAGCCGGCGTCCGCGGTCGGTCCGGAGAACCCGAAGCCCGGGAGGGAGGGGATCACCAGGTGGAACGCGTCGGCCCGGTTGCCGCCGTGCGCGGCCGGGTCGGTCAGCGGCCCGATCAGGTCGAGGAACTCGACCAACGAGCCGGGCCAGCCGTGGGTGAGCACCAGCGGGAAGGCGTCCGGCTCGGGCGAGCGGACGTGCAGGAAGTGGACCCGCTGCCCGTCGATCAGGGTGGTGAACTGCGGGTACGCGTTGAGCCGCGCCTCGGCGGCGCGCCAGTCGTAGCCGGTACGCCAGTGGTCGGCCAGTTCCCGCAGCCAACCGGTCGGCACGCCGGTGTCCCAGTCGTCGCCCGGTAGCGGGGCGGGCCAGATGGTGCGCTCCAGCCGCTCCCGCAGGTCGTCGAGGCGATCCTGGGCGATGTCGATCCGGAACGGGGTGATCTCGTCGGTCATGACCACCACGCTAGGAAGCAGCTAGGACAGGTTCCGCCCTAGCTTGCTGGCAAGCTTCGGGAATGTTGGAAACCTCGGCGCGGCTGCTGCGCCTGCTGTCCCTGCTGCAGACCCCCAGAGACTGGACCGGCACGGACCTGGCCGAGCGCCTCGACGTGGATGTCCGCACGGTCCGCCGCGACATTCAGAAGCTGCGCGACCTCGGATACCCGGTGCACGCCACCCCCGGTGCCGCCGGCTACCGGCTCGGCGCCGGGTCGAAACTGCCGCCGCTGCTGCTCGACGACGACGAGGCGGTCGCCGTGGCCGTCGGGCTGCGTACCGCCGTACGCGGTGCGGTCACCGGCATCGAGGACAGCTCCCTGCGGGCGCTCGCCAAACTCGACCAGGTCCTCCCGTCGCGCGTCCGGCACCGCGTCGACCTGCTCCGCTCGGTCACCGTGACGGTTCCCGACGGCGGGCCGACCGTCGACCCGGACGTGCTGACCACGATCGCCGCCGCCTGCCGCGACCACCAGCGGCTCCGGTTCGACTATCGGCGCCACGACGGCAGCACCGCCCTGCGCGAGACCGAGCCCTACCGCCTCGTCCACACCGGGCGCCGCTGGTACCTGGTCGGCTGGGATACCGATCGCCGCGACTGGCGCACCTACCGCGCCGACCGGATCCAGCCGCGGATCCCGGGCGGCCCCCGGTTCACCCCGCGGACGCCACCCGATGTCGACCTCGCCGGCTACCTCTCCCACGGCGTGTCCTCCGCGCCCTACCGCCACCGGGCGCGCATCACCCTGTACGCCCCGGCCGAGATGGTCGCCGACCGGATTGCACCCACCATCGGTGTGGTCGAAGCCCTCGACGCGGACAGCTGCCTGCTGCACACCGGGTCGAACTCGCTGGACGAGCTGGCGCTCTACGTGGCGCTGATCGGGTTTCGGTTCCGGGTCCACGAGCCGGTGCAGTTGATCGCACACGTCCGCGACCTGGCCGCCCGCCTGGCCGAGGCCGTCGAGTGAACAGGCCGAGAGGTGCGGGCCGGCGTCGACCACCGGCCCGCACACCCCTGGATCAGCGGCGCTCCCCCACCCGGTACGTGACCAGGTTCGGGTCGGCCCGCAGCTGCTTCTGCGTGAACTTGACGGTGTCCCAGCCCTTGGCCGAGTACAGCCGGGTCTGGTCGGCGTACCAGGGCGAGTTCGGGTTGGCCGACTGCGAGTACGTCAGGATCTGCCGGCCCGACGGCCCGTTGCGGCCCAGCTCGACGGCCATCAGGAACGACGTGCCGTGCCGGATCTTCGGGTAGCCGACGCCGGGCTGGAACACCCCGATGATCATGTTGAAGACGCCGGCCTCGGCGCGCCCGCCGTGGATCGGGATGCGCTCGCTGCCGCGCGGCTCGGTCTGGATGTCGCCGAGTCGGGCGTCGAGCGGGATCCCGGCCAGCTTGCGGACCGCGTCGGCCAGGGCGGTGCGTACCTTCGGGTCGTCGACGGCGAGCCGGTTCGGTGTGGTGAGCGGGGCGGCCGGGTCGAACGGGTCGGCGAAACGCAGCCCGCCGGCCAGGGCGAACTCGGTGAACAGGTGCGCGCCCCGGCTGTCCAGGTCCACCTTCAGATCCCAGCCGCGCAGGGCGGCACAGGCGGCGGTCAGGTCGACGGTGCTGCCGTCGGAGGCGGTGGCCGTCGGCTGCGCCTCGCAGACCCGGACCAGGTCGTCGCGGACCAGTTCGCCGCCGTACGCCCGGTTGCCGAGCGTCACGTCCCACAACTTGCCCGTGGTGAACCGCTTGCCGCGCAGCCCGTCGGTGCCGGCGAGACGCTGCTGCACCTGGAGAACGCCGAGCCGGGTACGCAGGCTGCGCGGCGTCCGCTCGTCGCCGATGATGCGCGGGTAGCCCTCCAGCGGCTGGGCCGGGTTGGCCAGCCAGTAGCTGTCGTTGGAGTTGGTCACGTAGTCCTTGCGGACCAGCGCGGGCAGGTTCGCCGGCCCGAGGATGCCGGCAACGGCGGCGTCCGGATCCCGGCCCAGCTCGCACGCCGACCGGGAGCCGTCGAGGACGGCCTGACCGCTGCTGGCGTACAGGGGCTGGAAGGGGGCCGGGATGCACGCGGCCGCGAGCGCGGCGGTGACCCGGGGCACGACGGAGTGGTCGGCGTAGAGGGCCCTGCCGTCGCGGTCCGCGGCGATGACGTTGACCCAGGGCAGGAACTGCCGCCGGTCGAGCACCGCCCGCAGCTCCCCCACCGACCTGGCCCGACCCATGGCGAGCCAGCCGTCGAGGGCGCGGTTGTTGGTGGCGTTGGCGTCGGTGATCGCGTAGGCGGCCTGCGCCGTCCAGTCGAACGTGCCCGGCACCACGACGACCGGGCCGAAGTGGGTGTCGTAGAGGGTGCGGCTGACCGGTCCGGCGGACGTCTGCACGGTGACCGTGCGGGCGGTCATCTTCCGGGGCTGGCCGTCGTAGAGGTAGCTCGTCGGGTCGCCGGGCACCAGGGCCAACCGGTGCCAGACGAAGCGGCGGGCGGTGGAGACGGTGTGCGACCAGGCGACCCGGCCGTTGTGGCCGATCTCGACGATCGGGTCGCCGACCAAGGCCGCGCCCTCGACGTCGTACCGGCCCGGCACCTTCAGGTGCACCCGGTAGAAGCGCTCGCCGCCGTCCCACGGGAAGTGCGGGTTCGCCAGCAGCATGCCGGCGCCGCTGGCGGTGGCGTCGCGCCCCAGACCGTACGCGTTGCTGCCCACCCCGGCCGGCGCGCCGTCGCGAGCGGTGACCACGGCCTCGGCCTGCGGGGCGCTGGCCGGTGCGCTGGTTCCGTTGGGCGGGGCGGCGGCGACGATGCCGTCGGCGAGCGCGCCGGAGCTGGCACGGACCATGCGGGCCCAGTTCGCCCGCCACATGTCCAGCTCGGTGATCGGACGTACCCACTCCTTCCCGGCGCAGGCCGGGTCGGTGATCCTGTTGCCATTGCGGCGCAGGTACGCGTTGTAGCCGGCGGCGAAGCCGCGGACCTGGTCGCGTACCTCGTCGGAGGGGGCGTGGACGCCGTCGCGGCGGCCGACGAGCCAGCGCTCGGCGGACCGGTCGTCGATGGCCTTCTGGTGGAAGAGGTCGCTGCTGACATTGCGGGTGTCCGCGCCGAACCAGCGGGACCGCTGGGCGTTGACGGTGACCATCTGCTCGGCGATCAGGCAGATGTTGTCCTCGGCCTGGGCGTGGCCGACGCCGAAGCCGAGGCTGGCGAAGTCGCGGGCGGTGATGTGCGGGACGCCGTAGGAGGCGCGCTGGATCAGGGCGGAGTAGCCGCGGCCGTGGGCGACGGCGGTGCCGCTGGTGACGGTGAGGCCGGCGGCGACGAGTACGAGGGTGGTGGCTGCGGCGGCGAGGGGCCGGGGTTTCATCGGGCGGTTCTCTTCATGGGGTGTCCTCCCGAGTGGTGACTGTCCAGATCAGACCGACGCTAGCGGTGAAAGCTGCTCAGGTCATCCGTCGGTGGCCACCAGATTCGTCGGGGTTCGCCCACACGGGTGTCCGTTGCCGGGCACGGCCCGTCGCGGGCATCACGTGGCGTGGTGTCGGGCATCCCCGGACGGCACCGAGGCGACCACTCCTCAGCGGTGCCGTCGTGACCGGGGATGCCCGACGTCGTGATGCGCGCCGTTCGGCGACGTCAGCGACCGTAGGTGGTCACCGTCTTCGGGCGCGACTTCTTGTAGTAGAGCAGGCCGTACACCGGCAGCCAGAGCCCTCCGCTGCACACGGAGAGCGTGATGTGCAGGACGTGGAAACCGGCACCGATGTACTCCCGGGTGTAGACGGGCGGCGGCGCGGGCGCGGCGAACTGCGGCGGATAGGGCATCGGCTGAGCCGGGTACGGATAGCCCTGCTGCGGCGCGACAGGCGCCTGGGGCGGGTAGGGGCCGGCCGGGTAGGCCGCCGGTGGCGCCGAGTACGGCACCGCCGACTGCGGCGGATACGTGGCGGGCGGGCCGGAGTGCGGAGCTGCCGGCGGCGGATATGCGGCAGGCTGGGCCGGGTACGGCGCGGTCGGCGGCTCGGATTGAGCCGGGTCCGGCGTCTGCGGGTAGCCGTTGGCCGGAGAGTGTGAGTGATCTTGTTGCACAGCAATACCCTGCGCAAGCCTGCTACCGGCACGCCATCAGCCGGCCGGATTGGTTGCATGATCAAAGAGATTAGTTGCTTGGTCAAAGAGATTGTTTGCTTGATCAAACAGCTAGTCGGGGGACGAGTTCGTCAGCGCGGTGGGTACCGACAAGTGCAGCCGATACGCCGAATCGCCTCGACCGATCGGCGACCATCGGATCCGGCCACAGGTACGCGTGTCGTTGAGCGGTGGAAGCAGGTGACCTCGGCCGCCGCGCGGGCACGGGACTCCTTGCCGCACCGTGCGATCCTCTCCTCGACAACCCGGAAAAGGATCGAGGTACGGGCGTGGAACTGCACAGAAGCCGGCGTGTCCTGGTGTTCGGCATCCTGTTCGCGGTAGTGGGCGTGCTCGTGGTGCTGTGCGGCGGCGGTTCTGTCGGAGCGTGGATTCTCGGCGGCCTCGCGCTGGTGATGAGCGGTACGGTGGTCGTCAATGAGCTCAAGCCGTTCCGGTTCCACATCGGAGCGGACGGGCTGACCCTGCGGACCGCAGGGCTCAACCGGCTGGTGTCCTGGGCCGAGATCGACGCGATCGTCCTCGACGAGCCGGTGCCGACGATCGGCCGCAGCAAGCCGACGTCCCCGACGTTGTTGCTGGTACCGGCCGGGTCGACCATCGATCGCCCCCTCGACGGGAAAAGCTCGGTCGACGGCCGGTCGGGTCTGGTCCTCCTCGAACTCGACGACGTCAGGGAACCGGTGGATGAGGTGGCAGCAGCCCTGGTCCGCTTCGCCGGAGATCGTTTCACGAACATGCGGCAGCTCCGCCGGGCGCGAGGTGATACGCCGGACTTCCCCGTCGGGTTGCGCGGGTACGAGCCCGCCCGGGTGGATGACCTGATCCGGCAGGCCCAGGACGCGCTTGTCTCGGGCAACACGGCGCAGCGCCACGGGGCCCGGGCGAAACTCGACACCGCCCGCAGGAAGCTGCCCATCGCGATGCGCGGATACGCCGTGGGACAGGTCGACGATTTTCTTGAAGGGCTCTCTGCCGAGCTGGCACGGTGGCCGCACGAGGACACCGAGCCCGAATAGGCCGCCGTGCCGCGAGACCGGCGCGACGGCCCTGTCGAGCTGATGTCGCGAACGACTCACGGATGCGCGCGGCCGGTCGCGGGGCGACACCGCTTCGCCCCCCGACCCGTGATGTCGCCGGTGACTCAGCTCGAAAGGGCCGTCCGCAACCAGCCGGCACATGGTCGAGCCGCCGCGTCCGGACGGCGCGCGTCTGACGGCACAGGCCGCGGCACATCACTCTTTAGAGTTCAATAAGGCGTTTGACCAGCGACAACGCAGCCCACGCCTATAGGTGTTGTCTATGCAGGTATGTCCGTTTTGGTGCCTGCTGACCAACTCCTACAGACCAAGGTGGTTCCATTGCGGCTGCATCCGCTCGCTCGTTTCGCCGGAGGGGCGCTCCTGACGTCCCTGATCGGCCTGTCGGTCACCACACCGGCATGGGCCCAGTCCGTCACGCAAGAGATCCCCATCGGAGGCCGCGCGGCTCGTGCGATCGAGGCACCAGAGCCGCGACTGGTCGAGGGCAACGTCACGACCTGCGCGGGCGCCGGCCTCGCCGGCGCGATCATCCTCGGTAGCCCGACCTCGCCGGCAAACGACAGCAACGAGGCCGGCAGCGGCACCGTCACCGGCCTGGAGCTGGACGTCACGATCAACGACGACTTCACCGCCACCGGCATCGTGGTCAAGGGCGGCCCCGACGCCAATGTGTACGACGGACCATTCGTCGGACCGATCGACGTGGAGAACATGACCGCGCCGATCAACCCCGAGAATGATCAGCCGTTCGGCATCAGCCACTGGTTCGTGTGCGGCTTCGAGGCGCAGCCCACGGCAACGCCGACCGCGACTCCCACGGTCACGCCGACCGCGACGCCCACGGTGACGCCGACCGCGACGCCCACGGTGACGAAGCTGCCGATCACCGGTGACTCGCTCAGCGGTCCGTCGTTCGTGGTCCCGGTCGCGCTCGGCAGTGGCCTGCTCCTGCTCGGAAGCATGCTGGTCGTCCTGTACCGGCGCCGGGACGGCGAGGCGCGCGGCTGAGCTGACCCGCGGTGAGCGGCTGAGCTGATCCGTGAAGATCGGTGCTGGGGCCGGAGACAACTCCGGCCCCAGCAGCCGCGTCCCTGGGCGCACCGCCGGCCGACGATCAGGCGAGCGCCTCGAGATCCGCCATCTCGGTGACCCGCCGGATGTCGATCTCGACCTCGCCGATGGTCCGGGCGAAGAGGTCGGCGTACCGCTTCGCCCACTCCACGGCCTCGGCCTTGTCCCGCACCTCGACCATCAGGAACCCGGCGATCAGCTCCTTCGTCTCGGCGAACGGCCCGTCGGTCAGCGTCGACCTCCCGTTCGTGACGGTGATGCGGGCGGCGTCATCCTTGCTGGTGGGCCGCAGGCCGTCGCCGGCCAGCAGCACTCCGGCGTCGACCATCTCCTGGACGAAGGCGCCCATCGTGGCGATGAAGGCGGCGTCCGGCGAGTACGCGCCGGGGATGTTCTGGTCCAGCTTGTGCATGATCATGAAGCGCATCGGTAGGTCCTTCCACGAGGTGGGTTCTCACTGACGCGTCGAGCGACCGGGCATGGATCCGACACCCGCCGGCGACCTTTTTCAGCGGGTCGGCGCGACCCCCCGCGCGCAGTCGGCGGCGCGGTCCCGCAGCAGGGCGATCTCCCGCTCGTTGCCGGTCATCGTGGCCGCCCGCTCGAACTCGGCGCGCGCCTCGTCGTAGCGCCCCAGCTTCGCCAGCAGGTCGCCGATCACGCTGGGCAGCAGGTGGTACCCGGCCAGCGCCGGCTCGTCCACCAGCGCCCCCGCCACCGCGAGGCCGGCTGCCGGGCCGTCGGCGAAGGACACCGCGACGGCCCGGTTCAGCTCCACGACCGGCGACGGGGCGACGCGGGCCAGCTCCGCGTAGCCGGCGGCGATCCGCGCCCAGTCCGTCTCGGCCGGCGTACGCGCCCGAGCGTGGCACGCGGCGATCTCCGCCTGGAGGACGTACGGGCCGGGTTGGTCGGTCCCGGCGCGCGCCCGGTCCAGCGCGGTCAGGCCCCGCCCGATGAGCAGGCGGTCCCAGCGGCTGCGGTCCTGGTCGAGCAGGAGGACCGGCTCGCCGTGGGCGTCGGTGCGGGCGGCGGTCCGGGACGCCTGGATCTCCAGCAGCGCGGCCAGGCCGTGCACCTCGGGTTCGTCCGGCATGAGGCCCTGGAGGATGCGGACCAGTCGCAGCACGTCGGCGCAGAGTTGCGGGCGCATCCAGTCGTCGCCGCGGGTGGCCGAGTAGCCCTCGTTGAAGATCAGGTAGACGACCTCCAGCACGCTGCCGAGCCGCTCGGCGCGCTCGGCCGGGGCGGGCACCTCGAACGGCACCTTCGCGTCGGCGAGGGTCTTCTTCGCACGGGTGATCCGTTGCCCGATCGTGGTCTCCGGCACCAGAAAGGCGCGGGCGATCTCCTCGACCTTCAACCCGCCGATCACCCGCAGGGTCAAGGCGGCGCGCGCCGGTGGGGTCAGCACCGGGTGGCAGGCGGTGAAGACCAGCCGCAGCAGGTCGTCGGTGATCGGCTCGTCCAGCGCGGCGTCGAAGTCCGGGGTGAACGCGTCGTCGCCCCACTCGTGGCCCAGCTCGGTGACCTTGCGGTCGAGCAGTGCGCGGCGGCGCAGCCCGTCGATCGCCCTCCGCTTCCCGACCGCCGTCAGCCACGCCCCCGGGTTGGTCGGCACGCCGTCGCGCGGCCAGGTCTCCAACGCGCTCACCAGGGCGTCCTGCGCCAGCTCCTCGGCCCAGCCGACGTCCCGGACCAGGCCCGCCAGCGCGGCGACCACCCGGCGGGACTCGATGCGCCAGACCGCCTCGACCGTGCGGTGCACCTCCGCGACCCCCATGACCGCCCATCACAGCAGGCCGCACCCGGTCCGGCAACGTCCGGGCCGGTCAGCTCCGGAACGTGTGGCGGACGCCGCCGTGCGCGCCGCACGCCCGGGAACTGCCGCCGGCAAGGCTGACCGAGCCGTCGCCGCACTCCACCAGGTACCCCCGGCCGGACCAGAACTCCGGCACGCACTCGAAGTGGTCGCACACCTCGGCGGCGGGCCGGCGGATCCGGGTGCCGTCGCAGAAGCCGTACCCCATCGGGTTCTCCGGCGCGCCGCAGAACCGGTCCCGGGCCGGCGATGACGACGCGTCGCGCTTCGGTCGGGGAGCCGCGACGGCGGCCGGCGCGGCCGGGAGCGACGGGCCCGCCGACGGACTCGGTGCGGGCGTCGCGGCGATCGCCACCTCCGACGTCGGGTCGGACGGGTCGGACTCCAGGAGCGCGGCGGGTACCAGCAGGGCGATGCCGGCGGCGACCGCCACCGTGCGCCGGCCGCCGGGCACGAAACCGCTCAGCCGGGCCTGCGCCGGGGTGGCGATCGTCGGCCGGAACGGCTTGAGCTGCGCGTGCTCGTCGATCGCCTCGTCGAGCTGGGCGATCACGGCGTGCCGCTGCTCGATCGCGTCGGCGAAGGCCAGCGTCAGCTTGAAGCGAAAGTCCGCCGCCACGTCGGCGGGGAGCAGCACCCCCGAGGCCCTACGCCGGTCGAGCACCTGGATCAGGGTGACCGGCGCCGCCGGGTCGTGGGCCAGGCCGGTCATCTTCCCGTACGCCCAGTCGCGCCGGCCGCCACCGCCGAGCAGCACCAGCCGCCGGCTGGTGATGACCGCCATCCCGGCGTCGGTGACCCGGATGCCGTCCGGGCGGCGGGCGCGGATCGGCGTGGACTGTGGGGTGACCGTCAGATCCGGTGCCGGGAGCACCGCCGTGTGCCGTACCTCGACCAGCTGCGCGGCCGGCAGCACCCCGAACACCACCTCGTCGGAGCCCAGCTCCAGCGGAAGCCCGGCGCCCGCGGCGGCGGAGCCCGCGAAGGTCTCGGCGAGCGTACGCAGGCGCCGCAGCTCCTCGTCCCGCCTTCGCCATGCCTCGTCGGCGCTGCGGAAGACCCGCTGCCGCCGATCGTTCTGCCGGTGTGCCCACCGGTACCGCCAGGTCGAACCCGTCGAATCAGTCCTTGCCATGCCGACTCCTCCGCCGCGCAGGCCACCAACCGGGGTGTCGTTCGGATCAACTCCCGGCGGGCGCCGACGGGGACGGGCCGCTATGGGCAAATTGCCCGATCGACGGAGTAAGCCGGACGATAGGGCGATTTCGCTGCGTCGATTCACCCCGTTCGGGTGTGTCGTGGGCGGACCGTCCCGTTCCGGTCCCCGCGTGGGCGGAGCGTCGGTAACGTCAGGCGCAGCGTCCCGGGCGGGTACGGCGAGGGGGTGAACCGGTGGGCGGCACCACCCCCGACATCGTGATCGGCGTCGATCTGGGGACCACCAGCACCAAGGCCGTCGCGTTCGACGTCGACGGCGACCAGCTGGCACACCACTCGGTCGGCTACCCGCTGAACGAACCGCAACCCGGGTACGCCGAACAGGACCCGTACGCCATCTACGCGGCCGTCATCGAGTCGGTCCGCACGGTGGTGGCAGAGGTGGGCCGGCCGGTGGCCGGCCTGTCGTTCAGCAGCGCGATGCACAGCCTGATCGGGCTGGACGCGGACGGCAACCCCCTCACCCCGTCGGTCACCTGGGCCGACTCGCGGGCCGCCCGGCAGGCCGAACGGCTGCGGGCGGTCCCCTCCGGGCTGGCCCTGCACCGCCGCACCGGCACCCCCGTCCATCCGATGGCGCCGCTGCCCAAGCTGCTCTGGTACGCCGAGCAGGAGCCGACGACGTTCGGCCGGGTCGCGTACTGGGCGGGCATCAAGGACTGGGTCCTGCTGCGGTTCTGCGACGCCCTGATGACGGACCACTCGATCGCCTCGGCCACCGGGCTGATGGACATCCACCAGCTCGCCTGGGACGAGGAGGCGCTGGGGATCGCCGGCATCACCGAGGAGCAACTGCCCGAGCTGGTCCCCACCACCAGGGTGGTGCACGGCCTGACCGTCGAGGCCGCCGCCGCGACCGGACTGCCCCGGGACACGAAGGTCGTGGTCGGTGCCGGTGACGGTCCGCTCGCCAACCTGGGGCTCGGCGCGGTCGCGCCCGGCGTGATGGCCTGCTCGATCGGCACCAGCGGCGCGATGCGCGTGATGGTGGAGCGCCCCGGTGTCGACCCGCTCGGCGGTGTCTTCTGCTACGCCCTGACCGAGGACCGTTGGGTGGTCGGCGGCGCGATCAACAACGGGGGTCTCGTGCTCGGCTGGGCCGGTCGCGCGCTCGCCCCCGAGCTGGGCGAGGACGCCGAGGCGGAACTGCTCGCCCAGGCCGCGAAGGCCCCGGTCGGATCCGGTGGGCTGATCATGCTGCCGTACCTGCTCAGCGAACGCGCCCCGCACTGGAGTGCGCTGCCCCGGGGGGCGTACGTGGGGTTGACCCACGGGCACCGCCGCGCCCACCTCGTACGGGCCGCGCTGGAAGGGGTCTGCCAGCAGTTGGCGCTGGTCATGGCCTCGGTGAAAGCCGCCGGCAACGAGGTGCGCGAGATCCGGGCCAGCGGCGGGTTCGCCCGCAGCCGCCTGTGGCGGCAGATGCTCGCCGACGTGCTGGGCATGCCGGTGCGCTTCCCCGCCGGGCACGAGGGCTCCAGCTACGGTGCGGCCCTGCTCGGCATGGAGGCGCTCGGACTGGTGACCTCCATCGACGTGGCCGCCGACCTGGTGGAGATCTCCGAGACCGCGCGCCCCGACCCGGCCGCCGCCGCCACGTACGCGTCCCTGCTGCCGGTGTACGCCGAGCTGTACGACGCGCTGGTACCGACGTTCACCTCGCTGCGCCGGCTCGCCCCCGGTCTGCCGCCGGAGCCCCCGCCGGCCCCGCCGCCGTCCTGAGGACCCGCGTCAGGGCGCCTCGACGCCGGAGATCAGATAGCGGTGCACCTCGGCGCCCCGGATCGCCACCGCCTGCTCCCCGCTCGGCCCAGAGCCCCGGAAGTCGAGCAGTTGCTCCTCGGTGTCCCACCGCTCGTAGACGTTGATCCGGCCCGGCTCCACCAGGTCGGCGCTGAGGGCGAAGTCGAGGCAGCCCGGCGTGGACCGGGCTGCGCGGACGACGTCGACGCATCCGGCGAGGTAGTCGTCCCGACCCTCCGGGTCGACGTGCAGGCTTCCGGCGACGATGAGCACGGTGGACCTCCTGGTGTGACGGATGTCCGCCATCCTCTCCCGACGGTGCGACATTCGGGGTGCACGTCTGCGCCGGTCATCGGCTTCCACGCTGGTCGATTCTTGCGTACGCTGACCCGATATCGAGCGGCGGCGATGCCCGCCGGGGCCGGGGGTGACCTGTGCGGTCGAAGCTGTCGAGACGGACACGATTCCGGTTGGTGGGCGCGGTCACGGCGGTCGCCGCCCTGACCGCCGCGACCACGCTCGTGCACCTGGCGGGCAACCCGCCGGTGCCGGTCGCGGTCGAGGAGAAGGAGAACCCGGCGGAGCCGTCCGAGTGGATGTGGGCGCAGCGGGCCAACGCCGACGGGTCGATCCCGGCGACCGCGTACGAGGAGGCCCTCGCGCAGACTCGGACGTTGGAGGGGGCCACCCGCCGGGGCGCGCCCCAGTTGACCGATGTGCGGTGGCAGCAGCTCGGCCCCACCAACATCGGCGGCCGGCTCATCGACGTGGTGGTCGATCCGAAGACGCCCGGCACACTCTGGGTGGCGGCCGGCACCGGCGGCGTGTGGAAGAGCACCGACGGCGGCGCGACGATGACCAGCACCTGGTCCGACGACCTGCCGCAGTCGATGGGTGCGCTGGCGATCGCCCCCGACGGCACCCTGTACGCGGGCACTGGCGAGCCGGACCACGGCGGCGGCGGCTCCTACTACGGCACCGGCGTCTACCGCTCGACCGACGGCGGCGCGACCTGGGAGAGCCTCGGTCTGACCGAGACCGGGGCGATCGGCCGCATCCGGATCGACCCGACCGACCCGCGCCGGATCGTCGTCGCGGCCCAGGGCCGGTTGTTCGACACCGGCGGCGACCGGGGCGTCTACCTGTCCACCGACGGCGGTGACACCTGGAAGCAGGTGCTCGACGGGCTCAACGACTCCACCGGCGCGATCGACGTCGCGATCAACCCCGCCGACCCGGACGTCCTGCTGGCGGCCACGTGGGACAAGCTGCGCTACCCCGACGGTCGCGAGTACGGCGGTCCCGGCTCCGGCCTGCACCGCTCCACCGACGGCGGGGCGACGTGGACACGGATCGGCGCGCCGCTGGCGGGTCCGGAGACCGAGCCCGGCCGCATCGGGGTGGCGTTCGCGGCCAGCGACCCGACCCGGGCGTACGCGATCACCAACGACAAGATCGGCAACCTGACCGGCTTCTTCGTCTCCGACGACGCGGGCGCCACCTGGACCCGCCCGCTGACCGGCGAGCCCGCGCTGGACGCCGCCGACGGCGGGTTCGCCTGGTGGTTCGGTCGGCTGTGGGTCGACCCGGCCGACGCCGACCACGTCTTCTCCGCCGGCGTACCGATGATGGAGTCGCACGACGGTGGCCGCACGTGGGTGACCGGCCGGGGCATCCACGCCGACCAGCACGCCATGGCCTGGGACCCGCACAACCCCGGCCGGGTGTACATCGGCAACGACGGCGGCCTGTACTGGAACGACCAGGGCGGCAACGTCATCGGCACCTGGACGGCCGCGTCCGTGCAGCCGTACATGCAGTTCTACGCGATGGACGTCAGCACGACCGACCGCTCCCGCGTCTCCGGCGGAACGCAGGACAACGGGTCGCTGCGGTCCTGGGGCGGCAGCGACTGGAACCTCTACCGGGGCGGCGACGGGATGATGAACCGCATCAACCCGGTCGACCAGTTGAACGTGTTCGCCTGCTCGCAGAACGGCGGGTGCGCCCGCTCCGACAACGGTGGCGACTCGATGACGTCGATCCGGGCCCGGTTCGCGGGCACCCGGTTCAACTGGGTGTCGCCGCTGGAGATCGCCCCCGGTGCTCCGGACACCGTCTACTTCGGGTCGAACGTGCTCAACCGCTCCGACGACCGGGGCCGCACCTGGCGGGCGGTCAGCCCAGACCTCACCGGCGGTCCCACGCCGCGCAACGCCACGTCGTACGCGACGATCACGACCATCGGCATCGCGCCGACCGACGAGGACACCGTGTACGTGGGCACCGACGACGGCCACCTGTCGGTGACCCGGGACGGCGGCGCGACCTGGACGAAAGCCACCGACCCGGATCTGCCGGACCGGTGGATCACCCGGGTCACGGTGGACCCGCAGAACCCCGACGTGGCCTGGGCGACGTACTCCGGGTTCCGCTGGGAGAGCGAGACGCAGCCGCACGTCCTGACGACCACCGACGGCGGGGCGACCTGGACGGACATCTCCGGCAACCTGCCGCAGTCCCCCGTCAACGACGTGATCCGCCACCCGAAGAAGCAGGGCTGGCTCTACATCGGTACGGACATGGGGGTCTTCTTCAGCCCCAACCTGGGCCGCACCTGGCTGAAGGTGGGGGCGAGCTTCCCGGCCGTACCGGTCATGGACGTGCACTTCCACGCCAAGACCAGCACGCTGTTCGCGGCGACGTTCGGGCGGGGCATCCTGTACGCCACGATCGGCGACTGACCGCGCGTCCCGTGGCCCCGGCGGACTGTCCGCCGGGGCCACGGTCCGCTCAGGCGCGGGTGACGGCGTTGGCGTGGATGGCCTCGGCCAGGTAGGCGGCCATCCCGGGCCGGATCTTCTCGTAGTACCCGGTGAACCGCGGGTCGGCCGTGTACATGTCGGCCAGCCCGGTGTGGATCTCGTACGAGCAGTCGTAGAACCACCGGCTGATGAGCTGCCGGTGCTCCTCGGCCAGGGCCATCGCCTCCGGGCCGTCGGCCGGCGCACCCGAGGCCATCACCTCGACGAACCGCTCGGCCCAGTCCTCGTTCTCGGCCTTGTGGCGCAGCCAGTCGTCCTTCGAGTAACCGGCGGCGCGCCGGGTCGACTGCTGGTACGCCTCGCTCTCGCCCCAACGTTCCCGCGCCTCGTCAACGTGCGCGTCCGGGTCGAAGTCCCCGAAGACCTCGAACCGCTCCTCCGGGGTCAGTGAGATGTTCATCCTGCGTGCCTCCATCGCGAGCTCGATCGCCGCGACCATGTCCTGGAGCTTCCCGATCCGCCCGGTCAGCATCTCGTGCTGGCGGCGCAGGTGCGCCGCGGGGTCGGTCGCCGGGTCGTCCAGGATCGCGGCGATCTCGTCCAGGGGGAACCCCAGCTCCCGGTAGTAGCGGATGAGCTGCAGCCGGTCCAGGTCGGCGTCGTCGTACCGCCGGTAACCGGCGGCACTGCGCCCACCGGGCGAGAGCAGCCCGATCTCGTCGTAGTGGTGCAGCGTCCGCACCGTCACCCCGGCGGCCTTCGCCACCTGTCCCACCGTGTACGCCATGATTCCCCTCCCTTCCGTCGACAAGGCTCCCGCCTGCCGTTACGGGAGGGTCAAGCCCGTTCCATGCTCCCTCACCCACCGAGCACGGTGAGTTACCTCTCCCTACCGTCACCGATGGTGACGCCTCGGCGAGGAGCAGCACGCGGCCTTCGCCGCTTTGCTCTGCACCCCTGGACGCACCAGGCAGCCGAGCTGCTGTTTCTCGGCGGACCTCTCGCATGCGTCGATCACCATCAGTAACCGGCGCGTATCAGGGTGCAGAGCAAAGCGGCGCACACGCCCTTCGTCCACCACGCGAGGGGCTCACTCTGCGCAAGGACCAGGCTGGCCCCGGAAACGCGTGAAGGCCCCCGACCTGCCACTCGCCCCGGCTCCACGTCAGGTTCCCGGTGAATGAATCGTCGCCGTTACGCTGGGCCGACCTCGGCCGGCGGGCCACCGTGCGTCCACGGCGTCTCCTCCACGGCCGGGAACGTCGCCACCGGCAGGTACGCGTCGGACAGGGTGGTGAGGCAGAGCCGCTCCCCCACCTCGGGGACGCTGCCCGGTGGCGCGGTCAGCCCCCGCCCCATGCCACCGGACAACTCCAGCACCACCTCGGTCTTGCCGTCGCCCGGGGTCAGGAACACCACCCGGGCCTTCTGCGTCGGACGAGCCGTCGACCACAGCGTCGCGCCGACCGGTACCGCCACCGGCTCGGTGGTCACCACCTGGATGCGGGGCCGCAGCACCGGCCGTTTCCCACTGTCGTCCACCCGCTTCGGGTCGGCGAGGGTCACCTCCCCCACGAACGCCTCCCCGGTCAGCCGGTGCTCGGCCATGACCAGCGGATCGTCGTAGGCGCGCTGCACCGCGTACGACGCCGCCGCCCGTTCCAGCCGGTGCAGCCGCTGCGCCGCCGCCACCGCACCGTCGCGTCGGGGCTGCGGGCCGCCGCCGGAGTCGACGTGCTCCGCATGCGCCGTGAAGGCGTCCTTGTCGCCGTCCCACCGGCCCGCGACCCGGGCGCCGGGCGGCAGGGACCGGAGCAGTCCCACGCCGCGCCACATCAGCTCCCAGGTGGGCACGAGCTGGTCGCGCAGCAGCTTCTCCAGCTCCGCGTACGCCCCGGCGCGCGCCACCTCGTCGTCGCCCGCCTCCGCGTACGCGGTCATGGCCGGGGCGAGCACCTGGTTGTCGAAGTCCGGGTCGGTGGCCGGACCGGCCGGCGGACAGACCGACGGGTCCTCCGCGTGGGCCGCCGCCTGCGCCCCGGTCAGCCCGGGCGGCGGGTCGACCCAGCCGAGCAGCGCCGGCAGGTGCAGGTCCTCCACCGCGCTCTGACCGGTGGCCCAGTGCAGGGTCAGCGCGTCGGTCATCGCCAGCAGCGCCGACGAACCGGGATGCTCGGCCCGCTCGGCGAAGAACGTCAGCCAGCGCCCGAGCAGCGGCACCGACGGGTGCACCGGATGGTCGCCGTCCGTCCGACGAAACCGGGTCGAGCGGCCGAACAGCCGGAGGAACGTCACCCCGGCCGGGCTCGGCACGAGCAGTTGCGGCGCGTCGGCGTACCGGTGGCGGACGTCGCGACCCCGGTCGACGGGCACCGCCTCGGTGACGCTCCGGAAGCCGTCCAGGTACTCCAGCACGATCCCGGCCAGCTCGGCGGCGAACGCGAAGCGCTGGTCCCGGTTGCGCGGCTGCGGCACCACGAGCAGCCGCGCCTCGTCGGGCGCGGTACCGACCAGCACGGCGAGCGGGGCGTTGGCCTCACCGGCCAGCGCCAACGGCGCCAGCACCAGTGGCCGCTCCGCCAGGTGCAGGTGCCGGACCGTGGCCACCGGCTGGGCCCGGCCGGCGGCGAGCGCCTGCGCCTTGGCGAGCGCGCGCAGGGTGCTCATGCGGGCCTCCGGCTCGGGGCGGTCGGGCGTCGGGGCGTACTCATGCGGGGTGTCCGGTGAGGGCGTCGGCGCGCAGGCGGGCGGCGGCCCGCAGCAGCGCGGCGGCCTCCTCCCGATCCGGCTCGGGGGTACGCTCGCCGACCGCCAGCGCCAGCACGTCGTCCACGGTCGCGATGCCACCGAGCGCCTCGCGGACCGGCCGGCCCAGCGCGGCGGTCTGGCCGCGCGCCTCGTGCCGGCAGAAGTACGCCAGCTCGCAGGCGGCCAGGCACTCCGGCGCGTAGCGGGCCTCGACGGTGGACAACCGGGCCCGCAGGGTGGCCGGGTCGGCGGTGGGATCGGCGGTGAAGTCCTCGGGCACGGTGGCGAGCAGCGTGTCCAGCCGGGCCATCCGGTCCAGCTGGCGGCGCAGCACGAGAAGCTGCTTGCGCACGTCGACCAGGCTGGCCACCGGCTGGTTGGCGAAGTCCCGCGGGCAGACCAGCACCACCTCGTGCGAGACCAGCTCCGGGTCCTGCCCGGCGGCGGTCAGCAGGTCGCGCAGGGCCAGCACGTACACCGCGGACTGGATCGCGGCGGCGGACACCTTCGCCGGGTCCGCCTGCCCGTCGATCACCGGGAAGGACTTGACCTCCACGACGTGGAACCGGCCGGCGAGCCGGGCCGCCACCAGGTCCGGCTCCAGGTGCACCCGCCCACCGGCCACGTCGAGGGCGAGCAGCGGGTGGTCGAAGAGCGCCGCACCGTCGCCGGGCGCGGTCAGCGCCTCCCGGGACCGGTCCCGCCGCTCCGGCAGGTCCTCCGCGCCGCCGAGGTCGGTCCAGGTCGCCGCCTCCGGCACCGGTACGCCCAGCCGCTCGGCGACCAGCCGCAGAAGCTCGACCCCACCGTCGGCCTTGACCTGCGCCTCGAACGCGTTGCCCCGGGTGATGGCGAAGCGGGACTGCCCGAACCGGGCGGGGAAGCCGATCCGCTCGGCCAGCGCCGGCTTGTCCACCCCGGCGCCGTCCAGGACCGCCCGCCGGGTGCAGCCCGGGTTGCCGGTCAACGCGGCGATGGTGCGCGCGTTGTGCCGCCGGGCGGGCACGCCGCCCCGGATCCCCGCCAGTCGCTCCTCGCTGCTCGTCACGATCCGCCACCCTAGCCTGGATGAAAGGAAGGGCACCTTCTTAACGCCTCGTGTAGAGGAGGGGCCCCTTCTTAACTCCGGCGGCGAGCGCGCCGGCAGAGCCCGTGGGCGGAGTTCACGGCTGGGTCAGCGGCCGGAGGAACGGTTCCAGGGGGATCGGGGCAGGGTGGTACCGGCCAGCGGCCGGCGCTTCCGGCGCCGCGGGCGCCGTCCCGGCGTGCACGGCGGCCGGGAGACGGTGTGCACCGGGGCGCAGGCCGGCGCGACGGGTTGCCGTCCGATCAGCCAGCACAGGAAACGGGCCATCCCCGCCTCAGCCGACCGGGAGACGCTGCGCGTCGGACTTCGACACGTCGTACTGGGCGCCGCAGAACGTGCACTGCTGCATGTAGCGGGTACGGATCGGGATCAGCGGGATGAAGAACAGGCTGAACTTGGTCGCGCGTCGGGTGATCACCTGTGCGGCGTGGTTACCGCAGTTACGGCAGACCTGCTGCACCACGCCCGACTGGGTGACCTTGGTACGGAGACCGAAGATGAAGAACATCGCCCGCCATTACCCGTTTTCGCCCGCCCAATCACCTCCGGACCCGTGTGCCGAAGAGTTCCTGGTGGGAAGGGGCCCCGGAGGGCCGATCCGCACCAGGAACTCCCGGGACACCGTCAGGCGGTCAGCGGCTCCATGCCGGGCACCTCGACCGAGAGCCAGATCGGCTGCCAGTCCGCCATCTCGTGGAAGCGGCGCAGCTCCGCCAGCCCGGAGACCGACCCGGCCCAGGCGCTGTACGGGGGGTTCTGCTCGTCGAAGCCGCTCTGCACGAAGGTGAGCGTGGTCTTGCCCTGCGACTCGGCCAGCTCCCAGGTGGTGACACCGATCGGTCCCCAGTCGACGGACATCCGCCGGCCCGGCTCCAGGTCGACCACCTTGGCCGCGTGACCGGCCTCGAAGCCGCCCATCGCGTACCGGCCGCCGACCCAGGGCTCGATGCCGATGGGGTAGCCGAACCAGGCGCTGGCCTGCTCGGAGTCGGTCAGCGACTCCCACACCCTGTCGGCGGGGGCGGCGATGACCAGCTCGCCGCGCATCTCGGCGGAGGTGAAGTCCGTCTTCGGCAGCAGCGGCTGACCCTCCAGGTGGGCGGCCAGGTTGGCCAGCGACAGCGCCCAGAAGGTCTGCAGGACGCCGATGGTGCTGCCGCTCGTCGCCTCGGCGAAGTCGACGTGGCTCTGGTCGAGCGTCAGCACGGTGGTGTCCGGGCTCTCCTCCTCGAGCGTGAAGCCGGTGGTGGTCTCCACCCCGTCGAGCAGCCAGGCGAAGCGCAGGCCGTGGTCGTCGGCGTGCAGCAGCCGCTGGCGCGGGGCGTCGCCCTCGGGGGTGTACCGCCCCCAGAACGCGTACCGGGTCGGCAGCTCGACCTCGGCGTGCTCGGCCAGCCAGACGCGCAGCTCCGCGGGGTCGGTGAGGGCGCGGTGGACGGCGGCGACGGGTGCG
Organism: Micromonospora sp. BQ11; assembly: GCF_052068135.1. NCBI lineage: Bacteria > Bacillati > Actinomycetota > Actinomycetes > Micromonosporales > Micromonosporaceae > Micromonospora > Micromonospora sp. BQ11. The sequence goes on along the minus strand of NZ_JBQHDB010000001.1, from coordinate 469,204 downwards.
GCGAGGCGGACCCGCAGGATCATCGGTTCACTCATGGTCGGTTTCCTTCGGGTAGACGGCCACGGCGAGCTTGAAGGCGTCGCCCTCGGCGCCGCCGTAGCGCGTGAACAGGTCCTGCAGGGTCGTCTGCAGGTCGTGCAGGAACTGCTGGCGGTGTTCCGGGGGGACCCGGATCTCGCCGGACACGCCGACCGAGGGGAGTTCTCCGGCGGTGCGGTCCAGGGCGGCGACGTCGGCCTGGACCTCCTCCATCAGGTCGAGCAGGTGGCCCAGGCTCAGCTCGTCGCGCACCCGGCGCCCGCCGACGCGGCCCACGAGTCGGGGTGAGAGCCAGTAGGACCGGGCGACCGCCTGGTAGATGCCCTCGGTGATGCCCCGCACCCTGCGTTCGCTGACCAGTTCCACGAGGCCGGCCGCGACGAGCTGCTTGACGTGGTAGTAGACCCGTTGCGGCGTCTGCTCCAGCCGAGCGGCGACCTCGGTGCAGGTGCGGGGCTCGGCCAGCTGCCGCAGGATCTCGACACGCTGTGGCTTGAGCAGGACTTCGGCCTGCTCGATCTGTTCCAGGTACAGGACGTCTCTCATGGCAAAATGAGTTTGTACGTACAAAACTTGTTTGTCAATGCTGTCGACGAAGGCCGCGCCGGTCGCACCGGCGCGGCCCGGGTCGAACGTCAGGCCAGCCAGTCCGGGCGCAACGGGTAGCCGTTCCCCCCGTCCGCGCCGGTCCGCGTGGCGAGCACCTGGTGCAGTTGGATCCCGTTGCGCTCGAACGCCATCCGGGAGCCGGCCATGTACAGCCCCCACACCCGGGCGGTGCCGGCACCCACCTCGGACACGCAGAAGTCCCAGTTCGCGACCAGGTTCCGGCACCAGGCGGCAAGCGTCAGCGCGTAGTGCTGCCGCAGGTTCTCCTCGTGGTGCACCTCCAGACCCACGTCGTGGATCTCCGAGATGAGCCGGCCCGGCCCGGCCAACTCGCCGTCCGGGAAGACGTACCGGTCGATGAACGCGCCCGACCGGTGCGGCGCGCGGTTGTCGGCGCGGGTGATGCAGTGGTTGAGCAGCCGCCCGCCCACCCGCAGCCGGTCCCGCAGCGCCCTGAAGTAGACCGGATAGTTGCGTACGCCGATGTGCTCGGTCAGGCCGATCGAGGAGACCGCGTCGAACTGCTCCCGGGGTGCGTCCCGGTAGTCCAGGTGGCGCACCTCGGCAAGGCCGGTCAGCCCCTCCCGCTCGATCGCCGCCCGCGCCCACTGCGCCTGCGCCTGCGACAGGGTCACCCCGAGCGCCTTGACGCCGTACTCGCGGGCCGCGTGCCGGACCATGCCGCCCCAGCCGCAGCCGACGTCCAGCAGCCGCATCCCCGCCTTCAGTGCCAGCTTCTGCGCGACCAGGTCGTACTTGGCCGCCTGCGCCTCCTCCAGCGTGTCGTCCGGAGAGCGGTAGACCGCGCAGGTGTACGTCATGGACTCGCCGAGCACCTTCTCGTAGAAGGCGTTCGACACGTCGTAGTGGTGGGAGATCGCCGTGCTGTCCCGGGATCGGGAGTGCCGCAACCCGTTCACCACCCGTTTCCACCGGGGCAGCGCCTCCTGCGGCGGGGGCAGCGGCGGGAGCAGGCGCTCCCAGCCGAGGCCCCGCACCAGGTTCAGCGCCTCGGCGACCGACGGTGTCCGCAGCCGCAGCTCTTCCTTGAGCAGCGTCAACGCCTCGTACGGGTCACCCGGGTGCACACCGTGCAGGACCAGGTCCCCGCTCACGTACGCCCGGGCCATGCCCAGGTCGCCGGGGGCGGTGAGCAGGTAGGTCAGCCCCCGCTCCGAGCGGATGGACAGCGTGATCCCGGCGTCGGCCGGACCGACCGCGCTGCCGTCGTACCCGGTGACCCGCACCGGCAGGTCCCCGGTGGTCAGTGCACGGACCACGTCCGCCACGGTGGGACCCGTACGCCGGCCCCCCGCCGGCGGGGTCGCGGGAGCGCTGGCCGCTCCCTGGTCTCGATCGGTCAGGCTCATTGTCGCGCTACCGCCTTCTCGTACAGTCCGGTGAGCCGGTGGTCCGGGTCGTAGCGGTCCTTCACCGCCCGCCAGGTGTCGCCGCCGTAGAGCCGGTCGAACACCACCCGGTCGTAGTACGCGTCGGAGTAGAGCGACTTGTGTCCCCCCAGCTCCGACACCTCGCGCTCGATCGCCCGGTTGACGTCGCCGTCGGCGGCGCCCTGCGCGATCGGCACGCTCCCCCAGAAGCCGACGTTCACGTAGTCCCTCCCGGGCCGCAGCGGGTAGAGCGGCCACGCTCGGGCCGACCCGGCCCCGTCCGGCTCCCGCAGCCGCAGCGGGCAGAGCCAGACCGGGGCCATCCCGACGGTGTGGGAGAACCAGCGGAGGAAGTCGGCCGTACGGTCGAGCGGGATCTCCACGTCCTGCACGACCCGCTCGCGCTCCGGCTGGCCACGCCACCGGTCGATCCGGGCGGCCACCCGGTGCCGGTGCTCCAGCCGGACCAGCCGGTGGTAGACGTCGCTGCGCCGCCAGCGCGCCGGCCAGACCCGCCGCACCACCGGGTGCTGCACCCCGAACGCCGCCGAGCACCAGAACCAGTCGGTGTCCCAGCGCCACAGGTAGTCGTACGTGGTCAGCAGGTCGTGGGTGCGCCGGCGCAACGACCGGTAGTAGATGTCCTGACCGGTGTAGTCGCTGGGCGGCACCCGCCCGATCTCGTCGGTGAAGGACCCGAGCACCAGGTACGCCTCGCCGGGACTGAACATCACCCCGTCCATCACGTCCACCGGCTCGCCCGCCCAGGCCCGGGTGGTGGTGACCTCGGCGATCGCGTCGGTCAGCGCCTCCAGCCGGGTGAACCGCACGTTGCGCAGGGCCACGAACCGGCGTACGGGTTGCAGCTCGATGCGCAGCCGCGTGGCGTAGCCGAGGCTGCCCAGCGAGTTGGGGAAGGCGGCGAACAGCTCGGCGTGCGGGCCCTCCGGACGGGCGGTGACGATCTCCCCCGCCCCGGTGAGCACGTCCAGCTCCAGCACCGACTCGTGCGGGAGCCCGTTGCGGAAGGAGGTGGACTCGATGCCGAGGCCGGTCACCGCCCCGCCCAGCGTGATGGTGCGCAGCTGGGGCACCACCAGCGGCATCAGCCCGTGTGGCAGGGTCGCGTCGACGAGGTCCTCGTACGTGCACATGCCCTGCACGTCGGCCGTGCGGGCGGCCCGGTCCACGCCGAGCACCCCGACCAGCCCGCTGACGTCGAGCCCGGGCGTGCGGGGCGCGCTGCGGGGACGGAACAGGTTGGACGTGCGCTTGGCGAGCCGGACCGGCTCACCCCGTGGCACCGCCGCGTACGACCGTCGCAGCTGGGCCACCGCCTGGTCATGATCACGCACCGCGTGCATGTGCTGACCTTACGCGCCCGACACGGGATTCCGTGGGATGTCCACGGTGGTCGGGTCGCGTCGAACGGCATAGCGTGGACGTATGCCGAAAGCCGTCTGGAACGACCTGGTCGTGGCCGAGAGCGACGACACCGTGGTGGTGGAGGGCAACCACTACTTTCCCCGCGCCGCCCTCCGGGACGATCTGATCCGCGAGTCCGACACGCACACGGTCTGCCCGTGGAAGGGCACCGCCTCCTACTACACCCTGGAGCACGAGGGGCGGACCAGCGCAGACGCGGTCTGGTACTACGCCGAGCCGAAGCCGGACGCGGAGATGGTGCGCGACCGGGTGGCGTTCTGGAAGGACGTACGGGTCGTCGACTGAGCCGGCCCGCGCCGGGCCCGGTTGGCCATCGACCCCACACGTGGGTGAGGATGCCGGTATGTCCGTCCCCGCGCACCGCCCCGACGAGTCCGGCACGGTCTACGGAGGCCGCCGAGCCGCCCGTCCCGGGCTGCCCGGTGACCCGTTGCTGCGCACTGCGCTGATCGTCGGCGCGGTGGGCGTACTCCTGGGGGTGTTCTTCGCGACCGGCGTGCTGGGTGGCGGCGGCGACGAGCCGGTGGTGCCGGCGGCGGCCGGCGCTTCGACGGCGGAGGCCGAGCCGACCCCGCCGCCGGTCGAGCCGGAGCCCACCACCCCGGACGCGCCGTCCCCCACCCCGTCCGCCGCACCCACCACCCCGCCCGCACCGGTCAGCGGGCCGAAGGTGTTCCGCGCGGTCGCGTCGGGCCTCTGCTTCGGCGTCGACGGCAGCGGCGAGAAGGCGACCGGCCAGCTCGCCGCCTGCACCGGCGGTCCCGAGCAGCAGTGGGTGGCCAACCCGGTCGCCCCGGACGTGGTGACGCTGACCAACGCGGCGTACGGGCTCTGCCTCGACGTCGAGGGTGCCAGCGGCGACGACGGGGCGAAGCTCCAGCAGTTCCCCTGCCACGGCCAGACCAACCAGCAGTGGCGGATGGCCGCGACCGGCACCGGCCCGGTGCTGCTCGTGGCGCTGCACAGTGGCAAGTGCGCGCAGGTCGACGACGGCGGCACCGAGGCCGGCGACGACATCGAGCAGGCCCCGTGCGGCGGTGGGGTCGAGCAGCAGTGGCTGGTGGGCTGACCCAGCGGGTAGGCGTGGCCCCGTCCACGTACCGACGAACCTTCCGCCGCGACCCGAACCCGGCACACGCCGATCGGTGACGCCCCAGCAGTGTCGGGACCGGCGTGTCGTACCGCTACGGCGTCACCAACCCGGTCGTTACGGGGTGTGGAGGGTGCGGAGCTGGGCCAGGTGCTTCGGTAGGTGGACGCGGGTGTGCAGGTCGAGGACCCGTCCCCAGGGCAGGGGTCCGTCGACCACCAGGTCGAAGCCCTCGCGCAGGTGGGTGTCCACCGGGGTGTCGGCCGCCGGGCCGAGCCGCTCCACCAGCGTCACCAGTTTCTGACTGGTGGCCCGCAGCAGGGTGGCCAGCCCGTCCAGGCCGCCGCACTCGGCGGCCAGCGCGTCGAGTTCCGGCCGGTGCACGCCCGCGAGATCGTAGTAGGCGAAGGGGGCCCCGGTCAGCACCGCCTCCGTGGCCTCGCTCATCAGCTCGTCGTTGGCGGCCAGGTGCGCCACGATCTGCTCGGCGCCGAGCATCCCGGCCGGCGGATCGCCGAACCCACCACCGTCGACCTCCGCGAGCACCTCCGAGTACGCCCGCCGCAACGCCGCGCAGTCCATGCCCTCCAGTCAACCCCCGCACCCGCACGACGCTCGGGCGTTCGACGGCCGCGGTCACCCGGACGTGTGGTGCCGCCCGGCGTCAGCGGCGGCGGGTGTGGCGGGAGCGGAGATAGTCGGAGACGACGTACTCGCCGAGGTCGTCGAGGTCGGGGGTGAACACGCGGCCCTTCGAGCGGCGGGCCACCGCGTCGACGAAGCGGCGCAGGCCGGGATCGTCGCCGAGCATGAACAGGTTGAGCGTGGCGCCGAACCGGGTCAACCGGTCCACCTCGCGGACGGTCGCCTCGATGGTCTCCGGCAGCGGCGGCCAGTGGAACAGCGCCTCCCCGTCGTCCGGGTCCAGGTGCGCGGTCGGCTCGCCGTCGGTCACCACGAGCACGACCGGCTCCGCGTCGGGGTGGCGACGCAGGTGCCGACCGGCCAGCCGCAGCGCGTGCTGGAGGTTCGTGCCCTGCTGCATGTCCGGCTCGACCGCCGCCAGCTCCTGCTGGGTCAGCGGCAGCGCCTCACGGCCGAACCCGACAATCTGGAGCGCGTCCTGCGGGAACCGGGTCGCCATCAGGTGCGACAGCGCCAGCGCCGTCTGCTTCATCGGACCCCACCGACCCTGCGAGATCATCGAGTACGACAGGTCGACGCAGAGCGCCACCGCCGCCGACGCCCGCCGCTCGGTCTCCACCACCTCGAAGTCCTCGACGGCCAGTTGCACCGGCACGCCCGACCCGGCCCGGCCGACCGCCCGGGTGAGCGTGCGTACCACGTCGAGCGGCTGCTCGTCGCCGTACTCCCAGGGGCGGGAGCCCCCGCTGACCTCGCCGGCCGCGCCCGCCGAGCGCAGGTCGTGCTGGCCGCGCGGCCCGGCGGTCAGGTCGGCGAAGACCCGCCGCAGGGCGGTGCCGCCGAGGCGGCGCAGCGCCTTCGGGCTCAGGGTCAGGCCGTCGGAGTCGCGGCTCACCCAGCCCTGCCGGCGCAGTTCCTGCTCCAGCTCGCGCAGCCGGCGTACGTCGTCGGCGGCGTCCCGGCCCAGCGTCCGAGACACCGCGTCCACGTCGATGTCGTCCAACGTGGCACCCGGGTGCTCCTGGTCGAGGGAGTCCAGCAGGTCGTCCAGCTCACCGATCTCGCCCAGCGCACCGGCCGCGTCGGCGTACCCGAGCGGCTCCTCGCCCCGGACCCGCTCGCCCCGGCCCCAGCGCAGGTCGGGCCGGAGGGCCCGCAGGTTGCCGTCGAGGGCCGCCAGCTCGTCGGCGAGCCGGTCGCCGAGGGACTGGCGCATCAGGCCGGCGAGCTCCTCCCGCTGCCGGTCGGACAGCGACCGCATCAGCCGTTCACCGGCGGCCGAGCGGCGGGCCAGCACGTCGACCAGCTCGTCGACGTCCTTCGGCTGCTCCGGGAAGAAGTCGCCGTGCCGGCGCATGAACTCGGCGAACGCGTCGGTGGTGTCCTCCGCGCGGGCGTGCCGGGCGAGGAGGTCGTTCAGGTCGTGCATCATCTCACCCAGGCGTGCCTGGGCGGCCGGGTCGGCCGATGCCCGGACCGCGTCCCGCAGGCCGGCGAAGCGCTGGCCGAGCACCTCGTTGCGCAGCCCGTCGAGGATGCGCTGGTACGTCTGCCGGGCCTCGTCGCTGGCCCACTCGTACCCGGACAGCTCCTCCACCGCGCGCGCCGTCGACCGCGGCAGGTTGTCCAGCACCGCCTCGGAGAACCGCGCGCCCTCGTCGTCGCGCCCGCGCAGCTCGTCGCGTTCGGCGGCGAGGGCCTGGTCGAGCAGTGCCCGCGCCCGGGTCACCGCCCCGTCCAGGTCACCGCGACGCAGTGCCTCCCGGCGTAGCCGGCGGGCCCGCGCGGCGAGGTCGTCGAGGCCCCCGCGCCCCTGCGGGCCGCGCCGCAGCAGGTTGCGCAGCGCCTCGCGGAGACTGCCGCCGGCCAGTACCTCGGAACCGACCGCGTCCACCGCCGCCCGCACGTCGTACGGGGGTGCCAGCGGGTCGGGACCGCCGTGCCACTGGCCGTACCGGAACCGGTTGCCGCTCACGTCAGGACCGGTCGCCGTAGCGGGTACGGCCGGACTCGGTGACGTCCTTGCCGAGCCGTCGGGTCAGGTGCAGACCCTCCAGGACGAACTCGACGCCGGCGGCAGCCTGCTCGGGGCTGGGCGCGTCACCCAGGCCGAGCCGGTCCAGCACCTTCGCCAGGCCCGGCACGGTGCCCACCTGCCCCAGCAGTTCGCCGGAGCTGACCAGCTCACCGGTCTCGATCGCCCTACCGTCCTGCACCAGCGCGGTGAAGCCGGAGAGGTCGAGGCCGGCCAACCGGGCGCGGAAGGTGTCCGCGGTCGCCGTACGCAGCAGGTGCCCGAGAATCTCGACCTCCCGCCCCTCCTCACCGCTCTCGAACTCCACCTTGCCGCGCAGGGTGCTCGTCACGGAGACCGCGTCGCCGACCCGCGCCACGGCCGCCTCGGTGCCGGCGGCGAGCAGACCCGAGCGGCGCAGCGCGGCGGCGGCCACCGTCTCGGCGGCGGCGATGGCGAACCGGGCGGAGACACCCGAGCGCGGGTCCACCGAGGGTGACTCGCGCACCGCGCGGGCGAACCGGGCGAGGACCTCCAGCACGTGACCGGGGACCTCGGCGACCAGGTCGGCCTCCTGGCGGATCAGGTCCAGCTCCAACTCCAGGTCGAGCGGGTAGTGGGTGCGGACCTCGGCGCCGAAGCGGTCCTTGAGCGGGGTGATGATCCGGCCCCGGTTGGTGTAGTCCTCCGGGTTGGCGCTGGCCACCAGGAACAGGTCCAGTGGCAGCCGTAGCTGGTAGCCGCGGACCTGGATGTCCCGCTCCTCCAGCACGTTGAGCAGCGCCACCTGGATCCGCTCGGCCAGGTCGGGCAGCTCGTTGACGGCGAAGATGCCGCGGTTGGTGCGCGGGACCAGACCGAAGTGGATGGTCTCGGGGTCGCCGAGGGTGCGGCCCTGGGCGATGCGGATGGGGTCGACGTCGCCGATCAGGTCGCCGACGCTGGTGTCCGGGGTGGCGAGCTTCTCGCCGTAGCGCATGGAGCGGTGCAGCCAGGCCACCGGCAGGTCGTCGCCGGCCTCGGCGACGAGCGCGCGGGAGGCCGGGGTGAGGGGGTGCAGCGGGTGTTCGTTGAGCACCGAGCCGGCGATGACCGGCGTCCACTCGTCGAGGAGCCCGGCCAGGGAACGGATCAGCCGGGTCTTGCCCTGACCCCGCTCACCGAGCAGCACCATGTCGTGGCCGGCGAGCAGCGCCCGCTCGACCTCGGGCAGCACCGTGTCGTCGTAGCCCACGATGCCGGGGAAACGGTCGGCGCCGGAACGCATCCGGGCCAGGAGGTTGTCGCGGAGTTCCTGCTTGACGGTGCGGTACCGGTGACCGGCCGCACGCAGCGCGCCGAGCGTGGTGGGCAGGTCGGCCGGGGGGACCGGGGTAACCGGGGAAGGCGCAGTCACCCGCCCAACGCTAGCTCACCGGATCGGCGTCGACCGTGCTTCGGCACCGACTCCGGCCGGCGCTACGGTGACACCGGTTACGGAGAGGGGGACCCGTGGAGCGCATCCTGTCGGTCGACCGGGAGCCGTGGAACTCGGCCGACGCCGCCCGGTTGCGGGCCGCGCAGCGGGCCGAGTTGGACGCCCGCTACGGCAGCGACGACCACGAGCCCGGGGCGCCGCCGACCGCCGAGAGCGTCACCGTCTTCCTGGTCGCCCGCGACGCCGCCGGGGTCGCCCTGGGCTGCGGCGGGCTGCGGTTCCTGGACGCCGGCTCCGCCGAGATCAAGAGGATGTACGTGGACCCGTCCGCGCGGGGCACCGGCGTGGCGACGGTGGTCCTGCGAGCTCTGGAGGACGCCGCCCGGGAGGCCGGGATCGGCACCCTGCTGCTCGAAACCGGCACCGCCCAGCCCGAGGCCATGCGCTTCTACGAGCGGGAGGGCTACCGGCGGATCGAGAACTTCGGGCCGTACCGGGGTGAACCGCTGTCCGTCTGCTACGCCCGCGACCTGCCTTGAACGCCGGGCGGCCCGGTCCCGCCCCGTGCCGGGACCGGGCCGTCCGGGGGCTCAACCCCGCCCGCAGGAGCGGCAGGTGCCACGGCGACGCAGGTGGTACGCGTACGTGGCCGCGCCGAGGGCCACTCCCCAGACCGGGAAGAGCAGCAGCGGGCCACCGGCCAGGCCGAGGCCAACCTCCTGCCGCCAGAACTCCACGCTGCTGAGGGCACCCAGGCCGGTCGCGGTCACGGCGATCGCCACCAGGGTCGCCGGGATCACGGCCAGCGCCACCGGCACCCGTCGGCCGGCCAGCCCCACCATCCAGCGGGGGAACCGCTCGCCCCACGGGCGCACCAGACCCAGGGTGAGGACCGCGCCGACGGTGGCGAAGGCGCCCAGCCCGGCACCGGCCCAGACCAGGCCGCTGTCCCACATTTCGTCGAGGAAGTCCCGGGAGATGCCGAGCGGAACGCCGACGGCCCAGGCGAAGCGGATCAGCGCGTACCCGAACGGGATCGCCGCGGCGGTCCAGGCGGCCCACCGGCCCCAGCGGGCGGCGGCGGCCGGGGTGGTCCAGCCCCGCTCCGCGCCGTCCCGGCCACAGGTCACGCAGGCACCGCCGGTACGCCGATGCCACACCAGCAGCGCTCCCGCCAGCAGCACGCCGCCCACCATCGACGCGACGCGGACGGCCAGCGCCCAGGTGAACACGTCGGCGTAGTCGACCGGAGGCCAGCCGAACGGGGCACCGACCAGCAGGATCGGCAGGTACCCGAGGATGACCAGCACCTGCGTGCCGGGCACCACCACGGCCAGCACGAACGCGACCGCCCCGCCGTAGCCGAGCAGCAGCGCGCGAACCGGCTTGGGCGGCCGGGTCGAGGGGGTGGCCATGGCCAGGGCGGCCACCGCGGCGGTGAGCAGCAGCCCGGCGAACAGCGGCGGCGCGACGTCGGCCGACACGAGGCGCAGCAGGCTCGACTCCCGGTTCGGGTCGTCGTCGCCGAACGGGTAGCCGGCGCCGGTCACGGTGGCGAGCAGGGCGAGTACGCCCCACAGGCCGAGCCACGCGGCGGCGAGCGGGGCGAGCCGGTGGTGCCGGCGGGGCGGTGCGCGGTGGGTACGCGAAGCGGTCGTCGTCATGCTTCCCAGCCTCGGCCGCAACGCCCCGGAAACCCTCCCGGAGGACGGGGAACCCGCTCCCCCACCGGGGGGATCCGGTCAGCCGGTGGGGGTGACGAAGCCCGACTCGTACGCGGCGATCACGGCCTGGGTGCGGTCGCGGACCCCGAGCTTGGCCAGGACGTTGCCGACGTGTGTCTTCACCGTCTCCACCCCGACCACCAGCTCGGCGGCGATCTCCGGATTGGACAGCCCCGTGGTCATCAGGCGCAGCACCTCGGCCTCCCGCTCGGTGAGCCGCGCGGCCCGCAACCGGTCGGCGCCCCGTCCCCCGTACGCCCCGACGAGCTGCCGGATGGCCGCCGGGAACAGCAGCGACTCACCCCGGGCGACCACCCGTACCGCCTCCACGACCTCAGCCGGCCGGGCCCGTTTCAACAGGAAGCCGCTGGCCCCGGCGCGCAGCGCGTCGTAGACGTACTCGTCGTTGGCGAAGGTGGTCACCACCAGTACCCGGGGCGGGTCGGCGGAGGCGGCGAGCAGCCGCCGGGTGGCCTGGATACCGTCGATCCGGGGCATCCGCACGTCCATCAGCACCACGTCAGGGTGGAGCCGGGCGACCAGCGGCAGCACCACCGACCCGTCCTCGGCCTCACCGACCACCCGCAGGTCGGGCTGGGCGTCGAGGATGGCCCGCAGGCCGATCCGGACCAGTTCGTCGTCGTCCACGATGAGCACGCCGGTCACCGGGCCGCCGTCGGTCACCGCGTTCCCTCCATCGGCAGGTGGACCCGCATCCGCCAGCGGCCGGCGTGCGGACCGGCGGTGAGGCGGCCACCGAGCAGGAGGACCCGCTCGCGGATCCCGTCCAACCCCCGGCCGCCGCGCCCCGGGCTCGACCGGCGCCCCGGCGCGAGGACGTTGACCAGCTCCAGGTCCAGGGTGTCCGGGCCGACGTCGAGGCGCAGCGTCACCGGGCCCCGACCGTACCGGGCGGCGTTCGTCAGTCCCTCCTGGACGATGCGGTAACCCTCGCGAGAGAGCGCCGCCGGCACGTCGGCCGGGTCGCCGGTGCGCCGGCAGTCGATCCGCAGCCCGGTGGCGCGGGTGTCGGTGACGAGGCGGTCCAGGTCGGCGAGCGTACGCTGCGGACCCGCCGCCGCGACGCCACCGGACTCCCGCAGCAGCCCCAGCACGTGGTCGAGGTCGTCCATGGCGGCCCGTCCGGTCTCCTCGATGGCGGTGAGCGCCCGCCGGACGAACTCCGGATCGTGGTCGAGGACCTCGCGGGCGGCCCCGGCCTGGAGGGTCGCCACGGTCAGCGCGTGCCCCACGGAGTCGTGCAGCTCCCGAGCCAGCCGGTTGCGCTCGGCGAGGCGGGCGGCGCGCGCCTCCAGGGCGGCGATCCGTTCCGCCTGCGCAGGACCGAGCAGCACCGGAGCCATCGACACGGCCAGCGCGCCGAGCCCGGCCACCGCGTACCCGAGCCCGACCAGCAGCACCACCCCGGTGGCGGTGACCCAGCCGGTGTCCCATCCGCTCAGCGGTCCGAACTGCTCCCGCCCCACGAACTCGTCGCCGAGACCGAACTGCTGGGCGATGAACGCCACGGCCATCGGCAGGGCGCTCAGCAACGCGGCCATCACCAGCCCGCCGACGGCGAGGTGGGTGGCGATCCAGAGCGCGGACCGCAGCCGGGTTTCCCGGTCGGGGCGGTGCCCGGGGGTCGGGTCGGGCAGGTCGACGGCGAGCAGCGCCCGGACGGCGGCGATCTCCAGCGCCCGGCTGCCGTCGAGGAAGACCGGCACCAGGGCGATGGCCGCCGCGATCACCAGCAGGCCGACCGTCAGCGCCCGCGGAACCTGCGGATCGACGAGCAGCTGGGCGAAGGTCACCGCCAGCAGCACGTACGGCAGCACGAGCACGCCGCCGAGCAGCAGGAACACGCCCCGCCGCCAGGTGCTGCCGGCCACCAGCGGAACGAGGACCGCGCGGGGGTTCACCCGCCCATTGTCCCGCCGCCCGTCTCCCTCGCGCCTCCCCCGCGCCGGGGAGACGGAAGAGCGCCCGCCGGCCTGCCGGCCGGAGACGCGGTCGCGGGCCGGCCGGCCAGTGCTCGGACGGCCCCTGTCGAGCTGAGCCATTCATGTCATCACGTGGCACGGGCAGCCAAACCAGCCGAACCACCGGGCCTGACTCGTCCACGACATCAGGTCGACAGGGGGCGCACCCGCACATCCGCCCCTGGGAACGCGCACCGACGCGTGCCGGCCCCGGTCACCGTCCGGTGCGGGCCCGCAGCAGGCGCGGCATCGCCGCCAGCCCGGTGACCGGGCGGAACTCGCGGGCCGCGCGGGCCAGTGCGTCGTACTCGTCGTCGGCCAGGTCGATCTCGGCCGAGGCCGCGTTGCGTTCCATCTGCTCCACGCTGGACGCACCGGGGATGGCCACCACGTTGGGGTGGCGCAGCAGGTACGCCAGGGCGATCTGGCTGGGCGTGGCGTCGTGGGCGTCGGCGACCTGGCGCAGGCTCTCGATGAGGGTGGCGCCCCGCTCCAGGTTCTCCGGCAGGAAGTACGGGTTGGCCCGGCGCACGGCCCCGCTCGGCGGGTTCTTCGCGTCGTACCGGCCGGAGAGGAAGCCCTGCGCCAGCGGGCTGTACGCGATGACCACCCGGCCGGCCTGCCGCGCGTACGGGAGGAGGTCGTGCTCCGGCCTGCGGTCGATCATGCTGTGCCGGACCTGGTTGCTGAGCACCCGCCGGCCCAGGGCGGCCTCCGCGACCTGCCAGCGGCGCAGGCTGTAGTTGCTCACGCCGACCTCGCCGACCAGCCCGACGTCCTGCAACGCCCGCATGCCACGCATGGTGGTGTGGTCGGCGACCAGCGGGTTGGGCTGGTGCACCTGGTAGAGGTCGATGCTGGGGACGCCGAGCCGGGCGGCCGAGGCGACGGCCCGCTGCTGCACCACCGGGGCGAGCGGCAGGATGGGGAAGATCTTGCTGGCGACCACGACCTTCGCCCGCTCCTCGCCCAGCGCCGCGCCGAGGATCCGCTCGCTGCGGCCGAAGCCGTACAGCTCGGCGGTGTCGAAGACGGTGACGCCGAGGTCGACGGCCCGGCGGACGATCTCGGCGGCGCGCCGCTCGTAGTCGGGGCCGTAACCCCACTCCCGGGAGCCGAACTGCCAGGTGCCGAGGCCGATCTTGGAAAGGGGCTTGGGGGTGTCGAGCTGCACGTAACGCATGTCACCGAAGCTACCCGCCCGTCCGGTTCCTCCAGGCCGCTTCCGGCCCACGGCGCAGGTCGGGAGGGGCGGGGATAGGGTCGTGATCGTGACCTACCTCGCCGCTGATGAGCGATACGACAGCATGACCTACCGACGCAGCGGCCGCAGCGGCCTGCGACTGCCCGCCATCTCGCTCGGCCTGTGGCACAACTTCGGCCCGGACCGCCCGTACGAGCGGCAGCGCGACATCGTCCGCCGCGCCTTCGACCTCGGGGTGACCCACTTCGACCTGGCCAACAACTACGGTCCGCCGCCGGGCAGCGCCGAGGAGAACTTCGGCCGGATGCTGGCCACCGACCTGAAGCCGTACCGTGACGAGCTGGTCATCTCCAGCAAGGCTGGCTATCTGATGTGGCCCGGCCCGTACGGCGAGTGGGGCTCCCGCAAGTACCTCGTGTCGTCGCTGGACCAGTCGCTGCGCCGGCTGGGCCTGGAGTACGTCGACATCTTCTACTCCCACCGGTTCGACCCGGACACGCCGCTGGAGGAGACGATGGGCGCGCTCGACGCCGTCGTCCGCTCCGGCAAGGCGCTCTACGTCGGCATCTCGAACTACGACTCGGAGCAGACCGAGCGGGCCGCCGCGATCCTGCGGGACCTGGGTACGCCGCTGCTGATCAACCAGCCGTCGTACTCGATGCTCAACCGGTGGACCGAGGACGACGGCCTGCTGGACACGCTGGAGCGGGTGGGTGCCGGCTGCATCGCGTACAGCCCGCTCGCCCAGGGCCTGCTCACCGACCGCTACCTGGGCGGCATCCCGGAGGACTCCCGGGTCCGCACGAGCGTCTTCCTCAACGAGAGCGACCTCGACGAGAAGAGGATGGCCACCATCCGGGCGCTGGGCGACATCGCCGCCCGCCGTGGCCAGTCGCTGGCCCAGCTCGCGCTCGCGTGGGCGCTGCGCGACCGGAGGATGACCAGCCTGATCATCGGCGCGAGCAGCGTGAGCCAGTTGGAGACGAACATCGCCGCGGTGGACAACCTCGACTTCACCGCCGACGAGCTGGCCGAGATCGAGCGACACCTGAGCTGAGCGCACCCCTTCGGGCCGGCCGTCACCACTCCCGGCGGCGGCCGGCCCGGTGGTTGCGTACCTCGCAGGGAGGCCCGGCCGGGACGGCGGGCCGGCGTCGCGCGCGGGCCGCGACCACCACGGCCAGCAGCAGGGTGATCGCCGCGGCGCCACCGCCACCGACCAACCGCCAGTGGTCGGCGCCGAGGTCGGTCACCGCCGCGACCGGCACGCCGGGGCTCCCGAAACCCGATTCGGTACGCGGACCGTCGGCCACCCCGCCGGAGGCGGCTACCGGCGTGGGCTCGTCCACCGTCCCGGGGGACGGCGTGCCGGCCCGATCGGTGCTCCCGTCCGCCGCCCGCAGCACGACGTCGGAGCAGGAGTAGTAGGTGTCCCGCGAGTCGGAGTTCTGCCAGACGGTGTAGACGAGGTGCCGGCCGGAGCGGTCCGGCAGCCGCCCCCGCAACTGGTACGCGCCCTCGCGCAGCGGTGGGTCGGTCGCCCGGAGGAACGGCACCGTCTCCAGGTCGGCCCAGGTCAGCCGGCGCGCCGGATCGTACGAGTCACGGGTGATGTAGAGCCGGAAGGTCCCCTTGTGCGGAATCGTCGCCCGGTAGCGGAAGGTGAACGCCGCACCGGCCGTCAGCTCGGTGGTCGGCCAGTCCGACCGCGCCAGGTCCAGTCCCCGGTACGCGGACAGCCCACCGCTGCACAGCTCCCCGTCCGGGATCCGCTCGCGGTCCCGCCCGTCGACGCCGAACACCCGGATGTTGTCCCACTCGCGCAGCGCCGCCCCCGCCTCGACGGCAGCCTGGCACACCGCGGCGTCCGCCTGCCCACCCTCCGGTCCACAGGCGGCGGCCCGGCTCATCGGGCTGGTGGGAGCACCGTGGGCGGAGGCGGGCGCACCGGTCAGCGGCACGGCCGCCACGGCGACCAGCACCGCGGCGACGACCCGGCGGACGGACATGGCATCGACCTCCCGCGCAGTGGTACGGACGCGGACGGCCAACAGTTCGACGCAACGCCGTCCCAGCCGCTGAAGTTCCTCGACCAGCTACGCCACGAGCCGGACATCTTCCTCTCCCCGGTCAGCCTGTGGGAGATCGCCATCAAGCAGAGCGCGGGGAAGCTCGGAGGTCCCCCCGACCTCGCCGAGCGGGTAAGGGACATGGGATTCCGTGAACTCCCGGTGACCCATGCCCACGCCATCGCCGCCCGCCGCCTGCCGCCCCATCACCGCGATCCCTTCGACCGCATGCTCGTGGCACAGGCGCTCGCCGAGAATCTGACCCTGGCCACCCGCGACGCGTCGATAGCGCTGTACGCCGTGGACGTCCTCAAGGGGTGATCCGGCGGCGCCTCGTGACGTCGTCGATCCCCGATCGGGAGGTCACCCGTCGGCCGGCAGCGGCTCGTCGGTCTCCAGCAGCGTCTTCAGGCTCGCCACGACGTTCGGCCAGCCGTGGCTGACCATCTCGGCCAGGCCCGATCCGGGCTCGAAGCCGTCGTGCACGACGGTGAGCTTCACCACCTGCGCGGTCTCCTCGATCGTGAAGGTGACCTTCGAGCGGGCCTCGGCGGACAGCCGGGCGAGCAGTTCCTCGTCCCAGCCGAAGCGCTTGGCCAGCTCCGGGGTGATGGCGTGCCAGGTGTAGGAGAGCCGACTGTAGGGTTCGGCCTCCAGCACGACCTGCTCCGGGTCGCTGATCAGCACGCCGTGGTTGTCCCAGGTCATCGGCGAGCCGACGGACCAGTCCGTGGTGAACTCCGTGGCCCAGTAGCGGCGGGTGAAGGCGGGATCGGTGAGCGCCTGCCAGAGCTTCTGCGGGGTGGTGCGGATGTAGGTGGTGTAGACGAAGGTCGGCGCGTCCATCGGGGTCTCCTCGAGGGCGAGTTTCAGGTCCGCCAGGGCCTGGACCCTGGCGCGGTCGTAGCGACTGATCCACCGGTGGGCGATCTCGTGCACGGGCGCGGCGTTGAGGTAGTGCAGCTTCTCCCGGCCGCGCCGCACGGTGGCGACGAGCCCGGCCTCCTCCAGCACCGCGAGGTGCTTGCTGACGGACTGTCGGGCCATGTCGAGCCCGGCGCACAGCTCGCGCAGGGTCTGCCCGTTGCGGGCGTTGAGCGAGTCGAGCAGCGCACGCCGGCTCGGATCGGCCAACGCCTTGAACACCTCGTCCATGCCCGCCCTCGTAGTCAGGTTGCCGCCGGGTGGACATGCAGCCGTCCGGTTGCCTTTCAAATTAGGCAGCCGGACGGCTGCATGTCAAGGAACCGGGAGTGCCGCGAGCCGCGGCGGGAAGACGTCCGGAACGACGAAGGGCGTCCGTCATCTCTGACGAACGCCCTGGTCGCAAGGGTGGAGCCGAGGGGACTCGAACCCCTGACCCCCACACTGCCAGTGAGCGAAGCGGCGTACCGGGGCCTCCCGAGGCATGTCGGCAGATGCCGGACCTGCAGGTCAGGGGCGCTCACCTGTCCGGGCCTGCCCATGCCATGCCGACCCCTTCCGGACCGTCCGTGAGACGACTGTGAGACATCATGACGGAACCTGGCCCCGGAGGGGCAGCCGATTTCGGGTGCCCCTCCGGGGTGGGCCCTACTGAAACATCCAGCCTTCGGCCGCTGGGGCAGCAAGGCGATGCAAGATCGGTCACCCAGCGCCGGTTCGGTCTTGATTACAGCCGGAATCGAACATATGTTCTAGCGATGACCTCCGTTCGGGGCTCCCGTCATCAACACTGGCCGGGATGGCTGAGCCAGGAACGCAGCCCAGGGCCTACGATCGTGCCCATGGACACGGCGACGATCGAGCGGGCCTCCCTGGTCGCGCTACTTCGCCGGCCTGGCGCGCGCTGGTCGGAGATTGCTCTCGACATCCAGGAGAACGGCAGCGCCAAGGCAGTCCTCGACCGTACGGTCGGCCACTCCGACACGCTCTTTCCGGACGGAAAGTCAACCACCGAGCTGGTCAACGCTGCCGCCGCCGAGATCACCGGCTGGCAAGCGGATGGGATCGGCGTCCACGCCTTCTTCGACGACACCTACCCTGCTCAGCTGCTCGGCATCCGGGAGATGCCACCGCTCCTGTTCAGCCGAGGTGATCTACGAGTTCACGACCAGGCAGTGGCGGTCGTCGGCAGTCGCAAGGCAAGTGAGGAGGGGCTGCGGATCGCTCGAGCCGTCGCCACCACCCTGGCAGGCCGCGGGGTGACTGTGGTCAGCGGGCTGGCCGCCGGCATCGACACCGCCGCGCACTCAGCTGCGCTGGAAGCAGGTGGGCGAACGGTCGCGGTCATCGGCACCGGGATCCGCCGGTATTACCCCTCGACGAATCAGCGCCTGCAGGACCACATTGCCGAGGTTGGGCTCGTGGTCTCGCAGTTCTGGCCCGACGCTCCGCCGAGCAGGCAGAGCTTCCCCATGCGCAACGCCGTCATGAGTGGGTACGCAGTCGCGACGGTCGTTGTCGAGGCGGGTGAGACCAGCGGAGCACGGATCCAGGCCCGGCTCGCCCTCCAGCACGGCCGCCCCGTCGTTCTCACGAGCCAGGTCATGCAGTGCGACTGGGCCAAGGCGTTCGCCGAGAACCCGGGCGTCTACGTCGTCCGCAGCACCGCGCAGCTGCTGGAAGCACTCGAAGACATCCTCAGCTACCAGCCCACCGACGCCGGCCTGGAGAACTTCCCTGACTTCGCCCTCCGCTGACCAGCGCTGGACAATCATCAGTCGGCACGTCGAGGTCCAGCGCGGCTACCTGCGCAACCCGCTACCGGCATACCCGTGGATCTGCCCGACGTGTCGGGGAGTGCGGAACGAGGGCTACTCGCTCTGCTTCCGCTGCCAGTCCCACCTCACCCGGTCCCAGGGCCTTCTCGCGGACCTCGTACTACCGATCTCCTACTCGCCACGCACCTGGCAGCACCACCACAACCTCCGGACGTACAAGGGCACAGCTCCGTCCGAGCAGGCTCAGCGGAGCTTGCTCGCGCTCCTGCTGCTTTTCCTGCGCGACCATCTCGCGTGTGTAACGGTCCGTACCGGTGCCTTCCCGACGCACGTCATCACCGTCCCGAGCACCCGCAGCCGCGCTGGCGCACATCCGCTCGCCGACCTTGTCGGCGACCGACTCCGGCTGCCCTGGATCACCAGCACGGTCAACCCGAGCTACGGCCCGGAAGATCACGACTTCCACGCCGACTGGTTCACGCCCTTCATGCCCGCGTCACGCGCACCCGTTCATGCGCTGATCCTCGAGGACACATGGACGACGGGGGCCCGGACCCAGTCCCTGGCGCACGCGCTGAAGGTCGCCGGTGCCACCACCGTGGCCGCCGTCGCCCTCGGCCGCCACGTGGATCCGAACTATGCGCCGGCCAGGCAGTTGCTGAACGCGATTGCTAGCCCGGTCTTCGATACCACTCGCTGCGCAGCTGAAGACTGATCAAACCTGACCATCCCGTCCGCCGTCGACCCGCCCCACGGGGAGCGGGCCGGCGCCCGGTCCGCCACGGCTCGCGGACCGCGACGCTCCACGCGTACGCTGGCGGGCCGGGCGGCGGTCTGCTCGGCTTGCCCGGGTCGACGGCGGACGGGGTGGGCCTACGGTTACCACCCACGGAGCCGGCGGCCGCAGACGGCCCACTGCCATCCTGGAGCCGGAGCGCCCCCGCCGGAGGCCACACTGAGCAACCCCGCGCGGCGCGTGTGGTTGGCTCGTTGATCTGGCCGGCGCTCCTCATGACCAGCAGCCTTGCGGACAGCAACCGATAGACACGCGTGCCGAAGCGAGTCCCAGCCGGTGCACCAACGATGCCCGATTCCACGTACTGAGCACCGGCCTTAACACCGTTGCCTCGCGTGCAACGTTAGTAGTACTCGCGGATGTAGCGGAGCGCGCGCTCGTAAACATCGTTGTCGCGGATCTTGAACTTGGTCCAGAGCGTCTTGCGGAGGGACTGCTGGACCAGGCGGTCGCCCTCACGGGTGTCCTGCCAGCCCGCGAACCGCACCGCCCGAACGACCTCGTCGACCTCGTCGACGATCTTCTCGGCGATGATCGGGGTCCCGTTGCCCTTGAGGGACTGGAACAGCTCCGTCAGCGCGGCTCTGCCTCGGTCCTCGCGGGGCACCTCGGCGGCGGCCTTCTCCGCGGCCACGGTGTCCCGGGCGAGGGCGAACAGCTCCTTGAGGAAGTCCAGGCTGGCCTGCTGGGAGTGGGCGTACTTCTCCCGCAGGGCGGTGAGTCGCTTGCCTAGTTCTATGAAGAGAGGATTACCTATGTGCTTGGCGATACGGGCGGTAATCCACTTCTCGACCTCGACCGGGTCGACGTCCTTCCGCCGACCCGTCATGAGGTCTTCGATCACCTGGGCGTCCAGGACGATCATGTCGAGGTCGGTACGGGGCACCTCGACGGTGACGTGTTCGTTGATGAGTTCCAACGTCTTGGCACCGAGGGTGTGCCACACGAGCCGACCGGCAATATCCGACGGCCGCACCGACTCGTACACATCAGTGAGCCACCGGTAGTCGGCCGCATGACTCGAGAGGATCGGGTCCGGGCTGAGGGTCTCCCAGAGTTGGGCGACGACGCTGAAGGCCGCGCCGAAGGCGTCGCGGGCCTCGTCGCTGCTGATCGCGGTCTGCGCGGCGATGAGCCCCTCATAGCCGCCCACGGTCCGGTCAACGCCAGGAAAGAAGGCCAGCGCGGCCTGGATGGCCGGGGCGAGCTGAGTCCGCAGTACGTCGATATTGCTGATCACCTGCTGGACGCTCTTCTCGTCGAAGGCGAACGCCTTGGCTACATCGTCGAAGATGCCCAGGTAGTCGACGATCAGCCCGTGCGTCTTGGTCGGCGGGTAGACCCGATTGGTGCGCGTGATCGCCTGGAGCAGGTTGTGTTCCTTGAGGGGCTTGTCAAGGTACTGCGCGTACAGGATCGGCGCGTCGAAGCCGGTGAGCAGCTTGGCCGTCACGATGATGATCTTCAGCGGATCGGCCGGGTCGTTGAACCGGGCGGTGATCCGCTCCAGCTCGTCCCGGCCGGGGGTGTATTCCTTCCACTCCTTGGAGTCACCGGCGCTCATCACGACGGTCGACGCGTCGGGTCCGAGGATCTTGTCGAGTTCCGCCTTGTATGCGACACAGGTCGCCTTGTCGTAGACGACCACCTGCGCCTTGAGCCCTTGCGGCTCGACCTTGGCGCGGAAGTGTTCGGCGATGTCCGCGGCAATCCGGCGGACCCGCTCGTCCGCCTTGATCAACACCTCGAGCGATGCGGCCCGCTTCGACAGCGTGCTCTTGTCTGCCTCGGTGAGTCGGTGCTGCTCGGCCAACTCGGCAAACGCCGCATCGATCGCGGCCTCGTCAAGGTGGATTTCCGACAGGCGCGGCTCGAAATGCAGTGGCAGCGTCGCCCCGTCGCGGATCGAATCCTGGAACGAGTACCGCGAGAGATAGCCACCTTCATCGTCTGTGGACCCGAACCACATGAAGGTGTTGCGGTCCCGCCGGTTGATCGGGGTGCCGGTCAGGCCGAAGAGGAAAGCGTTCGGCAGTGCCTCGCGCATCTTGCGCCCGTAGTCGCCCTCCTGGGAACGGTGGGCCTCGTCAACCATGACGATGATGTTGTCGCGGTCGTCCAGCACCCCGGGCGCCTCGCCGAACTTGTGCACCGTGGTGATGATGACCTTGCGAGCGCCCGCTTTGAGAAGAGCTTGTAGCTCCTTGCGGCTATCGGTCGATACGAGATTCGGCACGTCCGAGGCGTTGAAGGTGCCGGTGATCTGGGTGTCTAGGTCGATCCGGTCCACCACGATGATCACCGTGGGGTTCGTCAGACCGGCCGTCGCGCGCAACTTCTGCGCGGTGAACACCATGAGCAGCGACTTGCCCGAACCCTGGAAGTGCCAGATCAGGCCCTGCTTGATCTCGCCGTGCAACACCCGCTCGACGATGAGGTTCGTCGCCTGGAACTGCTGGAAGCGCGCGATGATCTTTATCTTGCGATGCTTCTTGTCGGTGGCGAACACCGTAAAGAATCGCAGGAAGTCCAGCACCGCCGCCGGCGAGAGCACACCCTGCACGGCTTCGCGCACAACTGCCAGGCCGGCCGGCACCGGGGCGGCGTCGTCGGCGTCTTCCCGCCATGGTCCCCACAGGTCAACCGGCATGCCGACCGAGCCGTACCGGAAGTCCTTGCCTTCGGTGGCGAAGTTGAACACGTTGGGGACGAAAAACGCCGGGACGTTGACCTCGTAGTCCTCGTTGATCTGCGCCGCCGCGTCGATCCAGGTATAAGCGGGGCGGACCGGCGACTTCGCCTCGCCGACCACGAGCGGAAGACCGTTGCACCACAGCACCAGGTCGAAGCGGCGCTCGACCCGCCCCACCCGGTACGTCACCTCGGTGGAGATCATCCACTGGTTGGCGCTCGGCTCGGGGTCGTCGAGGTCGATGAGCCGGACCGTGACGTGCTCCCCCGCCGGGCCGAAGGGCATCGACTTCTGTCCGGTCAGCCACGCGGCGAACTCCTCGTTCGCCACCACGGGATTCGGCGTACGCCGCGCGGCCAGGATGATTGCCCGGAGGTGATAGATCACCTCTTCCCCCAACCGCGGATCAGCCTCGATCGCCGGATTCAGCCGCTTCAGGGCCTCCTTGATCGGCCCCTCCAGCAGCACCTCATCCTCTCGGCGCGGCAACTCTTTGCCGGGCACGAACTGGAGATCGCGCGACTTAACAATGTCCCGCACAAAGTCCCGCACCGTATTGGCCTCGTTGAAGGTCATCGAGCGCCTCCGAAGATGTCGGCGAGGAGCGTCTTGCGCACCTCGCTCAACCGCTGAAGCTCTACGGCTAAGTTCTCCGCGACTCGATCAAGCGCGACGACGCTGCGAACGACTGCACGCTGGTCGCTTATCCCGAGGTTGGGGAATGGCTCATTGATAACCAGCGCCTTCGAGAGATTCTTTTGCGCGGCTCCCGCGCCCTTGTTCCGCAGGTTCTCCTGACGTGAGCGGAGCCAGTAGTACAAGAAATCTGGATCACACTTCGAACGGTCGGGGACTAGAGCCAGGACCGCCTGGTTCGTTGTCATCGGCACAGCGATCCGCCCCACCTGGCCGCGAGTCTTGCCATCCCCGTACATGGCGACCACCACGGCATGCGCTGGGGCGAGCCACACCGCCGACCCAGCTAGGGCGTCATCAGTGATGGTCTCTTCGGTAGACGCGATACCATCACCGGTCACTTCGCCAGACTTAAGCCAAGGAATTCGGCCACCATAGAAGGCCTTGTTCGACCGCAATGGTGTCGCGCCGCTCCTCGCGACTGCAACGACATCTCTAACTTCCTGTTCGACGCCACTTTCTGTCGCCATGAGCGGGACTTGGGCTCTCACCACCGCCGGGATCGCGTCCGCGAGCCGCACACGGTGGCGTTCGACGGCCCAGAAAAGGTTAGCCAGGCGATTCTGCTCGTCGAATGGCGGCAGTTCGAACTCCTGCACCTTCAAGTCACGCCAGTTCACAGTTGGCGATAGCGACCCCACGGATATGGCGATAGCCCGGTCAAGGAAATAGTCACTGGCCAGGAAGACCGGCAGAAAGTCGGGGTGGATGCAGTCAGGCCGCGCACGAAGAACCAGTGCATGCGCAGAGCAGATGCCCTCGAACTCAGCCATCGCAACCTTCTTTTGGTATGCGCGGCGTCGGCCGAAGACCACATCACCTGCCTTGAAGCGGAGCTTCTGTGCCTCAACTTTGTCGGGTGTATCCCATCGCTGAATTGTTAGCACACCGGGATCGAGATGCTCTAGACCCACGTAGCGATCGACACCCGCTTCCGAAGGGTTATCGACCCGGTCCGTCACATTTTGGATTACGTCACCGAAGGCAACCCGCCTCCAGGTGCTCTTGTCGAGGTTGAGGGTCACCGGGCCACCTCCTGCCGCAAAATTGCCAGCACGTCGTCAATCGCGGTGTCGGCCTTGGCAGCGGCGGCTCGCCACACGGTCAGCGCCTCCACAACTCCCATTTTCTCGGCGTCGGCAGCCGTGGAGCTGCGAGTGACGTAAAGCGGGATCGCCAGACTGTACTGCTTGTTGGCGATCTGGTCGGAGGTAGCGACGGCGGCGAATCCGTCATCGCTATCGAATTCCTCGTACGCGGCAAGGATCCTTTGTTGATGATGCTCACGCAGGAACGACTGCGCCTTTTCGCGGGCGACCTCATCGATGGCGTTGATGAAGAGCACCCTGCCGCGCCGCTCGGCAGGCTTGTTGGCGCGTAGCGTGACGACCACGGCCTCCATGGGTGAGTTGTAGAAGAGGCCGGCTCCGAGCCCGATAACGGCTTCGAGCAGGTCGGACCTCACCAACTTCTCGCGAAGACCGGCCTCTTCGCGGCGGAAGAGTACGCCGTGGGGGAAGAGGATCGCGGCTCGGCCGGTCCCTGGGTCGAGGCTGGCGGCGATGTGCTGGAAGAAGGCATAGTCGGCGCGGCCCTGCGGCGGGACACCCCATATGTTGCGGCCGTACGGGTCGTTGGCGAACGCGGTGCGGTTCCACGCCTTGATGGAGTACGGCGGGTTGGCGAGCACCACGTCGAAGGTGCGCAGCCGGGCACCGTCGAGGAAGGCGGGCTTGGTGAGCGTGTCGCCGTGCGCGATGTGGCCGTCGGCGATGCCATGCAGGAAAAGGTTCATCCGGGCGATAGCCGACGTACCGTAGTTGAACTCCTGCCCGTAGAGCCGGAGGTTGCGCCATTCCTTGCCCTGGCGGCGCAGCTCGGCGGCAGTGGAAATGAGCATGCCACCGGTGCCGCAGGTCGGGTCGTAGACCGACTCCCCTGGTTCGGGCTTGAGCATCATCGTCATCAGGTGGACGAGGGTGCGGTTGGTGTAGAACTCCTGGGCGGTGTGGCCCGAGTCGTCGGCGAACTTTTTGATGAGGTACTCGTACCCTTGGCCCAGCTCGTCTTCGGGCAGGTTCCTCACCGAGAGCGTCTTGGTGGAGAAGTGCTCGATGAGCTCCTTGAGGGTGCGATCGGGCAGCAGGTTCTTGTTCCCCCAGTCGCCGTCACCGAAGACGCCGGTCAGGGTATCCAAGTTGGCAGACTCAATCGCGCGCATGGCGGCGAGGATCGCCGCACCGACGTCGCCAGTGACCTTACGGATGTCCTGCCAGTGAGCCCCGTCGGGGATGGCGAACCGGTGATTTTCCGGCAGGCCGGCCAGCTCGTCGTCACCGTAGATCTCCAGCGCCGCGGCGTGTTCCTCGTCGTACACGTCGGAGAGTCGCTTGAGGAAAACCAACGGGAAAATGTACTGCTTGTAGTCGCCGGCATCGATAAGTCCACGCAACACGACGGCCGCGCCCCACAGGTAGGACTCCAATTCGCGCTGGGTGATGCGAGGGCTCACGCCGTCACCTCCGTCGGGCTGAGGCCCCATTTGACCAGTTCGGCTTCCAGCGCGGCCCGGGTCTCGCGGGCGGCGGCGTGGGCCGCTTCGAGGTCGGTCAAAGCCTGCTCCAGAGTATGCTGTTCGCCGTCATTGACCCGGGCGACATAGAGCGGGATGTTTAGGTTGAACCCGTGGGCCTTGATGTCGTCGAGCGTGGCAACCGCGGCCAGGCCTGGTGTGTCACTGAAGGCTTGGTAGGTCCGCAGCAGGGTATCGGCGTGCTCGGGTTCGAGGGTGTTCTGGTTACGGCCGCGCTTGAACAGCGTCTCGCCGTTGACGAACAGCACCCTGCCTTTGCGGTCATCGGCCTTGCGTCGGCGCAGGATCAGCACGCATGCTGCCAGGCCGGTGCCGTAGAAGAGGTTCGGTGCGAGGCCGATCACGGCCTCGACCAGGTCCTCGTTCAGGACGAACTCGCGGATGCGCCCCTCGGCGCCCTGGCGGAATAGCGCACCCTGCGGCAGCACGACGGCGACCCGGCCGGTGCCGGGCACTGCGGATTCGATCATGTGCTGGACCCAGGCCCAGTCGGCGTACCCCTTGGGTGGGACGCTACCGAGCCGGTTGCGGCCCCACGGGTCAGTGGCCCACGCCTCGTCGCCCCAGTTCTTGAGCGAGAACGGTGGATTGGCGATGACGCAGGCGAACTGGGCGAGGCGCGAGCCGTCAAAGAACGCCGGCGAGCGCAGGGTGTCGTCGTGGGCGATGTGGAAATCCTCGACCCCGTGCAGCAGCAAATTCATCTTGGCAAGGCCAGAGGTGGCGAGCACCTTCTCCTGGCCGTAGAGCTTGCCCAAGAAGGTCTGCGGCCGGCCACCTTGGCGCTTGACATGTTCGATGACCTCGATGAGCATGCCGCCCGTGCCGCAGGCAGGGTCGTAGACCGTCTCGCCCTCTTGCGGGTCGAGGATGTCGACGAGCAGCTTGACCACCGGGCGCGGGGTGTAGTACTCGCCAGCCTTCTTGTTGGACTGGTCCGCGAACCGCTTGATGAGATATTCGTACGCCTGCCCGAACACGTCCGGCGCGACGACCGCATTGCTCAACGTCCTGGTCGAGAAGTGCTCGATGAGATCGCGCAGCTTGGCATCGGGCAGCTTGTCCTTGTTCGTCCAGGTGGCGTTGCCGAAGATGCCGTATAGCACGTCCGGGTTGACCTTCTCTATCGCCCGGAAGGCGGTCACCAGGGCCTGCCCGACGTTCTCGGTGCGGGCGCGCACGTCCTCCCAGAGGCTACCGGCCGGGATGCCGAAGCGGTGGTTCTCGGCGAGCGACGCGTACTCATGGTCGCCTCCCGACTCCACCAGCGCCCGCAGGTACTCCTCGCTGTAGCAGTCACTGATTCGCTTGAAGAACATCAGCGGGAAGATGTACGCCTTGAAGTCCGCCTGGTCGATGCTGCCGCGCAGCAAGTCAGCAGCCCGAGCGAGATACTGCTCCAGTTCAGGCAGGCTCATCGGAACGGCGAGCGTGTCGTGCGTCGGCTCTGAGACGCGCGCGTAGCGGTCGGCCTGGCGAGCATCCATCAGGGTCATGCTTGTTGTCATCTCCTCGCGGGCCTGCGATCACGCACTCGTTGCCGGCCTACCGTAGCGGCAGGGGCGGACAAGAAGGGTGCAGGGCTGCCTGCCAGTGCATGTAGTCCGCGAGACGAGCAGCAGGCATCCGGCGTAGAGAGCAGCCATCTCGCCACATTCTGCGATCAAGCCGATCGCCACACTTCTACGGCGTCGGATAGCCGACAGCCGATGACCGACTCAGCGTCCGAGGTCAGCGGTAGCGCGTCCACGTTACGCTCAGGTCGTCGGCGATCAGCGATCGCAGACGGTGGGCCAACTCGCGGGCGACGCCCGGGCGACCAGCGAGACGGTCGATGGTGCTGGTCACCAGCTGCAGTTCGCGGACTCGGCGCAGGACAGGCCAGCCCTTCCAGGTGGTGATATCAAATCGGTAGGCTCCGACAAAACCCTGATAGTCAGCAGAGGAGCGACCAAACCGGGCAGCGCCATGGGCGGTCGGGACAAGATCCCACTCCCGCGGGCCGATGCACATTCCGTCCAAGTCGCATAGAGGGGCCCTGAGCGCGCGGGACCATCGTGGCCGTCGGCGGGCAGGAGAACGTTCCCCGTATGAGCATCCCCGTGGATGACACCGGGCTGGAACCGCCACGCGATCCGATCAAGGTCCTCTTGTGCCTCGTCACAACGCCGGCGAAGATCGTGAATCAGGTCGGTGGCCCGAACGCCTAGCTCCGTCCGCGACCAGCGCTCCAGCTCAGCGGCTTCCTCGATCGAAAGCGCCGCGGCAGCGTCGAGGCGTCGGCGGAACTTCTCGATAGGTGACCAGCGAGGCAACGAAACATCGAGCTGCTCAAAGCTATGGAGTGCGCGGAGCGGCGCAGCAAGGTCGACGGGCTTCGGACCGTGGCTCACGGTGGGCACGTACTGCCATACCGTGGCAACCCACTCCCCGCTGAAGATCGGTTGAGGCGGCAGGTCGGGCGCGAGCCGCACGGTCGGCATGTCAGCCTTCTCAAGGCACGCCGCGACCGACACCACTCGATAGGCCAGCGTTGCGGCATGCGGGCCGGCCGCGAGTCGGATCACGAACGGCGGCGCCACAAACACCGCGTTCATCGTGTACTTGACGAGCTTGGCGGCATCCGGGTCGACGTCGATCTGAGCGCAGACGTCCCTCAAATGACCATGGAGCTCCGAGGCGACAGCATCGCTGAGTGCAGTGGTCATCAGACCGCCTGCAGCTCCGCGATCCGGTTGCCGAGAGCAGCCAGCGCGGGCTCTCGCGCAGCCTGCGGCGCGGCAAGCTCCCACAGTGCGTTCAGACGATCGTTGACGCGAGCCGATCGCATCCCGTCCGCCACCAGCCCCACCGCCTTCATCCCGTACTCGCCAGCGGTAGCGAGATCACCGGCCAGGATACTCGCCGTGGCGACCGAGATCGTGTCGAAGATGAAGGACCGACGATCTTGCGGGCGGCGTAGCCGGACTGCTTGGTGGGAGTGCTCAGCGGCACGGTCTACGTAACGCACGTGCTCCCGGTGACGGGCCAGGGCGGAATAGACGACGGCGGAGATGCCGTGTACGTCGGCCTCGGTCAGCGCGAAGTGGGTCCAGGCCGGCGCAGTGTCCAGGTCTGCCTGGTCGAGTTCCCGCCGTGCCCGGGTCAGGCTGTCGACCACTTGGTGGTCGGCGCCGAGGAGCGCGTACGCCCATGCGGAGTTGGCGTGCAGAATGCCGACGCTGGCATGGCAGCCGGCCTGCTGTGCCGCGAGCTGGCCCAGGCCGAACAGTTGGAGCGCTTCGGCCGGCTGTTCCTGGTGCAGACTGACCCGCCCCAGGCGATACAGCGTGTTGGCCAGTAGCGGCAGCGAGTCGGTCTGTCGTGCCAAGACAAGGCTCTGCGTGAGGTGCCGACGCGCCATGTCGTGATCGTCGAGATCGTGCGCCACCCAGCCGACGAGGTTGTGCAACTCGGCGAGGGCGGCCCGGAGCTCGGCAGCTACCACGTCGTCGCACTGCACCTGCAGGAGCTGCGTCGCCCATGCCACGTACCCGCGTGCGGATTGCAGGCAGCGTCCTCTCCCCGGCAGCGGCATCAAGCCGGCGGTGGAAGGCGGTCACGGCACGAACGGTGGCTACCTCGTCCTGGCCAACGGCGGCCGGGACGGCGACCTCCTGCGAGGTAGGTAGCCACCGCTCTACACCGGCGGGTATGGCGCCCACCGCGATGCTGGCGACGACGCCCAGCAGCTCGTGGGGATCGAGCGGCGTCGCAACTCCGGCCTGCTCGAATGACGAGCCCTGCCGGTGGCGAACAGCCTGTTCGTCGAGGGCGAGCCCCATGTAGTGGCGCGGGATAGACAGCCCTTCCGCGATGCGCTCCAGCACCGAGTAGTCGGTGACGATGCGCCGGCCTGAGGCGATTTCCGAGACCCGGCTGGCGCCCAGACCGGTTGCAGTCGCGATCGCTGACCAACTGAAGCCGCGTTCCTTCAGGAAGCCGAAGACCGCGCCGATGTCGTGGCGAGCGAGGTGTAAACGCATGCTGACGCTGCGGTAAGTGCCCTCGTGCCACCACTGCGGCCTGACGACCCGCTGCATGAATTGTCACTCCCTCCGACCGCGGATACTGCGCACAGTAGTCGGCCGCCTGCGAGATGTCCGCCCGGCCGCCGGTCCTGCCGCCCACCGTCTCACCGTGAGAGGCCCACCGTGAGGCGCTCACCGCTGGCTAGCTGATGACCCCAGGGTCGACCAGGGTCGTTGGCGTGCCAGCCAGACGCCATCGTCACTTCCGAGTACTCGCTGAGGGCTTGGCGACCGGAGCGGATCGCGCTCCGGTGCTGACCCCGGCAGGTGATGACGGCCGTCACGAGGCTGGCCCGGACGGGTTCGGGGTGGGTGCTGTGCAGGAGGCCCGCTCGCCTCGGACCAATGCGCGGCCGGAGAGCGCGCAGGCGTTGACCCGAGACGTCGGCAGCTCTCCCGCCCGCGCACACCGGAGGTCTGTGCTGCTCGGGATCGCCGTCCCCCGTGCCATCCCGAGCCGGACCGCCGGTGCCGTGGTGGCGTGCCGGTGTCATCGTGCGCCGGCACGCCATCGCGGACCACTCCGCAAGCAGCCACTTCCACAGGCCACAGGTCACCAGCGGCTGCGCACCGAAGGCTTCAGGAGCGGCTCATGACCGGCCAGCACCAGACGGTCCCGCGTCGGTTCGCCTTGGTGCGCTACCCCGACGGCGATGACAGCCAGGTGATCGTCGCCTGGGGTATCAAGCTGCCCGATGGCTCCGCCGTCTCGGCAAGCATTGACGACCAGACGGTCACCGTCTGCAGCAGAGCTGCGCACTGCGAACTCATCCACGGCGCCGAACTGGTCTGGATCGATGACGAAATTGGTGACTTCGAGAAGGAGAGATCCTCATGAAGGCTGCCGGCGTGGCCAGAAGCCAGTACGCGCAGACTTCCCAGGACAGCGAATTCCGTGCGACTGCGCTCTTGGTCCTAAACGTCCATCGGGACGATAACGGCTTCTGTCTCGGCTGCTACGTCACGCCGGCGGGGTCACTGCTGGGGGCGGGGATGCTGGCTTCGCTGAGGCCGAGGGCAGCGGCAGCGCTCTGGGCTCCGTCACGTGCCTTGTTGTATTCCCACGCGAACTGCCCTGGCATTCCGGTTTTCAGCTGGGTCAGCGCCCGCGCGATCTGGCCATCGACCTCGGTCGCCTCATTCACGATCTTCCGAATGACGTTGCTGTAGATCTCGGCGTTCTCCAGCTCACGCCGGTGGATCAGCTCAGCGTCGGGATCGTGCCAGTCCCCCGCCTCGATGATCCGGGGCGATACCCGGCCCGTGTCGTCCACCCGTAGGCCCAGAGCGGAGGCGGCGTCGACGGCAGCGTCGAGGCGGCGCTGCAGGTTGTCGAACTTCTCAGCTGCTTCCCGCAGCAAGCAGGCAGCGGTACGGGTTTGCATACTGGCGACTTCGAACTCGTCGTCCAGGTCGTTGACCCGCCTCAGTGCCTCCGTAGCTGCCGGTCCTTGCCAACCGGAGTTGCGCAGCGGTCCGCTCAAGTCCGCGCCGCATCGTTCTTCCAGCTTCGCGCACGCTCGGGAGAAATCCGTCCAAGCCTCGGCCGCGAACCTGACAGGACCCAGCCGAACGTCACGAAGGTCGGCGAAGGTGACCATCGCCCGTTACCGTCCGCGGATGTCGAAGCGCGCGGCGCTGGCTTCGTCGCTGGAGCGGTAGTCGCTGGCGCATTCGCGAAGACCGTCGCCCACCTTCGTGAGGTAGTCCGCCAACTTCGACAGATCTTCCGACCACGACCAGCGGAACTGCTCCAGCGCCGCCCGCGTTTGCCAGCCCCCGAGGGCTGCCACCGCGGCATCGAGCGGCGTCGCGGACGGCCGGTCCACCTGATCCCTCGGCACCTGCCCGCCCTTGCCCCACACGGCCTCTGGGTAGCCGGTGAGCTCGCCGACTACGTCTTCTACGACGCCAATGCCAGCAAGGTGCGGCAGAGCCTGATCATCGGCCACGAATACGGGCACATGATGTTCGACGATGTCGCGGTCCCGAACGACCTCGAGTGTCTCGCGGCCATGCTCATGCCGTCGGTGGATCCGTCCGTACCGGAGATCGCGCTGGCGCGACTCACTTACGACGAGCCGATCGAGCGCCGGGCGGAGGTCTTCGGGACGGTCGCCGTGCAACGCGCCGAGTCATGGTCCGCGATTCCGGCCTCCACGCCGGCTGATCCACGAGTCTCCGCGAGGCTGGTGGCGACGCTGGAAGGCAGGGCGGCCTGATGGTGAGCATCGCTCGCGGCGCCATGATCGCCGTGACGCTCATCTGCTGGGGTATGAGCCTCTACAAGCTGCGCGACCTGGCGGGTGACCGAGGCAACCGCCCTCTTCGCGCACTGTGCCTCGCCCTGATCGCGATCACCATCTCGATGACCCTCCAGCCGCTCATGCCGAAGGTCGACCAGCTCGTCGGGGTCCCGGACGTCGCCCGCCTGACGTCCAACTGCCTCTCACTGGTCTGCGCCACTGCGGCGCAGGCGTTCCTGCTCTACATGACCAGTGGCGACGTCAGCACCCGGCGGCGGGTGCGGCGGCGAACGGTCGCTCTGGCGCTCACCATCACTGTCATGATCGTGCTGTTCGTCGCCATCCCCTCGGAGGTCAGTCTCGCCGATCCCCGCGTCCGCAGCGGTGAGTACTACGGCGAGCCCTTCCACGCTCCGTTTCTCTTCGTGTACCTCGCATATCTCGGCTGGTCACTGACGCAGGTCGTGGTCTTGGCAAACCGGTACGCCGGCATCGCCCATCGCCCTCTGTTGCGCTTCGGCCTCAGGATGATCACCGTCGGCTCGCTGTGGGGGCTCGCGTACGTGGCCGCCAAGCTCATGGCCGTCGGCTTGGGCACGCGATCCGCGGACTGGGCTCTGATCACGGACGCGGTGGTGGTCCTGACGTTCAGCACGTCGATCCTGCTGGTCCTGCTCGGGTCCACGATCCCGTCCTGGGGTCCCCGCGTGGGCTGTGGCGGGCCCTGCGCGGCGCGTCCGGACTGGTCGAGCACGCCGACGCCCTCACCCGGCTCAACCGGCAGCGCGGCATGGCCAGCGTCATGGTCACCCACTCCCTCGCCGACCTCGACGCCCTACCCACACCCGAGGACCGCGCCAAGGCGCAAGGCTTCATCGAACGCTCCGCCATCAAGATCCTCGCCGGGCTGCCACCGCGCGAGCTGAACCGTGTCAACGACGTCATCAAGCTGTCCGGCCCGGAACGCGAGCTGGTGGCGTCCTGGGCCGCACCCGAGGCCTGGTTCGCCGGCTCCGTGCACCCTGGCAGGGGGAAGTACCTGATCAAGACCGGTGAACGCAACGGGCTGCCGGTGTCACTGAGCCTGGTCGGCGAGGAGTGGGAGCTCTACGACACCGACGCGGCCATCCGGCAGGTGCAGCCATGAACACCCGACCCGTCGAACCGCGCGGCACCGCGGGCGGCACACTCACCCCGTTCCTGCTTCTCGGCCTGGTGTGGGCGGTGATCGCCCTGATGTGGCTGTCCTGGCTGGCCGGACGCATCGCCGCCGCCGTGACCGGACGTCCCGCCACTGGCCCCGGCTTCGGTTCCGCGTACCTGCAACGCCTTCTGCGTACCGACTGGGCCGCGCTGTGGCCCGGGGTCTCCCCCACCCTCGTGGGTGCCGTCTACGCGGTGCTGCTCCTGATCCTGGTCGGCCTGGTCACCGTTGCTGCCATGTGGTGGCAGGGGCGCAAGCCCGACGCGGCGGATCCGCTGCCATCGCTGGCCGGCCCGGCCGAGGTACGGGCCATGACGCTGCCCGCGGTGACCGCCACAGCTCGCCGCCTGCGGCCCGGCCTGGCGGACGCGCCGGTCTCCGCCGAGTCGGCAGGGGTCATCCTCGGGGCGCACCGACGGCGGCGCGGCTCGGGGCCTCGGCTCTACTCCTCCTGGGAGGACGTCATCCTCGCGGTGATGGCACCCCGCGCCGGAAAGACGACCGCGCTGGCCGTGCAGTCGATCCTCAACGCGCCGGGAGCGGCCCTGGCCACCAGCAACAAGCCGGATCTGTGGGCAACGACGGCGGCCGCCCGGGCCGGGCGCGGCACCGTGTGGGTATTCGACCCGCAGTCCATCGCCCACGTGCCGCAAAGCTGGTGGTGGAACCCCCTCGCAGCCGTCGAGGACGTCGAGGACGCCCACCGGCTGGCCAACCACTTCGTCCAACAAGTACGCAACTCCCACAGCAGCGACGACTTCTGGATCCAGGGAGCGCTGGACCTGCTCACCTCCCTGATCCTCGCCGCCGCGATCGAGGGCCGCACACTGACCTTGGTCCAGGCGTGGCTGTCGGACTCCACCTCCCGCGAGCCGGCAACGATCCTCAAGAGGCACGGCTTCGGAGCCTCCGCCCGCGCCATGTCCGGCCGGCAAGCCGGCGCCCCCGAAACCCGCGAAGGGCTCTACGAGACCGCCCGCACCGCCGCCGCATGCCTGGCCAACCCGACCATCATGGCCTGGGTCACCCCACCGGACCGACCGCTGCCGGCACTGGACGTCGAGGCGTTCGTCGAGAGCACCGACACGCTCTACCTGCTGTCCAAGGACGGCGCCGGTGCAGCCGCACCACTCGTCGCAGGCCTCACCGACCAGGTGCTGCGCGCCGCCGTCACCGCCGCCGAGGCACACGGCGGCCGGCTCGACCCGCCGCTGGTCGCCTGCCTCGACGAAGCCGCGAACATCTGCAAAATCAGGGACCTGCCGGAGCTGTACAGCCACTTCGGCAGCCGAGGCATCATCCCGCTGACCATCCTCCAGTCCTACCGCCAAGGCACCAGAGTCTGGGGCGAGCAGGGCATGGACGCGCTGTGGTCGGCAGCCACGGTCAAGCTGGTCGGCGCGGGCATCGACGACGCCCGGTTCGCCGAGGACCTGTCCCGGCTCGTCGGCGAACAAGACGTCACCGTCGCCTCCCGTACGCGGGACGGACAGGGGCGCACGTCGTACCAGACCTCGGTGCGTCGGCAGCGGATCCTTGACCCGGCGCAGATCCGGGCGCTACCGAAGGGGTCGGCGCTGCTCTTCGCCACCGGCGTCAAGGTGGCCATGCTCAACCTGTTGCCCTGGTACGACGAGCCGACCGCCGAGCGGCTCAATGCAGCTGTTGCCGCCTCCACCGCCGAGATGACCCGCCAGGCCCAACGCACCCGCGCCGCACGTCGCGTTCGCATGGCGCAACGCTCCTGGCGAGGTCGGGCCGGCTGAAGCTAGCGTGGATATCGGAGGTAGCCCATGGGTGCACCTCGACTTACTCCCCCGGCACCCTCGACAAGCGGTATCGGGCTCGACCCTCAGCGGCTGATTGCGGCCGTCGAGGCCGCGGTGACGTACTACCGCGGCCAGCTCGCACATGCCGACGGCCCTCGCGCCTACCTCACCGAACGCGGTCTCGGTGTCGTGGTGCAGCGGGAGTGGCCGTGGCGGATCGGGTACGCCCCACCCGGCTGGAGTTCGCTGACGCATCACCTGCGCGCCGCGGGATTCACCGACGAAGAACTGATCGGTGCCGGCCTGTCGGCCCGCACCAGAGGGGATCCCGGCCGACTCATCGACGTGTTCCGGGACCGGATCGTGTTCCCGGTCCGCGACCCAGCTGGGCATGCGGTGGCGTTCCTGGGCCGCGCTGGCCCTGGCGCCGGGGACAATGTGCCGAAGTACATCAACAGCGCTGAGACTGCGATCTACGAGAAGGGGCGGCTGCTGTTCGGTGTCGCGGAGCAGCAGGATCGTCTTGACGCACGGTGGACGCCGGTCCTCGTTGAAGGGCCAGCCGATGTCCTGGCCGTATGGCTGTCCTACTCCCGGTCGGGCCGGGCCGGAGCGGTGGCCGTCGCACCGTGCGGCACCACGCTGACCGACCACCAGTCCGCGATCTTGCGGGAGCTGCCCGGCGCCGCAAACGGCATCGTGGCGGCATTCGACGCGGACCCGGCCGGCCGTGACGCAGTGAACCGGGCCTGGCAACTGCTCCGGCAGCCTCGGCCGCCGGGCCCGTTGCTAGTGACTGAGTTCGTTGCAGGCGCCGACCCGGCGGATCAGCTGCGGCGACCAAACGGAAGGGCTCAGCTGCGGACCGCGTTGCAGCGGCGGGCGCGACCGATGCTCGACGCGGTGGTCGACCACCGTCTCGCCCGGCTCGTCGAAAGGCACTCCCGGCTACTGGAGGACATCGACGGCAGGTGTGCCGCGGTGCGCGCCTTGGTGCCGTTGGTGTTTGAGGCGATGAGCACGGATGAGGCGGTCCGGGTCGGCCGGCGCATCGTCACTCACACGGGAGCTGGGGTCGACACCGTCGTGATCGCCGCACTCGTGCACCTCGAGGACGCGTTACACGACCTCCGCCCGCATGTCGAGGTCGCTGCGATGGCACGCGCGCGTCTGGCTCGCCCACACCCTAATCAGGTTCCTGGGGTTAACAACTAGGATCGTCACGACCGCCTCGATGCGCAGCTTGGATCTGTCCAATCTGAGAGAACTAGCAGCTCAGAGCGAGTAGTCGGCATTGCCGATGCGGTGGCATCCGCACTTCCTAGGGGCTTCTCCCGACCTGCGCATCAGAGTGCGCGCTGGACAGAGGGTCGACATCTAGCCATGATGGACATCGAAACCAACGTCCTACCGGGGGTGGCGATGATTGACGAGGCTGGTTCCGATGACCGGCTTGTGACCCGATCCGAGATCGCCGAGCTGGCGGGGGTCAGCCGGGAGAACGTCACCAACTGGGCGCGGAGACACAGCGACTTCCCGAAGCCCGTCCGATCAGGCGATGCGGAGTATTTCCGACTTGCGGAGGTCATGAGCTGGTGGGAGAGGCGCACGATTCCGGACCGATCCCTACGAGAGGGTGAGAGCGCTGGTATCACCTACGCCGACCGTGTCCGCCGGACCGGTACCGCGAAAGGCCAATCCACCCGGGAGAACCCGCCCGCCACGCAGACTCCGAATCGGGACGAGCATGAGCGGCTACTGGTCGACGGGCTCCTCAGCACGGTGGAGGGACGCATTCCCGGCACCGGCAACTCGGCTGGGTACTTGCATCTGCTGACTTCGCTCGCGTTCCTCCGCGCCAGCGCGCCCGAGGATTGGGAGCACCTACGCCGCCTGTCGCGGCAGTCGGGAGGGCCGAACGAGGGCCGGACGCTGCTGGTGCAGCTCGGAGTGATGGCTGATCGACGGCTCCGTGAACGTGGCCT
Source organism: Micromonospora sp. BQ11 (assembly GCF_052068135.1). Lineage (NCBI taxonomy): Bacteria > Bacillati > Actinomycetota > Actinomycetes > Micromonosporales > Micromonosporaceae > Micromonospora > Micromonospora sp. BQ11. Next base: position 432,821 of record NZ_JBQHDB010000001.1, on the reverse strand, counting down.
GCTGCCCGGGGTGCGATTCGGGCTCGGCGGGCTGCAGCCAAGCTCGCCCGACGACCTCAGTCCCGTAATCCAGGCCAGTGCCCAGCTCGGGCCCGCCGCCTTCCGGGCGCTGATGGACCGTTACGCGGCACGGGCCCGGCTCGGTCCTGAAACCTCCTTTACCCCCAACTGCGTCGCCCGGCTCATGGCCAACCTGCTACTGGCTGGCAGGACCTCCGGCGGACGCGTCCTCGACCCGTACGCCCGCGGCGGTGAGCTGCTCGCCGCAATGGCCGACCGATACCAGGCCGACGCTCATCTGGAGGTCTACGGGCAGAGCGCGGACCAGGACTCGTTGCGGCTGGCCGGCATGAACCTAGCCGTGCGCGGCTTGCAGGCGCGCCTTCAACACTGCACCCCCGCATCCTGGGTAACTGTGGCCTGGCCGCGGCAGAAAGTGGATTTGATTCTCACCAACCCGCCCTTCAACACCGGCCTGTTGAGCAAGCAGCGTCGTGGGGAGGACTGGCCATTCGGCCCGCCGCCGGAGGGTAACGACAACTTCGCATGGATACAGCACATCCTCGCATCGCTTGACTCCGGCGGGCGGGCAGTAGTGGTGATGCCCAACACCGCGGGGACGTCGGCCAATGCCCGGGAACGCGCTATCCGGAAGGTCCTGATCGACAAGGGCGCGGTGGAGTGCGTCATCGCCCTGCCGCGGCAACTGTTCCCCACCACCGCGATCCCCGTCTCGGTGTGGCTGCTGACGGCCCCCGCTGAGCCCCGCGATCAGGTGCTCTTCATCAATGCCCAGAAACTGGGGACAGCCAGCAAGGGGCAGCGCACCCTCTCGTCCATCGACCAGGACACCATTCTCGCCGCCTATCGGTCGTTCCTCAACGATCGTGAGCAGGGCCGTCATCATCTGGGCACCGAGCAGATCAGCCTCGCCGTCGACACCAACAGGCTCCACGGGCCGACCTACTCGCTGAACCCACTGGAACATCGGATGGCCAGCGCGCGGACCAGGTCGCCCGGCGCCACCATGACGCACGCGCGGGACGCACTCCGGGACCTGTCTCGCCAGCAGGCTCAAGCGAGCGCCGCCGAGGCCGATACGCGACCCCTGCTCGACCTGCTCTCTGAGACCGGCCTGGACGAGGACCGCCTTCCGGACGGATGGCGTCGCGTACACCTTCGGGACATCTGCGATATACACGCCGGGCCCTCCCACTCCCGATTGGGCACCCCGAAGGTGCAGGCGGGGACATCCGTGGTGCTACCGAAGCATCTCCGCCACGGCCGCATCGACGCCACTGGGGAGGAGAGGATCCCGCCGCAGGCCGCGGACAGACTCCAGAAGGACTTCCGCCTGCAAGCAGGTGACATTGTCTCCGTACGATCCGGATCCACCGGGCCGTCCGCGTTGGTGAGCCACGAACAGAACGGCTGGTTGTTCAGCACCAACCTGCTTCGACTACGGCGGACGCAGCCGGACGACGTCGACCCCCGCTACCTCCTGAGTTACCTCAACCTGCCGCGCGTACAGGAGTGGATAAGAGGCCGATCGGCGGCCACCGCTATTGCCTCGATCAGCGTCGAGGACTTCGGGTTGCTGGAGGTCATTCTGCCGCCCTTGCCGCGGCAGGAACGCGTCGGCGCGGCCCTGAGCGCGCTCGACGAACAGATTCTCGCCGCCCAACGAGTCGTTTCGGCTACCGCCCTGGCTCGCACCCTGCTGTCGGAGCAGCTCATGGACATCGCTGCAGAACTTTCCCCGCTATCGACGGTTACCACCGCTGGTCAACCGCAGAAAGGACAACCCGCGTGAGCAGCCCGACCGTTCACACCGTATCGATTCTCTGGCTGCTCGTGGCCGGACTCTCGTCCCTGGTGGTCGCGCTCATCGCCGGCATCCTCAAGTCGAGCGTCGGTGCGCGGTTGGCCGAAGCCGTGCTCTACGGCGGGACGGCGTTCGCCGCGTCGATGGGGGTCGCACTGCCCATCCTCGTCGCGCTGAATCTGATGTAACTCTGAGGCAGAATCGTCTGGTTCCGACACCGTCACCGCTGTCGTGGCATGAGCTCATGGGCACCCTCGACGGCGGTGTCACTCGGCGTCGGATTCGGCATGCCAGACAGGAATGGGTCCAGCGGCCGGACAGCTGGGTAACAGCGGTCCGGCCGCCGGCTTGTACCTCGGGTCCTCGCCTCGTCAGGCCCACCAGTTCCACCAGTCTTCTGGCGCGGGCTCGGTCGGCATCTCTGGTAGTGAGCGGTGCCGCTTCCCGCCGACGTCACTGCTAGCAGCACAATCGCGGAATGGTCCGTCGTCGCCGTACAGGGTGGGCAGCTGGTGGTCGAGCTCTCGCAGCCAGGGCAGCATCCCGGTCATCTCTAGCCGGGCCTGCTCCCAGCCGTACCAGAGGGCGGTCAGCCGGGTGACCGCTTCGTCGTGGCGCCACCATTGCTCGCACCAGTGCCACCGGGTCATGCCGACTTCGCCGACCGGGCGAGGGAAGGTCGGCAGCAGGTACGTGGTCACCCACTCCTCGACCGTCGAGTACAGCGGCGGCTGATCCTCTCCATCACCAGCGTGGACGCGTTCGGCATGGGCCTGCTGGAGGTCGACGACCTGTGCCGTCAGTCTCGCCACCTCCGCAGCGAGCTCATCGAGTCGGGTAGCCGCGTCGTTGCGGGCCTGCGGGGACGTGGTGGCGGTCATCGCGATCGTCCGCGCATCGGCACTGCGGTCGCTGCCGCAGGTTGCTTGGCGGCAAGCGCCGCGTCGACCTGGGCTACGCGAAGCTTCGGGAAGGCCTGCACCCACGCGGGCGTCGCGAGCTTGTCAGCGTGGTGGACGGCGGCCGCGGTGGCGTCGGTGTAATCAGCACCATCGTCGTGCACCACGCTCGCCACCTGCCCGACCGTGTGCTCGTCGGCCACGGTGCGAGGATCGTCCAGCGTCCCGCCCTCCCGGACTCCCTCACCTCGCTCAGCAGCAGCCAGGCCTTGCAGATTACGGGCCAAGACCTCCTCCACGTGACTCTGTGCGAATCGGATTCCTTCGACCGAGCGTCCGCCAGCGTCGCCGGCCTGGATCGCCTGGTTCATCTCCGCCGCGAGGTCACGAAGGAGCTGCACGGGTTCGCCCGCGGGGAGTTTGCCGGTGGCACGCCACTGGCGCTGTAGCTCGTCGAGAGCTTCGGGCCGTACGTGCTCGGCCAGTTTCACAGCCTCCTGGCGGACAGCGGCGTCGAAGTCGTCGACCAGCGCACGGCCACCCGGTGGCAGCGCGGCTGGCCCGTCCTGGCTAATCCCCGCCCGGTCGGGTGTGCCGCCGTGAGCGCGAGCGCCGTGGTGGCGGTGGCCGGCCCGGGCATCGCGCTCCCACACCTCCCGGGCGGCGGCACGCATGGCCTCAGGGATCGGCGTGCCGGCCTCTCTATGGCGCTCGTAGGCGGCCATCAGGTCCGGGCGGAACTGACGAAGTCGTTGCTCGGCGAACTCTGCTGCCCGCCGGGCTACTGGGTCGCTGCTGGCGTAGACCGTCGCGGTTCGCCAGGTGGCGGCGGCCTCGGCGAAGGTGGCCTTGTTGACGAGCCAGTCACCGTCCAGCGACGCTGCCATCCGTTCGCGGTCGCCGCGTACCTCGGCTGCCAGCCGGTCGGCTTCCCGTCGAGCCGCCGCGGCCGCCTGATCACCTTGGGCTTGGCGTTCCCGTTCGGCGGCCCTGTTCTGGATACCGACGGCGGCCCAGCGGGCACCGGCCTCGCCGACGGTCGCCATCGTCGCCAGCCCTTGCAGGAGCTGCTGACGAGTCTCGGCCATCGGGTCTTCGTGTTGCTGCGGGTGCGGCACGTGCACCTCCCTTGCCTGCTCAGCGGCCGCGCCCAGCACGCCGGCCGTCTCCCACTGTCGGTTCGGGTATCGGCGTGGGAGTTAGCGGTGCCGATACCGCCGGTTGCCGGCCGCCCGCTACCAGCCGCAGCGCGTCGGCTGCGGCTCGGGCCGCCTCGGCTTGGTGGAGACGCTGCTGGGCATGCTGCAGCTGCTCGAGAGCATCAGCCAAGCGGGCCAGGTTCATCACCAGCGCGAGCGCGGCGATCGCGTCGTCGTCGCCGGAGATGCGGCCCATGAGCGCTACCAGCCTCGACATGGCGCGCATCTCCTGCGAGCGGCTGGTGGACCGACGAACCCGCCCGTAAAGATCGCGGGCCGCCCGATCGAAGACCTCGGCGGCCCGGTGCAGCGGCCCGCGCCGGTTACCCTCCATTGCGTAGGCCAAGCTGGTGAGCAGGTCCGCTGCGGCGACCGCGGTGGCCTGCGCCCGTCCGGATTCGCTACGGGCGTCACGGCGGATGTCGTCTGCGGCCGCAGTGGCCACCGTGGCGGCCTGGCGCATCGCCTCGATGCGCTCGGCCCGGCCGACCGTCGGCGCTACCGGCAGCGGTGTCGAGTTGCCCCACCGCAGCCGCAGCTTCGGCAGGGTCATGTCGGGCGCCAACCGGCCCCCGCCGAAGTACACCGGATGTCCATCGGCGGTCCGGGCGCCGGGAAGGGCCACGGCGTACCCGGTGATCATCTTCGGGTCGTTGCTGCTGTGCCGAAGCCGGATCAGCACCCCTGCCTCGCGTAGCCGGGCGAAGAACTCCTCCTCCGAGCCAGCCGCGGCCACGGCCCTGCGTACGCGCCGGCGCAGCTCATCCCGGGGCGTCTGAGCGCGGCCAACGCGACGGGCCTTGCTGACCTCGACCGGATGGGGGCGGCGGTGGACGGTCCGGTCAGCCGGCGGCACCCGGCGGTGCAGGTTGTAGCGGCGAGCGACGTTGTAGGTGGCCTTGACGCAGCGCGGGTAGTCGTTTCGCATCCAGTTGGTTCGCCCGTCCTCGCGCACCAGCGTGGCGACGATGTGCACGTGGTCGTCGGCGTGCCGCATGGCAATCCACCGCAGGCCTGCATCGGTGGCGGTGGTGGCGACGCCGACCTCGGTGAGCATCTGCACCGCCATGCTCGCCCAGGTTGAGTCGCTGATGGTGCGGCGCCGGTCCTCGGGCGCGAGTCGCATGCTGGCGTGCCAGACGAACTTGTTCGGCGGCCGGTAGCCCGCGCGGACCGGTTGCTCCAGCAATGCAGTCAAAGCGCGAAGGTCCCGCCTGCCGCTGGCGGTGGCCTTGGGCTCCAGGTCCGTTAGAGGACCCGCGCCGTCCCAGGCCGCCACCAAGTGAGGGTTGGCGTGTTCCTCCGCCTTGCCCGGACCCCACAGGTAGCGCAACAGCCCGCCGACCCGCGACCCGCGCCGGTGCACCCGCGTGATCACCGCAGCCTCCGGTCAATCAGGGAGATCACCTCGTCGAGCCGGGCGACCGCGGCCACACACAGCCGGACGGACTCAGCGGTCCAATCGGGCAGCCGGCCGGTGGCGTTGAACGCCGCAGCTGCCTGATTGACGTTGTTGCCGAACATCGCCACGGCGCGGCGGGCGGCGAACAGCTCGTGTTGCAGGTCGCGCAGGTCATCGTTCACGCCACTGGGCGCCTGGCCGGCGGACGCGGCGGCGACGGCGGCCTTCGCCGCATAGCCCGTTGGAGTCAGCTGCGCAGCCGCGGCCGCCGAATCGATCGCGGCCTTCTCCTCATCGGAGAGCCGGAGCAAAACCGCGTGCGGGCGGGCCGGCCGATGGTGGGCACGGTGTCGCAGCTTGCGGGCGGGCTGATCGCTGTCCATCGCCGCCACAGTGCACGCTAAGCGTTGCCGGCGACGTGAGCATCCAGGGCTACCAGCACCGGCCGGGCTGTCGGCGTACGGATTCGAGTGCCCAACCGCGTGCGCCTGAACGCGGTCTGTCCGCCGTACCCGCCCAGGCCCCTCGGGTCAGGAAGACCTCGACGTGGACCAGCGAGGCGGGGCCTGCTGTCGTGGCCCGGGAAGTCCAAGCTGGCGCTTACCCGACGCGCCGGCGTCGATGCGGGTCCCGGCGAGCGCTGCGGTAGTGATTCGAGACCAAGCCGACCCGCACCGCAGCCGCGCAGCGGCGAGGAGCGGAAGCGGCGCGGTAGAAGGGGTAGTCCAGCTGCCTTCACGGCGCGTCAGGTTGAGGCTGGGTGGGTAGGAGGCTGGCACCGTTCGTGCGGACCAACCTGCTCACGTGCACCCGTACGCCGACACGGGCCGGCGCGGCGGGCACGGCCTCGCCTCCATTGCCGATCTGCGACCGCGCCCGGTCGCAGATCGATAAGCAATGGCCATATCTTGCTCCAACCGGTGCTACTGCGTCGGACGCCATATCCCGGTCGCCTGTTGTCCTGTCCACGCGAACCCTTCGGTGTCCGGACCTACCTTCCGGGAGTCACTCCGGTGTCCGGACCAACTCTTCCGGGCAAACCGATCAGCTCGCCGACCGCACGGCAATGCTCGGTCGTGCCTTGCGCGGATGCCGCCGTACGAATCGAGACCGCTGTTCGCCTGGGCCGTACCCTGCCCATGTGACGACGTTCAACGCGACCGCCTACAACAACAGCCACCCCGACCCGGCGTACCACCTCGACAATGTGCCCAGCAGGTGGGCTCACCGCATCAATCTCGAGCATCCGAACGGCGCGCAGACGGTGTTGATTTACGAGGAGAAGCCGTCCAACGAAGAGCTGCGTGAACTGATGCGCCACCTACAATCTAATGCGGGCAAAGAGGGCGGAACAGTCACGGTCGTTAGAGCCGACGGCAGCCGCACCGAGGCTCCGCCTCTCCGCTGACGGCAGCGTCATCCTGCGATAGCCGGCTTCGCCTCGACTGCCTCATCCGCACGGCGTCAGACCCGTGCTCATCACAGCGCTGCGCCTGCTCCGCAACAGACTTAAACGAACGCCGCCGCGGCCAGGCCTACCCTTCGGACCGCTGGTCCGCAGCCTCCGGCTGAGCAGGAGACCCGGTGCTGTGGCGATGGGGACCGCACGCACACGTCGCGCGGTCCCCATCCAAACCAACGGCGCGGTCAGGCGCCGGGGCGGGCGGCCGGCACCACCTTCTCGGCTGGTGGCCACTCATTGTCGTAGACCGACCAGAAATTCTGATCCGGACCGTCCTGCTCGTTGACCGGGATCGCCTCGATGACGACGAAGCGGCTGTCGAAGTCCTTCGTCGCTTCGAGAATGGCCAGCAGACCGGTGATCGCGCGGTCCACGTACGCGGTCAGGCAAGTGCCGACGACCGCGTTCTCCGCGCCCGCGGTCACGCGGATCGCCCGCAACTCCTCGCCGCCGAGGGCCGGACCAGCGCTGAACGACGTAATGGTATCGGCGCGTACCGCCCCGACCGGCTGCTGCTGGGACTCGTCCCGACGCAACCAAACATGGTGTATTTCAGTCATGCAGTGATCATCCACCGTGGGTACGACAAGAGACCCCGCTGCCAATTCTGGTCCAGATGCTTTCAAGTCGACTACGAGGCGGAGTCAACTTGACAAGCACTCGCATCAGATGAATACGCAACCCTGCCAGTTGGCGAGTCGTTGGTGCCCGGCGGTGCGAGGTACGGCCGGTGATCTCCGTACGTTCGTCGGGGTGGCGTTGCTGGCCGGCCACCGGTGAACGGACCAGGGTCAACGCCATGCGAGAAGTCCTCACGGTGCTTGTTGGTCCGCTCGTCGGTGGTGTGCTCACGCTGGCCGGTATCTGGTGGAATCAGCGAAGTAGCCGACGGCAGCAAGATCGGGCCGACCACGCCGCCGTGGACGACAAGATCGATATGGTGATCGGCGAGTTGATCGCTGCTGTCTTCGATCTTCGCGTGGTGATGGCGACGCAGCAGCCGCAGTGGAACTCGTGGCCGCCACGCCTGATGGCGCTCGGTCGCGCCTTCGTCGAGTACCAGGCCGGCCGACACAGCTCGGGCCTGGCGTACGGCGCGGCGATGGCCAGCCGTGTGGCGGAGGCCTTCCACGAACAGTCGAAGGTGGCGGCGGAGACGGTGCTCGGCGTCCCGGTCCAGCGACTCACGACGGCGGTCAGCCGGGCGGTGCTGCTACCTGATGAAGCCGTCACCGCCGCCGCGGCGGACCTCGGCGTCGTCGCGATGGAGGCGATGGGCGCGTACGCGGCGGACAGCCTGTACCGGCCGAAGGCCGCAGCCGCCCGCCGGCTGGCCGCCGACACCGCGCTCGAAGAGGCGGTCGGCGCCCTGACCCAGGCTGTACGGCAGCGCCGCGACCAGCCGCCGGCACCAAAGCGCCAGCGGTGGTGGCGGCGGCGCCGCCGATCCGCGTAGAAGTCGACCTTCGAATCTGCTCCGTCAGGTCGGCACCGGCGAGCCGGTTGAAGAGGCGTCAAACCCAGCGCGACGGAAGGCCTGCGACAGCAGACAGCGCGCTGCCATACGCTCGCACCTGAGGCGACAGATCGAGAATGGAGAAGGCATGGACGGAGAAACCTGGGGCGAGGCGAGCGTGACCTACCCCGACTGGAAGGGCACGGCGCAGCTAGACGAGCGCATGACGGTTCCGTGGGAGGGGCTGGCGCGGACGGTTGGCCTCGACGGTGACCAGTGGCAGGTGGTCGGGTTCAGCATCGGTGGCGGTGAGCATGGGTACGACCTACGGGTGGTCGCCACGCCCGTTGATGTGTGGGAGAAGGTCAAGTCCGATGATGATGCTGAGATTGAGGTAACGGAGTTCCTCGTTCACAATGTTGACCCGCTCGCGATCCTTCAGCAGATGACGCACGTGTTCGAGTTGAAGATGCGGCTCCGCGGGCTCGACGGTCGTCAGGTGCGGGTCCGGGCGTTGTCTGACCTTCCTTCAGAGTTGTTCGTAGATGAGATTTTCGGGCCGCAGGAAGGCTAGCGACCATCAGCAGTGGGGGCCTGTCACCCGGCGCCAGCGGCGATGCCAGCCACCAAGCGGACACAGGCCGGACGTAGCCGCCAGTGCGTCGGCGTGGATCTGGGCTCCCGTCTGGATACACACCCCATCGACGAGCCCGGCGCCGCGCGGCCGGTCGAGCCGGTGCCGCAACAGTCCTGATCGGGGCGCTGATCGCCGGCCAACTGGCCGGTCGTCAGCACCCAATGCGTGTCCAGCAGCACCAGCACGTCGCGACGGACCGCCGCCGTGGGCAGTCGCCCGCGACGATCGGCCGGCCGGTTCGGCTTGGCTCTGACGCCGAAGCGCGCCGCCGGCATCGAGAGACGCGTCGACTGGATGACGGTCCCGCAGCCTGAAGGACCTATCCGGTAGCGGCCCGGTCGGATTCTTCGGCAACGCCGCGGACATCATCTCGGAAGCCGCTGCCTGGTAGCCCGACGCCTACTTCGGGAAGCCTCGGAACACCCCGTCCGGGTCCGCCGCGTCCACGAACTCGAAAAAGTCCATGTTGGCGATCGAGAGGTTGTTCTCGACGCTCCACATCTCCGCCGGTACAACTCGGAACCAGCGACCCGGCTCGTGGAGCAGATCCAGCGCGACAAGCGGCGTTCCCGGATCGGTGATCGTGACGTTGTCAACGAGGAACAGGACGCTGCGGTAGGTCACCATCGGGAGCGCCGCCACCTGTTCAGGGGACAGATCAGCGAACGCTGAGTCGCTGACGAAGGACAGGCTCGCCGCGAATCCATCGACCGAGGGCGCGATACTCGCCGCACACACCGCGTCCCAGGCTCCCTCGTCGGAGAAATCGGTACGGAGCACCAGCGCGCAGGGCGTGTCCGGCAGGATCAACATCGATGCAGTCTTGCAGAGCAGCGGGATGGGCTCCTCCGAGCGGGGCCCCAGCGCTACCGGTGCTGCTGGTTGGCCGCTACCACTTCGGCGGTAGCGCGCCCGGAAATGGTCGGCCGGCATCGTCGTGTCAGGGCATGCCAATTGGTGCCTCGACAGCCGGTCGCCTCGGCGTCCACTCCCCTCACCCCGGAGGACTGGGCAAGATGATCACCAGCTCGCTGACCCACGAGGAACTGCTGCGACTCCCCGCGATTGTTGACCTGTCCACCGCTGCTCGCGCCCTGGGCGTCGGGCGGACGAAGGCCTACGAGCTCGCGAAGCAGGACGTGTTTCCGTGTCAGGTGCTTCGGATCGGGACGTCCTACCGCGTACGCACCGCAGACCTGCTGAGGCTGGTCGGCATCGACCGGCACGGCACCAGTCAGGAGGACTCATCCGACCGGACGGACGGTTGATCAGTCGGTCTGCCCTGACTCCTGCGGCACAGCCCATCCCGGGCGGTACCGCCCTGCCAAAACGTCATCCACCAGCAACGCGAGGATTCCTGACGCCGTGAGGTCAGGTCGAAGAGTCACCAAACTCTCCACTTCGGACCTGGTCAGCCTGATCTTGGCCTGCTGATCCCGCTTCTCTCGCTCAGGCAGGGGCGGCAGGTTCTCGGCGACAGGACGCCGTCGCGGCATACCTCGACTCCTCCAGCCAATGGGAACAGCGGCAACGCCTCACGAGCGTCCCACACTGCAGCCCACCCTCCACGCACCACCCTCCACGCACCACACCAAGTCGGCGTAAACGGCACCATTTTTAGGTACCATTTTTCGGTACCGCATCCCGTCGGACAGGGCACCAACGACCGAAGAGAGCAGGAAGGCAACGTGAGAAGGTCAGAGCCGATCAAGAAGATCACGTTACGCAACGGGCGGACGCGCTACCGGTTCGTCATTGACGTCGGCCGCAAGCCGGACGGCCGACGCGATCAGCGGACGTACACCTACGACACCCTCAAGGAGGCTCGCGACGAGCGGGCAAAGATCCTTGCGGAGCTGGCGAAGGGAACCTACGTCGCAGCCACGACGAAGACCTTGGCCGAGCACCTCAACGAGTGGCTCGCCGGCCGTCGCAAGCTGCAGAAGTCGACCCGGTCGAACTACGCCAACGCGCTGAAGCCGGTGATCGAGCAGCTGGGCCAGGTGCCCCTGCAGAAGATCACCAAGGCGCAGGTCGACGAGCTCGTCACCTGGATGCTCGAGTCGGGCCGGCGGGTCGGCGTCAGAGGGCGCCCGCTTGCTCCGGCGACCGTCACGCTCGCTCTGAGCGTCCTGGCGCAGTCGCTCGATGACGCCGTGAAGCAGGGCCTGGTGGTACGCAATGTGGCACGTCTGGTGGACCGCCCTGGGACCACGGCACAGAAGGAGATGTCGACCTGGACGGCCGAGGAGGCCAGCGCCTTCCTGGCCTACGTGGCGGAGGACCGGCTGTACGCGGCGTGGTGCCTGAGCCTCTACGGCCTACGCCGGGGCGAAGTGCTCGGGCTGCGCTGGCGGGACGTCGACCTGGAGGCCAGGACCCTCACGGTCCGAGTGACCCGGATCATCATCGACGGGGAAGTAGTAGAGAGCACGCCGAAGTCGGAGCGCTCGAGGCGCACCCTCCCCCTGGACGACACGCTCGTGGCCGCGCTACGGCGGCTGAAGGTCCGCCGAGCGCAGGAGATGTCCGCCGCCGGACGTGACTACCGGTCGACCTGCTCGACCTGCCGGGAGAGCCACGTCTTCGTCGACCCGGCCGGCGAGGAGGTGCACCCGGAGTCGTACTCCGACCGGTTCGATGTGCTTGTGGCCCGGGCCGGTCTCCCAAGGATTCGGCTGCACGACACCCGACACACCTGCGGGACGCTGATGCACCTCCGGGGTGTGCCTGCTGCGGTGATCTCTGCTTGGCTCGGGCACGCCAACGTCGCCTTCACGATGAAGACCTACGTGCACTCACAGGACGAAGCTCTGCGGGCCGCCGGCGGCCTCCTGACGGCGGCCTACGGAACGCCGGAACAGAAGCCGACAGGGAACGGCATCACGCATCAGGATGTGACACGCGAAGTAGATGTGAGAAACGGTGAGACGCCGGGCCGGGAAAAGAATCAACGGCCTGGTCGATGATCGCTCGACCAGGCCGTTGACCTGCTGCTCCAAGGGTGGAGCCGAGGGGACTCGAACCCCTGACCCCCACACTGCCAGTGTGGTGCGCTACCAGCTGCGCCACGGCCCCTTGCCTCGGCCCGGTCGCCCGGGCACGGGAAGAACTATACACACGCCGTTCGGCATGGTCATCTCGCGGGGTCCCCCGGCCCACGGGGTCAGTTCAGGGCCACGTCGGAGGGGAAATGAGCGACCGCCGCCATCATCCCGCCCTGCCGGCGCAGCACCATCGGCCACAGGTCGTCGGGCCGGTCGACGAAGGCGTCACCGGGCAGGGCGTCCAGCACGAACCAGGAACCGTCCTCGATCTCCTGCTCGACCTGGCCGGCGCCCCAGCCGGAGTAACCGGCGAACACCCGGATGGCCCCCAGGTTCTCCCGCAGCCGCTCCGGGTCGCCCGACAGGTCCAGCGTGCCAACGGCCCCGGAGACCTGGTGGAAGCCCCTGACGCGCTGCACCGGGTGCCGCATCCGGGCCAGGCAGATCGCCGAGTCCGGCTGCACCGGACCGCCCTCGAACAGGACCGCCGGGTGACGTGCGAGCTCGCTCCAGTCGCCCAGCACGTCCGCGACCGGGACCTCGGTGGCGCGGTTGAGGACCACGCCGAGAGCCCCGCCGGGCTCGTGCGCGACCAGCAGCACCACCGTACGGTCGAAGTTCGGGTCCTTCAGCGCCGGCGACGCGACCAGGAGTCGCCCTGTCATCGACTCCATCGCCCGCCCGCCGATCGCCCGCCCCTCTCCCTGCATGCCGGACACCGTCAGACCGGCCCCACCGGGACGCACCGGGGCGCCGGTGCCATCCGTGCTGTCAACGCCATGCCTGGCACCATAGCCTGCACCTGCGCCCGTGGCTAAGGTCTGACCGTCGGGTGATCGACAGGAACAGGGAGGACCACGTGAGTCCAACGGCGGAACTGGCGGTGATCGGGGGATCGGGCCTCTACGCCCTCCTCGACGGCGCCACCGAGCACGAGGTGGAGACGCCGTACGGGCCGCCCTCCGACGCCGTCACGATCGTCGACGTCGACGGTCGTCGGGTGGCGTTCCTGCCCCGGCACGGCCGCGACCACCGGTACCCGCCGCACCTGATCCCGTACCGGGCCAACCTGTGGGCGCTGCGGTCTCTCGGCGTACGCCAGGTGCTCGCCCCGTGCGCGGTCGGCGGCCTGCGCCCCGAGCTGGGTCCGGGAACGTTCGTGGTGCCCGACCAGCTCGTCGACCGCACCAGCGGCCGGGCGCAGACCTACTACGACCGGGGCGCGGTGCACGTGTCCTTCGCCGACCCGTACTGCCCGATCGGCCGCCGTACGCTGCTCGACGCGGCGGCCCGGCAGGACGTCGCGGCGGTCGACGGCGGCACGGTCGTGGTGGTGGAGGGCCCGCGCTTCTCCACCCGCGCCGAGTCGCGCTGGTTCGCCTCGATCGGCGGCACGGTGGTCAACATGACCGGGCACCCGGAGGCCGTGCTCGCCCGGGAGCTGGCCCTCTGCTACTCCTCCATCGCGCTGGTGACCGACCACGACGCCGGTGTGGCCGGTGGTGGCTCGGTGACCCAGGAGGAGGTGTTCCGGGTCTTCGGGGAGAACACCGACCGGCTGCGCGGCCTGCTGCTGGAGGCCGTGGCCGCCCTGCCGGCCGAACGCGACTGCGACTGCGGGCGCGCACTGGACGGGATCACACTGCCCTTCGCGCTGCCCTGAGCCCAACAGCGGGTGCGCGGAAACGCCGAGGGGGACGGCTGAGCGGCGATAACGTCTGAAGACGATGACCACCGTCCGCGACACCACGTACGACCTGCTGCGCGCCCTGGGCATGACCACCGTCTTCGGCAACCCCGGCTCCACCGAGGAACCGTTCCTCGCCGCCTTCCCCGAGGACTTCCACTATGTGCACGCGCTGCACGAGGCGTCGGCGGTGGGGATGGCCGACGGGTACGCACAGGTCACCGGTCGCCCCGCGCACGTGAACCTGCACACCGCGCCGGGCACCGGCAACGCCATGGGCAATCTCGTGACCGCCTGGCACAACCGGGCCCCGCTGGTCGTCACCGCAGGGCAGCAGACCCGGGAGATGCTGCTCGTCGAGCCCCGGCTGACCAGCCGCCGCGCGACGGAGCTGCCCCAGCCGTACGTGAAGTGGAGCCACGAGCCGGCTCGTGCGCAGGACGTCCCGGCGGCGATCATGCGGGCGTACGCCACCGCCGTGCAGCCGCCGGCCGGGCCGGTCTTCCTGTCGCTGCCGCTGGACGACTGGGCGCAGCCCGCCGACCCTCCCCCGCCGGTGCGGACGGTGTCCACCCGGATCGCCCCGGATCCGTACCGGCTGGGTGAGTTCGCCGCGGTGCTGGCGGCCAGCCGGTCACCGGTGCTGGTGCTGGGGGCGTCGGTGGACCGGGCCGGCGCCTGGCCGGCGGCGGTGGCCCTGGCCGAGCGGCTCGGCGCAGCGGTGTGGACCGCTCCCGCGCCGGAGCGGACGCCGTTCCCCGAGGACCATCCGCACTTCCAGGGCGTGCTGCCGTACGCGATCGCGCCGCTGGCCGAGAAGCTGCGCGGGCACGACACGGTGCTGGTGGTGGGCGCGCCGGTGTTCCGCTACTACCCGCACGTCCCCGGTGACCACCTGCCCGACGGGGTACGCCTGCTGCACGTCACCGACGACCCGGAGGAGGCGGCACGGGCGCCGGTGGGCAACAGCCTGCTCGGCGACGCCGGGCTCACCCTGGCGGACCTGCTCGACCTGATCCCGGGCGCGAACCGTCCACCGCCACCGGCGCGGCCCGCTCCCGCACCGCCGGAGGACGGCTCACCGCTCAGTGCGGACGCGCTCTTCGCCGCGCTGGCCCGGCACTGGCCGCCCGACGGGGTCCTGGTGCAGGAGTCACCGTCGAACCTGTCGGCGCTGCGCCGGCGGCTGCCGATCACCCGGCCCGGCTCGTACTTCACCATGGCCAGCGGCGGCCTCGGCTACGGCCTGCCGGCGGCGGTCGGCATCGCGCTCGCGCAGCGGGACACCGGTCGGCACCGGCCGGTGGTCGCGCTGATCGGCGACGGCTCGTTCCACTACTCCGTCCAGGCGCTGTGGACGGCGGCACGGCTGCGTCTGCCGCTGGTCGTGGTGGTCCCGGTCAACCAGCAGTACGCGATCCTCAAGTCGTTCGCCGAGTTCAAGGAGACTCCCGGGGTGCCCGGCCTGGACCTGCCCGGCATGGACCTCACGGCGCTCGCCCGTGGCTACGGCTGCGCCGCCGAGGTGGTCGAGACGCCCGACCAGTTCGGCGCGGCCCTGGCGACGGGCCTGCGGGCGGACCGGCCGACGGTGCTGCCGGTGCCGATCCGTACCGACATCCCGGACCTGCTCTGACGGCACCGGCACCGCCGGTCCGGCCCGTCAGGAAGCACCGAGCAGCAGCGGCCGGCCGGTGAGCGCGTCGAGCACGGGACGGCCCCCCAGGGGCGCGTCCAGCGTGGCCGTGACCGGTACCAGCCGGAGCGACTCCCGGCAGATCCCGGTGGACCGCACGACTCCGCCGCCGACGACCACGACACGCTCGTCCTCCCGCACCAGCGGGGTGATCCCGGTGTCGCACTCGCCGACACCGATCTGCCAGGTCAGCTTTGCGTCGTCCACCGCCAGGAGGCCGTTGGCTCCGACCAGCTCCGGCGGCACGGATTCGGCCGGCGCCGTCGGCTCCGGGACCGCGGTGACCGCCTCGGGTGCCACGGCGACGCGGGCCACCGGCGCCGTCAACTCCTCGACGGTGAAGAGCCAGGCCGGTACGTCCGCCTGCCCACGGCTGGTCCGCAGCGACACGGTGCCCAGCTTCACGGCCGTCACCGTCAGCGGGACGCAGGCGGTCTCCGGAGAGTTCACCGCGTCGTCCGGGCCGCCGGTCGCCCCGGCCGGCGGGGTGTTCGGTGCCTTCGGTCGTCCGTCGCACGGTGGCGGGTCGCCCTGGTCGAGTTGCCGGTACGCCTCCGCAGCGCTGACCAGCGGGACGGTCAACGTGCCGTCCGGGAAGCGGACGGTGCCGTTCGCCGGCACCGTGGCGGGCAGCGCGATCTGGTCCCGGTACCAACCGGCGCCGAAGGCCGTCTTCGTGTCTTCGGAGAAGCCGGGGTCGCCGACCAGCATGGTGTCCACCTGCAACGGCACGTAGCCCGTGCGCCACGCCGGCACCGGTCGCCACGCCCCGGCGACCTCGGCGGCCCGCTTCTCGAACGCCGGCCAGCGGACCGGCGCACCGGAGGCGGCCGGTTCGGTACCGACGGGCGGCGCGACCGGATCGGAGCCGGCGGGCGCACATCCGGCGGCCACCACCAGGGACAGGCTCAGCAGCACTCCCGCTCTACGCATGTCCCTCAGACGGCCCAGCCACCCCACCGGTTCCCGCCGGCCCCGATCGGGGGTGGACATGACTGTGCGCCCCGGTCCAGATGGACCGGGGCGCACAGTTCGAGGTGGTGGAGGTGCCGGGAATCGAACCCGGGTCCTTCGCCGGTTTGTCAGGGCTTCTCCGAGCGCAGCTCGCTGTGCCTCTACTCGGCCCCACCAATCACGCGAGCGAGTTGGTGTGACGGGCCCAGTCGCTGATTGATCTCGCCGCACGGACCCCGCGACCGGGTCCGATTGGCCAGCCTTCTAGCTGATGCCGGCTGACTGGGACGAAGGCGTTCCCAGGCCGACAGACTCAGCTACTCGCCTCAGGCGGCGAGAGCGAAGTCAGCGCGATTGTTCTTGGCGCTTATTGGTTTCCGACGACCGATTCACGAGACGACGTCGGCTTCCTCGGCTCGCTTCCCCTGCCGCAACGTACGAAGTCGAAACCAGTCACCCCCTCGACGTGGCCACCCGGTGGGCGGCTCCGTCAAGCGTAACGCCTGCCGCAACGGGTTTCATCCCGAGGTCCCGACTGGCGCGCCGGCCGGGACAAAGCAGACATGTCACTCATTCATGCCCTTGCCACGCCGGCCGCTGACCCGGGCGATCTCCCGGTCCGCGTCCCGCTTGGCGAGGTCCTGCCGCTTGTCGTACGACTTCTTGCCCTTCGCCAGGGCGATCTCGACCTTCGCCCAGCCGTCCGAGAAGTAGACCTGCAACGGGACCATGGTCAGGCCGCCCTCCCGGGTCTTGCCGATCAAGCGGTCGATCTCCAACCGGTTGAGCAGCAGCTTGCGGGTACGCCGGGGCTCGTGGTTGGTCCAGGTGCCCTGGGTGTACTCCGGGATGTGCATGCCGTGCAGGTAGAGCTCCCCGTTGCGCTCCTGGGCGAACGCGTCGACCAGCGACGCCCGGCCCGCGCGCAGGGACTTGACCTCGGTGCCGGTCAACGCCATCCCCGCCTCGTACGTGTCGAGGATCGAGTAGTCGTGCCGGGCCTTCCTGTTGGAGGCGACGACCTTGCGTCCCTTTTCCCGTGGCATCGGCGCCACCCCCTCTCCTGGTTGCCTCCGGTCCGGAGTGACCCGCCGGAGAGCGGAGATCATGCTACCCGAACGACAAGGACCCTTCCGTGCTGTTTATTCCTGGCGGGAGGCCCACCCGGCACCTGGAGGGGCGACACACGACGGCGGCCACCTCGCGTCCCGGATGCCCGGAGGAGCCCCCGGTGGACGCGCGATGGCCGCCGATGCGAGAGGGCGCTAGACCCGCAGGTAGAACCGGAGGGTGACCCAGGCGGTGACGGCGCTGATCAGGCCACCGACGCCGGCCATCACCGGGAAGGTCAGGAAGACCTCGCCCCAGGTGACCGGCGCGAAGAGGCCCTGCAGCGTGCTCAGCGCGCCGTCGAAGAGGAACTGCTTCAACCCGATCAGGGCGATGAGACCGACAACCGATCCGATCAGGCCGGCCACCACCGCCTCCAGCACGAACGGGGCCTGGATGAACCAGTTCGACGCGCCGACCAGCTTCATGACCGCCACCTCACGCCGCTTGCTGTACGCGGCGACCTGGATGGTGTTGGCGACCAGCAGCAGGGCGGCGATCGCCATCGCGATCGCGGCGACCAGAGCGATGTTCTGCCCGGCGGTGAAGAGGTTGAAGATCTTGTCCAGTACCCGGCTCTGGTCGACGACCTGGTCCACCCCCTCGACCGTCGAGTACTGCTCGGAGATCGCCTTGTACTCCTCGGGGTTGACCAGCTTGAGCCGGTACGAGGCGGGCAGCTGCTCCGCCTTGACCACGCTCAGCAGGTCCGGCGAGTCCCGGAACATCTCCTGGAAGCGCTTGTACGCCTGGTCCTTGTCGATGTACTGCCAGTCTCGGATGAGGGGGTCGCCGTCCAGCTTGGCCTCCATCTCGGGCCTCTGCTGCTCGGTGAACTCCTTCTCCATGAAGATCGAGACTTCGATCTTCTCGAAGTACAGCTGCTTCATGTCGGCGACCTTGGTGTAGATCAGACCGCTGGCACCGAGCATGGTCAGCGAGACCGCCATCGTGATGATCATCGCGATGGTCATGGTCACGTTGCGCCACAGTCCAACCAGTACCTCGGACAGGACGTATTTCACGCGCATCGGGGATTCCTCCGGGTCTCCGGCATGAAGTGTTCGTCGTCAGGCTGCGCAGGGGTGGGAAGCCGGCTCACCCGTAGACGCCGCGGGCCTGGTCGCGCACGATGCGGCCGCTCTCGATCTCGACCACCCGCCGGCGCATCTGGTTCACGATGTTGGAGTCGTGCGTGACCATCACGACGGTCGTGCCGGTGCGGTTGATCCGGTCCAGCAGACGCATGATCTCGATCGAGGTGTCGGGGTCGAGGTTTCCCGTCGGCTCGTCCGCGAGCAGGATCAGCGGACGGTTGACGAACGCTCGGGCGACGGCCACCCGCTGCTGCTCACCACCGGAGAGTTCGTGCGGGTAACGGTGCTCCTTGCCACCGAGTCCCACCAGCTCCAGCACCTCGGGCACGACCCGGCGGGCGACCGCCTTGGTCTTGCCGATCACCTCGAGGGCGAACGCCACGTTCTCGTACGCGGTGCGGTTCGGCAGCAGCCGGAAGTCCTGGAAGACGCAGCCGATCGAGCGCCGGAAGTGCGGTCGCTTCCAGGAACGCATCGACGTGACGTCCTTGCTGTTGACGATGACCCGGCCCTTGTTGGGCGTGACCTCGTGCAGCAACAGTTTGATGATCGTGGACTTGCCGGAGCCGGATGGACCGATGAAGAAGACGAACTCGCCCTTCTCGATCGAGACGGACACGTTGTCGAGCGAAGGCCGGGACGCCTTCGGGTACGTCTTCGTCACTTGCTCAAGCTGAATCACGGGAGGTGAGTCTACGTGGTGTAACCGGGGAGCCAAGCGCCACGCCCCTCGGATACGGGTCGCGTCATCGATTCACAGGGAAAAGAGAAGATCGATG
This sequence comes from Micromonospora sp. BQ11, assembly GCF_052068135.1. Taxonomy (NCBI): domain Bacteria; kingdom Bacillati; phylum Actinomycetota; class Actinomycetes; order Micromonosporales; family Micromonosporaceae; genus Micromonospora; species Micromonospora sp. BQ11. The sequence continues at coordinate 413,571 of NZ_JBQHDB010000001.1, read as the reverse complement.
ACGCGCTCCGCCTCGGGGTCGTCACGCGCTGTCGCCGGCGAGCTGCTGCTGCTTGCGCCAGCGGATGCCGGCCTCGATGAAGCTGTCCAGTTCGCCGTCGAAGACCGAGGACGGATTGCCCGTCTCCTGCTCGGTTCGCAGATCCTTCACCATCTGATACGGGTGCAGGACGTACGAGCGCATCTGGTCGCCCCACGAGCCGGCGGCGTCGGTCTTGAGCCCGGCCATCTTGGCCTGTTCCTCCTGCCGCTTGCGCTCCAGCAGCCGGGCCTGGAGCACCCGCAGCGCGGACGCCTTGTTCTGCAGCTGGGACTTCTCGTTCTGGCAGGTGACCACGATGCCGGTCGGGATGTGGGTGAGCCGGACGGCGGAGTCGGTCGTGTTGACGCTCTGTCCACCCGGACCGGAGGAACGGTAGACGTCGATCCGCATCTCGTTCTCGGGGATCTCGATGCTGTCGGTCTGCTCGACCACGGGCAGCACCTCGACACCGGCGAAGCTGGTCTGCCGGCGGCCCTGGTTGTCGAACGGGCTGATCCGGACCAGCCGGTGGGTGCCCGACTCCACGCTGAGCGTGCCGTAGGCGTAGGGCACCTTGACCGCGAAGGTGGCCGACTTCAGGCCCGCCTCCTCGGCGTACGAGGTCTCGTAGACCTCGGTCGGGTAGCCGTGCCGCTCGGCCCAGCGCAGGTACATCCGCAGCAGCATCTCGGCGAAGTCGGCCGCGTCCACGCCGCCCGCGCCCGCGCGGATGGCCACCAGGGCCTCGCGGGAGTCGTACTCGCCGGAGAGGAGAGTGCGGACCTCCATCTCCTCGATGGCCTTGGTCAGCCCGGTGATCTCCGACTCGACCTCGGTCAGCACGCCCGGGTCGGACTCCGCCTCGGCCAGTTCCAGCAGCACCTGGGCGTCGTCCAGGCGGGAACGGAGGCTGCCCAGCTTGCTGATCTCGCCGTTGACGTACGACAGCTGGGAGGTGACCTCCTGCGCCCTGGCCTGGTCGTCCCACAGGTCGGGGGCGGACGCCGCCTGCTCCAGGCGGGCCTTCTCCTCGCGCAGGCGGTCGAGGTCCAGCACCGCCTCGATGTTCCGGAGGGTGGCGTCGAGGTCCTTGAGCTGTTCGGCGTAATCGGCAGCGGTCACGACAGACAAGGGTACTGCGTCACCCGACGGGAGCGGACTTCAGCCACGTCAGAGCGGCCTTGTGATAGGCGACGGCGAACTCCAGCGCGCTGGCGTCGTACGGGTCGCCTTCCTTCTTGGCGCTCTTGACCTGCTCCCGGACCCGGGCGAGCGCCTCGGTGTGGTACTCGTTCGCCGCCGCCTGGAGGTTCTTGAGCTGGCTGGCCGAGTGCAGGTTGCCGAAGGCGATCCGGAGGGCGATCGGGTTGCGGATCGTGTCCCGTCCCGGGTCCTCCGCCAGCCACCGGGAGAAGGTCCGCTTCCCGGACGCGGTCAGCGCGTACGGCTGACTGGAGCGCGGGCCGGGCTTGCCCAGGCGGACGAGCCCCTTCTCCGCGAGCACCGGAAGCTCGCGGTAGACCTGACTACGGGTCATCGACCAGTACGGCGCCAGCCGTCGCTCGGCGGCGGCCATCAACTGGCCGCCTGTCATGGGACCCTCGTGGAGCAGCCCGAGCAGGGCCGCCGCCGTGGGGTTGACTCCGGAATCCGCCATGCCCCTCACGCTGCCACTTTGCCGACCCGGCGTCCAGGATTTGCCGGTTTCGCCACCCGGTAGGGGTTCCTATGTGCACTGTCGGCGGGCGACAGTCCGGCGGGGAGCGCGGGCGCCGGTCCGGCGGGGCCCCGGGCCGCCGTCCGGCGGGGAGCACCGTGGACGCGCGACGGCCCCCCGGTCGCTGCCGGGGGGCCGTCGCGGCGGGCCTCAGCCCATGTGCGGGTACGTGTGGTCGGTCGGCGGGACGAACGTCTCCTTGATCGTCCGCGGCGACATCCACCGCACCAGGTTGTGCCAGGAGCCGGCCTTGTCGTTGGTGCCGCTGGCCCGGGCACCGCCGAACGGCTGCTGCCCGACCACCGCGCCGGTCGGCTTGTCGTTGATGTAGAAGTTGCCGGCCGCGTACCGCATCTTCTCGGCCACCGCCTCGACCACCCGACGGTCGTTGGCGAAGATCGACCCGGTCAGCGCGTACGGCGCGATCGACTCGGCCTGGGCGACCGCCTCGTCGAACCGGCCGTCGTCGAAGACGTGCACCCCGAGGATGGGGCCGAAGTACTCGGTGGTGAAGGTCTCGTGCGCGGCGTCGGTGCACTCGAACACGGTGGGCCGGACGAAGTACCCGACCGAGTCGTCGGCGGTGCCGCCGGCGATCACCCGGCAGGCGTCGTCGTCGTTGATCAGCTCCAGCGCGGCGGTGTGCCGGGAGAAGGCCTTGTCGTCGATCACGGCGCCGCCGAAGTTGCCGAAGTCGGTGACGTCACCGTAGGTGAGGGCCTCCGCGGTGGCCGCCATCCGGTCGCGCAGGCCGCCCTCCCAGAGCGACCGCGGGATGTACGCCCGGGAGGCCGCCGAGCACTTCTGCCCCTGGTACTCGAAGGCGCCCCGGATGAGGGCGGTGTGCAGCGCGTCGACGTCGGCGCTGCCGTGCGCGACCACGAAGTCCTTGCCACCGGTCTCGCCCACCAGGCGGGGGTAGCCACGGTAGCGGGAGATGTTGTCGCCGACGGTCTTCCACAGGTGCTGGAAGACCTTGGTGGAGCCGGTGAAGTGGATGCCGGCCAGGTCCGGGTCGGCGAGCACGACGTCGGAGGCCTCCTCGCCCCGGCCGGTGACCATGTTGATCACACCGGGGGGCAGGCCGGCCGCCTCGAAGAGCCGCATGGTGAAGTGCGCCGCGAACTGCTGCGTCGGGCCCGGCTTCCAGACCACCGTGTTGCCCAGCAGGGCCGGCGCCGAGGGCAGGTTGCCGGCGATGGCGGTGAAGTTGAATGGCGTGACCGCGTAGACGAAGCCCTCGAGCGGGCGGTGGTCGAAGCGGTTCCACACGCCCGGGGACGACTGCGGCTGCTCCTCCAGCAGCTTCCGGGCGAAGAACACGTTGAACCGGAGGAAGTCGATGAACTCGCAGGCCGAGTCGATCTCGGCCTGGATCGCGGTCTTCGACTGGCCCAGCATCGTGGCGGCGTTCAGGGTGTCCCGCCAGGGACCGGCGAGCAGCTCGGCGGCGCGCAGGAAGATCGCGGCGCGCTCCTCGAAGGGCAGGGCCCGCCACATCGGCGCGGCGTCCTTGGCGGCCTTGACCGCGGCCCGGGCGTCGTCGTGGGTGGCGTGGGCGGTGACCCCGAGCACGTGGGCGTGCTTGTGCGGCTGCACCACGTCGATCGACGCGCCGCCGGCCATCCGCTGCTCACCCGCGATGGTCATCGGCAGGTCGATGCGCTCGGCGGCCAGCTCGGTCAGCCGCCGCTGGAGCCGCTCCCGGTCGGCGCTCCCCGGCTCGTAGTTGCGTACCGGCTCGTTGCGCGGCTCGGGTACGGAGAACACGGCGTCCATCACAGGCTCCTGTGCGATCTCGACAGCGGTGGCGAAATCGGACCCGCAGGCACCGGCCGGACGACCGGACGCCGGGCACCATCCGGCCAGAGCCGGTCGCGGCGGCGGGACCTCCGGTGATTCTCCCACGCCCGGCGACCGCTCCCGGCCGTGGCACCGCCGGTGCCCCACCTGGTGGAACGGGTGGACGCGTACCCTGGGTGGCCGGTGAACCGCCGGCTCCGGCCGGTGTCCGTCGAAGGGGAGACGATGACCAAGCAGCCCGGCGACTCCGCGGCCGCGGAGTCGGAGCGGTCGGAGGCGACGGACGGCCGGGGCAGGGTCGCCGGCACGACACTCGCGCCCGGTACGCCGGTGCTCGCGCTGCTGGCTCTCGGCTGGCTGGCCGCGATGCTCTGGTCGACCCGCGAGGCGATCAACTCCGCCGCCGCCGGGATCACCGCACTCAGTCTCTCCGCCTTCGCGCTGCCCGGTGTGATCTCGGCCGCGCTGGTCGCCGGGGCCGCGTTCGCGCTGTTCGGCGTGGACCTGTTGGCCCGCCGGGGGATCGACCGCGCCACCCTGCGCTTCGTCGCCGCCGTCGCCACCGGCCTGCTGGTGGCGCTCGCCGCCGCGTTCGCGGTCAACCTGACCTACGCCGACAACGCGACCACCAACGTGATCGCCGGCACCACCGCCGCCGCCGCGACCATCGGCGGAGCGGTCGCCGGTGCGCGTACCGCCCCCGTGGTCGGTGCCGTGGTGGCCGCCGCACTCGGGACCCTGGCGTTCGTGGTGGCGTTCAGCCGGGCCCGGGACCCGCTGTTCGACCTCTTCGGCGCCGGGGACACCCAGGAGTCGCTGCTCAACGCGGCCAAGTGGGTGTCCCGCACCGAGTCGCTGCTCGCCGGCCTGGTCGCCGGGCTGCTCGCGTTCGCCTACCTGACCTGGGCCCGCCGCCGGGCCACCCGGATCGACGCCGCCGCACCCGCGTTGCGCTGGCCCGCGTACCTGCTCGCCGGGGCCGGGCCGGGCCTGCTCCTGCTGGTGGCCGAGGTCGTCCTGCGCGTCGGCGGGCGGGACCTGCTGGACCTGGCGAGCGCGCTGAGCGAGGCGGACGCGGTCGCGCAGACGTCGCTGGGGACCTCCCGCATCGACAACGCCATCTGGGTGCTCTTCGTCGGCGCGCTGACCGCCATGATCGCCTTCGGCCGTACGCTCGGCCCCGCCCACCCGGACGAGGAGCCGACCGAGGACGCCTGAGCTCCCCGCGCCCGACCCGGGCGTCAGGAGGTGGCGTCCAGCAGCAGCTCCAGCTCGGTCACGTCGTACCACTCCAGCTCGTGGTCCTCGGCGCCGTCGACGGTGAACTGGGCGTCGGGGTCGCCGGCCAGCGCCTCGACGACCACGTCGGCCGCCGCCGCGACGTCCTCGGTCGCGTCCGTGCCGTCGACGTGGATGGCCGCGACCGCCGCCAACGGCACGGCCGCGGTCACCTCGACCAGGCTGGACCCGAGCTCGCCGTCGCCGCGGCCGACCGCCGGAGCCGGCAGGTCCACCGACACCACGACCCGACGGCGGGGCGCGGCCGGATCGGCCCGCAGCAGCTGGAGGGCGTCCTGGGCGGCCCGTGTGAAGGCGACGTACTCCAGTTCCTCCTCGTCCCCCTCCGCGTACCACTCGCGCAGCGCGGGAGTGACCGCATGGGCGGACGCCACGGGCAGTCCCTCCCCGCGCAGCAGGGTCAGCATCGGGACGGTCGCCGGTACGTACACCCGGACACGCTCGTCGGTCACCGGTCGTCTCCCCCGCTCAGTCCCGCACCGGCGGCCGCCGGTCCCGGGCGCCGATCATGCCGTACGCCGTGACCGTCATACACCCCGCGCCTGCCCGGGGGAAGCTCCGTCCCGGTGTGTCCCTCTGAGGGGGTCTTCCGCGGCCCCTGTCCGGCATCGGTCCCTGATGGCAAACTCAAGCAAACGATGTCAACCCTGGGAGTTTCCGTGGAGCCGAGGTTCCTGCTGCTCGCCGACGTGGCCGCCGAGCTCAACGTCTCGGACTCGCAGGTCTACCACATGGTGCGCAGCGGGGAACTTCCCGCGATCAAGATCGGCGGCCGGGGCCAGTGGCGCGTGGAGCGCGCCCGCTTGGAGGAGTACATCGAACGGAAGTACGCGGAGACCGCCGAGTGGGTCCGCGGCAATCCCCTCAGCGACCGGGACGGGGAGTAACGGGACGCCTTCGCACAGCCATTGACCGTCGCCTGTCCTATGACACAAAATGAGGCTGTCGAAGACAAACTCAAGTAAACGCAAGGATCAGGGAGGGTTATCGGATGACCGACTCACGCCGACCCGGGCCGTCCCGTCCCGCCATCCGGCTCCGGCCCGCGCCGTCGTCCGAACCGCCCTTCGCCGACGAGGACGTGTCCCGTTGGCCCGCTCCGGGGCAGCTCACCCTCGACCTGTTCGAGGCCGCCCGCCGGGGCGCCGATCGACCACCGGACCGTCGGCAACGGCCCGGGCCGACCCCCGCCGGTCCCGCTCGCCGCCCCGCCGGCCCCCTCGCGCCCGGTGCGCTGGTCACCGCGACACCGGAGGCGACCCGGGCCGCGCACCGCTTCGTCGGCACCTGCCTGGAGGTGCTCAACGGGTACCGACCGCCCGGTCAGCTCCGACCCCTGCTCGACCCGGCCCGCGCCGCCGACCTGCTCGCCGAGCTGTCGCGGGCCACCGCCCGATCCGGTCCACCCCGTCGGCGCTCCACCCGTCCCGTCGCACGCCTGCGCCGGTTGCGGGTCTGCGAACCGCGCCCGGCGGCCGTGGAGGTCGCCGCGGTCCTCGCCGGGGCCGGCGGGCGTACCTGGGCGATGGCCCTGCGCCTGGAACACCGCCGCGGCACGTGGCTCTGCACGGCCCTCCAGGTGCTCTGACCCTCGGTCACGCGAACAGCGACGAGCCGCGGCCCTTCCAGAGAGGACCGCGGCTCGTTCGTGATCGGTGGGGCAGGGCCCCGGAACCGTCAGGCCCCGCCGTTGGGGGAACCGTGGCAGCGCTTGTACTTGCGGCCGGAACCGCACGGGCAGGGGGCGTTGCGGGACGGACCGTTACCGGCATCGGCCTGCCCCGGGTTCGGGCGACGGGACGCGTCGGACGCGATCCCCGGCCCCCGGAGACCGGCTGCCGGACGCTGCGGCGCGGCGGGAGCCGTGCGACCCGGCGCCGCCGGAGCGGCCGGGACCGGCTGGCCCACACCGAGCGCGGGAGCCGACTCGTCGGCGCGCTCCCGGACCACCGAACCCCTGCCGGCCTCGCCGTCGACGGCCGGCGCCGAGTACTGCAGGCCCTGCTGCTGCGGCGCCTGGCCGAGGCCCTTGGCCCGGATCTCGACCGGCTTGTCGAGGAGCGTGACCTGCTCGGCCTCCGGCTCCGGCTCCTGGACCTGCACGTCCAGGTTGTAGAGGAAGCCGACCGTCTCCTCCTTGATGCCGTCCATCATGGTGGCGAACATGTCGAAGCCCTCGCGCTGGTACTCGACCACCGGGTCGCGCTGCGCGTACGCCCGCAGGCTGATGCCCTCCTGCAGGTAGTCCATCTCGTAGAGGTGCTCGCGCCACTTGCGGTCGATCACCTGGAGCAGGACCATGCGCTCCAGCTGCCGGGTGCCCTCCTCGCCGAGCTGCTCCTCACGCCGGTCGTACGCGGCGTGCGCGTCCTCCCTCAGCCGGGAGAGCAGGAAGTCGGCGTCGATGCCGCCACGCGACCCGCCGGCCTCCTCCTCCATCTCCTCGATGGTGATGCCGACCGGGTAGAGCTGCTTGAGGCTGGCCCAGAGCTGCTCCAGGTCCCAGTCCTCGGCGTACCCCTCCGAGGTGGCGCCCTGGACGTACGCGCCGACGACGTCGTCGATCATGTTGCGGACCTGGTCCGACAGGTCCTCGCCGTTGAGCACCCGCAGCCGCTCGGCGTAGATCACCTGGCGCTGCTTGTTCATCACCTCGTCGTACTTGAGGACGTTCTTCCGGATCTCGGCGTTCTGACCCTCGATCTGGGCCTGCGCGCTCTTGATCTGCTTGGTGACCATCTTCGACTCGATGGGCACGTCCTCCGGGATGTTGAAGCGCTCCATGACCGCCTCGACGGCCCCGGAACGGAAGCGCTTCATCAGCTCGTCCTGCAGCGAGAGGTAGAACCGGGACTCGCCCGGGTCACCCTGCCGGCCGGAACGACCCCGCAGCTGGTTGTCGATGCGGCGCGACTCGTGCCGCTCGGTGCCCAGCACGTAGAGGCCACCGGCGGCGGCCACCTCCTCCGCCTCGGCGTCGCAGGCCTGCTTCCACTGGGGCAGGACCTCCTCCATCGCCTTGGCGTACTCCTCCTCGTGCTCGATCGGGTCGAGGCCGCGCTGGCGCAGCTCGCTGGCGGCGAGGAACTCGGGGTTGCCGCCGAGGAGGATGTCGGTGCCACGGCCGGCCATGTTGGTGGCGACGGTGACCGCGCCCTTGCGGCCGGCCTGGGCGACGATCTCGGCCTCACGCGCGTGGAACTTCGCGTTCAGGACCGCGTGCGGGATGCCCCGCCGGCGCAGCAACTGGGAGAGGATCTCCGAGTTCTCCACCGAGACGGTGCCGACGAGCACCGGCTGGCCCGCCGTGTGCCGCTCGGCGATGTCCTCGACGACCGCGTTGAACTTGGCCTTCTCGGTCTTGTAGATCACGTCCGGGCGGTCCTGGCGGACCATCGGACGGTGGGTCGGAATGGTCACGACGCCGACCTTGTAGACCTTGTTGAACTCGCCCGCCTCGGTCTGGGCGGTACCGGTCATGCCGGAAAGCTTCTCGTAGAGGCGGAAGTAGTTCTGGAGGGTGATCGTGGCGAGGGTCTGGTTCTCCTGCTTGATCTCCACCCCCTCCTTGGCCTCGATCGCCTGGTGCATGCCCTCGTTGTAGCGGCGGCCGTGCAGGATGCGACCGGTGAACTCGTCGACGATCAGGACCTCGCCCTCGCTGACGATGTAGTCCTTGTCGCGCTTGTAGAGCTCCTTGGCCTTGATCGCGTTGTTGAGGTACCCGACCAGCGGGGTGTTCACCGACTCGTAGAGGTTGTCGATGCCCAGCCGGTCCTCGACCTTCGCCACACCGCGCTCGGTGACCGCGATGGTGCGCTTCGAGTAGTCGACCTCGTAGTCGCCCTCGCCGTCCTTGCCGGCCTGGAGACGGGCGACCACGCCGGCGAACTCGCCGTACCAGCGGGCGGAGTGCTCGGCCGGGCCGGAGATGATCAGCGGGGTGCGGGCCTCGTCGATGAGGATCGAGTCGACCTCGTCGACGACCGCGAAGTTGTGGCCGCGCTGGACCAGCTCCTCCTTCGACCACGCCATGTTGTCGCGCAGGTAGTCGAAGCCGAACTCGTTGTTGGTGCCGTAGGTGATGTCGCACTCGTACGCGGCCCGGTGCTCGGCCGACGGCCGGTTGGGCAGCACCACACCGACGGTGAGGCCGAGGAACTCGTGCACCCGGCCCATCCAGGCGGCGTCACGCTGGGCCAGGTAGTCGTTGACCGTGATCACGTGCACGCCCTCGCCGGAGAGCGCGTTCAGGTAGACCGGCATGACCGAGGTCAGGGTCTTGCCCTCACCGGTCTTCATCTCGGCGATGTTGCCGAAGTGCAGCGCCGCGCCGCCCATCACCTGGACGTCGTACGGACGCTGGCCGAGCACCCGGGCGGCCGCCTCCCGACACACCGCGAACGCCTCCGGCAGCAGGTCGTCGAGGGTCTCACCGTCGGCGAGCCGCTCCTTGAACTGCGCGGTCATGCCGGCAAGCTCGGCGTCGGTGAGGTTGACGTAGTCGTCCTCGATCGAGTTGACGGCGGCGGCGATCGCCTTCAGCCGGCGCACCATGCGGCCCTCGCCGGCGCGAAGGACCTTTTCCAGAATCGACACGGATCAACGCTCCCCTAGACAGTCTCGAACCATCGTAGGCGCTCCAGCGGCGCGATGGTCACTGGTGGCGGCGGTCGGAGCCGGTCAACCCGACATAAAGCTCGTTCCGCCCGCCGACCAGGCGCATATCCCGTTACGCCGTCGGCGAACGATCCGGCACCATGCACGGATGGAGCCTGCCGAGATCATCGAGGACGGCGTACTGCTGCGGCCGTGGCGGGCGGCCGACGCCGACGCCGTCCATCGCGCCTGCCAGGACCCGGACATCCAGCGATGGACCAGGGTACCGCGCCCGTACCTGCCGGAACACGCCCACGGCTACGTCACGGACCTCTCCGGCCAGGCGTGGGCGCGGGGCACCGGAGCGCCGTTCGCCGTCTGCGACCCGGCCACCGGCGACCTGCTCGGCTCCTGCGGCCTGATCACGATCGACGCGGACACCGGCAGCGGTGAGATCGGATACTGGACGGCGCCGTGGGCACGGGGCCGGAACGTCACCGTCCGGGCCGCCCGGGCGGTCGCCCGCTGGGCGTTCGACACGCTCACGCTGCGCCGGCTCATCTGGCGGGCCGAGGTCGGCAACCACGCGTCGCGCCTCGTCGCCCTGCGTACCGGCTTCCGCGTCGAGGGACGGCTCCGCCTTCCCGACGGCGACCGGGACGGCTGGATCGGTTCGCTGCTCCCCGGCGAGGTCCCCGGCCCGGGCGAGGTCGGACCGGCCGGGCCGGGCACGCTGGACGCCCACCGGGCCGCGATCCTCGGCCGCCCGCAGCCCACCCTCTTCGCCGCCACCGCGGCCGGCGAACTGCGGCTACGCCCGATGGAGGAGCGGGACCTGGACGCGATCGTCGCCACCTGCCGGGACCCGGAGACCATCCGCTGGACGACCGTGCCGGACCCGTACGTCCGGGCCGACGCCGAGTCGTTCCTGACCTTCGTCCAGGGCACCTGGGCCGCCGGTACCAGTGCGTGCTTCGTGGTAGCCGACCCGGACGACCGGTACGCGGGCTCGGTCGACCTGCGGCTGCACCCCACCGACCCGCTGCACGCCGACGTGGGCTTCATGACCGCGCCGTGGGCACGCGGCCGGGGGTACCTGCCGGCCGCACTGATCACGCTGGGCACCTGGGGCTTCGCCGCGCTGGGCCTGGCCCGGATCGAGTGGCGGGCCAACGTCGGCAACACCGCCTCCCGGCGGGCCGCCGAGAAGGCCGGCTTCACCGTCGAGGGCACCGCCCGGGGAGCACTCACCCACCGCGGCGCCCGGGTCGACGCCTGGGTCGGCGGGCTGCTCGCGGAGGACCTGGCATGACCCCGGAGATCGTCGAGGCACACGGCGTACGGCTGCGGCCGTACCGCGCCGAGGACGCCGCCGACACCGCCGCCGGCTGCGACGACCCGCTGACCCAGCGATTCCTGCCCGGCCTGCCGTCGCCGTACACCGAGGCGGAGGCGCGCCGCTGGATCAGCGAGGTGGCGCCGGCCGAGTGGGCCGCGGGCGGTGCCGCCTACGTGATCGCCGACCCGGCCACCGACCGGCTGCTCGGCGGCGTGGGGCTGGGCCGGCTCGTGGCCTTCCGGGCCCAGGCCGAGATCGGCTACTGGGTCGCGCCCTGGGCGCGGGGCCGGGGCGTGGCCACCGCGGCCACCCGCGCGCTCGCGGAGCGTGCCTTCGCCACCGGCAGCGAACGGCTGGAACTGTTCACCCACCCGGAGAACGTCGCCAGCCAGCGGGTGGCGCTCGCCGCCGGCTTCCGCCACGAGGGCGTACGCCGGGCGGCCGGTCCGACCCGAGACGGCAGCCGGACCGATCTGATCGCCTGGGTCCGCCTCGCCGACGACCCGCCCGGCCCGGCGCCGCGTACGCTTCCCGACCTGCCCGACGGCCGGCTCACCGACAGCGTGGTGGCCCTGCGCCCGCTGGTCCCGGAGGACGCGGATCTGATGTTCCGGCTGCACACCCGTCCCGAGGTGGTGGCGAACCAGCCGCACCCGGTGCCGCCGACGCGGGAGGCGGTCGCGCGGCGCTGTGCGCTGGCGGGCAGCGCGTGGCTGACCGACACGATCGCCCGCCTGATGATCGTCGACGCGGCCACCGGCGAGCCGGCGGGCAGTTGCGGCCTGTCGGTCACCGAGCCGGCGTTCGGCGAGGGCATGGTCGGCTACGCCCTGCTCCCGCCCTGGCGTGGTCGCGGGTACGCCACGCGCGCGGTCCGCCTGCTCGCCGGGTGGGCGTTCGGGCCGGTGGGGATGGCCCGGCTGGTCGCCGGCACCCTGCCCACCAACACCGCCTCGCACCGGGTGCTGGAGAACGTCGGCTTCCGCCGGGAGGGGCTGTTGCGCGGCCGGCTGCCCGGCCTAAACGGGCACCGGGTCGACGACTTGGTCTTCGGCCTGCTCGCCGAGGAGTTCCGGGCCGACCCGTGACGCGGGGAACGACCGTGGTGGCGGCGAGCGCCGCCACCACGGTCGGCCGGGTCAGATCGCGAGCGAGATGATGCCGTAGTCGTAGGCGTGGCGCCGGTAGACGACGCTCGGCCGTCCCGACTCCTTGTCGTGGAACAGGTAGAAGTCGTGGCCCACGAGTTCCATCTCGAACAGCGCGTCGTCGACCGTCATCGGCTCGCCGGGGTGCACCTTCTCCCGCGCGATGTGCCACGGCTGGTCGTCGTACTCCTCCTCGACCCGCTCCGCGACGGCGGTGGCCGCACCGGCGGACGCGCCGTCGGTGGACCTGGCGAGCGGGGGAAGGTCGGCCACGGGCAGGCCGGCGGTGGCGGCGGCGACGGAGAGCGGCGCGTGCCGGCCGCGATGGACCCGGCGGCGGTCGGCCGCACGGCGCAGGCGGGTGTCGAGCTTCGCGATGGCCGCGTCGAGCGCGCTGTAGAAGTCGCTCGTGCAGGCCTCGGCGCGAATCACCGGGCCACGGGAGACACAGGTGATCTCGACCCGCTGGCAGTGGTCCGCCTGGCGCGGATTCCGTTCGTGAAACAGCTCGACGTCGACTCGGATGAGTTTGTGGTCGTAGCGTTCGATCTTCGCGAGTTTCTCCGCGACATGCACTCGGTAATGGTCCGGCACTTCGACGTTACGGCCCTTGACCACGATGTCCACGTGACCTCCTCGTTCGGTGGTCGTTCGATCCGGCGTCCCGGTCGTTCGCCCTTGCAGGAGGGGTCCTGGTCGGCGTCGACCGGTCGAGTACGGCTACGCCTCCTTCCAGCGCCGGGGGCGGCTGGGAAAGACCTCCTACCCCCGACAGCAAAACGCTAACTCCTGTTCGTCCGACAGTCACCCCCGGTTGTGGGAACGGTCCGGGAATTTTCACAGCTCATACACCAACGGGTGAAACGGAAACACGAACGGTTACGGAAGACGGCGCTTCTCGGTCGCCGCGAGCACCGCCGCCACCGTGGGTGACAGGCCGGTCGCGGCCAGCGCGGTCGCGACCGCCGCGAGGGTGGAGCCGGTGGTGACGATGTCGTCGACGACCACCACCGCGGCCGCGCCGGCAACCGGCGCCGATCGGGACCGCGCCCGGAACGCTTCCTCCGCCGCGGCGGCCCGGCCCGCGCTGTCCAGCGTCACCGAGTCCGCCCGGGGCCGGGCAACGAGCGGCCGGACCACACGCGCCGCCCAGCCCGCCGCGCGCAGACGGTCCGCGCAGTGTCGGGCCAGCCGGTCCAGGTGGTCGCCGTAACGCGACCGGGCTGCCGCCGCGGTGTCCGGAACCGGCACCAGCAGGACCGGCCGCACCGGACCGACCGCCGCCGCGACGACCTCGGCGAGCAGCGCGCCGAGCGGCCGGGCCAGACCGTGGCGACCGTGGTCCTTGTACGCGAGCAGCATCTCGCGCAGCGGGCCGGCGTACGGGCCGAGGGCCACGCAGGGCGGCAGGCCGGGTGGGGCCGGGGTCGGGCGCACCGGCCGCGGGCGCAGGTCGTGGACCGTGGCGACGCAGGCCGGGCACACCCCGTGGCGCAGGCCCGGCCGGCGTTCCCGGCAGCCGGCGCACTCCACCGGCAACACCAGGTCGGTGAGGTCCGCCCAGAGCCCGCCGAGGTTCCGCACAGGCTCAGTACAGGAAGAAGGGGGCGGTCGGATTGCCCGGACGCACGCCGTTCGGCGGCGCGGTGACGTCCTCGACCTGCTCCCGCTGGATGCGCTCGGGAGGCCGCCCGGGTCGGAACGCCACCTCGTTCGCGACGAACATGGCCAGCCCGAACTGCCCCCCACGCGGGTTGGCCGGGTAGGCCGCCAGGTGCGTCGCCGGGGCACCGATGTCCTGCTCGAGTGCCACCTCCAGCGCGCCGTCCACGCTCAACTCGTACAGGGCCCACCGGCCGGCGGCGGAACCGGCGACGATCAGCCGGTTCTCGTCGTACCAGTCGACCGCCGACAACCGGGTCACCAGTGTGGGCAGCCGCCGGGCGGGGCCGGTGGCCAGCACACCCCCGTCGAGGGTGACCGCCACGACGTGCAGCACGCCGCCCACGACGACGGCGAGCCGATGCCCGTCCAGGGCCGCGGCCACCGCGGTCACGGAGCCGGGGACATTGAGCGACACCACGCTCGGCTGCGCCCGGCCGTCGAACCGGTAGAGCCGGCCGTCCGCGACGAACAGCCCGACCGGCGCGTGGGCCGCCGCCGAGCGCAGCCAGACCGGGCGACCCACCGTGGACCAGCCCGGGCCGTCGCTGCGCTCGAAGGCGGACACCGGGGGGAAACCGCGGCCGACCGAGAGATGCTTGCGACCGTTGGGGCCGGCGACGACCAACGCGGCATGGACCCCGGTGCCGGCCCGGTTGAGGGCGGCGGACACGACACTGGTGTTGACCGCCTCCGCCACCGGCACCGACCCGACCGGCTCACCCGGGTACAGCAGCGGGTGGATCGAGCCCTCGTACACACAGAACCGCTGCGGGGTGCCCTCGACGTTGTACAGGGGTCGCTCCTGCCGGCGTTGCTCCAGGTCGATGGTGACGCCCTGCTGGTTGCGGATCTTCAGCTCCAGTGGGCCGTCGAGCCACGACAACGACCACGCCAGTTGGGTGCCGAGCTGGTCCACCCGGGTCCGGTCCTCCCCGGGCATGTCGAGGTCGACCTCCCACCGGTCGTCCGTCCGGGTGGCGTTGTTGATCAGCTGGGTGCGGTCGGGCAGCGGGCTGACCGCCCGGTCGAGCCACTCCGACGGGCCGTCGGTGAGCCACCTGACCACCTCGCTGACCCGCCGGTCCTCCGGCACCGCTCTCGGCAGGTAACGCTGGTCGGGGACCAGGCGGCTGCGGTCGGAACTCCAGAAGTAGACCGGCCGTGGAAGGTAGTGGTCCTCCAGCGCGTCGACGCTGAGCAAGAGCACGGTGGGTGGGTCGGCCACGTACCAGTCGGTCTGGTCGCCCGACTCCAGGGTCGGGCGCAGGCGGAACCTGTACGACGTCTCGGTCGCCTCCGGCGGGGCGAGCACACCGTCGGCGCGCAGCCGGCCGACCTGCTGGACGGTGATGGTGACGTCGATGTCCTCCAGGTTGGTGGTGATCTCCGGGTTCTTCGTCAGGCGGACCACGGTCAGCGCGACCTCACTGCCCCGCTTCTCCTGCAGGCGGGAGCGGTCGCCCTTCTCGACGAACTGCCGCACCCGTTCGTACGCCCGGTCGGGCTCGCCGGCCGGCGCGGCGAGGAAGTTCCGGACGAAGTCCTCGGTGCTGTCGGCGGCGGTGCGGAGCGGTGGCTCGATCCGGTCGGCGTTGGTCGCGCCGCCCTCGGCCGCCGGACCCGGCCCCTCGACCCGGACCTCGGTGCGCTCCGGGATGCCGCAGCCGGTGAGGCCGCCGAGCAGGAGGACGCCCCCGATCAGGCCGGCCAGGAAACGCCGGGTCACGAGCCCACCTCCGCCCGGCCGCCGTCGCCGGCGGGTGCCGGGCCGATCGCCAGCACCCCACCGCTGCCCGGACCGATGGCGAGCAGCCCGCCGTCGCGGGGACCCGCGAAGGGCAGTGCGGCGTCGCCGGGCACCAGCCGCAGTGGCGAGGTGGTCAGCCGGTCCCCGGCCCGGGCCGGCAGGGTGAGCCGGAACTGGGCACCCTGCCCGGGCGCGCCCCAGGCCTCCAGCCACCCGCCGTGCAGGCGGGCGTCCTCCAGGCTGATCGACAGGCCGAGCCCGGTGCCGCCGGTCTGCCGCGCCCGCGACGGGTCGGCGCGCCAGAACCGGTTGAAGACCAGCTTCTCCTCGCCCGGCTTCAGCCCGACCCCGTGGTCCCGGACGGTGATCGCCACCGCCGTGTCGTCCACGCCCAGGGTGATCAGCACCGGCTTCGCCTCCCCGTGCTCCACCGCGTTGCCGACCAGGTTGCGCAGCACCCGCTCGACCCGGCGCGGATCCACCTCGGCGATCACCGGGGCGGTCGGCACCTCCAGCTCGATGGCCACCCCGACCCGCTCGGCGAGGCCGGCGAGCCGGTCGGCCACCCGGTGCACGACCGGCACCAGGTCGGTCGGCTCCGCGTCCAGCATGGCGAAGCCGGCGTCGAACCGGCTGATCTCCAGCAGGTCGGTCAGCAACTCCTCGAACCGGTCCAGCTCGGCCTGGAGCAGCTCGGCGCTGCGGGCGACCGCCGGATCGAACTCGTCCCGCTCGGCGAAGATCAGGTCGGCGGCCATCCGGACGGTGGTCAGGGGCGTCCGCAGCTCGTGCGAGACGTCCGAGGTGAAGCGCCGTTGCAGGCGGGACATCTCCTCCAGCCGGAGGATCTGTCGTTGCAGGTTGGTCGCCATCTGGTTGAACGAGGCGGCGAGCAGCGCCAGGTCGTCCTCGCCGTTGACCACCATCCGCTGGTCCAGCAGCCCGGCGGAGAGCCGTTGGGCGGTTCGCGCGGCCACCCGTACCGGCGTCACCACGAGCCGGGTGACCAGCGCGGCGAGCAGGCCGAGGAGCAGCACCAGGGCCACCCCGGTGGCGACCACGGTCGCCCGGGCGTCGGCCGCGGTGTCGTCCTGCAGGGTCAGCGGGACGAGGTAGTAGAGCTCCACCTGACCGAACTGGGTGGGCACCGGGGAGCCGTAGACCAGGTACTTCGTCCGGTTGCCGGCGACCGTGCCGGTGCTGATCTGGCTCGCCATCTTTCCGCCGGCCACCACGTCACGCAGCTCGCGGCTGATCAACGGCTGGACGTCCACGGCCGGCGAGGTGCGCGGCTGGATGACCTTCGGGTAACGGTCGGCGGTCAGGGCGACCACGACCCCGGTCGCCTGCTGCGGATCACCGCCGGCCAGGTAGTTGACCGTGCCGTCGATCGTGTTCTGGAGCTGCGCCTCCTGCGGCTGGTTGTAGAGGCCGAACTGCTTGGCCGCGTACGCCGCGCCGCCCTTCAGCCGGGTCTCCACGTCGATCTCGGCGTTCTCCAGCAGGATGCTCGTGATCTTGTCGGCGATCAGGTACGCGAAGCCCCCGACCAGCAGGCTGGAGGCGACCAGCGTGATGGTCACCACCCGCACCTGGAGCGACCGCCGCCAGGTGAGGTGCAGCCCGGCGGCGAGGCCCAGGGCCCGGCCGACCAGGGCACGCCGGAGCGCCCGCACGGCGGGTCGCCAGCCGGCGGGGTTCTCGGGCGTGGGGGTCGGGGCGCTGGTCACGGTGCAGACCAGGCTATCCGGTACCCGCCTTGTAGCCCACGCCCCGCACGGTCAGGATGATTTCCGGCCGCTCGGGATCCGGCTCGATCTTGGCGCGGAGCCGCTGCACGTGCACGTTGACCAGGCGGGTGTCGGCGGCGTGCCGGTAGCCCCAGACCTGCTCGAGCAGCACCTCCCGGGTGAAGACCTGGCGCGGCTTGCGGGCGAGCGCGACCAGCAGGTCGAACTCCAGCGGCGTCAGCTTCACCTCCTCGCCGTTACGGCTGACCGTGTGCGCCGGCACGTCGATGCTGATCTGGTTGTCGGGCGGCCCGATGGTCAACATCTCGGGCGCGACGTCCTCGCCCCGGCGCAACCGGGCCCGCATCCGGGCCACCAGCTCCTTGGGCTTGAACGGCTTGACCACGTAGTCGTCGGCGCCCGACTCGAGCCCGAGGACCACGTCGACGGTGTCGCTCTTGGCGGTCAGCATGACGATCGGCACGCCGGACTCGGCCCGGATGGACCGCGCCACGTCGATGCCGCTCATGCCGGGCAGCATGAGGTCGAGCAGGACGATGTCCGGCCGGTTCTCACGGAACGCGGCCAGGGCCCGTTCCCCGTCGGCGACGAACGAGGGCAGGAAGCCCTCGCTGCGCAGGACGATGCCGAGCATCTCGGCGAGCGCGGGGTCGTCGTCGACCACCAGTACCCGGGCTCTCATGGGGTTAATTTTCCATCCCCGTTCCGTTGGCGTGGGATCGGCGTCACCCGGCACGGTACTGCCGTTGGCCGCCGTCGCACAGCAGGCGGCGTCCGGGACATCTCCGGCCGGCGTACGGTCCGCCCGATCGGGACCGCACGTCACCATGATCCCCGGGTGCGGCGTTGCGCGCCACCGCCGCCCGGCCACACCCGCCGGCCCACCGGCGCCGCGCGGCCGCCCCGACCTCCCGCCGGTACGCCCCGAGGTCGCCCCGCGGCGCTGACCGTCCGCCTCCGGTGCGGAGGGGTCGTCCCGGCGGATCCCCACGACATCACCCCGCTGTGGCAGGATCCGGCACGCCCCCACCCCCGCCCGACAGGACCGCGCGTGGCCGACGACCTCTTCACCCCCACCATCGCCCCGCCGCCGTACCGGCCCGCCCGCCCGCCGTGGCGGGTCCCGTCCCTGCTATACCCGGCGGTCTTCGGTGGCCCCACCGCGGTCACCGTGCTGGGCGTGCTCAACGGTCGACGCCTGGGCCTGCCCCGGTCGGCGCTGCTGACCGTGCTCGCCGCCGGGCTGGCCGGCCTGCTCGCGCGGGTGGGTGTCAGCCTCGCGTTCTTCGACGCGGACAACCAGCGCCCCGCCCGGCTGATCGGCGCACTCGCGGGCGGTCTGGTCTGGGCGGCCGTCGCCGCCGTGCAGAAGAGGCCGTTCCGCGCGTACGAGCTGCGCGGCGGGGAACCGGCGTCGCTGTGGGTGCCCGGCATCGCCGCCGTGCTGGCGTGCGGCCTCGCCGAGGCGGTCCTGATCGGGGCGCTGATGGCGGCATGAGCACCGGTCACGATCAGCTCGGCCGCGTCGCCCACCTCCTCGAGGTGAACCGACCCGAGCAGGCCCTGGAGGAGTTGGGCCGCCTCCCCGCCGGGCTGTCCACCGACGTCGCCGCGTTCCGGCTGCGGGCCGCCGCGCTGACCGACCTGGACCGGTGGGACGACGTCGTCGCCGTCACGCGGCAGGGCCTGGCCGAGGCCGGCCCGGACGCGGAACTGCTCGGCCGGCTGGGCCTGGCGCTGCGGCACCGGGGGGCGTACGCCGACGCCGAACGGGCGCTGCTCGACGCGCTCGCCCGCGCCCCGCACAGCCCCTGGCTGCTCTGCCAGTACGCCGACCTCTGCACCACCGTCGGTCAGACCGACAAGGCCGAACGCCTCGTCGCCCGCGCGGCGGCGCTCGTCCCGGACCTTCCCTCGGTCTTCGCCTCGCGCTTCCAGCTCGCGTACGCCCGGGGGGACGACCGGACGGCGGAGCGGGTCGCGGAGGAGTTCCTCGCGGCGTGGCCGACGCACCCGGTGGCCCTGGCGCTGCACGGTCACGCCGCCGCCCTGCGCGGCCGGATGGGCAGCGCCGAGCGCTCCTTCGGCCAGGCGGTGGCGTACGACCCGACCGACCCCGCCTACGCCGAGGCCGCCTGGGAGTCCCGGGTGCACGCCCATCCGCTGCTGGTGCCGCTGCGTCCGCTCCACCGGTTCGGCGTGCTCCGCACCTGGCTCGTCGCGGTCGCGGTCATCGTCGCGCTCAACGTGGCCGGTCTGGACCTGCTCGCCGGCCTGGTCGGCTTGTCCTGGTTCCTGTTCTGCGTGTGGTCGTGGATCGCCCCGCCGCTGGTCCGCCGGCTCGTACGTCGCCGGTGGCGACCGTGAGGGCGTTCGGGCCGTGGCTGGCCGTCCTCGCAGTGGTGCTGCTGCTCAGCGCGCTGCGGCTGCGGACGCTCGCCGCGGCGGTGTCCCTCGCCTGGCTCGCCTGGTGCGTCTGGACCTGGATCCGGCCGACCCGGCGGGGACCCGGCTCCCCCTGACCGTGTCCCGCTGGCGGCAGCGTCCGACGAAACCCACCGCCACCACCGCGGACGACACCGGGCCGCCGCTGTCACCAGCGGCGGCCCGGTTCGCGTCGTACGGGATCAGTAGCGGTAGTGCTCCGGCTTGAACGGACCCTCCACGGCGACGCCGAGGTAGGCGGCCTGCTCCTTGGTCAGCTCGGTCAGCTTGGCGCCGAGGGCGTCCAGGTGCAGGCGGGCGACCTTCTCGTCCAGAGCCTTGGGCAGCACGTACACGCCGACCGGGTACTCGTCGGTCTTGGTGTACAGCTCGATCTGGGCGATCGTCTGGTTGGCGAAGGAGTTCGACATCACGAAGCTCGGGTGGCCGGTGGCGTTGCCCAGGTTCAGCAGGCGGCCCTCGCTCAGCACGATGATCGCGTGGCCGTCGTCGAACTTCCACAGGTCCACCTGCGGCTTGATGTTCTCCCGCGTCACGTCGGCGCGCTTGGCCAGGCCGGCCATGTCGATCTCGTTGTCGAAGTGGCCGATGTTGCCCACGATGGCCTGGTGCTTCATCCGCGCCATGTGCTCGTTGGTGATGACGTCGAAGCAGCCGGTCGCGGTGATGAAGATGTCGGCGGTCTCGACCACGTCCTCCAGGGTGGCGACCTGGTAGCCGTCCATCGCCGCCTGGAGCGCGCAGATCGGGTCGACCTCGGTCACCACGACCCGGGCGCCCTGACCGCGCAGCGACTCCGCGCAGCCCTTGCCCACGTCGCCGTAGCCGAGCACGACGGCCATCTTGCCGCCGATCAGCACGTCGGTAGCCCGGTTGATGCCGTCGATCAACGAGTGGCGGCAGCCGTACTTGTTGTCGAACTTGCTCTTCGTCACCGAGTCGTTGACGTTGATCGCCGGGAACAGCAGGGTGCCGCCGCGGTGCATCTCGTAGAGCCGGTGCACGCCGGTGGTGGTCTCCTCGGTCACGCCCTTGATGGTCGAGGCGATCCGCGTCCAGCGCTGGCCGTCCTCGGCCAGCGAGCGGTGCAGCACACCCAGGATGACCGCGTACTCCTCGGAGTCGGCGGACTCCACCGGCGGCACGACACCGGACTTCTCGAACTCGACACCCTTGTGCACGAGCAGGGTGGCGTCACCGCCGTCGTCGAGGATCATGTTCGGGCCCTGCCCGTCGGGCCAGTCGAGCACCCGCTCGGTGCACCACCAGTACTCCTCGAGGCTCTCGCCCTTCCACGCGTACACCGGCACACCGGCCGGGGCGTCGGCGGTGCCGTCAGGGCCGACGACGACCGCGGCGGCGGCGTGGTCCTGGGTGGAGAAGATGTTGCAGGACGCCCACCGCACCTGCGCGCCCAGCGCGACCAGGGTCTCGATCAGCACGGCGGTCTGGATGGTCATGTGCAGCGAACCGGTGACCCGCGCACCGGCGAGGGGCTGAGCGTCGGCGAACTCACGACGGATCGCCATCAGGCCGGGCATCTCGTGCTCGGCGAGCCGGATCTCCTTGCGGCCGAACTCGGCGAGCGACAGATCTGCCACCTTGTAGTCGCCCTCGGCGAGGGTGCTCGGCCGGACCTCGGGCGTACCGCTGGCGGACGCCGGGAGGGTGCTGGTCATGGAAGCTCCTGTCGGACGATGTGCAGCGCGACCCTCTACCTTACGCTCGCGCGCCGACGGACGGGTGTCCGGTACGTGGACAGCGCACGGGGCGGTCGGTGGTGGACGGAGTTTCCGTCCATCGGCCGCCGCCCCGTGCATCCCCCCGGTTTGGTTCCCCCGCGCGCTCTCGAGACCGTCGTCGCGACAACGCTGCGCACTCATAGAGTCACACTGCGTTGAAGCCGCGTCAAGCCATTTCCGGAAAGTCGGACTTGCGCGCGTCAGTACCCGCTCGCGCCCCCGAAGGCGCCGCTGTCGGTCAGGAAGAACCGCAGGTGGCGACGTACGCCTCACCGGCGCCGGCGAAGCGCAGCGGCCCCCCGGCGGCAGCGCCGACCGCGGCCTGCCCGGGCGCCAGCGACACCGCGCCAGCCCCGTCGTCGACGATGACCGCGCCGGTGCAGCACAGCACCACCCGGGGCCCCGGCGGCGACAGTGTCACCTCGGGCAGCTCGCTGCCCACCGTCACCCGGTGCAACGCGAAGTCGTCCACCGGCACCGGCCAGCAGACCACCCCCGGCGCCACCGGGCGGGGCCGCACCACCGGGTCGTGGAGCACCTCGAAGCGCAGCACCCGCAGCAGCTCGTCCACGTCGATCCGCTTCGGGGTCAACCCGCCGCGCAGCACGTTGTCGCTGGCCGCCATGATCTCCACGCCGGTCCCGCGCAGGTAGGCGTGCAGGTTCCCGGCGGGCATCCAGATCGCCTCGCCCCGCACCAGGCGTACCCGGTTGAGCAGCAACGCCACCAGCACGCCCGGGTCGGCGGGGTAGGCGGCCGCCAGCTGCGCGGCCAGCGCGGCGTCCGGACCGGCGACCGGCGCGGACGCCACGGCCTTCACCAGCCCGTCCCGCTCCTCGGCGGGCCAGGTCAGCAGCGCGCGTACGGCGTCACGCAGGCCCGCCGTACCCGTCCGCAGCGCGGCCACCACCGGCTCCAACGCCGGTACGCCGAACGCGGCGAGCACCGCCGCCGCCTCCTCCGGGGTCCGGAAACCGCAGAGCGCCTCCATCGGCGACAGCGCAACGAGCAGTTCCGGCTTGTGGTGCGGGTCGACGTAGTTGCGTTCGGCATGCGGCCGGTCCGCGTCCGCGGCGTGCCCGGCGCGGGCCTGCTCCGGATCCGGATGGGCCTGGAGACTCAGCGGCGCGTCCGCGGCGAGCACCTTGAGCAGGAACGGCAGCCGGATACCGAAACGGCCGACCACCTGCTCGCCGAGCCAGTGCCCCGGCTCGGCGAGCAGCAGGTCCGTCAGCGCCACCCGGCCGCCGTCGCGGTCGACCGTGGCCGGGGCGCCCGGGTGGGCGCCCAGCCACAGCTCGGCCTCCGGCTCGTCACTCGGCACCGGGCGGCCCTGCAACTCGGCGATGGCCGAGCGGGACCCCCAGGCGTAGTTCCGAACCGGTCCGTACAGCGGTTCCACGAATCAGCTCCCGTGCCGCCCCGCCACCTCGCCCGGCTCGGACTCCGGCACCGCGGTGGTCGTGGCGGTGCCGGTGCGCTCGGCGGCGGCGCTGTAGATGTCCGGCTCCAGGTAGATGACCCGGGCCGCGGGCACGGCGGCCCGGATCCGGGCCTCGACGGCGTTGATGCCCCGGGCCAGCTCCTCGGCGCTCTCACACGCCGGCACGCCGATCTTCGCCGCCACCATCAGCTCCTCGGGACCGAGGTAGAGCGTCTTCATGTGGATGATCCGCTCGACCTGCGGGCCGTCCGTGACGGCCTTCTCGATCGCCGCCACGTCGTGCGCCTCGGCGCCCTCACCCAGCAGCAGGCTCTTGGTCTCGATGGCGAGGATGATCGCGATGACGACCAGCAGGACACCGATCATGGCCGTGCCGAACGCGTCCCACCGAGAGTTGTCGGTCAGCAACGTCATGCTCACGCCTAGCAGCGCGAAGATCAAGCCGAGCAGCGCGCCCAGGTCCTCCAGCAGCACGACCGGAAGCTCCGGCGCCTTGGCCCGACGGACGAACTTCACCCAGGACTGGTTGCCCCGTACACGGTTCGACTCCACGATCGCGGTGCGAAACGAGAGGGACTCCAGCACGATCGCGACCACCAGCACGACGACCGGGACCCACTGCCACTTGTCCGGCGTCTCCGGGTGGGACCACTTGTGGTATGCCTCATAGAGGGCGAACAGGCCACCAACGCTGAACAGCACGATGGCCACGATGAACGCGTAGATGTAGCGCTCCCGGCCATAGCCGAACGGGTGCTGGGGGGTGGCCTCCCGCTTCGCCCGCTTCCCGCCCAGCAGCAGCAGCGCCTGATTGCTGGCGTCGGCGACCGAGTGGATCGACTCGGCCAGCATCGACGAGAGACCCGTCAGCAGGAACGCGATGAACTTGGTGATCGCGATGCCGACGTTGGCCAGCAGGGCGGCGATGATCGCCTTGGTCCCGCCGTTAGCACTCACTGGTTTGCCAGCTCCTTCATTTCCGTGATGGCCGGAACGGCCATCGGGTCCAGACCGTGTGCGAGGGCCAGGTAGACCGACGCGAAGTCCGGGACGGCGATCAGCGAGGCGAGCCGCTCCAGCGCGGAACCGCCCTCGGCGGTCACCACGTCGCAGCGCACCCCCCGCCGCTCGGCCAGGGTCTGCACCGCGTCCGCGCGACGTTCCTCGACGGCCAGCGGCTCGTCGCTGTCGTCCTCGGCGTTCAGACCGCCGTCGCGCAGCAGCACCAGCCGCAGCCGGGTGCCGCTCGGGGCCTCCTCGTCGGGGTCGGCGAAGATGTCCCGCTCCCCCTCGACCAGGCCACCGAAGACGCCGTCGAGCAGACCGACACGACCCCGGCCGGCCTCGCCGAGCGCACCGGAGACCACCGGGTAGCGGGCGTTTGCCGACAGGGTGTCGCCGAAGCGCCGGGCCGCGACGGTGGCCAGCGGGGACGATCCCCAGACGATCGGGACCGATCCGGCCAGGCCGAGCGCGAGCGACTTCGCCGGGTTGACGAAGGACTCCGCCGTCGGGCGGCAGCGGTCGGCTTCCGCGTCGAGACGCGCCGCCGTCTCCGCCAGATCCGCCTCGTTGACCTTCACGAGGCCGAGCGTACGGGCGGCGAGCAGAACCGGCACGGTGAGCGCCCACAGGCTGGCCCGGGCCGGTGCCCGCCGGGGCACCGGGATGAACGGCGCGCGGGCCCGCTCGGCCACCGACTGCAACTGGGAATCCGGTGCGCCGACGGCGACCAGCCGGGCGCCCCGGCGGTGCGCGGCCTCGGCGGCGCCCAGCGCCTCCGGGCTACGACCGGAGGCGCTGACGGCGATGACCACGTCGGCGGCACCCACCCAGCCGGGAACGCCGGCGCTGCGGTGCGGGATGACCGGCACCGGGCAGCGCGGACCGGCCACCGTGGCCAGCACGTCACCGGTCCGGCCGGCGGTGCCGATGCCGGCGATGACGACCGCACGGGGCCGGCCCTCGTCGGCCAGCACCGCCAGGTTCGCCTCGGCGGCCAGGGACGCCGACTCGCGGACCTGCGCGCCGCCCGAGGCGGTGTGGCGCAGCATCCCGCCCGGGTCGTGCTCGGCGAGCGCGTCCGGGTTGTTGAGCAGGGCCTCGTCGGGGTCGCGGCGACCGCTCACACCGGCCGTACCGTCGATCACGACCGCTCCGCCCGGCCCGGACGCGCCTCGTCCAGGAGCAGCACCGGGACGTCGTCACGCACCTCGAAGACCCGGCCGCACTCGGTGCAGGTCAGCGTCTGCGCCTGTGCGTCGTAGTCCAGCGGGGCATGGTGCGTGTCCGGGCAGGCGAGGATCTCCAGCAACTGCGGGTCCAGGGCCACGGCGCGGCTCCTTCCACGTGTGCGGTGTCACCGGTCGGCGGTGCCGACCGGGCGCAGGGATCTTATCGGCGAACGCGGCCGATCACCTCGTCGCGGAGGGAGATCATCCGTGCTCGGGTCGGCGCCTCGACGTTGAGTCGCAGCAACGGCTCCGTGTTGGAGGCGCGGAGGTTGAGCCACGCGCCGTCCGGGAAACGCAGCGTGAGTCCGTCCATCTCGTCGACCTCCGCGTCCGGGTACGCCGCCCGCACCTCGGCCACCTTCGCGGCCTGGTCGGCCACCGTGGAGTTGATCTCGCCGGAGGCGACGTACCGCTCGTACTCGCCGGCCAGCACCGACAGCGGCAGCGACTGCTCGCCCAGCGCGGCCAGGGTGTGCATGGCGGCGAGCATCCCGGTGTCGGCGAACCAGAAGTCCCGGAAGTAGTAGTGCGCGGAGTGCTCGCCCCCGAAGATGGCGTTGGTCCGGGCCATCTCGGCCTTGATGAAGGAGTGCCCGACGCGGGCCACCACCGGGTTGCCGCCCTGCTCCCGGATGATCTCCGGCACCGCGCGGGACGTGATCAGGCCGTGGATCACCGTGGAGCCCGGGTGCTTCGCCAGCTCGCGGGCCGCCACCAGGGCGGTGATCGCCGACGGTGACACCGGCTCGCCGCGCTCGTCCACTACGAAGCACCGGTCGGCGTCGCCGTCGAAGGCGAGCCCGATGTCGGCACCGTGCTCCACCACCGCACGCTGGAGGTCGACCAGGTTCTTCGGGTCCAGCGGGTTGGCCTCGTGGTTGGGGAAGGTGCCGTCCAGCTCGAAGTAGAGCGGCACGATCTGCAGCGGCAGCGCCGGCAGGGCGGCGTCACCCAGCACCGTCGGCACGGTCCAACCACCCATGCCGTTGCCGGCGTCGACCACCACCTTCAGCGGCCGGATGCCGGAGAGGTCGACCAGCTTGCGCAGGTAACCCGCGTAGTCGGCGCGCAGGTCGCGCTGCTCGGCCGGGGCGGCCGGCTTCCCGGCCGCCTTGATCTCTCCCGAGTCCAGCAGTGCCTGGGCCCGGTCACGGATCTCGGCCAGCCCGCTGTCCTGCCCGACCGGACGCGCGCCGGAGCGGCACATCTTGATGCCGTTGTACTGCGCCGGGTTGTGGCTGGCGGTGAACATCGCGCCGGGCAGCCCGAGCGACCCGGAGGCGTAGTAGAGCATGTCGGTCGAGGCCAGGCCCAGCTCGATGACCGTACGGCCCTCGCCCCGGACACCGGCGGCGAAGGCCGCGGCGAGCCCGGGGCCGCTGGCGCGCATGTCGTGCGCGATCAGCACCGCCTCGCCCGGCTCACCGGAGTCGTTCAGCACCTGCGTGAACGCGACCCCGAGCGCCTCGGCCACCCGCTCGTCCCACTGGTCCGGCACCGTCCCACGGACGTCGTAGGCCTTCACGATCTGGGACAGATCAGACACCGGTCTCGCTCCTTGCGCCGCAGGTCGTCAACGCCCCGAGCGTATCGGAGGGGGACCGGGGTGCCCGGCTCAGCCGGGCAGCCTGGGCATGAACACCGTGTGGTCGCCGTCGCCGGTCGAGGCCGGCGGCTCCGACGGGGACGGTCCCGCACCCGGGTCGGCCGGCGGCTGGTCGGTGGCCGGCGGGGACGAGACCGGGGCGCCGTACTGCCCCGGCACCGGCGGTCGGCCCGAGGCGGGCGGAGCGGACACGGGCGTTCCGTACCGGCCGGGTACGGGTGGCGCCGAGGTGGGCGCGGCCGGCGGGGTGCCGTAGGTGGTGGGCGACGGCGTGCCGGCACCGGGGCGGGGCATCACCTGCGTGGCTTCGGCCGGGGCGGCCGGGCGGGCACCGTAGACGCCGCCGGTGGGGCGGGCCCCGTAGACCCCCGGCTGGGCGGGCGGCTGCTGCTGCCCGTACACCCCGGGCTGGACCGGGCCGGCCGGTCCTCGCCCCGCGCCGAAGGTGCCGCCGGACCTGCGGCCCTTGGTCTGCGCCCGGTCCTCCCGGAAGCGACGCACGAGCAGCACGATGAGGACGAGCCCGACCGCGACCATGGCCAGGCCGAAGAACAGGATCGGGGACGGGCCCGACGACTCCTGGGCTACGTTCCGGGTGGCATCGCCGGCCGGCTGGGCGAGCGCGGCCACCGGCGTGTCCTCGTCGACGGTCACCGGCACGGTGGCGACCGCGCTCGGGGTGGGGGACGGCTTCTTCGACGGCGTCGGGGTGGCGGTGGCGTCCGCACCCTCCACCCGCGAGGTGTCGTTGCCCCGGCCGAGCAGCTGCCCGCGGGCGCCGGCGGCCTCGCCGGCGACGATCAGCCGGCCGCCGGGAGCGGACGCCGCGAAGGCCAGCCGGTACCGCACCGTAACGCTCTTGTCCTTGCACAGGCGGGGGTCCGACGGCGCGGTGGCCGCCGTGGCGACGCCGCCGCCGGTGTCGGACAGCGGCACCGGGGACCACCGGCCGCCGTCGTTGACCTGCACCGTGACCTGATCGGCGCGGAGGCCGTCGAGCCGCAGCGACAGGGCGGTACGCAGCAGCACGCACCCGTCGCTGCGCTTACGGACCTCCAGCGCCACGCCCTCGGGGGAACCGCCGGCGGTGTAGCTGCCGGCGGCGCGCACCCGGACGGAATCGTCGTCGGCGAGTGCCGGCGACGCGCCGAGGGTGACCGAGCCAGCCACCAACGCGCAGATCGCCGCAAGTCGCGCCGCGTGCCGCCGTAACATGATCACCTCGCCGTTTCCTCCCCGGTCCGGGGATCCGCCGGTCAGGCTACTACCGGTGCCTCGTAGGCCCTGGTCATCGAACGCCCCGGATGTGCCCTGGATTACCCCGGCCGGGCGCCCACCACGCGTGGGCCGACGCGCCTGGTCTGCGTCGTGCGACACGGCGGCGCGCCGGCGTTCAGGGCCGTGGCGCGGCGGCGGCCAGCGCGTCCCGGCAGAGCCGGTCGGCGGTACGGGTGGTCTCCGGCAGCCGGAAGCGCGGCGTCAGCGCCAGCACCCGTGCCGTCGCGTTGTCCAGGCTCACGCGGTGGCCGACGCTGACGAAGACCGGCTTCACCCCGTCCCGGGTCCGCAGCACCCGACCGACGACCTGACCGCCGTCCGACAGCGGTGTCCACGCACCCCGCTGCTCCCCCGGTGGTGTCCACTCGCCCACCAGCGGCGCCTTGCCCACCCCGATGGCCGGCAGGCCGGTGACCACGCCCAGGTGACAGGCCAGCCCGAACCGGCGCGGATGGGCCAGTCCGTGGCCGTCGCAGACCAGCAGCTCCGGCCGGACCCGCAGCCGCTCCAACGCGTCGAGCAGCGCCGGCAGCTCCCGGAAGGCGAACAGGCCCGGGACGTACCCGAACGCCGGCCGACCCCCCGCGACCGCCGAATCCACCACCGCGAGGGTCCGGGCGTCGAGGACGGTCACGGCCGCCGCCAGCCGGTCACCCTCCTCGGCGTACGCGACGTCCAAGCCGGCGACCGTCGCCGGCGCCTCCGGTCCCGGCCCCACCAGGTCGACCAGCGGTCGCAGCCGGTCCTGCACGGCGAGCGCCTCCGCGACGGTGCCCGGAACGACCAGCCGCGGTGCATCGCCCCGCACGTCCGGCTCCCTCACGGGGCGATCGTACGGCGCTCAGGAGCCTGGCCCGGCCTCCGGCGGAAGCCGCCGTCGGAGCTCGCCGTCAGGTCAGCCGTACCGTCGACCCGCACCGATACGGTGCTGGCACGCGATGGGATTCCGACAGGAGGAAGCTGTGGTCGTCCGACTGCCACACCGGTCACCGACCGTCGACGCCCCGGCGTGGATTCCGACCGGCGACCAGATCCACGACCTGCACAAGCAGTGGGCTCCCCACGCGGACGCCTTCGACCTCGTCCACACCCACTGCCAGATCGTGTGGAGGATCGCGGAGCAGCTCCTCGCCGGGCGGGACCACACCCTCGACGTCGACCTGGTGCGGGCCGGCTGCCTCCTGCACGACATCGGTGTCTACCGCCTGTACGACGCGTCCGGAGTCCTGGACCACGGGAGCTACATCAGGCACGGCGTCCTGGGTCACGAACTCCTGCGCGAGGTGGGCGTCCCTGAACGCGTACGCCGGTTCTGCTCCCACCACACGGGGGTGGGATTGAGCCGAGAGGACGTGCTGCGGCAGGGACTTCCGATACCGGTCGACGACTACCTGGCCGAGACGGAGGAGGAACGCCTGGTCATGTACGCCGACAAGTTCCACAGCAAGTCGAGTCCGCCTAGGTTCGTGACGGCCGCCTCGTACCGGTCCGGTGTGGGCCGGTTCGGCGCGGACAAGGTCGTGCTCTTCGACGCGATGGTGGAGCAGTTCGGCGAGCCGGACCTCGCATCGTTGGCAAGCGAGTACGGCCACCCATTGGTATGAGGACCCGGCGCGGAGGCCTCCGGCAGATTGCCTCCACACCCGCAGGAGACGAAGTCGCGGTCCTGGACTGCGCTCACTTGCTTCTCAACCAGGGCATCGACGAAGCGCGAAACGCGCAGCGATGGCCGCGGCCCAACTGGCGGTAAGGCCGTTTCTCGACAACCACCATCCGTCGTAGCGTCCTTCCTGGGCACTGCTCACTGGCCGCGTTCAGCGAGGTTCGGATCCGCCGCAGGGTCACCATCCTGCTCGAGCATCTCCTCGAACATTGCGAAGGTTCTGCGTTGGATTCCCGCGATCAGAGCCACCTCCGTCGGTGTGGGCCGGCGCCGCTCGCGGGCCTGGGTCTCCCTGATTGCTCGGACTGTCTCATACAGCGCGTACACGGGGCCCTCGCCACGGAGGTAGTAGCCACGATCATGCTCCGTCAACTGTATGAATTCGTCCACGGTCAGCTCCTCGGTTTCGTCGCCGCCACCTAGGAGTAATTTGTCGATGAGGTCGTTGGCCGCGACCCAGCCGCCCGTGTCCTTCGAGAGACGGAAGGCGACGACGCCGCTGTCCATCGTCTCGACCAGTTTGACCGGCGACTCGTAGTAGCTGAAGAAGGCAGGGAGAACCAGATCGGCAGAAATGTCATTCATGTCGTTGCTCCACTCCACTATCGTCCAGCGCCTGCTGATAGGCCTCCCGCCCGCGACGGGTCAAGGCGTTACGCAAAGCGCGCTCGCCAGAGCTCAGAGGGCGATCTTGGCCTCCGGCCAACGAGTCGAGGTCACGCCGAACCTGGTACAGAGCGTGCTCCCACCTGGCTACCTCCTCCACGCCCGCCAGGTGGAGGCGAAGTTCACCGATGTGCCCGTTGGCCAGTTCCAGGTTGAGGAGCACGTCCCGATAGCCACTCTTCTGGGGCTTGAGAAAGCGGTCCTTGATGCCTACAACGACAACATCGCGTTCCCCGTCCAACTCCAGCAAGGCACGGTAGACATCATCCATTCGGAGGAACTCAACCTTCGCCGCCGCTAGATCCTTGAGCCTGGAGGCGTCGTCGTCGTACTCGAGAAGCTTGTCTCCCACCCGGTCGCGGTCCTTGGGCTTGACCCGCCAGCCTGGCTTGCCGCGTTCACCGGCGAGCTTGCGGGCGATGTGATTCAACTGCTGCTGAGCCTCAACGGCAGCCACATAGAGCGTACGGACGTACTCTGAGCGGTAGAGATCATCATGACGCCGGGACGTATCAAAGCCTGCCTGAACGGGTGATCGTCCGAATACCGCCAGCCGCTCGCTGATCTCCCGCTGCCAGTCCGCGAGGAGTACGGGACGCGCCCCTGGGACAACTTCTTGCGCTACCGCGTCCACACCCCGCCGCTCGATTTCATCGAGAACCTCGCCGAGGACAGCTACCGCCCGCCCCTGCTCCGCAAGGTGCTCAAAAGTCACAGGCCTTGCTGTCAACGACTCAAGAAGTTCCGGAGTCCTCAGCATCACCCGAACGAGATCGGGCCTTCCCACCGACGCCCAGATCAATGTCGAAGCCAGCCCCGGCTCACCCGGAAGCCGTTCCTGCCAGCACCTGTCGAGCATCCGCTGCACCTGCGGCTCCCGAAAGAACCGAACAAGTTGTTGGGCATCTGCTTCGTTCAGGGACGGTGCCAGCGTCCGGACCGTCGAGGGCTTCAACTGCGCCGCCCATTCAATGGGGCCACCCCCGGCTGCCAATGCTTCATCGAGGCTTGCCCTGGCCATCAGGACATCCCTGGTCTGATGGCCGCTCCTCCCATGCGAGAGCGACCGTCCAGCGGGATCCGGACGGCTCTCAGGAAGTCCCGAGGGCCCGGCATCTGATACGTGTGGCGTTGGCTCGGCGGAGCCCGGACCGGCCAGCAGGTGCATCCGGTTCAGGTACGGCTCGCCGTACCCCTGGTGCTCCCGCGCCGGGGGATACTCCGGCAGGTTTGGTCGCTGGCTGAACAACCCACGCCGCAATCCCGCCAGCGGCATCGGCCGGGCGTCGGGCCCCAGGATCAGGACGTCGGCGTCGATGGCGTTCCGTGCGTGGGGGTGACCACGGTGGCCGCCCAGCGGCTTGTCGGAAATCTCCCCCGACTGCGGGTCGAGGTAGAGCACGGTGCCGTTCTGGTTCAGGGCGACCCAGATGTGTGAGCCGCCGCCCTCCCACTGGTTGATGACGAACGCGAAGCTCCCGTGCCCGCCGATGACCAACTGGTCGTGCAGGTTCCGGTATCCGGCGTCCAGCGCGTGCTTGGGGTGGACCCGCGTCCTCCCCTCGCCGGGCGCGCACAGGCGTTGGAAAC
Organism: Micromonospora sp. BQ11; assembly: GCF_052068135.1. Classification (NCBI taxonomy): domain Bacteria; kingdom Bacillati; phylum Actinomycetota; class Actinomycetes; order Micromonosporales; family Micromonosporaceae; genus Micromonospora; species Micromonospora sp. BQ11. The sequence continues at coordinate 381,814 of NZ_JBQHDB010000001.1, read as the reverse complement.
GTCCGCCGGTGACGTCCTCGATCCGGGCCGGTCCGTTCGCCTCCCCGTCGAGGGGGCGCGTCACGTTGCCGTTCTCGTACGCGTCGAAGGTGCGCGGAGCCGCCACCCGTGGCCGGCCGTGCACCCACGTGTCGAAGAGCGACAGCGTGCAGTCGAGGCAGTTGATGCCCCGGGTCGGATCGGCCTGCGGCCCACCGTCGTTCATGAGCCGGAACCAGCCGCCCCGGCGGGGATCGGCGGTACGTACGACGCCGCCGTCCGGGTGCCGTGGCATCTGCCGCTCCACGTCGGTCTGGTGCAGCGCCAACGGCGGGCGCAGGCCGCCACGGACCCCGTACCGGCGGGAGTGGTCGATCGGCGGCGGGTCGTCGTCACCGGTCAGGGCGGAGCGGTTCCCCGTGTCGACCGCCCCGAGGGTGAGGTCGCCGACATCGTCGTTGATCGACCGAAAGTCCTCTTTCCCCACCTCGACGACGACAGGGGTGACGGTGCCGCTGAGCACCGCTTCTGCTTCGTCGAAGTGCTTGCCGTACTGCTGGGTCGCCTCGTCGGCGGCCTCCTGCCAGGCGTGCGAAGCCCTGACGAGTCCCGCCCGGCGCAGGCGCAACGCCTGTGCCGCGAACTCGTGCGCACGCCGGTAGTGCTCGTCAGCCAGGGCCCTCAGCCGGGCGACCTCCCGGAACCGGCGCTTCTCCTCGTGTCGCTCCCGCTGGGACTCGTAGTAGCCCCGGTAGCGGCGCCGTTCGAAGGCGTCCCGGTCGGCGGCCCACTGCGCGGCGTACCACTCGGGGGTGCGCGGCCGGAGGGCGTCGGCCCCGCCGCGTCCTGACGCCGGCGTGATCCCGACCCCGCTGCTCCCGCTGACAGCATCCGCGGGCGGGGGCGGGGGCGGAGGCGGAGGCGGGAGCGGGGGCGGAGGCGGAGGCGGAGGCGCGGGTGCGGCCAGGCCTGTCCGCGGCGTGACCGCCTCGGTCGGGTGGCGCGGCGCGGCGGTGCCGAGGGTGTCCGTCGGCGTGGTCGCGGACGTCGTCGGCACCGGCGGCGAGGGCGCCGCCGTCACGGTCGGTCCGGCCGTCGCCGGGAACGCCGTCGGTCCGGCCGTCGGGTTGATCGGGTACGCGGTGGAGCCGCTCGTCGGTGGGCCGCTCGTCGTCACGGTGGGACCGGCGGCGCTCGACAGTCCGTCGACCGTCGGCGGAGCGGGCGCGGTGACCGGGCCGTTCGGCGTCGGCGCCACGGGTGCGGCGGAGGTGAGGGTCGGGTTGTCCGACGGACGGTACGGCGAGGTGACGTTCGCATCGGCGACAACCACACCCTGCGACGACGTGGTCGACGGCGTGTCGACCGACGCCAGGACGGCAGTGTGCGCATCGGGCGGCGCAGCTGGACCCGGCTGCTGCGGGACCAGGGGCGTCGCGTCCGGGCCGACGGCCGTGTCCCCGCCGCGCACGCCGGCACCCACCGGATCGACGGCCGAGGGCTGGGGCGTGTTGGTGCTCCCGGCTTGGACGGTGCGCGGGTCCCCGACGAGCGGGGGCTCGGGCAGACGGGACGCGGGAGCAACGTCGGGCCCGGGCGGCACGGTCGAGCGGATGCCGCCGTCCAGCGCAGGACCGGCTCCGACCACTCCGCCGCCCTGCGCCGACAGCTCGGGAGATGGAGCGACGCGGAGGTCGGCCGGTGTCGTGGGCAGACCGGCCAGGGCACTCATCCGGCCGTCGAGCCGGGCCTGCAACGCCGCGTCGGCCTGCGTCGTGGCAGAACCCCGGACGCCGGAGGCGGCGGCGCGCGCGGCGTCCTCCAGCGACGTCGGTCCCTGCCCGATGGCGAGGCTCGCGGCCTGCTCGGCGAGCACCTCGCCGGTCATCTCCCGGCCGACGTGCTCCCCGATCCGGGCACCCCGGCCGGTGGCGTGCCGTCCCAGGCCGGCGAGCGGTGCGACGGCACCACCGGCCAGGCCACCGACGGCCGAGGTGCCGAGTTCCGTGAGGTCCAGGCCGTGCCGGCGGCCGGTCGAGTTCTGGTACGCCTGCGTCGCGAGGCTGACCCCCGCCTCCTCGCCCGCCTCGTAGAGCCCACCGGCCGCGGCGCGCCGGGCCAGCCCGCGCATCCCGCCCTTCGTGACCTCCTTGGCCGCCCGCTCGCCGGCTTCCTTGAGCCCCTGCTTGAGGGCCTTCCGTGCAAGCTGCGCCATGAGCCGCTTGAAGATCTGCTGCACGATCGCCCGGGTGGCGGCGATCGCCGCCGCAGCGGCCGGTGAGGCGGCACCGGCGGTGAGCACCGTCGCCACGGCGAGCCCGAGCAGCTCGACCACCAGGATGCCCAGCTCGATCCAGACCTCGAGCTTCGCGCCCTCGATGTCGCAGCCGCACTCCTCGACCAGGCGACCGAGGTCGGTGCTGATCGCCAGCAGCACCGGCAGCGGCGCGTCGTCGCCCTCGGCGACCCGATGCCAGGCCTCGTCGAACGCCGTGGCGACCGCGCCGACACCGCCGTAGCCACTCCTGACCTCGGTCGCGGCGGTGACCGCGTCGGTCTGTGGACCGGCCAGGGCGGCGGCCACCCCGTACCACTGGTCCGCCAGGTCCCAGACCGCACGCTCGTTGCCGTCCGGCCACTCGACCCCGACCACCCAGTCGAGGGCTTCGTAGATCCAGCCGGGCAGCTCCCAGGGCGAGAAGTCGAGCGGGTGTGGGATCGGACTGGGCAGCACGGTCATCCCGGACTCCTCCGCCGATCAGGGCTCGGAACGCCGGTCGGCCACCTGGCCGAGGCGACCGGCGCTGGCGGCGTCGGTCTGCACGTTCGCCTCGACCGAGCGGACGACGTCCGCGCCCAGTCCGGTCAGGTGCCGTCCCACGCCCTCCCAGGCCCGGAGCACGACCTCCTCGAAGCCGCGATACCGCTGCTCGAAGGTCGCGCCGATGTCGTCCCTCCCCCAGGGCCGCTGGACGCTGGCCGCCGCGATGGCGCCGCCCTCCCGATGCCGGGCCACCACGAAGGCCTCACCCGCCGCCGAGAGGTCGGCACCGGCGCGTCGGGCGCGCTCGGGATCGAGCCACAGTAGACCGTCCATCACTCCCCCCGCCGCAGCGCCGCGTCGGCCCGACCGAGCAGGGAGGCGAAGTCCCCGGTACGCAGGAACTCCACCGGCCCGGACCCGCCCGGCAGGTAGGTGGCCACCAGTTGCCGGGTCTCCTCCGCCGCCGTGGCACCGGCCCGCTGCACCGTCTCGGTGATCGCGCGGCTCAGCCCCTTGGCGTCCCGCTCCTGGTAGGCCGCGGGGCTCACCTCGACCTGAATCACCTCTCCCCGCGCCCCGACGACGGCCGTCACCCGCCCGTCGGGTGACCGCTCGGTCACACGCAGCTCGGTCAACCGTGTCTGCAGCTCGTCCAGTCCGGACCGTAACCGCTGGTACTGCCCGTACACGTCGTCGAACCGCGCCCGCAGCGCACGGTTGGCGTCCCGGTCCACGTTCTCGGCCAACGTCACCCTCCCCGGTCACCGTCGGTAGGGCGAACCATACCGGGCGCCACAATCCCTTGGGGTCCGGTAGTTTCAGCCTCGTGATCGACCGCCAGCAGGCCGAGCAGCTCGCCGCCGTGTGGGCCCGCCGGGATTCACAGCGTCTGGGTTACGAGTGCCGCCCGTCGGTCGACGAGTTCGACCTGGGCTTCGCCATCACGTCCTCCGTGTCGCCCGATGTCCGGACGGTCCCCGGCGACCTGCCGACCACTGTGGTCGACAAGCGAACCGGCGAGGTGAGCACCTGGCCCCGGGTGTCGGTCGAGCAGGTCGAACGCATGTACCGCCGGAGCCGCCCGGAGGGTCCGACCGCGCCTCGCACGGTCGACGCCACCAGCCAACTGCTCCGCGAGATCCGCCGGCTCCCCACGCCGACCACGGCCGCCCACCTCAGCGTGGACGGCCGGTTGTACCGCGCGCAGGGCGCCAAGGGCGACATCGAGGTCAACCACCATCCGCTGGTCCGCCGGTACCTCGACAACCTGCCACCGGGCCACCTCGTCCGCGGCGGGGACCGCCACGCCGAACTGATCGTCGTCTCGGACGTCCTGCACGAGTACGACCATCGCCGTGCCGCCGAAGGCATCGAATCGATGGGCATGGCCGACGCGACAGCCCTGTTCCGGGCCGCTCGCTTCGAGATCTTCCGGGTCCGCGAAACGGGCGACCCGCACGGCGGCCCGTCCGACCAGCCCTGCGACTCGTGCGTCAACGCCCTCGTGCAGTTCAACGTCCTGCCGTGGTCCGACCGCGCCTACACCGAGCCGTGGTTCCCAGAGCCGCAGCCGGACCCGGACCCGGGCCGATTCCCACCGGACGTCGCCAACTCGCTCGTCGCCGCCGGGTGGCAGCCGCACTTCGGGGACGAGGTCCTGGCCACCGCAGGAGTACGAGACGTCACGGCCGTGCCGGGCCAGACCCATCAACACTCTGTCTTTCCCGCCGTCATGACGACTCTCACGGCCTTTCCGAGCCTGGTGGGCGGGCGTCTCGGGCCGGGTGAGGAGGTATGGATCTCCCGATTCGACATCCGCCCGCACACGATCGCGCACACCGCCGACACGCTGGCCGACTTCGGCGCGGTGCTCGGCGTACGGCTCTTTCCCATCGGGACCGAGCGGCAGGACAGCATCATCGCCGTGGACGAGCAGGGCCGGATCTTCGCGCTGGACCAGGCCGGTGAGTGGTTCCTCGGTGCGGACATCGACGCGGCCCTCACCAACCTGCTGCTGGGCCGCGCACCGGCCCGGGTTCGCGACGACGGGACCTGGTGACGCGCCGCATGCCGGTGCCCCCGTTAACAAGGGGCCCTTCCTATGCACCAGGCGTTAAAAGGGTGCCCTTCCTTAATCCCGCTACAGCTCGACGCCGGTGAGGACGAGCACCCGGACGTCGGTGTAGTCGTCCATCGCGCTGCGCAGGCCCTCTCGCCCGACGCCGCTGCCCTTGAACCCGCCGTACGGCATCTGGTCGGCCCGGTACGACGGCACGTCCCCGACGATCACGCCGCCCACCTCCAAGGCCCGGTGCGCCGCGAACGCCACGTCCGTCCGGTGCGTGAAGACGCCCGCCTGCAACCCGTACGCCGAGTCGTTGACCGCCGCGAACGCGGCCTGGTCGTTCTCGACGCGGGCGACGACCAGCACCGGCCCGAAGACCTCCTCGGCGCAGACCTTGGCGTCGGCGGGAACTCCGGTGAGGACGGTGGGCGGGTACGTGGCACCCTCGCGCCGGCCACCCACCTCGATGGTCGCGCCGGCGGTGACGGCCTCGTCGACCCACGCCTCGACCCGTTCGGCGGCGGCCTCGGACACCAGCGGTCCCACGTCGGTCAGCTCGGAGGACGGATCGCCCGTCCGCAGCTCCTGGACGGCGGCGACCAGCCGGGGCAGGAACGCGTCGTAGAGCCATTCGTGCACGTAGACCCGCTGCACCGCGATGCAGGACTGCCCGGCCTGGTAGTTGGAGAAGGTCGCGATGCGGTGGGCGGCGAAGGTGAGGTCGGAGTCGGTGTTCCAGTCCTCGCAGATGACCGCCGCCGCGTTGCCGCCCAGTTCCAGTGTCACGTGCTTGTCCGGGACGGAGCGGCGGATGGCCGCGCCGACCGGCCCGGAGCCGGTGAACGACACCACCGGCAGCCGCGGGTCGGCGACGAGGTCGGCGGCGCGCTCGTTCGGCAGCGGCAGCACCGAGAACATGCCCACCGGCAGGTCGGTCTCGGCGAGCAGTTCACCGAGCAGCAGCGCGGACAGCGGGGTCGCCGGGGCCGGCTTGACGATGATGGGCGCGCCGACGGCGATGGCGGGGGCGACCTTGTGGGCGACCAGGTTGAGCGGGAAGTTGAACGGCGAGATCCCCAGGACCGGCCCCTTCGGCACCCGGCGGACCAGCGCGATCCGCCCGGTGGCCGCCGGGTCGGTGTCGAGGCGTTGCAGCTCGCCGGAGAAGCGCCGCGCCTCCTCGGCCGCCCAGCGGAAGGTCGAGACGGCCCGGCCGACCTCGGCGCGCGCCCACTTGACCGGCTTGCCGTTCTCGGCGGTGATCAGTGCCGCGACCTCGTCGGCCCGCTCGGCGAGGCGCCGGGAGACGTGGTCCAGGGCCGCCGCCCGGGCGTGCGCGGGCAGGGCCGCGGCCTCCGCGGCCACTCCGGCGGCTGCCGCGACGGCCGCTTCGACCTGCTCGGCGCTGGCGAGGGTGGTACGACCGACAGCGCGCCCGTCGTACGGGTGGTGGACGGTCAGCTCTCCCTCGCCCTGAACGGGACGGGAGGCGACGAAGAACGGTACGGGCTCCACGTCGAGCAGCGTAGACGACGGAAGAGTCGACGGAAACAGTCGCCGCAGCCCTTGTCTGCCGCGAATTCAGTAGCGAAGATGGCATACACATTGCGAGAACCGCCGCAGACCGCACCCCCGGAACCCCTCGGAGTGATCCCGTCATGAGCGACCAGCAGCAGCTGCGCAACTTCGTCAACGGCGAGTACGTCGAGCCGGCCGACGGCGGCTACGCCGACCTGATCGACCCCTGCACCGGTGAGGTGTTCGCGCAGGCGCCGGTCTCCGGCGCCGCCGACGTGGACGCGGCGATGCGGGCCGCCGCCACGGCCTTCGAGAGCTGGCGGGACGCCACGCCGGGCGAACGGCAGAAGGCGCTGCTCAAGCTCGCTGACGCGGTCGAGGCCCGCGCGGCGGAGCTGGTCGACGCGGAGGTACGCAACACCGGCAAGCCGCGTCAGCTCACCGCCGACGAGGAGCTACCCCCGTCGGTGGACCAGTTCCGGTTCTTCGCCGGTGCCGCGCGGCTGCTGGAGGGTCGCTCGGCCGGTGAGTACATGGCCGGGCACACCTCCTACGTACGGCGCGAGCCGATCGGTGTCTGCGCCCAGGTCACCCCGTGGAACTACCCCCTGATGATGGCGGTCTGGAAGATCGCCCCGGCTCTGGCCGCCGGCAACACGGTGGTGCTGAAGCCGTCGGACACCACGCCGGTGTCGACCCTGCTGCTGGCCGAGATCGCGTCGGAATTCCTTCCGCCGGGCGTCTTCAACGTCGTCTGCGGCGACCGGGACACCGGCCGTACGCTCGTCTCCCACCCGACCCCGCAGATGGTGTCGATCACGGGCTCGACCCGCGCGGGCATGGAGGTCGCCTCCGCGGCGGCGCCGGACCTGAAGCGCACGCACCTGGAATTGGGCGGCAAGGCCCCCGTGGTGATCTTCGACGACGCCGACATCGAGGCGGCGGCCGAGGCGATCGCGGTGGGCGGCTACTTCAACGCCGGCCAGGACTGCACCGCGGCGACCCGGGTGCTGGCCGGTCCCGGCATCCACGACGACTTCGTGGCGGCCCTCGCCGAGCAGGCCCGGAACACCAAGACCGGCGCACCCGACGACGCCGACGTGCTGTACGGGCCGTTGAACAACGCCAACCAGCTCGCCCGGGTCAGCGGCTTCGTGGACCGCCTGCCGGACCACGCGGACCTGCGGACCGGCGGATCCCGGGTCGGCGAGCGCGGCTACTTCTACGCCCCGACGGTGGTGTCCGGCGTGCGCCAGGAGGACGAGATCATCCGCGACGAGGTGTTCGGCCCGGTCATCACCGTGCAGCGCTTCTCGGACGAGGACGAGGCGGTGCGCTGGGCGAACGGCGTCGACTACGGCCTGTCCGCATCGGTGTGGACGAAGGACCACGGCCGGGCGATGCGGATGACCCGTCGCCTCGACTTCGGCTGCGTGTGGGTGAACACGCACATCCCGTTCGTCTCCGAGATGCCGCACGGCGGGTTCAAGCACTCCGGGCACGGCAAGGACCTGTCGGTCTACAGCCTGGAGGACTACACCCGGATCAAGCACGTCATGCACAACATCGAGGGCTGACCTGTGAGCGCGAGGAGTGAGCCGGGGTTGCGAGCCCCGCAGTCGCGAACGAAAGAGGGCTGAGCCACATGTCATCCTCCGAGGAACTGCACAAGCGGCGGGGCGCGGCGGTCGCGCGTGGCGTCGGCAGCGTCATCCCGTCCTACGTGGACCACGCGTCCGGCGGCACCATCACCGACGTCGAGGGCCGGGAGTGGATCGACTTCGCCGCCGGCATCGCGGTGACGAACGTCGGCAACTCCGCGCCACGTGTCGTCGAGGCCGTCCGGGCGCAGGTCGAACGCTTCACCCACACCTGCTTCATGGTCGCACCGTACGAGTCGTACGTGGCGGTCTGCGAGCAGCTCAACACGCTGACCCCGGGCGGTTTCGAGAAGCGCTCGGCGCTGTTCAACTCCGGCGCCGAGGCGGTGGAGAACGCCGTGAAGATCGCCCGCCACGCGACCGGGCGACCGGCGGTGGTGGTGTTCGACCACGCGTACCACGGCCGGACCAACCTGACCATGGCGTTGACCGCGAAGAACATGCCGTACAAGCACCGGTTCGGGCCGTTCGCCGGTGAGGTCTACCGGGTGCCGATGTCGTACCCGCTGCGCGACGGCGGCCTGTCCGGCCCCGAGGCGGCGGCGCGGGCGATCGAGATGGTGGAGAAGCAGGTCGGCGCGGAGAACGTCGCGGCACTGCTGATCGAGCCGATCCAGGGCGAGGGTGGTTTCGTCGTACCGGCGGCGGGGTTCCTGCCGGCGCTGCGCGAGTGGGCGACGGCGGCCGGCGTGGTCTTCGTGGCCGACGAGATCCAGACCGGGTTCTGCCGGACCGGGGACTGGTTCGCCTGCCAGCACGAGGGCGTCGAGCCGGACCTGGTCACCCTGGCCAAGGGCATCGCCGGTGGCCTGCCGCTCGCGGCGGTGACCGGGCGGGCCGAGCTGATGGACGCGGTGCACGTCGGTGGCCTCGGCGGCACGTACGGCGGAAACCCGATCGCCTGCGCGGCGGCGCTCGCCAGCATCGAGACGATGCACGAGCTGGACCTGGTCGCCGCCGCCCGGCGGATCGAGGCCACCATGGTGCCCCGGCTGCGCGCGATCGCCGAGCGCACCGGCGTCGTCGCCGAGGTCCGCGGCCGGGGCGCGATGCTGGCCGTGGAGCTGGTCCAGCCCGGCACCCGTACCCCGGACCCGGCCCGCACGTCGGCGGTGTCGGCCGCCTGCCACGCCGCCGGCCTGCTCACGCTGACCTGCGGCACCTACGGCAACGTGCTGCGGTTCCTGCCGCCGCTGGTCATCTCCGACGACGAACTGTCCTGCGGCCTGGACATCCTCGACGCCGCCTTCACCTGATGCAGTGAAAGGAAGGGCCCCTTCTTAACGCCTGGTGCATAAGAAGGGGCCCTTCCTAACGTCTCAGCGGAGCACTTCGACGGTGTTCCGGCGGACGAGGTTCTTACCCGGTTCCCGAATCGCGTCCATCGCCGCCGCGTTGAGCAGCACGCAACTGCCCGACGGGCCGGTCACCGTCACGGTCACCGTCTTGCGGTTGTCCAGGTTCGTCACCCGCAGCCGGGTTCCCACCGGGAACTGCCCACTGGTCGCGGCGGGCGTGCCGGCCTCGGCCGAGAAGGTGATCGCACCCGTACAGACCGACCGGGGTGCCGGGCCGGAGGCGCCGGGCGAGGCCGCGCCGGGGCGGGTGGACGCCGGATCCGGCGGTGTGGCGTCGCGCCCGGGCTGCTGGGCGCCGTTCAGCACCTCGACCACGTTGCGCCGGACGACGTTCCTGCCAGGCTCGCGGACCAGGTCCATGGCGGCGGTGTTGAGCAGCACGCAACTGCCCGACGGCCCGACGACCGTGACCTCCGTCGTCCGGTTGTTGTCCAGGTTCGTCACCCGCAGCCGCGTTCCGACCGGGAAACGGTTGCTGGTCGCCGCCGGCGCCCCGCCCTCGGCGGAGAAGGTCACCGACCCGGTGCAGGCCGAGGCCCGCGCGGGCGCCGTGTCCGCGAAGCCCAGCCCGGTGCCCACCGCCACCGCCGCCGCGGCGACCGCCGCCACACCGGCCGCCAGTACGTGCTTCCGCTGCACCTTCACCGCATCTCCCGTCGTCCGACGATCTCGTACCAGCGGGTACGGGTCGGGAGCACCGGCCGGTTCAGCGTTGCCGACAGGAATGTTTCGGATCACGCCGGAGGGACGGGGTTCGATGCGGGCACTGCGGGCCCGGGAGGTGCCGGCGGGCGTCCGCTTCCTGACCTCGGCTAGTTCAGGTACTCGGCGCCCACACACAGCACCAGCACGGCCGCGACGATCGCCGGGGTCGCGGCGGCGGTGCCGGCGGACACCGCTCGCGGCCTCGGGCTCCGCGCCGTCGTCAGGACGAGCATGAGACCGCTGATCAGGAACGCCACGGTCATCGCCGGTACGCCCAGGAACAGCCCGAACAGCACCACCTGCCCTTGATCGGAGTGGCAGGAGCCGGTGCAGTCCTCGGCGACGGTGTCGTCGACAAGGCGCACCACGGCGAGGAAGGCGCCGATGAGGACGCCGTACCAGGCGAGCATCACCAGCGTCGCCAGGATGGGACTGGTCCGCCACCAGGGGTCCTCGGGGCCCTCCGGGGAGTTGCCGGTCATCGGGTACCACCGGCGACGCAAGCGGCGACAGCCAGCAGGACGAAGGCGGGCGTGGCGGCGATCAACCCCACCGCGGCGGCTCGACGCTGCGGACGACGGCTACTGAGGACACCGAGGATCACCAGGCTGATCAGCAATGCCACCAGCAAGGCCGGTACGCCGTAGATGAAGCCGAACCAGAGCACGTCGGTCCTCGGGGAGGAACAGAAGGTGTCCTGGCAGTCTTCGGCGCGAGCGTCCGGCAGGGCGAGTGCCATCGCGAAATAGGCGACAACGATGACCAGGTACCAGACGATCACATGAAGCGCGGCCAGACCCGGGTTCGTCTTCCACGGTTCCTTGGGCGTGAACGCTGGCACAGGTGGAGTATCCGCCCCGACCGATGCCCGACGCTGCCCCGTCGGGGCCCTTGAGGGCAGATCTCCGACGGGGCAGTTCCTTCCGGGCAGGAACCTCGGTCAGCGGTTGTCGAGGAGGGGTTGGGTGGGGTTCCACGGGGAGCCGCCCGTCGCGTCCCGGCGGCGTCTCGCGATCGCGGACAGCGCCTCCAGCACCACCCGGTTGCCGAGGTAGGCGGTGATGTCGGCGTGGTCGTACGGTGGGGCGACCTCGACGACGTCCACCCCGACCACGGGCAGCTCGTAGCAGACGCGGCGGACGGCGTCGAGCAGTTGCCGGGAGGTCAGGCCGCCGGGTTCGGGGGTGCCGGTGCCGGGGGCCATGCCGGGGTCGACCACGTCGACGTCGACGGAGAGGAAGACTCCCTCGCACTCGTCGGTGGCGATCCCGAACGCCTCGGTCAGGCAGGTGTCGAGGCCACGGGAGACCAGCTCGGTCATCTCGTACGAGCGCATCCGCTGCTGCGCCATCCACTGCAACGTCTCGGGGCCGGGCCAGTAGCCGCGCAGGCCGATCTGGAGGAAACGGTCACCGCGTACCGCACCGGACTCGATGAGCCGCCGCATCGGCTGGCCGTGCCCGTGCAGGGAGCCGAACTCGACGTCCCCGGTGTCGGCGTGGGCGTCGAAGTGTACGAGCGACACACGCCCGAGCCCGTGGTGGCGGGCCACCCCGGTGGCGTCGGGCAGGGCGATGGAGTGGTCGCCGCCGAGGACCACCGGGATCGCCCCGGCGGACGTCACCGCGAAGACGGCGTCCTCCAGGGCGGACAGCGATCGCTCGATGTCGCCGGAGAACATCTCGACGTCGCCCGCGTCGTACACGCGCAGGTCCTGCAACGCGTCGACGCGCAGCGCGAGGGACGGTCGGGAGCCGTCGTGCGGCAGGTAGCAGGCCTGGCGGATGGCCGACGGGCCGAACCGGGTCCCGGGCCGGTGCGACGTGCCCCCGTCGAACGGGGCGCCGACGATGACGACGTCGGCGTCCGCGTAGGTCACCGGCTCGGAGATCGTGCAGGGCGGCACCCCGAGGAAGGTCACGTCGGGTCCGAACATCTGGCCGTACCGGGTCACCGCTCCTCCATTCCCCACGGCGAACCGTAGCTGTTCAGCAGGTCGAGGAAGGGTACCGGCGGCAGCGCCTCCGGCCCCAGCACCCCGGCACCGGACCAGGCGCCGGTGGCGAGCAGTTCCAGGGCGACGACCGGGTTGACGGCGGTCTGCCAGACCACGGCCTGGTGGCCGTACTCGCGCATGGACCACTCGTTGTCGACCACGTGGTAGAGGTAGACCTCGCGCGGGCGCCCGTCGACGCCCACCCCCCGGACCCACGTGCCCGCACAGGTCTTGCCGCGCATCCGGTCGCCGAGGGTGGCCGGGTCGGGCAGGCAGGCGGCGACCACGTCCCGGGGCGACACCTGGACGCCGCCCACCCGGACCGGCACGGTCGAGTCGAGGCCGAGCTTGTGCAGCGTCTTGAGCACCTCGATGAACTCGTTGCCCAGGCCGTACTTGAAGGTGACCCGCTTCGCCTTCACCCAGCGCGGGATCAGCAGCACCTCCTCGTGCTCCACGTTGACGCACTCGACCGGCCCGATGCCCTCCGGGAAGTGGAAGACCTCCGGCTCGGAGAAGGGCGGCGTGGTGAACCAGCCCCGCCCGGCCTCCCACACGACCGGCGGGTTCAGGCACTCCTCGATCGTGGTCCAGATGGAGAACGACGGCGCGAAGTCGTACCCGTCGACGGTGAGGTTGGCGCCGTCGCGTACCCCGATCTCGTCGATCTCGCCGAACAGTTCGTCGGCGGCGTACCGGGCGAAGACGTCGGACAGGCCCGGCTCCACGCCGATGCCGCAGAGCGCCAGCCGGCCGGCGTCGGCCCACCGGTCGGCGACGGCGAACTGGTCGTCGCCGAGCTTCACCCCGGTCTCGGCGTGCGGCCGGTCGGGGTGCGGGTGGGACAGCGACATCGCCATGTCCAGGTAGTCCGCGCCGGCCGCGTACGCGCCGTCGAAGATCGGCATGACGAAGCGCGGGTCGACGGCGTTGAGGACGTGGGTGATGCGGTGTGCGCGGCAGAGGTCGGCGACCGCGTCCGCGGAGGACGCGTCGACCTGCGCCGCGACGAAGCGGGAGTCGTGGTCGGCGATCGCACGGGACGCGCGGCCGAGGTCGTGGTCGGCGACGATCATGGTCTCGAAGAAGGAACGGCGGGCGGCGATGGCGACAGCGGCGGAGCCGACGCCGCCGGCGCCGACGAGCAGGATGCGCATCAGGAATCAAACCCCAAACCAAGACGGTCGAGCGTACGGAGCCACAGGTTCCGCCGGCCGTCCCGCGCGTCGGCGCGGGCCAGCGACCAGCGGGTGAGATGGATGCCGGCGGCCCGGACGGGCTCCGGCGGGAACGGCATCGGCTTGCTGCGCACCAGGTCGAGGCGGGTCAGCGGGGTGTCCTCGCCGCCGAGCAGGTCGAGCATCACCCGGGCACCGAACCGGGTGGCGCCGACCCCGAGGCCGGTGTAGCCGGCCGCGTACCCGAGCCGACCGTCGTACGCGGTGCCGAAGAACGGGCAGAACCGGGTGCAGGTGTCGATGACGCCGCCCCACCGGTGGCTGAAACGCAGGCCGTCGAGCTGCGGGAAGGTGGTGAAGAAGTGGTCGGCGAGGGCGGTGAAGGTGGCGTCCCGCTGTTCGAGCGCCGGCGCGACCCGGTTGCCGTAGTGGTAGACCGCGTCGTAGCCGCCGAAGAGGATCCGCCCGTCGCCGGTGATCCGGTAGTAGTGGAACTGGTTGCCGGTGTCCGCGAGCCCCTGCCGGTTCGCCCAGCCGATCGACGTGCGCTGCGCGTCGGTCAGCGGCTCGGTCATCAGCGCGTAGTCGTAGACCGGCACCAGCCAGGCCCGCAGCCGGCGCAGCAGCGGCGGGAAGGCGTTGGTGGCGAGCACGACCTGCCGGGCGCGCACCGAGCCGGGGATCGCGTCGGGCCCGCCCGCGGTCTCCGCCCGCAGCGCCGCGCCGTCGGCGCGCAAACCGGTGACCCGGGTGTGCTCGTGGATCCGGACACCGAGGTCGACGGCGGCGCGGCGCAGGCCCCAGGCCAGTCGCGCCGGGTCGAGCATGGCGACCCGGTCACGGTCCCAGAGCCCACCGAGGTACGTCGGGGAGTCCACCTCGGCGCGCACCTCGTCGGCGTCGAGCAGGCGTACGTCGCGGCCGTACCGCCGGGCCAGCGCCGCGTCCTCGGCCAGCCCGTCGAGCTGGTACGGCTCGACCGCCACCGCCAGCTCACCCGTGCGCTCGAAGTCGCAGTCGATCCCGAGGTCCGCCACGGTGGCGGCGATGGCGTCCAGGTTCTCCCGGCCGAGCCGTTCGAGCTGGTCGATCTCGTCCGGGAAACGGTCGACCCCGTTGGCCAGGCCGTGCGTGAGCGACGAGGCGCAGAAGCCGCCGTTGCGCCCGGAGGCGGCCCAGCCGCAGGTGCCGGCCTCGACCAGCAGCACGTCCCGGTCCGGGTCGTCCTGCTTGGCGAGCAGGGCGGTCCAGAGCCCGGAGTAGCCGCCCCCGACGACGAGCAGGTCGGTGTCGGCCCGGCCGGTGGACGGCGGGAGCGGATCGGGGCGTTCCGGACGGTCGAGCCAGTAGGGCACGGGCGCCGCGTCCGCCAGCGCGTGCGCCCGGCCGGTATGGGAGCCGGTCACGACCGCCCGCCGGCCTGCCCGGCGACCACGGGTGCGGCGAGGGCGGCCCGGCTCGCCCGTCGCCCGCGCAGCGAGCTGGCCAGGACCAGCAGCAGAGCGATCACGAACATCGCCGTACCGATGACGTTGACCTGCGGCGGGATGCCCCGCTGGGCGGCGCCCCAGACGTACATCGGGAACGTGACGGTGGTGCCGGAGTTGAAGTTGGTGATGATGAAGTCGTCGAACGACAGGGAGAACGCGAGCAGCGCGGCGGCCACGATGCCGGGCAGCACCAGCGGCAGGGTGATCCGGCGGAACGTCTGCCACTCGTTGGCGTAGAGGTCCATCGCGGCCTCCTCCAGTCGCCGGTCCATGCCGGCGAGCCGGGCCTTCACGGTGACCACCACGAACGACACGCAGAACATCACGTGCGCGATGACCACGGTCCAGAAGCCGAGCTGCACCCCACCGGCGACGAAGAGGGCGAGCAGCGAGGTGCCCATCACCAGCTCCGGCGTCGCCATCGGCAGGAAGATCAGCACGTTGATGCCGGACCGGCCGCGGAAGCGGTGCCGGACCAGGGCGAACGCCATCAGCGTGCCGAGCGCGGTGGCGGCCACGGTGGAGATGAACCCGATCTGCACGCTGCGGACCACCGCGTCGCACATGTCGCTGGTGGCGCACGGCTGCCGCCAGTTGTCCAGGGTGAACTCGTTGAAGTCGTACGACAGGCGGCTGGACGGGCGGTTGAAGGAGAGCGCGGCGACCACGGCGATCGGCAGGAACAGGTAGCCGAGGACCAGCAGGCCCACGCCCATCACCCAGCGGTCGGCCAGCCAACGGGAAAGCCTCATCACAACACCTCGTCCGTGCCGGCCCGGCGCAGGTACACGAAGACCACCGCGAGGATCGCCGCCATCAGCAGGAACGACAGCGCCGCGCCCTGCGGGTAGTCGAGCCGGACCAGGAAGGCCGAGTCGATGACGTTGCCGATCATGTACTCGTTCGGGGTGCCGAGAAGTTCGGCGTTGATGTAGTCGCCGCTGGCCGGGATGAAGAACAGCAGCGTCCCGGCGATCAGGCCCGGCATCGACAGCGGCAGGGTGACCCGCCGGAACGCCTGCACCGGGCTTGCGTACAGGTCGCTCGCCGCCTCCAGCAGCCGGAAGTCCAGCCGTTCCAGGCTCGCGTACAGCGGCAGCACCAGGAACGGCAAAAAGTTGTACGTCAGGCCGAGGATCACCGCGACGGGAGTGGCGAGCAGCCGGCCGTCGGCACCGAGCAGGTGCACGTCGCGCAGCAGCCCGACGAGCCAGCCGTTGTCCGACAGGATCGTCTTCCACGCCAGCGTGCGGACCAGGAAGCTGGTGAACATCGGCGCGACCACGCACACCAGCATCAGGTTCTTCCACCGGCCAGCCTTCTGCGCGATCGCGTACGCCAGCGGGTAGCCCATCAGCAGTGCCAGCACCAGCGCGATGCCGGCGTAGAGGAACGACCGGGTGAACTGCGGCCAGTACGCCTGCAACGCGTCCGGGTAGTTGCCGAACGCCCAGGTCAGCGCGTAGCCGGTGGAGAGCGAGCCGCTCGGGTCGTAGAGGCTCGCGGCGGCGAGTTGCAGCAGCGGCACGCCGAAGAACAGCAGCAGCCACGCCGCGCCGGGCAGGAGCAGCAGGTACGGCAGGAGGCGGTGCCGCCCGGACCGGGCCGCCGGCGGTGGCGCCGCCGACTGCCCGGTCCCGGTGGGCACGTGGGCGAGGGCGGTCATGAGCTGGCGCCCACCGGCTCGTCGAGCACCGGAGTCGTGCGGTCGTGCTCGCCCGGCTCGCGGGGCAGCAGGAACGCGTGCCGCGGGTCCCAGTACGCCACGGCCTGCGTGCCCGGTGCGAGCTGACCGTTGGTGCCGCTGTTGGCGACGAACACCGTCAGCTCGCTCCCCCAGGCCGTGCGGAGCAGGTACTGCGTGCTGACCCCGACGTACGAGGCGTCGGTGACGGTGCCGGTGACGTGCTGGTGTCCGGCGGGGACCTGGTCGGCGGAGCCGGCCAGGTGCAGCTTCTCCGGGCGTACGCCGAGGAAGACCGGACCCCGGTCGGAGCGTGCCCGGCCGACGGGCACCGAGAAGCGACCGCCGTGCGCCGAGACCGGCACCTCGTCCCCGGCGGGCCCGGCGGCCTCGGCGGCGAGGAGGTTGGACTGGCCGAGGAAGTTCGCGACGAAGGCGGTGGCCGGGAACTCGTAGATGTCGGCCGGCGCACCGAGCTGCTCGATGCGCCCCGCGTTCATCACCGCGACCGTGTCGGCCATGGTCATGGCCTCCTCCTGGTCGTGGGTGACGTGCACGAAGGTGATGCCGACCTCGGTCTGGATGCGCTTGAGCTCGATCTGCATCTGCCGGCGCAGCTTCAGGTCGAGTGCGCCCAACGGCTCGTCGAGCAGCAGCACCTGCGGTTGGTTGATCAGGGCGCGGGCCAGTGCGACCCGCTGCTGCTGGCCGCCGGAGAGCTGGGCGGGCCGGCGGCTGCCGTAGTCGTCGAGCTGCACCAGCGACAGCATCCGCAGGACCTCGTCGTCCACCGAGCGGATGCCACGCCGGCGCAGCCCGAACGCCACGTTCTCGAAGATGTTCAGGTGCGGGAAGAGCGCGTAGGACTGGAACACGGTGTTCACCGGCCGCTTGTACGGGCGCAGCCGGGCGATGTCCCGGTCGCCGAGCAGGACCTGCCCGCTCGTCGGCTCCTCCAGCCCGGCGATCATCCGCAGGGTGGTGGTCTTGCCGCAGCCGGACGCCCCGAGCAGGGCGAAGAAGGAACCCTGCGGGATGGTCAGGCTGAGATCGTCCACCGCGGTGAAGACGCCGAACCGCTTGGTGAGGTCGGCCAGCCGCAGGTCGCCGGCCGGTGCGTCGTGTCCCATGCTTCTCACGCCCCGATTACCTGCTGGAACTTGGCGTCGTACTCCT
The DNA here is from genome assembly GCF_052068135.1 of Micromonospora sp. BQ11. Lineage (NCBI taxonomy): Bacteria > Bacillati > Actinomycetota > Actinomycetes > Micromonosporales > Micromonosporaceae > Micromonospora > Micromonospora sp. BQ11. The sequence goes on along the minus strand of NZ_JBQHDB010000001.1, from coordinate 364,240 downwards.
TCTCCTGCTTCTCGTCCAGGGCCATGAAGACCTTGGACTTCGACAGGATCGCCTCGTCCGGGAAGATCAGCGGGTTGGCGGCCAGCTCCGGGTCGATCTTCTCCATCTCCGCCTGGGCGCCCTGGACGGGGCAGATGTAGTTGACGTAGGCGGCGAGCTTCGCGGCGACGACCGGGTCGTAGTAGTAGTTCATGAGCTGCTCGGCGTTCGCCTTGTGGGTGGCCTTGTTCGGCACCAGCATGTTGTCCGACCAGAGCATCACGCCGGACTCGGGCACCACGAACTTGATCTTCTCGTCCTCGAAGCCGAGCTGGATGACGTCACCGGACCAGCCGATGCACGCGGCGATGTCGCCCTTGGCCAGGTCGGGGGCGTAGTCGTTGCCGGTGAACTTGCGGATCTGACCGGAGTCGACGGCCTTCTTGAGCTTGTTCAGCGCGTCGTCGAACTGGGCCGGGGTGAAGTTGGCCGGGTCGTGTCCGTTGGACTGCAGCAGCAGCCCGATGGTGTCGCGCATCTCGCTCAGGGCGGTCACCTTGCCCTTGAGGTCGGGGCGGGTGAGCAGCTCGTCGACGGTACGGATCTCCTTGGTCACCTTGCCGTTGTAGGCGAGGCCGGCGAGGCCCGACTGCCACGGGACGGCGAGCTGGCTCTCCGGGTCGAAGGAGCGGTTGCGCAGCGACGTGAGCAGGTTGGCCTCGACATTGGGAATCTTCGACTTGTCGAGCTTCTGGATCCAGCCGAGCCGGATCATCCGGGCCGCCATCCAGTCGGTGAGGACGACGATGTCCCGTCCGGTGGTCTGACATGCGCCGAGCTGGTTCTGGACCTTGCCGAAGAACTCGTTGTTGTCGTTGACGTCCTCGGTGTACGTGACCTTGATGCCGGTCTTGGTCACGAACTCGTCGAGGGTCGGCCGCTTCGACTCGTCCTTCTCGTCGACGTCCATGTACTGCGGCCAGTTGGAGAAGGCCAGCGTCTTCTCGGTGCCGGAGAGGTCGTCGCTGACGCAGCCGGTCTCGGTCTGGGTCGCGGCCTTCGTGCCACAACCGGCCAGCGAGCCACCCGCGGCGAGCAGCGCTGCGGAACCCAGAGTGCCGGTCAACAGCCCACGTCGGGAAAGGGGGCGGAGGGGAGATCGCATACGACGACTCCTAAGGGGTCTTCGTCGGCGGCGGGAACGGGGTGGCGCGCCGGCGGGAGGGTCAGGTCGCGGTGGACGACTGATCCTGACATGAGGTGACCTTCCTTACAAGGGATTCCGTTGCGGGAATAGCTCTGGACGACGAAATACGCCAGACTGCGCGGTGGCACTAGGCTCAGGCCCGGAATCCGGCATGGGGAGCGGTCGATGACGAACCGGCACAACGACAACGGCAACGGCGGACGGCGGGTCACCGTCCGTGACGGAGCCAGCCACGCACTGCTCGACGATGTGGCGAAGCAGATCATCGAGCAGCTCCAGGAGGACGGTCGGCGCCCCTACGCGACGATCGGCAAGGCCGTCGGGCTCTCCGAGGCGGCGGTACGCCAGCGGGTGCAGCGCCTGCTCGACGCGGGCGTCATGCAGATCGTCGCGGTCACCGACCCGCTCCAGCTCGGTTTCCCCCGGCAGGCCATGATCGGCCTGCGCACCAACGGCGACCTGGAGGCCGTCGCCGACCGCCTCGCCGAGTTGGAGGAGGTCGACTACGTGGTCATCACCGCCGGGTCGTTCGACCTGCTCACCGAGGTCGTGTGCCGCAACGACGACCACCTGCTGGAGATCCTGCAACGGCTCCGGGCCGTCGAGGGCGTGCTGTCCACCGAGGCGTTCGTCTACCTCAAGCTGCGCAAGCAGACGTACACGTGGGGCACCGCCTGACCCGCGCCTCCCGTCGGGGCGGCGGCCAGCACCCACGTCATGCGGAATCCGTTGCACCAGGGACCTGTGCTCGCTGAATCCGTCGCTATCGTCATCCTTCACGACTGATACCACTTGCTTTCGGGCGCACGGCTGTGGGATAACCGTGGGCAGAGCGGCCGGTGTCCACCCCTACCGGCCCGAGACCCGATGGGGCTGACATGGCCAACGCCACCGACCACCTCTGGATGCACTTCACCCGGATGGCGAGCTACTCCGCCGGCGAGGTACCGACGATCGTGCGCGGCGAGGGCGCGTACGTCTGGGACTCGCAGGGCCGCCGCTACCTGGACGGGCTCGCCGGACTCTTCGTCGTCAACGCCGGGCACGGCCGGACCGAACTGGCCGAGGCGGCCGCCAAGCAGGCGGGTGAGCTGGCCTACTTCCCCCTGTGGTCGTACGCCCACCCGAAGGCCGTCGAGCTGGCCGAGAAGATCGCCTCGTTGACCCCCGGCGACCTGAACCGGGTCTTCTTCACCACCGGCGGCTCCGAGGCCGTCGAGGCGGCGTGGAAGCTGGCCCGGGCCTACTTCAAGCGCACCGGCCAGCCGAACAAGCACAAGGTGGTCAGCCGCTACATCGCGTACCACGGCACCTCGATGGGCGCGCTGTCGATCACCGGCCTGCCCGGCATCAAGAGCGACTTCGAGCCGCTGGTGCCCGGCGGCATCAAGGTGCCGAACACCAACTTCTACCGGGCGCCGGAGCACGGCGACTCGCCCGAGGCGTTCGGCCGCTGGGCCGCCGAGGAGATCGGCCGCGCCATCGAGCGCGAGGGGCCGGACACCGTGGCCGCGGTCTTCCTGGAGCCCGTGCAGAACTCCGGCGGCTGCTTCCCGCCGCCGCCCGGGTACTTCGAGCGGGTCCGCGAGATCTGCGACGCGTACGACGTGCTGCTCGTCTCCGACGAGGTGATCTGCTCGTGGGGCCGGCTCGGCGAGTACTTCGGCGCCGTCCGCTACGGCTACCAGCCGGACATCATCACCACCGCCAAGGGCATCACCTCCGGGTACGCCCCGCTCGGCGCGATGATCGCCAGCGAGCGCCTGATGGAGCCGTTCCTGACCGAGACCGGCATGTTCGCCCACGGTGTCACCTTCGGCGGCCACCCGGTCTCCTGCGCGGTGGCCCTGGCCAACCTGGAGGTCTTCGCCCGCGAGGACCTCATCGGACACGTCCGCGCCAACGAGGACGCCTTCCGGTCCACCCTGGAGAAGCTGCACGACCTGCCGATCGTCGGTGACGTCCGCGGCGACGGCTACTTCTACGGCATCGAGCTGGTCAAGGACAAGACCACCCGGGAGACCTTCGACGAGGCGGAGTCCGAGCGGTTGCTGCGCGGGTTCCTCTCCACCGCGCTGTTCCAGGCCGGTCTCTACTGCCGTGCCGACGACCGGGGCGACCCCGTCGTGCAGCTCGCGCCGCCGCTGATCGCCGAGCAGCAGCAGTTCGACGAGATCGAGCAGATCCTGCGGTCCGTCCTGACCGAGGCATGGTCCCGGCTCTGAGCGGCGACAGTCCCGGCGGTCACGGGACCGACGAGGTCGGGCGGACGGCACGCACCCGCGTACGCCGGCTGCCCGACCTCGCGGTGCACGACCGCGCGGCGCTGCACGCCATCCTCGACGCCGGCCGGGTCGGCCACCTGGCGATCGTCGACGGCGACCAGCCGTACGCCGTGCCGGTCGGCTACGCCCGCGACGGCGAGCGGGTCCTCGTCCACGGCTCCACCGGCAGCCGGCTCTTCCGCCACCTCGCCGCCGGGGCCCCGGCCTGCCTCACCGTCACCCAGCTCGACGGCCTGGTGCTCGCCCGCAGCGCCTTCGCCTCGTCGATGAACTACCGCTGCGCCATGGTGCTCGGCCGGGCCGCCACGGTCGACGACGAGGCGAAGCTCGCCGCGCTGGAGCGGATCACCGAGCACCTGCTGCCCGGACGCTGGGCGCGGCTCCGCCCGCCGTCGGCGAAGGAGATCGCGGCCACGCTGGTGCTGGCGATGCCGCTCGCCGAGTGCTCCGTGAAGGTCAGCGCCGGCCCGCCGGACGACCCCGACGAGGACCTGGACCACCCGGTCTGGGCCGGCGTCGTGCCGGTGGTCGAGTCCCTCGGCGCTCCGGAGCCCGACCCGGCGCTCCGCTTCGACCTGCCGCCTCCGGAGTGGTGATGCGCTACCAGGACCTGTCGTACTGGTTCTCCACGGTGGACGAGGCGCTGACACCGCGCCCGCCGCTGCCGGGCGACGCCGACGCCGACGTGGTGATCGTCGGCGCGGGCTACACCGGGCTGTGGACGGCGTACTACCTGGCCGCCGCCGACCCCTCGCTGCGGATCGTGGTGCTGGAGGCGGAGATCGCCGGATACGGGGCGTCCGGCCGCAACGGCGGCTGGTGCTCGGCGCTGTTCCCCACCTCGCTGCCCGCGCTGGCCCGCCGGCACGGCCGGGACGCGGCGATCGCCATGCAGCGGACCATGCACGCCACGGTCGCCGAGGTCGGCCGGGTCGTCGCGGCCGAGGGGATCGACTGCGACTGGGCGTACGGCGGCACGGTCACGCTCGCCCGCACCGGCCCGCAGCTGGTGCGGGCCCGTGCGGCGGTGGCCGAGGCACGGGAGTTCGGCCTCGGACCGGACGATCTCGCGCTCCTCGACGCCGGCGAGGCTGCCGGCCGCTGCGCCGCCGAGGGGGTACGCGGTGGGACGTACACCCCGCACTGCGCCGCGGTGCACCCGGCCCGGCTGGTGCGCGGGCTGGCCGCGGCGGTGGAACGCCGCGGGGTGACGATCCACGAGCGCACGCCGGTCACCCGGATCGCGCCCGGCGCGGCGGTGACCCCGGCCGGGACGGTCCGGGCACCGGTGGTGGTCCGGGCGACCGAGGGATACACGCCCGGGCTGCCCGGTCAGCGCCGTACGGTCGCGCCGGTCTACTCGCTGATGGTGGCGACCGAGCCACTACCCGCGTCCACGTGGGCCGAGATCGGGCTGGCCGCCCGGGAGACGTTCTCCGACCACCGGCACGTCATCATCTACGGCCAGCGGACCGCCGACGGGCGGCTCGCCTTCGGCGGGCGGGGCGCGCCGTACCACTTCGGCTCCCGGGTCTCCCCCGCGTACGACCGGGAGCCGCGGGTGTTCGCCGCGCTGCGCCGTACGCTCGGTGAGCTGTTCCCGGTGCTCGGCCCGGACGTGCCGGTGACGCACACCTGGGGTGGCCCGCTCGGGGTGGCCCGGGACTGGGCCGCGTCGGTCGGCTTCGACCGGGACAGCGGGCTGGCCTGGGCGGGCGGCTACGTGGGCGACGGTGTCGGCACCAGCAACCTCGCCGGCCGCACGCTGGCCGACCTGATCCGCGGTGCGCGTACCGACCTGACGGCCCTGCCGTGGGTCGGCCACCGCTCTCCGAGGTGGGAGCCCGAACCGCTGCGCTGGCTGGCGGTCAACGCCGGCCTCCGCATCATGACGACGGCCGACCGCACCGAAACCCGAACCGGCCACCCCTCCCGCTCAGCCACCCTGTTCAACCGCCTCCTAGGCCACTAACCCCCGGGCTCCCCCCGCCTGACCGGGTTGATCATGAAGTTGTTGTCCGCCGCGCCGGCGTGTCGCGACAACGACTTCATGATCGACAGGGAGGTGGGGGTTAGTGGTTGGGGGGGATTACGCGGAGGTGGCCGCGGCGGCCGGTCTGCGGGGAGCCGTGGTGGTGCTGGTCGTCCTCCGGTGGGCGGGGGGCGACCGGGCGGGCGGCCTCGCGGACCGCCTCGGCCAGAGCCACCAGGTCGTCCGTGGTGGGCGGCGGGGGCTCGAACTCGCCCTCGTGGCGGACCACGTCCCAGCCGCGCGGGGCGGTCAGGCTCCGGGCGTGCGGCTCGCAGAGGTCGTACGTGTGGGGCTCGGCGAAGGCCGCCAGCGGGCCCACCACCGCGGTCGACTCGTTGTAGACATAGGTCAATGTGGCGACCGCTTGCCGGGGGCAGCCGTTACGGGAGCAGCGCCGTGGTGACCTCACGTGCGGCAGGGTATCTCCATTACCGGGTCCGGCGCACCGCTTCGCGTTGCGACACGCCCGTCGCGGTGATCACAAAATCCGACCCCCTCGGAGCCCGGCGCGCCAACCGGGCGACGCTGCCGCAGGCCACGCCGTTACGGGGGCTACCCTGTCCGTCATGGGAAGCCCGGAACATCGCCGCCCCGGCTCCGGTCGGCGCGTACGCCGCGACCGGCACGGCCGCGGCCTGCGCGGGCGGCTGGTGCCGGCGACGGTGCCGTTGGCGCGTACCAAGGCGGAGATCTTCGACGACCTGGTCCTGGACACCGTCGAGACCCTGGAACGGCGTTTCGCCAAGGAGTTGGCGGGTGTCGAGTTCGCGGTCGAGGACGTGCCGCCGGACCTGAACGTGTACGACTCCGACGTGCTGGAGGACGGCGAGGTGCCGCTGGCCCGGCTGCTTCCGGGCCGACCGGGCCGGCAGGAGGTGCCGCCCCGGATCGTGCTCTACCGTCGCCCGCTGGAGTTCCGGGCCATGGACCGCGAGGACCTGGCCGACCTCGTCCACGACGTGATCATCGAGCAGGTGGCGAACCTGCTCGGGGTCGATCCCGACGAGTTGGCCTGAGCCGGCGCCCCTGCGCGGCAACCACCGTCGGATCACTTCACCGGCCCGGACCGGGCGGCCCCCACCGCCCCGGCCCGACACCGCGCTCAGGCGGCGCGCCGCTTGAGCTTGCGCCGCTCCCGCTCGGAGAGCCCACCCCAGATGCCGAACCGCTCGTCGTGGCCGAGAGCGTATTCCAGGCATTCGGTCTTGACCTCGCAACGCGAGCAGATGCGCTTCGCCTCGCGGGTCGAGCCGCCCTTCTCGGGAAAGAACGCCTCCGGGTCGGTCTGCGAGCACAGCGCCCGCTCCTGCCACTCCGGCGCGTTTCCGAGCAGGTCGGCCACCTCAAGCTGGCCGTCCATCGATTGCCTCCTTGTCGCGCACCGGCGTCATCGCCGCTGCAACCCCCCACGCGAAAGGCGTGCTTGTCCGTCCGGTACTGATTTGTAGCGTTCCGTGCAGACAACCCCATTCAAATTACACGCGTGTAATGCGTGCGCCGTCAAGCCAAACTTGATATTGGAGTCGTCCTCCCGACACGCCCCCGGACAGCCATCCGGCCACCCGGCCTCGCAACCTGCCCTATCGATTCAGACCCCGGCCGGGTAACGCCCTCTCCGGCGAGTTGCCCGGCTTTTCTCCCGTGGCGGGTCACCGGCGACGTACCGTGACGGGTCGAGGACGACCCGGAGGACCACCCACCCAGATCGGTTGATCTTGGTGGGCCACAGGTTAACGTGACTTGCGCCGAACCGCTCGTCGAGGCGGGGAACGCCGACCGCGCCCTGTCCACAGCGTGGACAGGGCGCGGTCGTGGCGGGCTCGGCAAGACTCAGCCGGATTCCCGCGGCGTGCTGCTCGGCCACACGAATTCGGCGATCGCGCCCCCGGTGACGGCGACCGTTCCGGCCGGCGTCCGGTCGTCCCACCAGACGGTATAGAAGCCGGCGGGCAGGTCCGGGTAGACGGCACTGTGGAAGGTGCCGTCCTGCACGCGGCGCTCCCGCACCGCCGAATGGGTGCGCGGCTCGTCGTCGCGGCTGATCTCGATCTCCCGGCCGTGCTCGTCGCGTCCCGTGTAGACGATCAGCGCACCGGTGTCACCACCGATGTCGAGGACGACGCTGCCGGTCTCCGACGGCCCGTACGTGTGCTCGTGCGCGTGCATGACGACCTCCGACGGATCAGGCCGACGCCGGCGGGTTGTTGAACCCGTCGTACGGCGTACCCAGGTAGGGGAAGTTGGTGAGGAACGGCGCGGTCACGTCCGCGGCGCTCAGCCCCGGCGTCACCGCCGCCGCCGCGGCGTCGGGACGGAAGGCCCGGTCCACCAGGGGCACCGTCAGCCCGGCGATCGCCCGCAACGAGATGCTGACCACGTCGTCGGCCACCCGGCGGCCGTTCGGGAAGCCGGCGAGGTCGCCGCCGAGCACCCCGAACCGGTCCGGCCTACGCGTCGGCGGGATCGCGGTGTTCAGCCGCAGCATGTCGGCCTGGATGTCGCCCGTGGCGTTGGTGAAGCCGTCGATCAGCCCCTCCGGGATGCCCGTGAGCAGGATCGCCACCAGGTCCGCGCGGGCCTTCTTCGACTTGTTCAGCCGGTCCAGGTTGGGGAAGACGTCCGGGTAGAGCACCGGCAGCAGGGCGGCCAGTTCCGGCTGCTCCACGAACTTCGCGAACCGCTTGTCCTCCGACGGCGGCAGCGTGTTCCACTCGTCCTTCCTGGACATCGGCACGACGACCTCGTTGAACAGCGGGTTTCCCAGCCGGGACACCTGGGTGAAGGGGCCGGTGGCGGTGTCTGCCGCGCCCCGGTCACCGAGCACCCGCACCTGGCGCCGGGAGGCCGTCGTCCACACGCCGATCACCGAGGCGGCGTCGCCGACGGCGTACCGGTTGGCCCGGCGACGCACCTTGGTCAGCGGCACCTGGAGGGCGATGCTGTGCACGTTCATCCGGTCGGTGGCGTTGACCGGCTCCCCCTCCGCCTTGAAGATCTTCTTTCCGGCCACGTGGAGCTGCTGGAAGGGCCGCAGCGTACCGAGGTCGAAGATGGCGCCGAGGTCCACGAAGAAACCGTCGGCCCGCTGCCCCGCGAAGACCCGCTCCCCCGTGGACAGTGTGTACGTCGCCTGCCGGACGAGGTCGCCGTACCTCGGGGTGGACAGCGGCCCGACGTTGCACGGCGGGCACGGCAGCTTGTGGGCGAGCCGGTGCTCCCGGCCGTCGGCGATGCGGGTCAGGCTGTAGAACTGCCGACGGTTCCAGTTCCTGCTGTCCAGCGAGTCGATGGGCCCGGTGTTGTAGAGAAAGCTGTTCGCATTCGTGATCTCGGTCGTGAATTCGAACCGGTACGTGACGTCGGCCTGCCCGTCGCCGTTGTTGTCGATATTGATGTCGTACCGGACGTCGTCGCCGAACTCGAAGAAGTTCGGCCCGCCGGACGGCAACTGCAACGGTACGTAGTTGGCGATCAGCGTGACCGTGTCGGGGCGGTCGGGGCTGACGAAGGCGTACAGGTCGGAGGAGTCGGCGACCGGATCCTTGGCGATTTCCGGCGCCTCGCGGTGCGAAGACATGGCGGAGCCACCTCACTGTGCGAAAGAGGGATCTCCGGACCGGCGTCGAGAGCCCCCGCCGGCCCGGGCGAAGGGATGGAAAAGGAAGTGGCGTCAGCGCCGGGCGGCGCGCCGCAGCCGATCCGCCAGGCCGCGGTCGCGTACCTCGATGCGGGACGTGCCCACGAAGACGTCCATGGTCCCGGATGCGGCGTCGCGCAGGTGGACGACGATCGGGCCGTCGGCGTCGGCCGCCGCACCCGGCGCGTTCTGCGCGGCGGACAGGCCCGGCACGGTGAGGGCGGCCGCGCCGAGCGTGGCGCTCGCCGCGGCGGTCAACGTCTGCCGGCGGGTCAGTCGCGGCCAGGGCCGCTTCCGCTGATCACTGGTCATGGGCAACCTTTCCGGCGGTGGCGCGAAGCGCCCGCGAGGACGGTCGCGGGCCGAGCCGGCTTCTTCTCGCCCGTCCCGCGAGGGACGCCGGCGGCGGTTCTCGCCGTAACCGCCGCCGGCACGCACTGGTACGGCCCGCGGCGGGGAAAGGTTCGACGCTACGCCGAGGCGTGACCGTACGCGGTCGTCCGCTTGCGCGCCGGACGCCCGGCGGCCGTCGCGATGGCGACCAACTGCTCCTCGGTACGGGCCGATCCGTTGCCCGATCCGGCCATCCGGGAGATGGTCTCCTCCATCAGCGTGCCGCCGAGGTCGTTGCAGCCGCCCTGGAGCATCGCGACCGTGCCCTCGTCGCCCAGCTTGACCCAGGAGCACTGAATGTTGTCGATCCGGCCGTGCAGCAGCAGCCGGGACATCGCGTGCACCACCCGGTTCTCCCGCCAGGTGGGTCCGGGGCGGGCGATGCCGGCCAGGTAGATCGGGGCGTTGGTGTGCACGAACGGCAGCGCCACGAACTCGGTGAACCCGCCGGTCCGGTCCTGCACGCCGGCCAGCACGCGGTAGTGGGCGAGCCACTGGCCCGGGTGGTCGACGTGGCCGTACATCATCGTGGAGCTGGACCGGATGCCCAGCTCGTGGGCCGTGCTCACCACCTCGACCCAGGCGGCGGCCGGCAGCTTGCCCTTGGTGAGCACCCAGCGCACGTCGTCGTCGAGGATCTCCGCGGCGGTACCCGGAATGGTGTCCAGGCCGGCCTCGCGCAGGCCGGTCAACCACTCGCGCACCGGTACGCCGGCCTTGGCGGCGGCGGTGACGATCTCCATCGGCGAGAACGCGTGCACGTGCATGGCCGGTACCCGCGCCTTGATCGCCCGAACCAGATCGGCGTAGACGGTGACCGGCAGCTTCGGGTCGATGCCGCCCTGGAGGCACACCTCGGTCGCACCGGCGGCCCACGCCTCCTGGGCGCGGTCGGCGACCTGGTCCACCGAGAGCCGGTACGCGTCGGCGTCCCGCTCCCGTTGGGCGAAGGCGCAGAACCGGCAGCCCACGTAGCAGACGTTGCTGAAGTTGATGTTGCGGTTGACCACGTACGTCACGTCGTCGCCGACGGTGTCCCGCCGGACGTCGTCGGCCAGGCGGCACAGCGCGTCCAGGGCCGGCCCGTCGGCGGCGAACAGCGCCAACGCCGCCGCCTCGTGCCGCGGCTCCAGCAACGCCGCCGGGTCGTCGGCGGCCAGCCGCAGCCCGGCGCGCAGGTCGTCCTCGCCCGCACCGGCGCTCACCCCGGCGCTGACCTTCCCGGCCACCTCCGACCAGTCACCGTAGACGTGGTCGAAGTCGCCGCGCCGGTCGTCGGTCCGCCCGGTCGTGTCGATCGTGGCGTGCAGGTCGGTCCGACCCCCGTACGTCTCGTCGGGCTCCTGCCACGGCCGGCCCACCGGGCGGACGTCCTCCACGGCGAGCCCGGTCTCCGGGTCGGCCAGGGCGGTGACGTGCGGCAGCAGGCGCGGGTCCAGCCACTCCTCGCCGGCGCGGACGTACTCCGGGTAGATCGTCAGCCGCTCCCGCAGGGTGAACCCGGCCTTCGCGGTGTGCGCGGCCAGCTCGTCGAGCTGCGGCCACGGGCGCTCCGGGTTCACGTGGTCCGGAGTCAGCGGGGAGACGCCGCCCCAGTCGTCGATGCCGGCACGCAGCAGCAGGTCGTACTCGCCCTCGATGAGGTTCGGCGGGGCCTGGATCCTGGCCTTCGGGCCGAGGAGCACCCGGGCCACCGCGACGGTCGCGGCCAGGTCGTGCAGCTCGGCGTCGGGCATGCCGCGCATCGCCGTGTCCGGCTTGGCCCGGAAGTTCTGCACGATCACCTCCTGGAGGTGGCCGTACTCGCGGTGCGCCCGGCGGATCGCGAAGATCGCGTCGACCCGCTCGGCCGGGGTCTCGCCGATGCCGATGAGAATGCCGGTGGTGAACGGCACGTTCACCCGGCCGGCGTCGTCGAGCACCCGCAGGCGGACCGCCGGCTCCTTGTCCGGCGAGCCGAAGTGCGGGCCGCCCGGCTCCGACCAGAGCCGGGTCGCCGTGGTCTCCAGCATCATGCCCATGCTCGGTGCGACCGGCTTGAGCCGCTGCAACTCCGCCCAGGAGAGCACCCCCGGGTTGAGGTGCGGCAGCAGCCCGGTCTCCTCCAGCACCGCCACCGCGCAGGCGCGCAGGTAGTCCAGCGTGGAGTCGTAGCCCCGCTCGTCGAGCCACCGCCGGGCCGCCGGCCAGCGCTCCTCCGGGCGGTCACCCAACGTGAACAGCGCCTCCTTGCAGCCCTGCGCGGCGCCGGCCCGGGCGATCGCCAGGACTTCGTCCTGCTCCAGGAAGGCGGCCGGCAGGCGGTGCGGCACCGTCGCGAAGGTGCAGTAGTGGCAGCGGTCGCGGCACAGCCGGGTGAGCGGGACGAAGACCTTCTTCGAGTACGTGACCACGCCCGGCCGCCCCGCCGCGAGCAGCCCGGCGTCCCGGATCGCCCCGGCGACCGCCAGCAGCTCGTCCAACGCCCCGTCCCGGGCGGCCAGCAGCGCGGTGGCCTCGTCGGCGTCCAGCGCCCGCCCGCTCGCGGCCCGGCGCAGGGCTCGCCGCACGCTCGCCTCGGTCGGGCCCGGCTCGGTGCGATCAACCATCCGCCCAGCCTATGCGCTCACCCGCCACACCCCACCCACCGCGACCCACCCCGTTGTGGATAGGCACTGTTTCACGGAAATGGTGGCTATCCGGGGCGGAATAGTCACTAATCCCGTGAAAGTGCGCGCGGGGCGGGGGCGGGTGGGGGCCGGTCAGCGGGGGTGGTTGGGGTCGTCGGGGTTGACGCGCTGGGTGCGGCCGGCTTCGTCCTCGCGGGGGTCGGCGGGTTGGCGCGGGATCGCCTGGGTGGGATCGGCCGACGGCGGCGGGCCGAACGGCGGCGCCGGGTTGGCCGGCGGCGGGCCGAACGGCGGGGCCGGGTTGGCCGGCGGCGGAGTGAACGGCGGCACGGGGTTGCCCGTCGGGCCGGGCTGCGGGACGCCCGGGTAGGGCTGGCCGTACTGGCTTCCCGGCCAACCGGGCTGGCCGGGAGCCGGGTACGCACCGGGCTGGCCCGGCACCGGGGGGCCGCCGTGCTGACCCGGGGCCGACGGTCCGCCGGGCTGGCCGGGGACGGACCAGCCGGACCCCGCCGGCCAGCCCGGGTGCGGCTGGCCGTACACGCCGGGCTGCGGCTTGGGCTTCGGCACGTGGTACCGGGTGCGCCAGATCGTGTACACCGCCCACGCGGCCACCGCGAGCACCGCGAGCCAGGCGAGGCGCACCAGCAGACCGAGGAAGGCGTCCAGCGCCTCCCCCTCGGCGAGCCGGCCGAACGTCCAGATCAGGAAGGTCAGTGCGCCGAGCCCGGCGCTGGCCGCGTACTCACCGAGGGCCACCTGGGTGATCAGTTTCGCCCGGGGAACCACCGGGCGCACGTGCGTGGCCAGCAGCACCGCCAGCAGCGGCAGCACCACCGCCTCGATCCCGACGAACGCGAAGAAGGCGGCGCCGGCCCGGCCGGTGAAGGTGCCGTACCGGCTGGTCAGGAGCAGCTGGAGCAGCCCGACGAAGAGGAACACCGCGTTCGCGCCGAGGAGCACGAGCGCGGCGGGCTCGCGCAGCGGACTGGTCAGGTGCCGCGCGTCGGTCGACGCGGGGTCGGGGCTGGTCACGAACTCCCCCTCGGGCGTGGGCGGACGGTTGCCGACGTGAGCCTAGTCTCCCGGGACACCGGCGGACCGGAGGCGACGCGTGCGCGAGGATGGTCGGCATGCACATCGTGGTTCTGACGGGTGGCATCGGGGGCGCCCGGTTCCTGCTTGGCGTCCGGGCGTACGCCCGGGAGGTCGGCGCCGAGGTGACCGCCGTGGTGAACGTCGGCGACGACCTGCACCTGCACGGGCTCAAGGTCTGCCCCGACCTGGACAGCGTCATGTACACCCTGGGCGGCGGGGCCGACCCGGAACGGGGCTGGGGACGCGCCGGGGAGAGCTGGACCGTCAAGGAGGAGCTGGCCGCGTACGGGGCGGAGCCGACCTGGTTCGGCCTCGGGGACAAGGACGTCGCCACGCATCTGGTCCGCACCACGATGCTCAACGCCGGCTACCCCCTGTCCCAGGTCACCGAGGCGTTGGCGACGCGCTGGCAGCCCGGCGTACGCCTGCTGCCGGCGACCGACGACCGGCTGGAGACCCACGTGGTGGTGAGCGGGAGGAGTGAGCTTGCGAGCCCCGCAGTCGCGAACGGCGCCGGCGCAGCCGATGTCGACGGCGGCCAGCGGGCGATCCACTTCCAGGAGTGGTGGGTGCGGTACCGCGCGGAGATTCCCACCCACCGGTTCGTCTTCGTCGGCGCGGAGACGGCGAAGCCGGCTCCCGGGGTGGCCGAGGCGATCGCCGGGGCCGACGTGGTGCTGATCGCCCCGAGCAACCCGGTGGTGAGCGTCGCGCCGATCCTGGCGGTGCCGGGCCTGCGCGAGGCGGTCGCGGACGGCGGCGCCCCGGTGGTGGGCGTGTCGCCGATCATCGGTTCGGCGCCCGTGCGCGGCATGGCCGACCGGTGCCTGTCGGTGCTCGGCGTCGAGTGCAGCGCGGCCGGTGTGGGCCGGCTCTACGGCGGCCGGCCGGCCGGCGGCCTGCTGGACGGCTGGCTGGTGGCCGAGGAGGACGCGGGCGCGGTGGTGCCCGAGGTGACCGTCCGGGCGGTGCCGCTGCGGATGACCGACGAGGCGGCGACGGTGGCGATGGTCCGTGCCGCGATGGAGCTGACGTGAGGCTGGAGATCCTGCCGGTGCCGGGCATCGGCCACGTGTCCGAGGGCGACGACCTGGTTGCCATGATCGCCGGTGCCGCGCCGTGGCTGCGCGACCTCGACGTGCTGGTGGTCACCAGCAAGATCGTCTCGAAGGCGGAGGGGCGGCTGGTCGACGTGCCCGCCGACGGTCCGGAGCGGCTCGCCGCACGGGACGAGGTGCTGGCCGCCGAGACCACGCGGGTGGTGGCCAGCCGGGGCGCGACCCGCATCGTGCAGACCCGTCACGGGTTCGTGATGGCGTCCGCCGGCATCGACGCGTCGAACGTGGACAAGACCCGGTTGGTGCTGCTTCCGGAGGACCCGGACGCGTCGGCGCGGGCGCTGCGCGCCGGCCTGCGGGAGCGCTTCGGCGTGGACGTGGCGGTGATCGTGACCGACACCATGGGCCGGCCGTGGCGCAACGGGCTCACCGACGTGGCGCTCGGGGTGGCCGGGATGGACGCCATCCGTGACCACCGGGGTGAGATCGACCCGTACGGCAACGAGCTCGAGCTGACCCAGATGGCCGTGGTCGACGAGCTGGCCGCCGCCGGTGAGCTGATCAAGGGCAAGTGTGACCAGGTGCCGGTCGCGGTGGTGCGCGGCTACCTGCGGGCGACCCGGCCGGACGACGGCCCGGGCGCGCGGGTGCTGGTCCGCGACGCGGAGCTGGACCTGTTCTCCCTCGGCACCGCCGAGGCGCGGGCCGCCGGGCTGAACGCCGCCGCCACCCTGCCCGAGGGACCCGTCGGCACCCGGCCGGACCCGGAGGCGGTCACCCGGGCGATCGCCGCGGTGAGCCGGGCGGTCACGCCCGGCACGGTCTTCGCCCCGGTCACCGACGAGGGCGTACGCGCCGCGCTGGTCGCCACCGTGCCCGGCTGGCCGGCGCAGGCCACGGCCCTGGTGCTCGGGTCGCCGGCCACGCCGGTCGAGCCCTTCGACCTGGTCCGGTTCGGCGCCGACGTGCACCGCCTGCGGACGGCCCTGGCCGCCGAGGGCGTCCCCTCCGTCCTCCTCCCCCCGCCGCCGGGCACCACCGCCGTCGCCGCGCTGGCCCTCTGAGCGGGCGGAACGGGCCCGTCAGGCGTCGAGGACCGCGCGGCCCAACGGGGTCAGGGTGTGCAGCATCGTGTTGCGGTCGCGCTGGCTGACCAGCAGGCCGGCGTTGCGGAGCACGGTCGTGTGCTGGCTCGCCGCCGCGGCCGAGATGCGCAGCCGGCGGGCGATCTCACCGGTGGTGCAGCCCTCGTCGCTCGCCTCCAGCACGCCCGCCCGCGTGCGACCGACCAGTGCCGCGAGCGCCTCCCGGCCGGCCGGCGCGGTGGGCCGGCCGCCGGCGGTGGGGGTCAGGTCACCCAGCCGGTCGACCGGATAGACCAGGACCGGAGGCAGCGCCGGGTCGAGCAGCGCCACCGGCGTACGCGCGCAGAAGAACGACGGCACCAGCAGCAGTCCCCGCCCGTCCAGGTGCAGCTCCCGGCTGCGCGGGTAGTCGTGGACCTCCAGCACACCGGATTCCCAACGCACGGCCGGCTTCAGGCTGGCGAGCAGTCCCTCGACACCGCCGTCGAGCAGGGCGCGGGCGCGCCGGGCCCGGTCGGCGCCCACCGCCGCCTGGATCCGTTCCCAGTACGGGCCGACCGCCAGCGCGTGGTACTCCGCCATGGCGTCGGTCAGGTGACGCAACGCGCCGGGCTCACCCCGGGACAGCGAACCGGCACCGTCCGGCAGCCCGCCACCGGCGGCGAGCAGCGACAGGTCCCGGCGCAGCAGCGACACGGGCGTGCTGCGGACGGCCTCCATGCCGGCCTCGAACCCGCCGAGGCTCTCGTACGGGGTGAGGAAGTCGGGGAAGTAGCCGCGCGGCGGGTTGAGGGCCATCAGCAGGCGCAGCCCGGTGGAACGGCTCTGGCTGTGCAGGACCCGGGTCACACCGCGTCGCCACCCCGCCAGCAGGGGGTCCCGACTGCGGCCCGGCAGCAGGTGCAGGCTGAGGACCAGTTCCCAGACCGGATCCGCCGCCGGCGCCACCCGGGTCCGGAGGATGTCCGCACCGGAAAAGTGGATCTTCAGCATAGGCGCTCCCGTGCCACGGGCGGAGGGGTTCGCCCGACGGCCGTTCGACTGTACCGGGCGGTAATTTCCTCCATCTTTAAGCGTGAGCTGAAAGACCTCGACGCCCCCGGGCCGGACTCGGCATGCTTCCCCTGCCCACCGGGACCGACGCCCCAGCTGCGTACGGCCCCGGGGCCCCGGGGGCGGGGGGATCGGCGTCCGGGTGGCACCACGAGGGTCCGCGGCTTCTCTTCCGCGGAGGTGCCACCCGGTCGCCGGTCCGCGCCGGGCCGGCTCAGCCCACCCAGAGCGCGACCCGGTGGTCCTCGTCCGTGACGTAGAAGCAGCTCCCGTCCAGCTCCGCCAGGCCCTCCACGTGGTGGAACGGGGCCAGATCGGCCACCAGCTCACCCCGGACGAGGTGCCCCGCACCGGGCGCCGGGAACCGCACGTGCCGGGACGCCACGTCCCCGCCGGCCGGGTGGTCCTCCAACAGCACCGACCCCTTGCCCAGCGCGTCGATCGACCCCACGATCGCCGCGTACCCGCCGTCCGGGGTGGGAGCCATCGCGCGGAGGCCGGTCAGCACGCCCGGCGGGGTCACCCCGGTCAGGACGTACGCCCCCAGCGCGTCCGGCCAGACCGGTGTGGCGTCGAACATGCCCGGTACGCCGGCCAACTCGACGAGGATCGGCTCGCCGTCGGCCGTGACCGGGAACCGCAGCCCGAGCAGCACCGTGCCGGCCGGGGTGAACGCCGCCGCCTCGATGTTCAGGGGCAGGTCGTCGAGGACCAGCCTGCTCACCCAGCCCTTGGACCGGGCGGTGCCCCGGCTGACGGTCTCGCCGATGAACCGCGTCCGGACCCGGTCGCCCGGCGGCAGCGGCGTGAACGGGGCCTTCAGCAGGGCGTCGTTGACCGCCCGGTGGATCCGGAACCGGTTGCGCACCACCTGCACCGGCACCCGGCCGGTCGCGGCGTCGTCCTCCCTGAACCGGGCGACGAAGGCCCGGCGCGGGCGCAGCGGTCCGGCCTTGGACCCGAAGTGGGACCCGAAGACGTACACCCAGCCGTCGTGGTGGGCGAGCGCCTCGCCGTCCTCGGTCCGGCCGTTCTCACCCCCGGCGTCCGCGACGACGTGGTGGGCGACCCACCGGTCGTCGTCCTGCTCGAGCAGCAGGGCGAGGCAGCGCTCGACCGGCCCCTCGTCCAGCACCGTCCAGAAACCACGCCGGGCGCCGTACGCGCGCAGCAGCTCCGCCGACCGTACCGGCAGCAGATCACTGGCCTCGTTGCCGGCCACCACGAATTCGAGCAGTCGCAGGGTCACCCGCCCAGCCTAGAAAGGCGCCGCACGTACAGTATCGGCGTGCCAGACGAAAGGAAGGGCCCCCTGTTAACGCCTGGAGTTGTAGAAGGGCCCCCTCTTAACGTCGAACTGCACGCCGACGCCCTCGCCGTGCTGCGCGGCTGGACGCCCACCTCACCGGAGGCGGCCACGGCCCGCGACCGCACCCTGGATCTGCTGGCCGCCGGGCCGTTGGCGATGAGCCGGGAGCACCGCGCCGGCCACGTCACCGCCAGCGCGCTGGTCCTCGACGCCACCGGCACCCGGGTGCTGCTGTGCCTGCACGGCAAGTTCCACCGGTGGGTGCAGCTCGGCGGGCACTGCGAGCCGGGCGACCGTACGCTGGCCGGCGCCGCCCTCCGAGAGGCGACCGAGGAGTCCGGCATCGCCGGCCTGCGGATCGACCCGGTGCCGATCGACGTCGACATCCACGCGGTGGGCTGCCAGGGCGGCTCGTTCCACCACGACGTGCGCTTCGCCGTCCTCGCCCCGCCCGGCGCGGTCGGCGCGGTCAGCGACGAGTCCGAGGACCTGGGCTGGTTCCCGCCCGACCGGCTGCCGGAACCGCTGGCCGGCGGGACCACGAAGCTGATCCCACCAGCCCTGGCGGCACTCAGACGAGCCCCTCTTCGCCCCGTTCCTTGAGCTCGTCGACGATCTTCTTGACGTCCTGGGCGCGGTCACGCGGGCACACCAGCAGCGCGTCGGGGGTGTCCACCACGATGAGGTCGCGGACCCCGATCGTGGCCACCAGCCGCCCCGACTGCGGCACCACCACCAGGTCGTGGCTGTCCCGCAGCAGCACGCCCGGCTTGCCGTCGACACCGAGCACCACGTTGCCGTGATCGTCCGCGGGCAGCACCTCACCGAGGGTGTGGAAGTCGCCGACGTCGTTCCAGCCGAAGTCGCCCGGTACGGTCGCCACCCGGCCGGCGGTCGCCGCGCCCTCCATCACCGCGTAGTCGACGGAGATCTTCGGCAGGGTCGGCCAGACCGTGCCGAGCACGTCGTCCTGCTCCTCGGTGCCCCACGCCGCGGCGATCGCCACGATGCCGGCGTGCAGGGCCGGCTGCTGGCGCGCCAGCTCGGCGAGGAAGACGTCGACCCGCCAGACGAACATGCTGGCGTTCCAGAGGTGCCGCCCCGAGCGGACGTACGTGTCGGCGACGTCGGCGCTCGGCTTCTCCTTGAACTCGGCGACCGGCCGCAGCGGGCCGTCGCCGCTCGGCTCACCGGTCTCCAGGTAGCCGTAGCCGGTCTCGGCACGGGTGGGGGTGATACCGACCGTCATCAACAGGCCCTGTTCGGCGCCCCGGACGGCCTCCCGTACGACCTCCCGCCAGCGCTCCGGGTCACCGATCAGATGGTCGGCCGCGAAGGAGCCCATGACCGCCTGCGGGTCCCGCTGTGCGATGACCGCCGCGGCCAGCGCGATCGCCGCGCAGGAGTCCCGGGGCGACGGCTCGACCAGGAAGTTCTCCTCTGGGAGCCCGGTCAGCTGACGCGCCACCGCCGCGACGTGCGCAGCTCCGGTGACCACCAGCGTGCGCTCGGGTGTGGCCAGCGGGCCCAACCGCTCCACCGTCGCCTGGAGCAGTGAGGCGGCCGAGCCGGTGAGCGGGTGGAGGAACTTGGGGTGGCCCGCGCGGGACAACGGCCACAACCTCGTGCCGCTGCCGCCCGCCGGGATGACGGCGTAAATCACCCGCACATCATGCCCGACCCTCCTGGGAGGCAGGCCCCGGTCAGCTCCCGCAACGCCGCTCAGGCGCGGGCCCGGGTCCAGGCGGCGATGTGCACCTCGGCGCTGGACTCCCAGGTGAACTCCTTCGCCCGGTGGAAACCGGCCTTCGCGAGGGTCAGGCGGCGCTGCTCGTCGTCGAGCAGTGCCACCAGGTCCGTCGCGATCTGGTCGGGTGCCTCGCTGGTGTACGCCACCGCGTCGCCGCCCACCTCGGGCAGCGACAGGCGGGGCGTGGTCAGCACCGGCGCGGCGCACGCCATCGCCTCGAGGATCGGCAGGCCGAAGCCCTCACCGTAGGACGGGTACGCGGCGACGAGTGCCCCACCGAGGAAGCCGGGCAGGTCGGCGTAGCGCAGGTAGCCGGGGCGCAGCAGACGCAGGTGCGACGGGACCTCCGCCACCGCCCGGTCGATGTCGTCGTCGTGGCCCTGGCCACCGGCGATCACCAGCGCCGGCGGGTCCTCCCGCTCGGCCACCGCGCGGGCCCAGCCCCGGATCAGGTTGGGGACGTTCTTGCGCGGCTCCTTCGCACCGAGGAAGGCCACGTAGCTGGAGCCGCCGAGCCCCAGCCGGGCGCGTACCCGCGCCTTCTCCTCCTCGCTCGGAGCGTGGAAGGCGGTGTGGTCGACACCGTGGTAGGCCACGTCGATCTTGGTCGGGTCGGCGTCGAGCAGCCGGATCAGCTCGTCCCGGGTGGCCTTGCTGGGCACGATCACCCGGTCGGCCCGGCGCAGCGACGTCTTGATCGCGCTGCGGAAGAAGGTGCGCCGCGACTTGTCGTAGTGCTCCGGCTCGGTGAAGAAGGTCGCGTCGTGCACGGTCACCGTGACCGGGCAACCGGCGCGCAGCGGGCACGTGTAGAAGGGCGAGTGGAGCACCTGGGCGCCGACCTGCTGGGCGAGCAACGGCAGGCCGGTCTGCTCCCAGGCGAGCCGGGCGGGACGGTGCGCCACGGCGGCCGGGGCGGGGATGATCTCGGCGCCCGGCAGCATCCGGGTGTAGCGCTCCAGGTCGGTGCGGAGGCTGACGACGGCCAGCTCCACTCCTGACCCGCACACCTTGCCGAGGGCGCCGAGCAGGCCGTCGACGTATCGACCGACACCGCCACGGTCGGCGGGGACACTCGTGGCGTCGATGAGCACGCGGGGCGGGCGACCGGCGGTCACGGGGCGACTCCTTGAACTGGCGGGTCTGTGGGGAACAACACTCCTGAGCAAGCCTACGCCGCAGCCCCCGGGAGGCGGTGACTGCGACCCGACGGTACGCCGTCTTGTCGCTGTCATCTCCTACGGCTGGCGGAGGCGTATCGTTCGCGCCGATGGCCGAGAACATTGCCCGGGTCTTCGCCGACGCGATCGCGCCCGACCCCACCCGACCGTTGCTGACGTGGTACGACGACGCCACCGGTGAGCGGACCGAGCTGTCCGGCGCAACGCTGGCGAACTGGGTGTCCAAGACCGCCAACCTGCTCGTGGACGAGCTGGGCCTCGGTGCCGGCGACACCGTCGGCGTGCTGCTCCCACCGCACTGGCAGACCGCGGCGGTGCTGCTCGGCTGCTGGTCGGCGGGGCTGACGGTGGCGGAGACGCCGGGCGAGGTGGACGTGCTCTTCGCCGCCGCCGACCGGGTGGGCCAGGCGGAGGCGTGGTCGGCCGGGGACCGGTACGCCCTCGCCCTCGACCCGTTCGCGCTGCCCATGCGGCAGGTGCCGCCGGGCTTCGCCGACT
Organism: Micromonospora sp. BQ11; assembly: GCF_052068135.1. Classification (NCBI taxonomy): domain Bacteria; kingdom Bacillati; phylum Actinomycetota; class Actinomycetes; order Micromonosporales; family Micromonosporaceae; genus Micromonospora; species Micromonospora sp. BQ11. The sequence continues at coordinate 343,066 of NZ_JBQHDB010000001.1, read as the reverse complement.
ACGTGCTGGAGGTCCGCGCGCACGGCGACCACTTCACCCCGTACGCCTCCGGAGGTGAAGACCTGGTGGAACGCGCGCGGCGACGCGCGGACGACCTCGGCCTCGCCCCCGGCGACCGCGTCCTGGTCGACGCGGCGGCACATCCCGACCCGCTCGACTGGCTCCTGGCCCCCCTTGCCACCGCCGCGACGGTGGTCCTCTGCGCCAACCTCGACCCGACCCGCCTCCCCACCCGGACCGAGACCGAAAAAGTCACCCGAACCCTGCCCTAACCTCCGCCCCGCCCCGCCCGCGCCCCGGCCGTCGCCCTCGCCCTCGCCCTCGCACTTTCGGTCGCTGTTATGGCGTGAAATGCGGCTTCTGCCCCGACGGAACGTGCAAGATCGCGGGAGCCGGGAGCCGGGAGCCGAGGGCCGGGAGCCGGGGGTCAGGCTGGGGTGGGGTTGTCGGTCGGGGTGCGGCGTTGGGCGAAGGTGGCGAAGGCCGTGAGGGACTCGGGGTTGGCCAGCGCGCCCTTGGCCGCCGCCGAGTCGACCGGGGTACCCGTCAGGATCTTCTTCACCGGGACCTCCAGCTTCTTCGACGAGAGAGTACGCGGGACCGCCCGCACCTGGTGGATCTCGTCCGGGACGTGGCGCGGCGACAGGGCGGTACGCAGCTCCCGGCAGATCTTGCGCCGCAGGTCGTCGTCCAGGTCCCGCCCCTCGGCGAGCACCACGAACAGCAGCAGTTCGCCGGCGCCGCCCTCGTCGTCCTCCAGGTGCACCACGACGGAGTCGACGACCTCGTCCATACCCTCCACCACGGAGTAGAACTCGGCGGTGCCCAGCCGTACGCCGCCCCGGTTGAGGGTGGCGTCGGAGCGGCCGGTGATCACACAGCCGCCCCGGGAGTTGATCGTGATCCAGTCGCCGTGCCGCCAGACGCCCGGGTACACGTCGAAGTACGCCTCCCGGTAGCGGCTGCCGTCGACGTCGTTCCAGAACCCGACCGGCATGCTCGGCATCGGCTCGGTGATCACCAGCTCGCCCAATTCGCCGATGACCGGGGTGCCGTCGGCCGAGCGGGCCTCCACCTTCGCGCCCAGCGCCCGGCAGGTGATCTCACCGGCGTGCACCGGCAGCAGCGGCACCCCGCCGACGAAACCGGTGCAGACGTCGGTACCGCCGGACAGCGACTGGAGCTGGAGGCGGTCACCGACCGTCTCGTACACCCAGATGAAGCCCTCGGCCGGCAGCGGCGCGCCGGTCGAGCCGAGCCCGCGCAGCGCGGACAGGTCGGCGATCTCCCTCGGGACCAGCCCGGCCTTGCGGCAGGCCAGCAGGAACGGCGCGGAGGTGCCGAGGTACGTGGTGCCGGTCTCCTCCGCGAGCCGCCACAGCGCGCCCAGGTCCGGGTGGCCCGGGTTGCCGTCGAAGAGGACGATGCTCGCACCCACGGCCGGCCCGGAGACCAGGAAGTTCCACATCATCCAGCCGGTCGTGGTGAACCAGAAGAACCGGTCGGCCGAGCCCAGGTCGTGGTGCAGGGCGAGCATCTTCAGGTGTTCCAGCAGGATGCCGCCGTGGCCGTGCACGATCGGCTTGGGCAGCCCGGTGGTGCCCGAGGAGTAGAGCACGTACAGCGGGTGGTCGAAGGAGACCGGGGTGAAGGTCAGCGGCTCGTCGGTGTCCCCGGCCAGATCGCCCCAGGCCACCGCCCCCGGCGGCGGAGGGCCGGCCGGGTCCAGGTACGCGATCCCGACCGTGTGCTGCAGCGACGGCAGGGCCGCCCGGATCGCGACCACCTCGCCCCGGCGGTCCACCGGCTTGTCGCCGTAGCGGTAACCGTCGACCGCGACCAGCACCTTCGGTGCGATCTGCTGCCAGCGGTCGGTGACGCTGCGGGTGCCGAACTCCGGCGCGCAGGACGAGAAGATCGCGCCCAGGCTGCTGGTGGCCAGCAGCAGCACGTACGTCTCGGGGATGTTCGGCGCGTACGCGGCCACCCGGTCGCCGGCGGTGACGCCCAGCCGGCGCAGACCGGCCGCCACCCGGCGGACCTGCTCGCGCAGCTCGGCGGCGGTGAGGGTGGCCGGGGGGCGGGTCTGGCCGTGCGCGATCACCACCGGGTCGTCGTCGGCGCGGCCCGGCATCCGCAGCACGTTCTCCGCGTAGTTGAGGGTGGCGCCGGGGAACCAGCGGGCACCGGGCATGCCGCGGTCGGCCAGGGTGGCCGTGGGCGGGGTGTGCGCCACCACCTCGAAGTGGTCCCAGATCGAGCGCCAGAACGCGTCGAGGTCGGTGACCGACCAGCGCCACAGCTCGTCGTAGTCGGCGAAGTCCAGCCCCCGGTGCTCCCGCAGCCAGCTCAGGTAGTCACCGATCCGCGACCGCTGGAGTACGTCCGCCGGCGGCGTCCACAGCACGTCACCCACTGCTCCACCCTCCCTCGCGCCCCGTCACGACACTGTGCCTGGGCCGTGGCGCCATCTTGCCCTACCTGGAAGCGCCATTCTCCGCAGCGGGTGCCGCGCGGGGGGCGTGTGCGGCCCACACGCCCACCCGTCGGTCTGTGTGGGTCGAGGTGTAAGGAAGGGCCCCTTGTTAACGCCTGGCGTTAACAAGGGGCCCTTCCTTACACCCGCGTCAGCCGGCCCGGTGCGCCTGGATGGCGCGGCGCCGGGCGAGCCGGTGGGCGCGGCGGATCTCGGCCTCCCGGAAGCGTCGCTCGTCCTCCGGGGTCTCCGGCAGCACCGGCCGGATCGTCCGCGGGGCGCCGCCCACGTCGACGCCGACGAAGACGAGGTACGCGGTAGCCACCCGCACCGGCTGGGTCTCGGCCGAGTCCCAGCGTTCGGCCACCACCCGTACCCCGACCTCCATGGACGTCTGTCCGGTCCAGTTCACCTGGGCGTGCGCGTGCACCAGGTCGCCGACCCGGACCGCCTCGGAGAAGACGATCTCGTCGATCGCCGCGGTGACCGCGGTGCCCCCGCTGTGCCGGGCCGCCGCCGCGCCCGCCACGTCGTCGACGAACTTCATCAGGACCCCGCCGTGCACGGTGCCGTAGAGGTTCACGTCGACGGCGGTCATGATGCGGCTCAGCGTCACCCGGGAGTACGCGGTCGGCTTGCCGGGCGGTGTGGTCGAGGGGTGCTCGGTCATGTCGGAAAAGGTACGGTGCGCGGATGCGTCATCTCTGGAGCTTCCTCGCCGGTGTGGTGGTGGCACCCGTCACATGGGTGCTGGTCACCCTCGGGCAGGACGGGTCGGCCCGGACCGTCGACCGATGGGTGGAGATCGGAAAGTACAACTCTGCGAACCTGATCGAACCGGCCGTGTGGCTCGCCGTCGGCGGCGTCCTGCTCGGTCTGGCCGGCACACTGCGCACCTCGCCGCTCGGCCCGCTGGTGGCCGGGCTGCTGCTCGTCATCCCGTACGTGGGGATGTTCGTCGCGCCGTTCGACACGCGCGACCGCATCCCGGACGACTGGGAGGTGCTGGGGGACCCCCTGCCCCTGCGCCTGCCGGTGGAGAACGGCACGCTGTTCCTGATCGGCGTGATGCTGCTGATGGCCACGTTCAGCGCGCAGCGCTGGCAGCGGTGGCCCCGGCCCGTGACCGAGGCGGAGCTGACCTCGGCCACCGGCCCGGAGCGGCAGGACTTCACCCTCACCGACTGGCCGCCGGCCGACCAGGCCGAGCGGGACACCGCGCCGCTGACCCTGGGTTACCCCGACCAGACCCCGCCCGAGCCGCTGCCGCGGCGCACCGGCGGCGAATCGCCCTGGTCCGCTCCGCCGCGCAGCCCGCACCGACCGGAGGACACCACCGAGATCCGTTGATCCGTTGATCCGCGCGGGCGGGCCGGGAGACCGGCCCGCCCCCGAACGGTCAGCCCTTGAGCAGCTGGCGGGCCATGACGATCCGCTGCACCTGGTTGGTGCCCTCGTAGATCTGCGTGATCTTGGCGTCCCGCATCATCCGCTCGACCGGGTAGTCCCGGGTGTAGCCGTAACCGCCGAGCAGCTGCACCGCGTCGGTGGTGATCTCCATGGCGGCGTCCGAGGCGTAGCACTTGGCCGCCGCGCCGAAGTAGGTCAGGTCGGCGTCGCCGCGCTCGGACCTGCCGGCCGCCGCGTACGTCAGCTGTCGGGCCGCCTCCAGCTTCATGCCCATGTCGGCGAGCATGAACTGGATGCCCTGGAACTCGGCGACGGCCTTGCCGAACTGCCGGCGCTCCTGCACGTACGCCTTCGCGTAGTCGAGCGCGCCCTGCGCGATGCCGACGGCCTGCGCGGCGATGGTGACCCGGGTGTGGTCCAGGGTCTGCATGGCCGTGGCGAAGCCGGTGCCCTCCGCGCCGATCATCCGGTCCGCCGGGATCCGGACGTTGTCGAGGTAGACCTCGCGGGTCGGCGACCCCTTGATGCCGAGCTTCTTCTCCGGCGCACCGAAGCTGACACCGGCGTCGGACTTCTCCACCACGAAGGCCGAGATGCCCCGGGACCGCGCGGACGGGTCGGTCACGGCGAAGACGGTGTAGAACTCGGACACCCCGGCGTTGGTGATCCAGCGCTTCACGCCGTTGAGCACCCAGTGGTCGCCGTCGCGGACCGCGCGGGTGGTCATCGACGCCGCGTCGCTGCCCGCCTCCGGCTCGGACAGGCAGTACGAGAACATGGCGTCACCGGAGGCCACCCGGGTCAGGTACTTCTGCTTCAGCTCCTCCGAGCCGGCCAGCAGCAGCGGCATGGTGCCGAGCTTGTTGACCGCCGGGATCAGCGAGGACGAGGCGCAGGCGCGCGCCACCTCCTCGATCACGATCGCCGTGGCCAGGGCGTCCGCCCCCGCGCCCCCGTACTCGACGGGAATGTGCGGGGCGTGGAAGTCGGCGGCCCGCAGGGCGTCGTACGACGCCTTCGGGAACTCGCCGGTCTCGTCCGCCTCGGCGGCGTGCGGAGCCACCTTGGCCGCACAGATCTCACGGACCGCCTCCCGGATCGCCTCGTGCTCCTCGGGCATCCGGTAGACGTCGAACGACTGCTCTGCGGCCATGTCGGCCCCTCCCCTTCACCGCTATCATGCGCAGGTCTGTAGCGTGAACTGACCGCCGACCACGCAAACTGAAGGATAGCGACCACAGTTCAGGCGATGTTACCGCCGCGTAGGCCCGGTGATCGACGACCACCGACGCCGCTCGGTGACCATGTGAAGAAGCACACCACCACCCCCACCCCGGTGCCCCGCCAGGCGCCGCAGCAGAATGCGACACGAGAATGCGGTCGCCAGTGCGAGCGGAGAAGACAGGCGTGACGATCCCGTACCCCAACACCCAGCCGACGCCCGCCATCGCGGCGGTCACGCCCCCCTCGGGCGCCGCCCGGCCCCGGGTGACCTTCCTGGGCACCGGCTACCTCGGCGCGACGTACGCCATCTGCTACGCCGAGCTGGGCTACGAGGTCCTCGGTTTCGACGTGGACGCCGAGAAGATCGCCATGCTGAACGCGGGCGAGGTGCCGATCCACGAGCCGGGCCTCGACGAGCTGCTCAAGCGCAACCTGGCCGCCGGCCGGCTGCGGTTCAGTACCGACATCGCCGAGACCGCCGACTTCGGCGACGTGCACTTCATCTGCGTCGGCACCCCGCAGCGGGCCGACGGCATGGGCGCCGACCTGTCGTACGTCGAGGCGTCCGTCACCAGCCTCGCCCAGCACCTGAACCGCAAGGCCCTCATCGTCGGCAAGTCGACCGTGCCGGTGGGCACCGCCGAGTGGGTGGAGCAGCTGGTCAGCAAGCACACCCCGACCGACCTGGGCGTCGAGGTGGCGTGGAGCCCGGAGTTCCTCCAGGAGGGCTTCGCCGTCGACGACGTGCTGCGCCCCAACCGGATCGTGGTGGGCGTCAAGAGCGAGTGGGCCAACGGCATGCTCTACGCCGCCCACAAGGGCGTCTTCGACCTGGCCGCCACGGAGGACCGGGAGGTCCCGCTGGTGGTCACCGACTTCGCCACCGCCGAGCTGGTCAAGGTCGCCGCGAACGCGTTCCTGGCCACCAAGATCTCCTTCATCAACGCGATGGCCGAGGTCTGCGAGGCCTCCGGCGGTGACGTCACCCACCTGGCCCGCGCGATCGGCTTCGACCCGCGCATCGGCAACCGTTTCCTCCAGGCCGGGCTCGGCTTCGGCGGCGCCTGCCTGCCGAAGGACATCCGGGCGTTCCAGGCCCGGGCGCAGGAGCTGGGCGCCGGCGAGGCGCTGCGCTTCCTGCACGAGGTCGACCTGATCAACCTGCGCCGCCGGACCCGGGTGGTCCAGCTCGCCGCGGAACTGCTCGGCCGCCGGTCCGGGCCCGCCGGTCCGGACCTCTCCGGCACCCGCATCGCGGTCCTGGGCGCGACCTTCAAGCCCAACACCGACGACGTACGCGACGCGCCCGCGCTCGCCGTCGCCGCGCTGCTGCGCAAGGCCGGCGCCGACGTGCACGTCTACGACCCGCAGGGCATGGAGCGGGCCCGCGCGGTGGCGCCCGAGCTGACCTACGAGCCGGGGATCAACGAGGCCGTCACCGGAGCGGACCTGGTCTGCGTGCTCACCGAGTGGGCCGACTTCCGCAACGCCGACCCGGTCGTCCTCGGCGAACTGGCCGCCGGCCGCAAGGTGGTCGACGGCCGCAACTGCCTCGACTCGGCACTGTGGACGCAGGCCGGCTGGGAGTACCGCGGCATGGGTCGCCCCTGACGGCGGACACCTGACGTCACCGACGGCCGGTCGCGGAGCACCCTCCGCGGCCGGCCGTTCGGCGTACGCGCCGACGATCTTTCCACCGGACCCGCCGACAACTGTCGAAATCCGCGCCCACATTGGGCATGCTGCGACAGTGGGAGTCCACAGTGCGGGTGGAGGGCAGTCGTGGCGACGTTCAAGTGCTCCTCGTGCGGCCGGGAGATCAAGCCGGCCGCCAACTGCCCGCACTGCGGTGCCCACCAGCCACAGTGGCTGGAACACCTGGCGGAGATCGAGCGCTCGATCGCGGAGATGAAGGCCCGGGAGGCCGCCATCGCCAGCGAGCAGCGTCAGCTCGCCGTCAAGATGCAGGCCGCCCTGTTCCAGCGGGACATCCTCGCGCACGCCGGTGAGGAACGCGTCAAGCAGGCCACCCGTCCCCGCCGGGTGCTGCGCCGCCGCCCCGGCCGGCGCCCGCCGACGGCCGCCACCGGCGCCCCACCCCGGGTTCCCCGCCAGGGCACCGCCGCCGGCCCGGACGACCCGCCCCCACCGCCGTCCCAGACCGCCACCTGGCTGACCGCGGACGACCCGGAGCACCCGCCGGAGGCGTCGTCGCGGGAGGTGCAGAACATCCCGCTCGGCCTCGGCGCGCTGCTCCTCGGCGTCGCCGCGGTGGTCTTCGCCGCGGTGGCCACCAGCTCGATGGACGCGCTGGCCCGGCTGGGCATCCTGCTGCTCGCCACGGCGCTGCTCCTGCTCGTCCCGCCGGTACTGGCCCGACGCGGCCTGACCTCCACCGCCGAGACCATCTCCACCGTCGGCCTGCTGCTGGTGCCGCTGGCCGGGTACGCGCTCTGGGCCGTGGACACGATCGGCGGGGGCGACGCGTCGGGCGCGGTCTTCGCCAGCATGATCTTCGCGGTCACCGCCGGCGTGTCGTTCGCGTACGCCCTCTGGACCGGCCTGCGCGCGCCCCGCTTCGCGGCCGTGATCGCCGCCCAGCCGGTGCTGCCGCTGCTGGCGTACGACCGGGTGAGCGGGCCGGGCGGCTGGGCGCTGGTGCTGACCGCGGTCGCCGTACTGGACCTGTGGTTGGCCCGGTCCCCGGTCACCGTGGAACGGCCGGGACGCCGGGACGTGCCGGACGGTGCGACCACGTCCACCACCGCCGTGCCCCCCGCCGGCCCGGACGGGGCCGACGGATCGACGACCGCGCCACGGCAGCGCCGGGGCGAGGGCCGGCCGGAGGCCGCGCCGGAGGAGGCCGGGGAGGTCCTCGGCGGCACCGACGGGGAGGAGAAGCCGCTCGCGGTCCGTCCGGTGCCGTGGCTCGCCGAGCTGACCATCGCGCTGCACGGGGTGGCGGTGGTGCTCGCCCTCGCGTACGCCGTCTCCGCGCTGCTGCGCGCGACCACCGTGCCGGGCGCGACCGGCGCCGGGCTGGTGCTGGTGCTGGCGGCCGCGGTGGGCCTGGCCGGGGCGCTGGGCGTGCGCCGGCCCCCGCTGCCCGACGTCGGCGCGGCGGTCCTCACGCTGGCCGTGATCGGCGCGCTGAGCCGGATCGCCTCGGTCGCGCTGCCGGGCCGGTCGCTGCTGGCGATCGCGGCGGTCATCACGCTCACCGGGCTTGCCGTGCGAGCGGTCCCGGAGGCGGCCCGGCGTGGCCCCCAGTTCGCCTCGGCGATCGCCCTCACCGTCAGCGGCGTGGTGGTGGCCGGTGGGGCCCTGCGGGCCGGCGTCGCCCCGGTGCGCGCCGCCCTGCCGGCCTGGGCCGCTGATCTGGACCGGTACCCGGCCGAGCTGGCGGCGGCGGTCGGTCCGACGACCTGGCAGCTCGCCGCGAGCGCGTTCCTGCTGACCGTCGCGGCGGTACTGGCACTGCCGCCGGAGATCCGCCGCGAGTTCGCGGTGGCCGGTGCGGCGCTGACCGCGCTGTCCGTGCCGGCGTCCCTCGGTCTCGGCTGGGCGGCGGCGCCGTGGCCCATGGTGCTCACCGCCATCGGCATCGGTGCGGCCGGCCTGTCAGCCCGGACCGGGCGGGCCGCCGTGGCGCACGCCGTCGGCGCCGCGGTGGTGGGCCTGTTCGGAGCGGGCGCCGGGCTGAGCAGGCCCGCGCTCACCACCGCCGTCCTGCTCGCCCTCTTCGTCGCCGGTGCACTGGTGGCGGTGGCCCCGCGGATCCGGCTGGCCCCGTCCACCGCCGACACCGTCTCCGCGTGGGCGGCCGGCGGCGCCGCGTTCGCACTGCCCGGCGCGGTGGCCGCCTTCGTGGCCGCCACCGTGCCGTCCGACCCGACGCCCACCCCCGCCAGCCTCCGCGAGGTCACCGTCCCGGTGCTGGCGGCGAGCTTCCTGGCGGTCTGCGTCACGCTCGGGTACGCCGCCCTCGTGCAGGTGTCCGAGCGGCGCATCCCGGCACCGTTGGCGGTGGGCACCGGCCTGGGCGCGCTCGTGGTCGCGGCGGCCGGCTTCGGCGCTCCCGGCGCGACCGCCGCCGACGCCTGGGTGAGCGCTCTGCTGCTGGTCGCGGGTGCCCTGCTCCTCCTCGCGCCGAACATCGACGCCGGACGCCGGTCGGACCTGACGCTGGACGGTTCGGACCTGGCCACCGCGGCGGTGACCACCGCCCTCATCGCGACGATGGTGCGGATCACCGCCGTTCTCGCCCCCGGCGGTCAGCTCGTCGTCGCGGCCGGGCTGGTGCTGGTGGTGGCCGTGGCCGCCCGAGCGATGCCGGTCCAGTGGCGGCGCGGCCCGATTCTCGGCATCGCCATCGGTGGCGTGCTGATCGGGGTGCTCGCCGGCTGGTCGGCCCTGCGCGGCGGGTTCGGCGTGCTGGCCACGCCGGGGCCGATCTGGGCCGGTGACCTGAGCGAGTGGCCGGCCGCGCCGACCGGCGGTTCGACGTGGCAGGGACCCGTCGCCCTGGTCCTGCTCGCCGTGGCCGCGGCGATCCTGCTGCCGCCACCCTGGCGGTACGACGTGTCGGGCGGGGCTGCCGCCCTGGCCACCGTGGGCACGGCGGCGGCGTTCGACCTTCCCTGGTGGTCACCCGTCCTGGTGGGCGCCGCCGTGGCCACCGGGTACGGCATGGCGGCGGTGGCCTCGGTGGATCCCCGCGCCGCGCTGTCCCGGGCCGTGGTGGCCGGTGTGGTCGCGCTGCACGCGGCCGGCGCCGGCCTGGTCCGCCCGTGGACCACGGCGCTGGCGCTGGGCAGCATCGCGCTGATCGGCGTCGTGGTGGCCGCTCTGGCCCGGTCCTTCGCCGGACCGCTGGTGGACGACATCGACGCCGAGGGGATGCCGCCGCACCTCGCCCTGATCGGCGGGGCCGCCACGGCGGCCGCACTGCTCGCGCTCCCCGGTGCGGTGGCCGCCCTGGCCGCCGAGTTCGGCCGTACGCCGCAGGTCGTGGTGACCGCCGCGCTGGCCGCGTCCAGCCTGGGCCTGGCCGGGGTGGCCGCCGTCCGGCGACAGGTGCCGCAGTACCTCCCCTGGGCGAGCGCGGCGATCGTCGGCGGGGCCTCGGTGAGCGCCCTCGCGGCGGTCCCCACCGGCCTCCCCGTGGGGGTGTACGCCGCCGCCGCGGCCCTGCTCGGCGTGCTCGCCGAGTTGGTGCGCGGTGCCACCGAGCCGCCCGCCGGCGCGGCGCAGCCGGTGCGTCGCTGGTCGGTGCTGCTCGACGGGGCACTGCGCCGCACGGACACCGGCGCCCGTCGCTGGCGGTTCAGCCCGGCCGCCGGTGCGCTCGCCGCCGCGAGTGTGCCGACCCTGCTGGCGCTGGTCTCCATCGCGCCGCCGCTGTTCGTGGCGCTGGTGGAGCCGCACCGCACCCTGTCCCGGATCTGGCAGGGGCCGCCGCCGGAACTGCTCACCCCGCCGCCCGGTGCGGTCAACGCCACCCACGTGCTGACCGCGCTGCTGCTGACGGCGACCGCCGCCCTGGCCGCCGTGGGCTTCAGCGGTGGCCGGCGGTCCCGAGCGGTGCCGGTGATCCTGCCCGGCGCGGCGGTCACCCTGCTGATCACGCCGATCGCGCTGGGTCAGGGGTGGCCGGGGAGCAGCCTCGCGGCACTCGCCGTGTTCACCCTCTCGATGCTGGGCTTGGCGCTGACGCCACCCCCGGCGCTGGTCGAGCGGGCCCGCTCGCTGCGGCTGGCCCGGGTGCTGGTCTTCGTGATCGGGCTGGCCGCCGGGGGCGCCGGCCTATCCGGTTCCCTCGCCACCCGGGAGCTGACACTGTTCACCCTGGGCGGCGCGGTCGGGGTCGGCACGGTGGCGGCACTGTTCGGCACCACCCAGCGGGCGCGCATCCTGGGCTGGCTCTTCGCCTCCCTGATGGCGCAGCTCTTCGTCCTCACCGCCGGCCTCGTCGCCGGTCTCGCCGCCGTCTGGTCGGCATTCGGTGTGCTCGCCGTGGGCGCGGCCCTCCAGGTGTTCGCCGCGACCCTTCCCCGGTTGCGCCGTCCGGAGGCGCAGCGTGAGGCGGCCACCGTCGAGTGGAGCGGGTACGCCGCCGCGCTCATCGCGCTGGCGCTGGCATTCGACTCGCCCCGGCACATCGCGGCGCTGCTGGCCGCCTGGGGTGCGGTGCTCGGGGTGGCGGCGAGCCGCCCGGGTCGACGGCCGGTGGAGCGGCGCATCCTGTTCTGGGCCGTCGTCGTCTGCGAGATCACCGCCTGGTGGATCCTGATGCGGGTGGCCGACGTGGCGCTGCCCGAGGCGTACACGCTGCCGTTCGCAGCCCTCGCCCTGCTCGTCGGCGTACTGGAGCTGCGCCAGCGGCCCGACCTGAACAGCTGGGTGGCGTACGGGCCGGCCCTGGTCGCGGCGTTCGTGCCCACTCTGGCCATCGTCCTGGCCACCGAGTCCAGCACGCTGCGTCAGGTCCTTCTGCTGCTCGGGGCGGTGGCCGTACTGGTCTTCGGCTCGATGAGCCAGCAGCAGGCCCCCGTGATCGTCGGCGCCACCGTCACCGCGATCGCCGCCGTCCACGCCCTGTTCAGTCTGGGGCCGTGGCTCGCCCTGATCCCGGTCGGTCTCCTGCTGCTGGTCCTCGGCGCCAGCAACGAACGGCGCCGCCGGACCCAGGAGCGCCTCCAGACGGCGCTGCGCGGGATGCGGTGATCGCTGCGCCGGCTTGCGGTGAGCGCTGCGCCGGCATGTGGTGAACGCTCGCCCACCCATGATCGATCACCGTCGGTGACAACCCACCGCAACCCTGCATGCCATCTCCGCTACTTTGCTCTGCACCCCGATTGGCGCCAGTGACGGTGCGTAATACCGGCAGCCCCGTCTCTCCGAGAACGATTTCAAGGAGACACAGGTCAAGGGACTGGTGCGTGGAGGGGTGCAGAGCAAAGTGGCGAAGCCGTTGCCCGACCCCCGGCGGGATCCGTCACGGTGAGTGACGGATCCCTGACGTGACTCCCCGTAGCCGGAAAAGGGGGCGGTCCCGCGGCCCCCGCCGATGAGGTGGAGCGACGGCCCCCGAGTCCGCGCCGACCCCCGGCCGGCTTGCCGGCCTCGCTCAGGCCAGGGAAGCGCGCAGCGCGGCGTCCTTCTCGGCCACCAACTGCTCCAGGTCGGCCTGGTAGGCCGCCATCCGGTCGAGCAGGTCCCGGTCGCTGGCCCCGAGGATCCGGACGGCGAGCAGGCCGGCGTTGCGGGCGTTGCCGATCGACACGGTGGCCACCGGCACGCCGGCCGGCATCTGCACGATCGAGAGCAGCGAGTCCATGCCGTCGAGGTGCTTGAGCGGCACCGGTACGCCGATCACCGGCAGCGGCGTCACCGAGGCGACCATGCCGGGCAGCGCGGCGGCACCGCCCGCACCGGCGATGATCACCTTGAGGCCCCGGTCGGCGGCGGCACGCCCGTACTCGATCATCTTGACCGGGGTGCGGTGCGCGGAGACGACCTCGACCTCGTACGGGATCCCGAACTCGCCGAGCACGTCGGCGGCGGCCTTCATGGTTGGCCAGTCCGAGTCACTTCCCATGATCAGTCCGACGGTGCTCACTCGTGTCCCTCCCGCAGCCAGCGGGCGGCCCGTGCGGCCCGCGTCCGTATCTGGTCCAGGTCGTCGCCGAGCACGGTCACGTGCCCGATCTTGCGGCCGGGGCGTACCTGCTTGCCGTAGAGGTGCACCTTCGCGCCCGGCTCCGCCGCGAACAGGTGGTGCAGCCGCTCGTCGAGCGAGATCCCGCCCGGCTCGCCGCCGAGCACGTTCGCCATCACCACGGCCGGTGCGGCCAGCGAGGTGTCCCCCATCGGGTAGTCGAGCACCGCCCGCAGATGCTGTTCGAACTGGGAGGTGCGGGCACCCTCGATGGTCCAGTGCCCCGAGTTGTGGGGGCGCATGGCCAGCTCGTTGACCACGACGCGGGCACCACCGGGGACGGCCGGGTCGGCGACCTCGAACAGCTCCACGGCCAGCAGGCCCACCACACCGAGCGCGGTCGCCAGGTCGATCGCGAGCTGCTGCGCGGCGACCGCCAGCTCCTCCGGCAGGCCCGGCGCCGGGGCGAGCACCTCGACACAGATGCCGTCACGCTGCACCGTCTCCACCACCGGGTACACGGCGACCTGCCCGAACGGTGAGCGGGCCACCTGCACGGCCAGTTCCCGGCGCAGCGCCACCCGCTCCTCGACGATCAGGGAGGTGCCGCCGGCGAGCAGGGTGGCCGCCAGCTCCGCGGCCTGCGCCGCGTCGGCGACCATCCAGACGCCGCGGCCGTCGTAGCCGCCCCGGGCCGCCTTCAGCACCACCGGCCAGCCCACCTCGTCCCCGAAGGTCACCAGGTCCGCCGGTGCCGTCACCGGACGCCACGCGGGGTTCGGGGCACCCAGCTCACCGAGACGCTCCCGCATGACCCGCTTGTCCTGCGCGTGCAGCAGGGCGTCGGCCGGCGGGAAGACCTTCACCCCCTCGGCGGCCAGCGTGCGGATGTGCTCGGTCGGGACGTGCTCGTGGTCGAAGGTGACCACGTCACAGCCCTTCGCGAAGGTGCGCAGCGCGGCGAGGTCGGTGTGGTCGCCGTACTGGACGTCGGCCGCGACGAGCGCGGCTCCGTCGTCCGGGGCGAGCGCGAGCACGCGCAGCGACTGGCCGAGGGCGATCGCGGACTGGTGGGTCATCCGGGCGAGCTGGCCGCCGCCCACCATGCCGACAACAGGCAGACCGGTACGGGAATCCATAGCGGCGCCAGCCTATCCGGCCTGCGGAACCGCGCTCCTACCGGCCGACGAGCTGCGCGACGAGGTCGTCCACGTCCGTCACCGGACGTTCGCAGACGAAACCCCGGCAGACGTACGCGGTGGGGCGCCCGTCGACCATCGGCCGGTCGGCGAGCAGCGGGATCCCCGGTGCGCCGGACGGACCCGCCACGATCACCGCGCCGGGCGGGGCGTGCCGGTGCGCCGCCACGAGCAGCGGGTCCCCGGCCGGGTCCTCGGTGACCACGGCGACCTCGTACGGACCGGAGAGCACCGCCTCCCCGACGGTGGCCGCGTAGCCGGTGAAGCGGGCGTGCCGGCCGACGATGGGCGCCACGGTCGACAGGGCGGCCTCGGCGGCCTTCCGGTAGCGGGTCTCCCCGGTCAGCGCCGTGTACGCGACGAGCGCCGCGACGATCGCCGACCGGCCCGACGGGGTGGCGTTGTCGGTGGGGTCGGCCGGTCGCGCGACGAGCTGCTCGGCGTCGTCGGCGGTGTCGTAGAAACCGCCGCCGGGGGCGGCGAAGTGCTCCAGGGCGACGTCGAGCAGCTGCCCGGCCAGGGTGAGCCAGCGGCCCTCCCCGGTGAGCTGGTGCATGGCGCAGAACGCCTCGGCGACGCAGCCGTAGTCCTCCAGCACCCCGGCGGACTCGCCGACCCGCCCGTCCCGGGACGTACGGCGCAGCCGGCCGTCCACCAGGTGCGCCCGGGCGAGGTGCTCGGCGGCGTCGCGCATCGCGCCGTCGGCGACGATCGTGACGCCCTCCATGAGGTTCGCGTCCTCGGCCGGGCCGGCCAGCGCGTACCCGGCGGCGACCTGCTGGAACTCGGCGATCGCGGTGACCGCCAGCCCGTTCCAGGCGGCGACCACCTTGTCGTCGCGGGCCGGCTGCGGCCGGTTGTCCCGGGCCGCCAGGAGCCGACGCGACACGTCCTGCCAGCGGGCCCGCACCTCGGGGTCGGCGTCGTCGATGTCCCGGGCCAGGCGCAGCACGCTCGTGCCGTGCTCGAAGGTGCCGGATTCGGTGACCTCGAACAGGTCGGCGGCGAAGCGGCCGTCGGACTCGCCCAGCGTCTCGACGAGCTGCGCCGGCGTCCACACGTAGGTCAGCCCCTCGACCCCCTCGGTGTCGGCGTCCAGCGCCGAGGCGAACCCCTCACCGGGGCGGTGCAGCTCGTCGGCGAGGAACCGGGCCGTGTCCCGGGCGACCCGGCGCGCCAGCGCGTCGCCGGTCAGCCGCCACAGCTGGGTGTACGTCCGCAGCAGCAGCGCGTTGTCGTAGAGCATCTTCTCGAAGTGCGGCACGGTCCAGTGGCCGTCCACCGAGTACCGGGCGAACCCCCCGGCGAGCTGGTCGTGCAGGCCGCCCCGGGCCATCGCCTCGCAGGTGTGCCGGACGATCTCCAGGCTGCGCGGCGAGCCGGTGCGCTGGTGATGCCGGAGCAGGAAGAGGAGGTTCATGTGCGGCGGGAACTTCGGCGCCCCGCCGAAACCGCCGTTCGTCGCGTCGTACTCCCTCCCGAGCTGCTCGGCCGCGGCGTCGAGCACGGTGGCGTCGAGCGGCGCGGTGGGGCCGCCCACGGCCTGGGCGCCGCCGATCGCCTCGACCACGGCGGACCCTTGCTTGAGCACCGCCTCGCGCTGGTCGCGCCAGGCGGTGGCGACGGACTGGAGCAGGCGGACGAAGTTCTCCCGGGGGAAGTAGGTTCCGCAGAAGAACGGGGTGCCATCGGGCGTGGCGAAGACGGTCATCGGCCAGCCGCCCTGCCCGGTCATCGCCTGCGTGGCGGTCATGTAGACGGCGTCGACGTCCGGGCGCTCCTCGCGGTCCACCTTGATGGACACGAAGTCGTCGTTCATCAGGGCGCCGACGTGCTCGTTCTCGAACGACTCGTGGGCCATGACGTGGCACCAGTGACAGGCCGCGTACCCCACGGAGATGATCACGGGCACGTCCCGCCGCTTCGCCTCGGCGAACGCCTCGTCACACCACGGCCACCAGTCGACCGGGTTGTCGGCGTGCTGGAGCAGGTAAGGGCTCGTGGCGTCAGCGAGTCGGTTCACCCGACGACCATAACCATCCCGACCGTCGCCCGCCGGAGGAGTCGACCGGCCGACGCGGACATGGACGGGGTCAGCCGGCGCCGTCGGCGCGGAGGGGGAAGACGTTGGGGCGGGCCTCGTCGAGGAGGGTGCCGAGGACCGCCCCGATCTTGTCGGCCGGCATGGGCTTGAAGAAGTGGTAGCCCTGCGCGGCGGTGCAGCCCAGCTCGGCCAGCACGGACCGCTGTTCGGCCGTCTCCACGCCCTCGGCCACCACGCGCAGGCCCAGTTCCTGGGCGAGTCCCACGGTCGTCCGGACGATCGCCGCCGCCTCCGGTGAGTCGGCCATCCGGATCACGAAGGAACGGTCCACCTTCAGCTCGTCCACCGCGATCCGGGTGAGGAACGTCAGCGACGAGAAGCCGGTGCCGAAGTCGTCGACCGCGAGCTGCACGCCCATCGTCCGGAGCGTGGCGAGCACCTCGTCGATGATCTCCAGCTCGCTCATCACCACCGTCTCGGTGATCTCCAGGACCAACCGGCGTGGTGGCACCTGGTGCCGGCGCAGCGCGTCCCCGATGTCCGTCGGGAGCTTCGGATCCTGGAGGCTGCGGGCCGAGAGGTTCACCGAGATGGGCACGTCCAAGCCGTCCCGGGCCCACTCGGCGGCGACCGTCAGCGCCTTGTCCAGCACGTACCGCGTGAACGTGCCGAGCTGCTCGCTGTTCTCCACCGGGCGGATGAAGTCGTGCGGGCCGAGCCAGCCGCGGCGCGGATGCCGCCACCGGATCAGGGCCTCCACACCGGTCGGCGCCCCGGTGGCCAGGTCCACGGCGGGCTGGAGCGCCAGCACCAGCTGGTCGTCGACCGCCAGCGCCTCGCGCAGCTCCGCCAGGAGCGCCAGCTGGTCGGTGCTGGCCGCGTCCCGGGCCGCGTCGTACGCGGCGACGCTGCCGCCGCCCTCCTTCGCCTGGTACATGGCGATGTCGGCCCGGCGCAGCAGCTCCGTCATGTCGGCGGTGCCCGCGTCGGCGACGACCACCCCGACGGAAACCTCGACCGACATCCGCACCCCGGCCACCTCGGTGGGGGCGGCGAGCCGCTCGGCGATCTCACGGGCCTGGCGCAGCGCGTACGCCATCGGTGCCGCGCGGTCGCCGACCACCGGGACCGACGTGAGCAGCAGGGCGAACTCGTCACCGCCCAGCCGACCCAGAACGTCGCCGGTGCGGGCCAGCACTCCGAGGCGGCTCGCGGTCAGGCACAGCAGCTGGTCGCCGGCGGCGTGCCCGAGGGTGTCGTTGACGTCCTTGAACTGGTCGATGTCGAGCAGCAGGAGGGCCACCGGATGGTCGTGGGCGAGCTTGCGCAGCGTCTGGTCGCCCTTGCCGAGCATCGCCGCACGGTTGACCAGACCGGTCAGCGGGTCGTGCACCGCCTCGTACGACGACCGCGCGGTGACCAGCCGCAGCTCCCGGTGGGTCGCGGCGTCGTGCAGGGCGGCGGCGAGGGCGTCGCCGAAGGCGGCCACCGCGTCGTGCTCGCGGGCCGTCGGCGGCGACGACCGGGGCAGGCGTACGCGCAGCGTCCCCACCTGGGTGGCGCCCACGGTGAGGGAGCGGACCAGCTCGCACTCCGCCGGTTCGTCGCCGGGAGGCGGACCGACCTCCCGGTCGACGACCTGGCCGCTGGGATCGCCCCGGTAGCGCCGCCACCGGCCCTCGCCGCGCGAGACGTCGACCTCGACCAGCTCCGCGTGGAAGAGGGCCAGCGCGCCGGTCACGGCGGCGGTCGCGACGCTTCGTTCGTCGAGCTGGTTGAGCGCGGCGGTCGCGTCGGCGAAGGCCCGCCAGGCCCGCCGTTCCTGGTCGGCCCGGAGCCGGTGCCGGTAGGTCTGCTGGAGCAGCCACAGCGGCGGCGGGAGCAGCAGCAGCCAGCGCGCGTCGAGTTCCAGCAGCGCGACCACCACCACGCCGACCGCGACGTTGCCGACGAACATGAGCAGCTTGCCGCGCAGCGCCGCCAGCATGAGGGGCCCGGCGGGTACGCCGTACCGCAGGGCCAGGGTGCCGGCACCCAGCAGGGCGCTGACGAGGAGGTACGCGACGCAGCCGGCGAGCAGCGCGAACGCGAGGGTCGGGGTGGGCGGGGCCAGCAGCGGTCGGTGGAAGGCGCTGGTGACCGCGACGGCGAGCGCGGTGGCGGCCGACAGGGAGGCCGCGATCCGGACGACCTCCCACACCGGCCGGCGGTCGGAGAACAGCGACATGGCGGCCCAGGCGAGCCCGGCGCCGCACAGGGTCGCCGCGGGAAGCCAACCCGCCGGTGCCAGGTACAGACAGACGATGAGGGCGGCCTCGCCCCAGGTGATGCTCACCAGGCCGGCCGAGGTGCGGAACCGCAGTCGGGCGAGTTGGGCGACGGCGACGACGCCCACGGCGAGACCGAACCGGGCCGGCCCGCCCAGCGGGTCGTCGGCCGGGAGACCGGTCGGCAGGGTCGCACCGAGCGCGGAGGCCACCAGGGCGGTCAGCGTGACGGCGGCGGTGAGCAGGAGCAGCCGGGCCCGGACGCCGGGCACCTCCCGCCAGGGTTCGTCGGCCCCGGCGGACGTCACCGATCCCCTCCCGTCGCCGGCCGCCGGAAGGTACGACGAGCCGCCGCTGCTGTGACGGTCATCGGCGCCCCCTTCCGCGCACGGCTCGGAGGACGTCTGGTCCCCCCGGCGGAAGGCTAAGCCAAACCCGGTGGCCGCAACAGGGGGCGACCACCGGGTTCGTCGTGATTCATGCCCGGACTAGCCGTTCCGGTGCTGCTGACGCCCGTCGGGTGCGTTCGAGGATGAATCCTGCGTTCCGATCCCGTCTGTCGGATCGCCGACTGCCGCATCGGCCCGGGTGTGGTCGGTCGACGGCGGCTGCTGCGGGAACCGGTCGGGCAGCCGACGCAGCCGGGCGTTCATGTTGCGGATCAGCAGGACGGTCGCGGTCGCCAGGAGCAGGATGAGGAACAGGCCCATCGGCCCGGCCAGCCCGCCCGTGCGGGTGTCCCCGAAGTTGTTCTGGGCGAGCACCTGGGTCACGGTCAGCATGGTGTTCCTCCGATGTGCGGTTGGAGACCAGCGTAGCCCCGTGCCCGGTCAGCGGACATGGGCCGTCTCGCGCACCCCGGCGAAGAGGTCCGACTCCGGCAGCGGGCTGTCGACCAGCGACCGGACCAGCTCGAAGTCCTCCGTCGGCCAGGCCCGCCGCTGGAGGTCCATCGGTACGTGGAACCAGAAGCCGTCCGGGTCGATCTGGGTGGCGTGGGCGCGCAGGGCGTCGTCGCGGACCGGAAAATAGTCGGCGCACTCGACACGGGTGGTGATGCGCGGGCCCTTGTCCGGCCGGTCCTCCCAGCGCTTGATCCACTCCCCGTACGGCGACTCCAGGCCGGCGGCGAGCATCCCCTCGTGCAGGGCCATGATCTTGCCCTTGGAGAACCCGATGTCGTAGTAGAGCTTCAGCGGCTGCCACGGCTCGCCCAGGTCGGGGTAGCGCTCCGGGTCACCCGCCGCCTCGAACGCCTCGACACTGATCTTGTGGGTCATGATGTGGTCGGGGTGCGGGTAACCGCCCTCCTCGTCGTACGTGGTCACGACGTGCGGACGGAACTGCCGCATCAGGCGCACCAGCGGCCCCGCCGCGTCCTCGACCTTCTGCAGGGCGAAGCAGCCCTCAGGCAGCGGCGGCAGGGGGTCGCCCTCGGGCAGCCCCGAGTCGACGAAGCCCAGCCATGCCTGCTCGACGCCGAGGATGGCGCGGGCGGCGTCCATCTCGGCGCGGCGGATCTCCCCGATGTTGGCCCACACGTCCGGTCGATCCATCTTCGGATTGAGCACACTTCCGCGCTCTCCCCCGGTGCACGTGACCACGAGGACGTCCACGCCCTCGGCCACGTACTTGGCGGTGGTAGCGGCACCCTTGCTGGACTCGTCGTCCGGATGCGCGTGCACCGCCATGAGTCGCAGTCGCTCTGCCACCTTTGGCGCTCCTCGTCTCTGCCCGCCGGCGGTCACACCCCCGGACCGCCCGGCTGACCTGCCGGAATCCTTCCCCGTGCCCGGACCTGCCGGCACCGACCTGTCATGCTTGACAGCAGGGCCGGCTGGGAGAATGGAACATGGAACTCTGCCATTCTTGCCGATCCAGCCGACAACAACGCCAGGAGATACCCGCCGGTGACCGAGACGCACGCCACAACCGGAACGGACGCGCCGGTATTCCCGCCCGGCCGGTACGGCCGTCGCCGGCAGCCCGGCCGCCGCCGTCCGCTGCTGGTCGCACTGCTGGCGGTCGCCCTGCTGGCGACCCTGGGCGTGGTCAGCCTCCGGCTCTACCAGCAGTACGGCGATCCGACCTACCGGGCCGAGGTGATCACGTACACGGAGATCACCGACGCGCAGGTGCTGATCGACTTCCGGGTCGCCCTGCCCGAGGGCGGGCAGGCCGTGTGCGTCCTCCGGGCACGGGACCGCGCCGGCGCGCAGGTCGGCCTGGAGCAGGTGACCGTGACCGCGTCGCCCGGCCAGCGGCAGGTCACCACGCAGCACCGCCTGGCGACCAGTGGTCGCGCGTTCATCGGCGAGGTCCTGCGCTGCCGGCCCACCGCCTGACCGGGCGGTCGCTTGATCACCGGCAACCTGTGTCGTACGGCACTGGTAACTTGGAAGTTCACCTGTCAGCCAGCACGCACATCTGAGGAGAACGCCTGTGTCCACTGGCAACGAGGCGCCCGCCACCTGGCTGTCCCAGGACGCGTTCAACCGCCTCCAGGCTGAGCTCGACGAGCTGATCGCCAACCGGCCGGTCATCGCGGCCGAGATCAACGCCCGGCGCGAGGAGGGCGACCTGCGGGAGAACGGCGGCTACCACGCCGCCCGCGAGGAGCAGGGCAAGGCCGAGGGGCGCATCCTCTACCTGAAGGAGCTGCTCCGCACCGCCCAGGTCGGCGAGGCCCCCACCGCCGACACCGTGGCACCCGGCATGGTCGTGACGATCTACTTCGACGACGACAAGGACGACACCGAGACCTTCCTGCTCGGTTCCCGGGAGATCTCGTCGACCACCGACCTGACGGTCTACAGCCCCGAGTCGGCGCTGGGCAAGGCGATCCTGCACTGCCGCCCCGGCCAGACCTGCACCTACACCGCCCCCAGCGGCGCGGACATCAAGGTGACCGTGGTCAGCTTCGAGCCGTTCTCCGGCTGAGTTCCACCCCGGGCCTGCGACCGGCTCCGCCGGTCGGCCCGGGGTGCGCGACGTGCGACATCGAGGACCGAGGCGTGACACCGACCGGTGTCACGCCTCGGCCGCGAAGACCACCTGGTAGCCGCTGGCCCGCAGGGCGCTGATCAGCGTGTCCGAGTGCTCCACGCCGCGGGTCTCCACCGACAGCGCGACCTCCACCTCGCCCAGTCGCAGGTGCGGGTTGGCCCGCTGGTGCTCCACGTCCACCACGTTCGCCCGGTGCTCGGCGATCTCGCTGAGCAGCGAGGCGAGCTGGCCCGGCCGGTCCGTGCAGCGCACCGTGACCCGCAGGTAGCGACCGGCGGCGGCGAGGCCGTGCTCGATGACCCGCATCATCAGCAGCGGGTCGATGTTGCCACCCGAGAGCACCGCCACGACCGGGGCCTCAACCTCGACCGCGCCAGCCAGCAGCGCGGCCACACCGACCGCACCGGCCGGCTCCACCACCTGCTTGCCCCGCTCCAGCAGCATCAGCAGCGCCCGGGAGATGTCCTCCTCGGAGACCGTCACCACCTCGTCGACGAGCTTGCGGACGTGGGTGAAGGTCAGCTCCCCCGGCCGCCCGACCGCGATGCCGTCGGCGATCGTGCTGAACGCCGGGAGGCGTACCGGTTCGCCGGCCACCAGTGAGGGCGGGAAGGCCGCGGCGCTGGCCGCCTGCACGCCCACCACGCGGACGTCGGGGCGCAGCGCCTTCGCCACCACCGCGATGCCGGACACCAGGCCGCCACCGCCCACCCCGGTGATGATCGTCTTCACGTCGGGGCACTGTTCGAGGATCTCCAGCGCCACCGTGCCCTGACCGGCGATCACGTCGGGGTGGTCGAAGGGGTGGATCAGGACCGCCCCGGTCCGCTCGGCGAACGTCTGCGCCGCGACCAGCGACTCGTCGACCGTGTTGCCGACCAGTTCGACGCGGGCGCCGTACCCCTTGGTGGCGGCGACCTTCGGCAGCGGCGCGTTCACCGGCATGAAGACGGTGGCGTGCGTACCGACCAGACCGGCGGCGAGCGCCACACCCTGGGCGTGGTTGCCGGCGCTCGCCGCCACCACGCCACCGGCCCGCTCCGCCTCCGACAGCCGGGAGATCCGCACGTACGCGCCGCGCACCTTGTAGGAGCCGGCCCGTTGCAGGTTTTCGCACTTGAGCCAGGCCAAACCGCCCAACTGCGCGCTCAGCGGCCGGGAGGGCTCCAGCGGGGTGGTACGGACGACTCCCGCGAGCAGCTCCCGCGCGGCACGTACGTCGTCCAGGCCGACCAGTTCCGTCATGCCCCGATCGTGCCACCCGCCGCCGGGGCGGCCGGCGGCGACGCCACCGATCAGGAGATGGGGGTGGGGACGCGGGGGTAGCCGGGGGCGTGCCGGGGCCAGGGGGCCTCCATCTCGAACTGGCCGGCGACGCCGAGGAGCAGCAGCTCGGAGCCGGGCGGGCCGACCAGCTGCACCGCCACCGGCAGCCCGTCGGGGCGGCGGCCCACCGGGACCACGATGGCCGGCAGACCGGCGATGTTCCACGGGGCCGCGTACGGGGCGTACCGGATGTTGGCGACGACGTTCGACCGCCAGGACCGGCCCGACCAGCCAGCCGCCTCCGGCGGAGCGGTGGCCAGTGCCGGGGTGAGCAGCAGGTCGACCGAGTGGTCGGTGAAGAAGCCGATCGACCGCTCGCGCCAGACGGCCCGGTCGGTCTCCCGGACGTACCCGCGCCGCTGCGCCCACTCGCCGAGGGCGACGTGCCGGCGGTTGCGGCGCTGGAGGCCGGCCCGGTCGATGCCGGCGGCGCGCACGTCGGCGGCGGCCGCGGCGAACCACGTGGCGATGCCCTGCAGGCCCAGCGCGGTCGGGTAGACCGGATCGGCCGGGACGGTGTCGTGGCCGGCGGCGGCGAGCAGTCGGCCCGCGGCGGCGACCGCGTCCCGGTTCGGCTGGTCGGGCTGCACCCCCCGCACCGGCGACCGGAGCGACACCCCGACGCGCAGCCGCTGCGGCGGCACCAGCTTCTCCTGCCGGCGGCCGGCGAGCACCTGGAAACCGACCGCCGCGTCGGCGACGGTGGTGGCGAGCATCCCGTGCTCGGTGAGGCCGAACCAGTCGTCCGCCCCCAGCTGGCACGGGATCACACCGCGGCCCGGCTTCAGACCGACCAGGCCGCAGCAGGCCGCCGGGATCCGGATGGAACCGAGGCCGTCGTTGGCGTGGGCGATCGGCACCAGGCCCGCGGCCACCGCCGCGGCCGCGCCCCCGGAGGAGCCACCGGGGGTACGCGTCGAGTCCCACGGGTTGCGGGTGACCGCCGTCTCGTCGTCGGTGATGCCCCACAGGCCGAGTTCCGGCATCCGGGTGACACCGAGGATCACCGCGCCGGCACCGCGCAACCGGCGGACCACCTCGTGGTCGGCCTCGGCGATCGCCGTGCGGGCCGCCGCCGAGCCGTTCCACGTCGGCAGGCCGGCGACGGGGGTGTTCTCCTTCACCGCCACCGGTACGCCCGCCAGGGGGAGGTTGGCCAGGTCCTCCTGCTCGTCGACCTTCTCCGCCTCGGTGATCGCCTCCCCGCCGCGTACCGCGCGGAACGCGGCGAGGCCGGCGTCGGCCCGGGCGATGTGGTCGAGATGGTCGGCGACCACCTGGGTGGCCGACACGTCGCCCCGGCGTACACCCCGGGCGATCTGCTTCGCGGTCGCCCCGACCCAGGTCGGCATGATGTCCTGCACGGCCACCCTCCCCAGTGCGCGGTCAGCCCAGCGCCTGCTCCAGATCAGCGAGCAGGTCGTCAACCGTCTCGATGCCGACAGACAGTCGCACGAGATCGCCGGGAACTTCAAGCGGCGAGCCGGCGGCACTTGCGTGTGTCATCCGGCCCGGGTGCTCGATCAGGGACTCCACACCGCCCAGCGACTCGGCGAGCACGAAGAGCTTCGCCCGGTTGCAGATGTCCACGGCGTGCTCCTCGCCGCTGGCCGCCCGGAAGGAGATCATGCCGCCGAAGCGGCGCATCTGCTTCGCGGCTACCTCGTGGCCCGGGTGCGAGGGCAGCCCCGGGTAGATGACCTGACCGACCTTGGCGTGCCCCTCCAGGTACGCGGCGATCCGCTCGGCGTTGTCGCAGTGCCGGTCCATGCGTACGCCCAGGGTCTTGATGCCCCGCAGGGTGAGCCACGCGTCGAACGGACCGTTGACGGCGCCCATCGCGTTCTGGTGGTAGCGCAGCTCCTCGCCGAGGTCCTGGTCGGCCGCGATCAGCGCGCCACCGACCACGTCGGAGTGCCCGCCGACGTACTTGGTGGTGGAGTGCACCACGACGTCCGCGCCGTGCGCGATGGGCTGCTGGAGGTACGGGGAGGCGAACGTGTTGTCGACCACCAGCAGCGCCCCGGCGTCGTGCGCGACAGCCGCCAGGGCCGCGATGTCGGCGATGCCCAGCAGCGGGTTGGTGGGCGTCTCCACCCAGACGATCTTCGTCGTGCCCGGGCGGATCGCGGCCCGGACGGCGTCGGGGTCGGAGACCTTCGCCGGGGTGTACGCGAGACCCCAGCGCTCGGCGACCTTGGCGAAGAGCCGGTACGTGCCGCCGTACGCGTCGTCGGGGATGACCACGTGGTCACCCGGTGCGCAGACGGTCCGCAGGAGGGTGTCCTCGGCGGCCAGGCCGCTGGCGAAGGCGAGCGCGACCGGCCCGCCCTCCAGTGCGGCCAGGCACTCCTGGAGCGCGTCGCGGGTCGGGTTGCCCGAGCGGCTGTACTCGTAGCCCAGCCGGGGGGCGCCGACGGCGTCCTGGGCGTAGGTGCTGGTCTGGTAGATCGGTGGGATCACCGCGCCGGTGCGGGCCTCGGGGTCCTGGCCGGCGTGGATGGCGAGCGTCTCGAAGCCGTGACTCATTCCCCGAACGTTAGTCCAGTGCAAGGAAGGGCCCCCGCT
Organism: Micromonospora sp. BQ11; assembly: GCF_052068135.1. NCBI lineage: Bacteria > Bacillati > Actinomycetota > Actinomycetes > Micromonosporales > Micromonosporaceae > Micromonospora > Micromonospora sp. BQ11. The sequence continues at coordinate 317,886 of NZ_JBQHDB010000001.1, read as the reverse complement.
TAACGCCTCCGGTAGAGAAAGGGCCCCTGCTTAACAACGCGCCGACAGGCGATCCTTCGACGCACGGCTCTACGCTCCCGACATGGCCGGGTGTGTGTTCTGCGGGATCGTGGCGGGTGACGTGCCGGCGTTCCGGGTGGTGGACGAGCCGGACGGGGTGGCGTTCCTGGACACCCGGCCCGTCTTCAAGGGCCACGTGCTGGTGGTGCCCCGCACACACCTGGTCACCCTCGGCGACCTGCCACCCGAGTCGCTGGCCGGCTACTTCGGGCTGGTGCGTCGGCTGGCCGTCGCGGTGGAGGCCGGGCTCGACGCGGGCGGCACGTTCGTGGCGATGAACAACAGGGTGTCGCAGTCGGTGCCACACCTGCACACCCACGTGGTGCCCCGGACGAAGGGTGACGGCCTGCGGGGCTTCTTCTGGCCCCGCACCCGCTACGCCGACGACGCGGAGGCCCAGGGGTACGCCGACCGGGTCGCCGCGGCCCTGGCCGGCCGCTGACCTACCGGGCCGGCCGACGAGGTGACGAGGTGCCGTCCCGGACCGGTCGATGGGGACCCGGCGCTACGGCTGGAGGACGACCGTCCAGGTCGTCGTGGTGGTGCTGGCCGCCGCTCCGGTGGCCGCCAGGCCGCCGTAGGTGCCGGCCGGGACCGAACCGCCCGAGTCGGCCAGCAGGCCGGTCACCCGGCCACCCCCGGTCTGCGAGCTGTTGCTGCGCACCTGGACGCCGGACGGGGCGACGAGCGAGGTGGAGACGCTGTCGCCGTGCATCCAGTAAGACACGGCCCAGCTCCGCTCGGCCGTGACCGGGGCGTACGGGGTGACGCGGACGGCGGTGCTGGCGGTGTCGGAGGCGCGGGCGAACGCGGCCACCGGCTGCGTCGGATCCGTGCCCCGGTAGGCGGCGAGCACGAGGTTGCCCTTCGACTGCGACCCGAGCGTCACCCGTACGGTGGATCCCGCGTCGGCCGGCTCCGCCACCTTCCACCAGGCGCTGGTGGCGCCGTTGCCGGCGGCCACCCGGTCGAGCGGGGTCCATCCGGCGACGCCGCTGGGCGAGCCGGTGGTGGCCGGGGTGTTCTGGCTCAGGAACAGCAGCAGGGCGTCGCCGGGCTGGACGTCGGACGGCACCGTCACGGCGTGTGTGACGGCGTTGGTGTTGCCGGTGGCCTGCCCGACGAACGAGATCGCCTCCGCGACCGGTGCGACCGTGACCTGGGCGGTGGCCGTGTCGGTGGCGCCCCGGTCGTCGGTGACGGTCAGCGTGACGGTGTACGTGCCGGCCTGCGCGTAGGTGTGCGAGGTCGTGGGCACGCTGCCGGTGCCGGTGGTCGTACCGTCGCCGAAGTTCCAGGTGTGGTTCTGGATGGCGCCGTCGGCGTCGGTGGAGCCCGCGGCGGACAGCGTGCAGACCAGACCGGAGCAGGTCGGGGCGAGGTCGGCGACCGGAGCCTGGTTGGGCGCGCTGCCCGCGCCCTTGAGGATCCTGACGTAGTCGATGTCGCCGGCGAAGTAGTCACAGGTGACGTTGACGCCGTCGCAGCTGCTCTTGCCGCCGATCGACAGCTGCCAGTTGTTCGCGATGGTGCCGGTGGGGCCGGTCAGCCGGCTCGTCCGTACCCCGTCGACGTACATCTCGACGTAGGCCGAGGTGCGGACGCAGGTCACGGTGTGCCACTGACCGTCGGCGATGGACACGTCGGTGTAGCCGGTACGCGAGGCGCCGTTGCCGCCCCGGAACAGACACTTGGGCTTGCCCGAGGGCGCCTCGAACTTCCAGTAGCCGCCGGCCGTGGCCCCCTGACCCTTCTGGATGATGTTCCCGAAGGAGTACGTGGTGCGGTAGCGGATGGTGAACGAGAAGTCGCCGGCGTCCGGGTTGAAGGCGGTGTTCGCCGGCACCAGGTCGACGTGCCCCGGCACGTACTCCTTGTCGACGGGGTTGTGGAACGCGAAGCGGTGTCCGGTCGCGCCGTCGTAGAGGGCGCCGGTGACCACCTCCGACCCGATGGTGCCGTTGCGTCCGTTGCCGCTGCTGTCCTTGAGCACGGTCGCACCCGCCGGCTCGTCCATGCTCCAGAAGGCGACGGTGCCGGTGGCGTCGGCGTACGTCGGTGCTGGCCCGGCGAGGATCCCCACCGCCGTCAGCAGGGCCGCGACGCCCAGTCGCCCGGCCGTTCGCACCCCTCGCCGCCCCGTGATCGAACGCATGCGATCGGCCCCTCTCCATGGCTGGACCCTCACCCTGTCACGGGAGGCAGTACGACTCCATGACCCGATGGGTTGAGCGCAAGGGGCCCCTGCGGCGGCCGGTGGAAGCCGGGCATCCGGGAGGTGCTCCACCGTTCCGGGACACCGGCGGCCGGAGGGGCGGGTCGCGCGGCGTCAGCTCGGCCGGGCGTACCGGGTGATCCAGAGCCCGGGGGCGACCTCCTCGTCGGTGGTCGCGGTGAAGCCGAGAGCCTCGTAGAGGCGGCGGGCCGGTCGGTTCGCACGACCGGTGGCGACCAGGACGCGGCGGGAGCCGGCGTGGTGCAGCACGGCGGTCACCAGGGCCCGCCCGACGCCGCCCCGGTGGGCGGCCGGGTCGACCACGAGGCGGTCGATGTCGACGACGGCGGCGTCCGCGGTCCAGGCGATCGCGCCGAGCAGCCGTCCGTCGGCGCAGGCGCCGAGCCAGCACAGCGGCGCCGCGCGCAGGTCGGCCAGGGTCTCGCGCAGCGGCGGGATGCGGTCGTCGCCGATCAGGGCGGCCTCGACGGCGTACGCGGCGTGCTGCACCGCGAGCAGCGACCGCGCCAGCGTCTCGTCCGCGCCGGGCCGGATCTCGCCGATGGTGAGCTGCCCCGGCGTGCCCCACCGCGCTCCGGTCAGGTCCATGTCCGTGTCGCCTCCTCGATCAGGTGTATGCCGTGTGCCTGAGCGCCGGAGGTACGGGTAAGGAAGCGGGACCCCGCGGCGTTGCACGCAGGGAAGGGTACGAAAGGAGTCCCATCGTGTTCCTGCGCCGCATGAAGGCCGACATGATCACCCCCGACCAGGCTCTGCCGGGGCGCCCGATCGCCATGCCGATCGCCGACCGGCACGAGGTGCTGGGCACCCCGCTGAAGGGTCCGTTCCCGGAGGGCGCGCAGGTGGCCGTCTTCGGGATGGGCTGTTTCTGGGGCGCCGAGCGCCTGTTCTGGACCCTGCCGGGCGTCATCACCACCTCCGCCGGTTACGCGGGTGGCTACACCGGAAACCCCACGTACGAGGAGGTCTGCTCCGGCCGGACCGGGCACGCCGAGGTGGTCCAGGTCGTGTACGACCCGAAGGTGATCAGCTACGAGGACCTGCTCAAGGTCTTCTGGGAGAACCACGACCCGACCCAGGGCATGCGCCAGGGCAACGACGTGGGTACCCAGTACCGGTCCACGATCTACGTGACCACCGACGAGCAGCTCGCCACCGCGCAGGCGTCCCGGGACGCGTTCGCGCCGATCGTGGCGCGGGCCGGCAAGGGTGAGATCACCACGGAGATCGATCGGCTCGGCGAGTACTACTTCGCCGAGGACTACCACCAGCAGTACCTGGCGCCGACGAAGAACCCGAACGGCTACTGCAACCACGGCCCGAACGGGCTGAGCTGCCCGGTCGGCGTGGCGCGTACCGCCGGCTGACAACGGTCGACGGTGTTACCGGGCCTGCGGTGTTTGTCACACCGCAGGCCCGTGTCGATTCGGGCACCCCCGCGACACCAGGGCCGGACGTCGACGCAGATCACGCACCGTGAGCGAGGGGCGGACATCCTAGCAACGACGTCACGCAATCGTCATCAGCTCAACAGGCGAATCGCAACATCCTCTGGCACCATTGCCTGCCATGTGCGGACTTGCGGGAGAGTTCCGCCGTGACGGCTCACGCGCTGATGTGGCGGCGGTGGAGCGCATGGCGGCCACGATGAGTGACCGGGGACCGGACGACAGCGGGGTGTGGGCCCAGGGGGCGACAGCACTCGGGCACCGACGCCTCAAGATCATCGACCTCTCCGCCGCGAGCGGGCAGCCGCTGGTGGACGCGGAGGCCGGCCTCACCGGCGTCTTCAACGGGTGCATCTACAACTACCGCGAGCTGCGCGCGGAACTCCAGGCGAAGGGCCACCGCTTCTTCTCCTCCGGAGACAGCGAGGTCGTCGTCAAGGCGTACGCCGAGTGGGGCCTGGACTTCGTCGACCACCTGATCGGCATGTTCGCCGTGGCGATCAGCGAGCGGGACACCGGCCGCCTGGTGCTGGCCCGGGACCGCCTGGGCATCAAGCCGCTGTACCTCGCCGAGACGCCGGGCCTGGTGCGCTTCGCCAGCACCCTGCCCGCGCTGCTGGCCGGCGGCGGGATCGACACCTCCATCGACCCGGTCGCGCTCGCCCACTACCTGAGCTTCCACAGCATCGTGCCGCCGCCCCGGACCATCCTGCGCGGCGTCACCAAGCTGCCCCCGGCGACCGTACGGGTCTACGAGGCGAACGGTTCGACCTCCGAGCGGGTCTACTGGGACCCGTCCTTCACCCGCGACGCCGGACGGGCCGGCTGGTCGGAGAAGGACTGGCAGGACGCCCTGCTGGAGTCGCTGACCACCGCCGTACGCCGACGGATGGTCGCCGACGTGCCGGTCGGCGTCCTGCTCTCCGGCGGCCTGGACTCCAGCCTGGTCGTGGCCCTGCTCGCCGGTGAGGGACAGCGCGGCCTGTCCACCTTCTCGATCGGCTTCGACTCCGTCGGCGGCCGGGAGGGCGACGAGTTCCGCTACTCCGACCTGGTGGCGAAGACCTTCGCCACCGACCACCACCAGATCAAGGTGCCCACCGGCGACCTCGTGCCGCCGCTGGAGGCCGCCGTCGCGGCCATGAGCGAGCCGATGGTCAGCCACGACTGCGTGGCCTTCTACCTGCTCAGCGAGGAGGTGGCGCGGCACGTCAAGGTGGTGCAGTCGGGGCAGGGCGCGGACGAGATCCTGGGCGGCTACCACTGGTACCCGCCGCTGGCGAGCGTCGGCCGCGAGGACGCCCTCGACACGTACGCCCGGGCCTTCTTCGACCGGGACGCGGCCGGACTGGCGCAGGTACTCAACCCGGACCGGCTGGCCGACGGCGACCCGGCGCGGGAGTTCGTGGCCGCGCACCTCGCGCGGGCCGGCGCGGAGACCGCCGTGGACGCGGGCCTGCGCATCGACACGCAGGTCATGCTGACCGACGACCCGGTCAAGCGGGTGGACAACATGACCATGGCGCACGGGCTGGAGGCCCGGGTGCCGTTCCTCGACCACGAGTTCGTGGAACTCGCGGCGAGCTGCCCGCCGGAGCTGAAGCTGGCCCAGGGCGGCAAGGGTGTGCTCAAGGAGATCGGGCGCCGCGTCCTGCCGCACGAGGTGATCGACCGGCCCAAGGGCTACTTCCCGGTCCCCGGCCTCACCCACCTGGAGGGCAAGCTCCTCGACCGGGTCCGGGACGCGCTCTCCGCGCCCGAGGCCCGCCGGCGCGACCTGTTCCGCACCGGGTACGTGGACGCGCTCGTCGCCGACCCGAACGCCGAACTGACCCCGTTGAACGGAAACAAGCTGTGGCAACTCGGACTCCTGGAAATGTGGCTCCAGAGCCACGGAATCGACTGACCGTGACCGAGACCCTCGCGACCGGGGTGGCCCGGGCGGACCAGGTACGGGGTCGGATCCGCCGCTTCGAGCGGGTCGGCCCGGGCGGCGACCCGGTGGCCGCGACCACCGGACCGGTCACCGACACCGCACCGGACGGCACCGCCGGCGTGGTGCTGGACTGCGGCTGGGGCCGTCTGGTCTTCGGGCAGACCTTCGCCGACCAGGCCGCCGTCGCCGACGTGCTGCGCTCGGAGGCCGCCGGCTCCCGGGACATCTGCATCTACCTGCGGGATCCTCACGTGCTGGTGTCGCGGCTGCCCGACGAGTTGTTCATCGACCCGTCGCTGACGTACCGGCTGCCGCTGGACCACGAGCTGCCGGACGACGGCGCGATCCCCGGCCTGACGATCCGCGCGCTGCGCGACGTGGCGGACGCGGACGCCGTCAACCGCATCTACGCGGCGAACGGCATGGTCACCGCGCCGGTCGAGGTGCTGGTCGACAACGCCGGGACCGACCGGTTCCTGCACCTGGTCGCGGAGAACGCCACCGGTGAGATCGTCGGCACCATCACGGGCGTCGACCACGTCGCCGTCTTCGACGACCCGGACGACGGCGCCAGCCTCTGGTGCCTCACCGTCGACTTCAACGCCGCTCCGCCCGGCACCGGTCAGGCGCTGATCACCGCGCTGGCCGCCCGGCTGGTCGAGCGCGGTCGGGCGTTCGTGGACCTGTCCGTGCTGGCGGAGAACGCCGGGGCGATCCGGCTCTACGAGCGGCTCGGCTTCTACCGGACGCCGACGCTGTGCGTGAAACGGAAGAACCCGATCAACGAACGGCTGTTCCTGCCCGCCATGCCCGAGGGGTACGACCGGCTCAACCCGTACGCGAAGATCGTTGCGGACGAGGCGATGCGCCGCGGCATCCGGGTGGACGTGACCGACCCGGCCTGGGGCGAGCTACGGCTCACCGTCGGCGGCCGGACCGTCCTCACCCGCGAGTCGCTGTCCGAGCTCACCTCGGCGGTGGCGATGAGCCGTTGTGACGACAAGCGGGTCACCCGCCGGATCCTCGCCGACGCGGGACTGCGCGTGCCGCGCGGCCGGACCGCGACCGGCGACGGGGCCGACGTGGCGTTCCTCGCCGAGGTCGGCCGGTTGGTGGTCAAGCCCGCGCGGGGCGAGCAGGGCAACGGCATCACGGTGGGTGTGCGGACGCCCGAGGCGCTGACCGCCGCCGTGGAACTGGCCGCCCGGTTCTGCCCCGAGGTGCTGCTGGAGGAGCTGTGCTCCGGCGAGGACCTGCGGGTCGTCGTCATCGACCACGAGGTGGTGGCCGCGGCGGTCCGCCGGCCGGCCGCCGTCACCGGCGACGGGGTGCACGACGTCGCCGAGCTGATCGACCGGCAGAGCCGGCGCCGGGCCGCCGCCACCGGCGGCGAGTCGCGGATTCCGGTCGACGACATGACCCGCGAGGTGGTCGCCGAGGCCGGGTACGCGATGGACGACGTCCTGCCCGAGGGCGAGGTCCTCGTCGTCCGCCGGACCGCGAACCTGCACACCGGCGGCACCATCCACGACGTCACCGCGGAACTGCACCCGGCGATCGCCGAGGCGTGCGTGACGGCGAGCCGGGCCCTGGACATCCCGGTCACCGGGTTGGACCTGCTGGTGCCCGCGCCGGACCGGCCCGAGCACGTGTTCATCGAGGCGAACGAGCGGCCCGGCCTGGCCAACCACGAGCCGCAGCCGACCGCCGAGCGCTTCGTCGACCTGCTCTTCCCGGGCACGCGGGCACCTCAGCGTCTGTGGGTCCCCGCGGGTGCGGCAAGCTCGGCGTCATGACCGTACGCAAGCCCGCCCCACTTCCGCTCGACATGGACTACCTGCGCCAGGTGCTGCTGGAGCTGCTGGAGATCCCGAGCCCGTCGGGGCGTACCGACCACGTGCAGCAGTACGTGGGCGAACGCCTCTCGGCGCTCGGGATCTCCTCCACGCTCACCCGGCGCGGGGCACTCAGCGCGTGCCTGACCGGCCCTCGGTCCACCGGCGCCGACCGGGCGATCGTGGTGCACACCGACACGATCGGCGGCATGGTCAAGCGCCTCAAGGAGAACGGTCGGCTGGAGCTGAAGACCATCGGTACGCACAGCGCCCGGTTCGCCGAGGGCGCCCACGTACGGATCTTCACGGACGACCTGGAGCGGGTGATCACCGGCCAGGTGCTCCCGCTCAAGGCCAGCGGGCACCGCTACAACGAGGACGTCGACGTCCAGGGCGTCGGCTGGCAGCACGTCGAGGTCCGGGTGGACGAGCCGGTGGAGGACATCGCCGGCCTGCGGGCACTGGGGATCGACGCCGGCGACTTCGTCGCGTTCCTGCCGAACCCGCAGATCACCCCGACCGGGTACGTCAAGTCGCGGCACCTGGACGACAAGGCCGGCGTGGCGGCGGTGCTGACCGCGTTCAAGGCGATGGTCGACGCGGGCGTCACCCCGGCGGTCACCGCGCACCTGCTGGTGACCGTCACCGAGGAGATCGGCCACGGGGCGTCCCACGGCCTCGACCCGGACGTCGCGGAGATCGTCTCGGTGGACGCGGCGGTGGTCGCCCCCGGCCAGCAGTCCCGGGAGAACGCGGCGACCCTGGCGATGGGCGACGGCGTCGGCCCGTTCGACTACCACCTGACCCGCAACCTGGCCTCGATCGCCCGGGAGCACGGGGTGGACCTGGTTCGGGACGTCTTCGAGTTCTACCGCTCCGACGTGGCGGCGGCGGTCGAGGCGGGCGCGCACGCCCGGGTGGCGTTGCTCGGGTTCGGCGTGGACGCCACCCACGGGCACGAGCGCACCCACCTCGACGGGCTGCGGCACCTCACCCAGTTGCTCTGCCTCTACCTCCAGAGCGACCTGGTGTTCCCCGAGTGGGACGCCGAGCCGGAGGGCGACCTGGCCGACTTCCCGTCGCTGGCGGTCCAGCCGGCCAACACCGACGGCCCGCGCGAGGGCCCGATCGGCATCGACTGAGGCCCACCGCCCGACGTGCCGGTCCGGTCCGCGGGCGGCCGGACGACGTGACCCCACACCGGCGGCGCCGACACCGTCGCGACGCCGATGACGACGACCAGAGCGACCGCCTCGGCCCAGACCGGATCGGCGGCACCACCGATCCGCCGGGCGAGCAGCCAGAGTACGACCACCACCGCGGCCCAGACGCTCCACGCCGGGCCCGCCCGGCCGGCCTCTCCCCAAGCCCGTCGGCGCGGCACGGCTCGCGGTTCGCTCGTCGCCATGGGCCGATGATGACCGGCGGCGGCCTCCCGCGCAGGCACCCCCCGGTGTCGCGCCGCTGGCCGGCCGGTGAACACCCGGCGCGTATTCCCGCCGGCCTTGTGATCGAAATCCGTTGCCGGAGCCGCCGGGAAGTGGATAGCGTGGCGGTACACGGGAAAGGAGGTGGTCCAGACTTGTATAGCAATCGGACTCGTGAGGTGGCTGTCCGCTAGCCGCTGTCCTCGACAGTGAAAACTCGTCCGCCGCGAGGCGGGCATGCACGATCGTCGAGACCGTGTGGCAGCGGTGCGGCGAAACCACGACAGCCACCCGACCCCCGGGGTGCCGACCCAGTCCAGTCGGCCCGCGCGCGAGCGCGGAAGCCCCGGGGGTCGCTTCATATGCCCGGCCGGGAGGTCTCCGTGGCGATGCGCGAACTGGTGGTGCTGGGCACGGCCAGCCAGGCGCCGACGCGGCGGCGCAACCACAACGGGTACGTGCTGCGCTGGGACGACGAGGTGATCCTCTTCGACCCGGGTGAGGGCAGCCAGCGGCAACTGGTGCACACCACGGTCACCGCCACCGACCTGACCCGGATCTGCGTCACCCACTTCCACGGCGACCACTGCCTCGGCCTGCCCGGGATCGTCCAGCGCCTCTCGCTGGACCGGGTGCCCCACCCGGTGGCGGTGCATTTCCCGGCCGAGGGCGCCGAGTACTTCGCCCGGCTGCGGCACGCCAGTTCCTTCCACGAGACCGCCGAGCTGGCCGTGCAGCCGATCGGGACCGACGGGCAGCGGATCCCGCTGCGATCCGGCACCCTGGAGGCCCGCCGGCTGCGGCACCCCGTCGACACGTACGGCTACCGGCTCGTCGAGCCGGACGGCTGCCGGATGCTGCCGGAGAAGCTGGCCGCGTACGGCATCGCCGGTCCGGCGGTCGGGGAGCTGCTCCGCGTCGGCCACCTCGACGTGGACGGGCGCCGCGTCAGCCGGGACGAGGTGAGCGTTCCCCGGCCGGGGCAGCGGTTCGCCTTCGTGATGGACACCGGGCTCTGCGACGGGGTGTACGCCCTCGCCGAGCACGCCGACATGCTCGTCATCGAGTCGACCTTCCTGGACTCCGAGGCCGCGCTCGCCGCCGAGGTCGGCCACCTCACCGCGGCGCAGGCCGCGCGGGTGGCGACCGAGTCGGGCGTACGCCGGCTCGTGCTCACCCACTTCTCCCAGCGGTACGCGGACACGAGCCGCTTCGCCGACGAGGCCCGTGAACACTTCGACGGGGATCTGGTCGTCGCCGAGGACCTGATGACGGTGCCGGTGCCGCCCCGCCGGGTAGCCTCGGCCGGGTGACCGTCACGCTCCGCCCCGGGGCTCCGGGGGACCTGATGGCGGTGGGTGCCCTGCACCACCGCTCCCGGGTCGCCGCCTACTCGGCCTTCCTGCCTCCGGAGGTGCTGTCCGACCCGTCGCCGGAGGCGATGGGTCTCTGGTGGACGGAACGGTGGGGCTGGGAGCGTGACGACCACACGCTGACCGTGGCCGAGCGGGACGGTGCACTGGCCGGCTTCAGCTACGTCGGCCCGGACGACGAGGGGGACCCGTCGACCGGCATCCTGCACGCGATCCACCTGGAGCCGGCGGAGCGGGGACGCGGTGTGGGCCGTGCGCTGATGGTCGACGCGCTGGCGACGATGCGGACCCGGTCGTGGCGACGCGCGGCGCTCTGGGTGCTCCGGGAGAACGCCCACGCCCGCCGCTTCTACGAGCGTGGCGGCTGGACGCCGACCGGGGTGGTACGCGAGGAGTGGATGGGTTCGCGCCGTACGCCGCAGCTCCGCTACGCCCGCGACCTGTGACCCCACGGGCCGGTCGCATCGCCCGGCCTGCGCGCCCAACCGCCGCCGCCCCCAGCCCGTAGTGTCCCGTGCGCCTCGCGGACGGTCGTCACTCTCCGTGACGAATCGAGCAGCCCGCACGTGTCCCACCGCACCACTTTGCTCTGCACCCTGATAAGCGCCAGTCACCTTCGGTGACCACCCGCCCTGCCCAACCCGGATACGCCGGTGCCGGCGCCGCAGGCCAGGGCCCGGCGCGCATGAGGGTGCAGAGCAAAGCGGGCCAAGCGGTCGCCATCGCCCCGGCGATCCACGGTCACTCTCGGTGGCGGGCATCGCTCCTACTGACGGTGAGCATCGGGTGATTCCGACGGCATTCGTGACGACCGGGTCGACCGGCCCGGCGACGGGGGGCGTTCGCTCTGAGCGGATCGGGGCATGGGGCGCCGGCCCGACGGCGTTGCCCCGGGCATGGACACCGATCACACGACGCCCGAGCCGGCCGAGGTCGCCGCGCTCGACGCGTACTCACGGGTGGTCACGACGGTGGCGGCGCGGGTGCTGCCCAGCGTGGCCGCACTGTCGGTCCGGACCCCGCGCGGTGCCGGCGCCGGCTCCGCCGTCCTCATCGGCGCCGACGGCCTGTTGCTGACCAGCGCGCACGTGGTGCAGGGCGCCACGGGCGGTTCGGCGGAGTTCGGCGACGGCACCGCGACCCGGTTCCGGGTGGTCGGTGCCGACCCGCTCTCGGACCTCGCGGTACTGCGGGTCGACGAGGCCACCGTGCCCGCGGTCGAACTGGGCGACGCCGACCGGCTGCGGATCGGCCAGCTGGTGGTGGCGGTCGGCAACCCGATGGGGCTGGCCGGGTCGGTCACCGCCGGGGTGGTCTCCGGACTGGGCCGGTCGCTGCCGGCCCGGGACGGACGGGTCACCCGTCTCATCGAGGACGTCATCCAGACCGACGCCGCCCTGAACCCGGGCAACTCGGGTGGAGCGCTGGCCGACGCGGGGGGCCGGGTCGTCGGGGTGAACACCGCCGTCGCCGGTTACGGGCTCGGCCTCGCCGTGCCGATCAACGGCACCACCCGACGGATCATCGCGGACCTCACCGCACACGGCCGGGTACGCCGCGCGTGGCTGGGCGTGGCCGGCGTACCGGTGCCGCTGCCGCCGGAGGTCGTCACGCGCACCGGCCAGCGGCGCGGCCTGCGGGTCGTGGAGGTGGTGCCCGGCAGCCCCGCCGGGACGGCCGGCATCTACCTGGGCGACGTGATCCTGTCGGCCGGCGGCCGGCCGGTCAGCGACGGTCAGGGCCTGCAGCGGCTGATGCTCGGCGACGCCATCGGCAGCCGCCTTCCGATCACCGTTCTGCGTAAGGGCGCGCTGGTGGACGCGGTCGCCGTACCCACGGAGCTGTCCCGATGACGAGCCGTCGAGAAGGCCCCCCGCCGATGGCAGAGGGCCTTCTCACGTCTCAGCGGGCGCCGAGGTGGGCGAGCAGGTCCTGCCGGGTCAGCACACCCTTCGGCTTGCCGTCGACCAGCACCAGGGCGGCGTCGGACTTCTCCAACATCGCCACCGCCTCGCTCACCGGCTGGCCCCCACCGATCATCGGCAGTGGCTCGCCCATGTGACGCTCGATCGTGTCGTGCAGGTGCGCCTGCCCGGTGAACAGCGCGTCGAGCAGGTCCTTCTCCGCGATCGAGCCGGCGACCTCGCCGGTGACCACCGGCGGCTCGGCCTTGAGCACCGGGAGCTGGGAGACGCCGTACTCGCGCATGTAGTCGATCGCGTCGCGGACCGTCTCGGTCGGGTGCACGTGCACCAGCTCCGGCAGGCCACCCGGCTTGCTGGCGAGCGCGTCGGCCACGGTCGGCTCGGTGCCGGAGTCGTCCAGGAAGCCGTACCGGGCCATCCACCTGTCGTTGAAGATCTTCGACAGGTATCCCTTGCCGGAGTCGGGCAGGAGCACCACGACCACGTCGTCCGGGCCGGCCTTGCGGGCCACCTCCAGCGCCGCCACCACGGCCATCCCGCAGGAGCCGCCGACCAACAGGCCCTCCTCGCGGGCCAGGCGGCGGGTCATCTCAAACGACGCCTTGTCGGAGACCTCGATGATGTCGTCGGCGACACCCCGGTCGTACGTCTCCGGCCAGAAGTCCTCGCCGACGCCCTCGACCAGGTACGGGCGGCCGGTGCCGCCGGAGTAGACGGAGCCCTCCGGGTCCGCGCCGACGACCCTGACCCGCCCCTCGGACGCCTCCTTCAGGTAGCGCCCGATACCGGAGATGGTGCCGCCGGTGCCGACGCCCGTGACGAAGTGGGTGATCTCCCCGCCGGTCTGCTGCCACAGCTCCGGGCCGGTCGTCTCGTAGTGCGAGCGCGGGTTGGCCGGGTTGCTGTACTGGTCGGGCTTCCACGCGCCGGGGATCTCCCGGGCCAGCCGGTCGGAGACGTTGTAGTACGAGCGCGGGTCCTCCGGGGCGACGGCGGTCGGGCAGACCACGACCTCGGCACCGTACGCGCGCAGCACGTCCTGCTTGTCCTGGCTGACCTTGTCCGGGCAGACGAAGACGCACTTGTAACCCTTGAGCTGCGCCACCAGCGCCAGCCCGACCCCGGTGTTGCCGCTGGTCGGCTCGACGATGGTGCCGCCGGGCTTCAGGAGCCCCGCAGCCTCGGCGTCCTCGACCATCCGCAGGGCGATCCGGTCCTTCACCGAACCGCCCGGATTGAGGTACTCCACCTTCGCCAGCACGGTCGCCTGGATGCCCTCGGTGACGCTACGCAGCCGTACCAGCGGGGTGTTGCCGATCATCTCGACGACGTTGTCGTAGTACTGCACGTGGTTGTGCCCTTCTCCTCCGGCGCCGCCGGAGGCGGCCGGGCAGACGAATACTCGCCGCCCAGCCTACGTGCCGTCAGCCAACAACCTGCCCCGGGACGACAGAGCTGCGCCGCGCCTCCCACTCCAGGAACCGTTCGGTCTCGGACAGCACGCTGCCCGCCAGCCAGGTGACCAGGACCGCGTCGTCGGCCAGCCCGAACAGCCCCAGCGGCAGCTCGGGGAGCAGATCCACCGGCGAGACGACGTACGCCGCGGCGGCCGTCATCAGCGCCAGCCGCAGCCCGCCGTCGTACTCCCCCCGGGCCGTGGCCCGGACCATCCGCGGCAGTGCCGCCAGCCGCTTCCCCAGCGACGGGCCGCCCCGGGCTCCGGCCATCAGCGCCCGGGCGAGCGCGGTGAGCGCCGCGCTGCGTTGCAGTGTCTTCCCCATGTCTCCAGCCCCTCTCCGTCCGCCAGCGTGGCGGGTCCGCGCAAGCCCGGCAGTCACCCGGCGGCACCTGTGACAGAGATACCCAGAAGCGTCGTCTTCCAGGCACCCGGGCGCCGTGACGACGACAGCGGCGTGTCGTGCCGGCGCGATAATGTCGGTTCATGGAGGTGGCTGGTTCCCTCGTCGGAGGTGGTCCGCGCTGGCAGCGCGTCCGGCAGATCGCCCGTGTCGCGGCGATCGGCACGGGCGCGACCGCGGCGGCCGCCGTCGCGACCGGCGGCGTCCTCGTCGGCCAGGCCCGCCAGGCCCGCCGCACCATCCCGATGGCCGAGGCCCCGCCGCCCCGCTGCGACGGGCTGTACGGCGCGAGGCTGCCCGGCCCGGCGATCACGATGGTGGTGCTCGGTGACTCCTCGGCCGCCGGTTACGGGGTGCACCGGCGCCGGGAGACCCCCGGCGCACTCCTCGCCACCGGCCTGTCCCGACGGCTGCAGCGGCCGGTCCGCCTGCACCGCTTCGCCGTGGTCGGCGCCATCTCCGCCGTGCTGCGCCACCAGGTGGACGCCGCGCTGGAGTGCCAGCCCGACATCGCGGTGATCCTCATCGGCGGCAACGACGTCACCAACCGGACCCCGCCGGTGCTCGCCGTCCGCTACCTGGTCAACGCCGTGAAGGCACTGCGTGCCGTCGGCTGCGAGGTGGTCGTCGGGACCTGCCCCGACCTGGGCGCGATCCGTCCGATCCAACCGCCGCTGCGGTGGCTGGCCCGGCGCTGGAGCCGGCAGCTCGCCGCCGCCCAGACGGTGGCGGTCGTGGAGGCCGGCGGCTGGACGGTCTCCCTGGGCGACCTCCTCGGTCCCCGCTTTGCCGCCGAGCCCACCCGGATGTTCGCCTGGGACCGGTTCCACCCCTCGGCGGAGGGCTACGCCGTGGCCGCCGCCGCGCTACTGCCGACCGTGCTGTCCGCCCTCGGCGCGGGGCAGGAACGGCGGGCCGCGCCGGCCCGGGGCGAGGGCGTACGGTCACTGCCGGAGGCCGCACAGGAAGCGGCCCGGCACGCGGGCACGGAGGTCAGCGGCGTCCAGGTCCGGGGCCGCGACCGCGGGCCCGGCGGCCGGTGGGCGCAGCTGCGTCGCCGGGCGTTCTTCGGTGTCGGCGCCGGCGCCCCGTCCGGTCCGGCCACCGACTCACCGACAGTGGAGGGACTGGCATGAGCGAGCCAACCATCTTCGACGGCGCCCTCACCGCCGGCGCCGACCACCTGGAGGCCGCGGCATGAGCGAGCACCTCTCCCCCTCGACGCTCGCGGGCCGGCTGGGCCGGGCCGCGGCGCTCTCCCTGGTCGGCAGCGCCGCCGTCCTGGCCGGCCAGGCCTTCGTCGCCCGCCACCGCCGGTACGCCCAGCCCGAGCTGGGCCTGGCCCTGCGGGCCACGGTCGGCCGCCCCGGAGCGCCCCCACTGCGACTGGTGCTGCTCGGTGACTCGTCGGCCCTCGGCGTCGGCGTCGACCGGCTCGACGACACCATCGGCGGCCAGCTGGCCAACCTCCTCGCCGAAGGCCCCGCCGGTCGGCAGGTGCACCTGTCCAGCGTCGGTGTCTCCGGCTCCCGCTCGACCGACCTGGCCACCCAGGTGGCCCGTGCGTTGCTCGGCGAGCGCCCCGACGTGGCGGTGATCCTCATCGGCGCCAACGACGCGACCACCCTGCGCCGGCCCACCGACGCCGCCGCGTACCTCGGTGCGGCCGTGCACCGGCTGCGCGAGGCGCGCGTCGAGGTCGTCGTGGGCACCTGCCCGGACCTCGGCGCCGTCCGTTCGATCGCGCCGCCGCTGCGGCACCTCGTCGGCTGGTCGGGGCGCTGCGTCGCCCGGGCGCAGACCGCCGCCGTGCTCGACGCGGGCGGCACCGTGGTCGACCTGGCCGCCGAGACCGGTCCGGTCTTCCGCGCGGACGCGGGGACGCTCTGCCACGACGGCTTCCACCCCTCCGCCGACGGCTACCGGGTGTGGGCGCATGCCCTGCTGCCCGCCGTCGCCGCCGCCGCGGCCGTCGCTCCCCGCCGCTGACGCCACCACGGCGCGGGTGACATTTCCCGCCGTCGGCGCGGCTTCCGCGCCAAGTTACCAGCGGGTTAACGTTGGTTCATGCCGACTGAGTCGTCCCGCGACGCCGTCATCGTCGCCACCGCCCGCTCCCCCATCGGCCGGGCGCACAAGGGGTCCCTGCGCGACGTCCGTCCGGACGATCTCGCCGCGACCATCGTGCGGGCCGCCCTCGACAAGATCCCGCAGCTCGACCCGACCGAGATCGACGACCTCTACCTGGGCTGCGGCCTGCCCGGCGGCGAGCAGGGCTTCAACATGGCCCGTGTGGTCGCCACCCTGATGGGCCTCGACGGCCTGCCGGGCGCCACGCTGACCCGGTACTGCGCCTCGTCGCTGCAGACCACCCGGATGGCGATGCACGCGATCCGGGCCGGCGAGGGCGACGTGTTCATCTCCGCCGGTGTGGAGACCGTCTCCCGGTACGCCCGCGGCAACTCCGACGGTCTGCCGCCGGAGGCGCAGGCGCTGGTCGGCGGCGGCTGGGAGAACCCGCGCTTCGCCGCCGCGCGCGAGCGTTCCGCGCGGCGGGCGCAGGGCGGCGCCGAGGTGTGGTCCGACCCGCGCGAGGCCGGCGAGCTGCCGGACATCTACCTGACCATGGGCCAGACCGCCGAGAACCTGGCCCAGGCGTACGACGTGAGCCGCGCCGACATGGACGAGTTCGGCGTACGCAGCCAGAACCTCGCCGAGAAGGCCATCGCCGACGGCTTCTGGGCCCGGGAGATCACCCCGGTGACCACGCCGGGCGGCACCGTGGTCAGCACCGACGACGGCCCCCGCGCCGGTGTGACCCTGGAGGCGGTCGCCGGACTGAAGCCGGTGTTCCGCCCGGACGGACGGATCACCGCCGGTAACTGCTGCCCGCTCAACGACGGCGCCGCCGCCGTGGTGGTGATGAGCGCCCAGCGGGCACGGGACCTGGGCCTGACCCCGCTGGCGCGGATCGTGTCCACCGGCGTGACCGCCCTCTCCCCGGAGATCATGGGCCTCGGTCCGGTCGAGGCCTCGAAGCAGGCGCTCAAGCGGGCCGGCATGACCATCGACGACGTGGACCTGGTGGAGATCAACGAGGCGTTCGCCGCCCAGGTGATCCCGTCCTACCGACAGCTCGGCATCCCCGAGGAGAAGCTGAACGTGATGGGCGGCGCGATCGCCATCGGCCACCCGTTCGGCATGACCGGCGCCCGGATCACCGGCACCCTGCTCAACGCCCTCGACTGGCACGACAAGACCATCGGTCTGGAGACCATGTGCGTCGGCGGCGGCCAGGGCATGGCCATGGTGCTCGAGCGCCTGAGCTGACGCTCGCCCGACGGCCCGCCCACCCGCTTCCGGGTCGGCGGGCCGTCGCGTACGCGGACCGGGTGCCGTGACCGGGGATCAGAGGGCGGCGCGGGTGGCCGCCACCTCGTCGGCGGCCCGGGCCAGCACGTCGGCCGGTGGACCCGCTGCCAGGAGGTCGGCGGTGACCACGCGGAGCTGGTCGGGCAGGGCGAGGTCGTTGTCGAGCCGAGGGACCGTACGGCGGGGCAGGCCCTCCACGTCCGCCACCAGATTGGCGAGCTCCTGCACCAGCCGGTGCACGAGATCCGCCCGCGACACGTTCCCGGTCGAGGCGGGAGCCGCCCAGCGGGGCTGCTGCCAGTGCCCCGCCTGCCGCACGAGCAGCTCCACCGCCCGCTCCAGCCCAGGTCCACCCATCCCGCGAGTCTACGCACCCCCGGTCCCCCGCGATCTTGCACTTGAGGTCGCCGTTATGCCGGCTGTGACCGTTTCGCCCCGACACAAAGTGCAAGATCGCGGGGGCGGGCGGCGGCGCGGGGGGCGGGTTTGGGAACGCGACGGCGCCCGTCCCCGGAGGGGACGGGCGCCGTCGAGGGTGCGGGGCGGACGGTCAGTCGTCGCCCTGGAAGTAGCTCAGCAGGCGCAGGATCTCGATGTAGAGCCAGACCAGGCTGACCAGGATGCCGAAGGCGGCGACCCAGGAGTAGCGCTGCGGCAGCCCCATCCGGACGCCGTCCTCGACCTCCTTGAAGCTGAGCACGAAGCTCAGCGAGGCCACCACGATGCAGACCAGGCTGAAACCGATGGCCAGCGGGCTGCCGTCACGCAGGCCGGTGTTGACGCCGAACAGCGCCAGCACCAGGTTGATCAGCATGACGGCGAACAGGCCGGCCATCACGGCGATCATGCCCTTGACGAACGCCGGCGTCGCCCGGATGACCTTCGCCCGGTAGAGGACGGCCATCAGGAAGAACACGCCGAACGTCGCGGTCACCGCCTGGAGCACGATGCCGCTGTAGAGCGTCTCGAAGTACTTGCTGACCATGCCGACGAAGACGCCCTCGACGACGGCGTACGCGACGACCAGCGCCGGGTTCGCCATCCGGGAGAACGAGATGATCAGACCGAGTACGAGACCGACCACCGCCGCGCCGATCCACGCGACGCCGAGCAGCGCGTCCGGGACCAGCACCCAGGCGGCCGCGGCGGACAGGCCGAGGATGCCGAGAAGGGTGACCGTCTTGACCACCACGTCGTCGATCGACATGGTGTTGACGGCCGGCGGAGCGGCCGGGTAACCGGCCTCCGCCGGGTACTGCTGGGGGTAACCGGGCTGCCCGTACGGCCCGGTCGGGGCGTACCCGGCGGAGCGCTCCCGCTCGGCCGCCTGGCCGAGCCGGGCGAGCACCGGGTTCGAAGTCTTCACTGTCAGGCCTCCCTCAGGGGGTCATTGCACGTCAACGTGCACTGTCAAGAGTAAACGGCGAAGCCACTCCCGTGGAGATCACAACCCTGAGCGGTAGCTGAAAGGTTCGGTGCCCGGGGCGGGGGTCGAACCCGCACGCCTTGCGGCAGCCGCTTTTAAGGCGGCCGTGTCTGCCGTTCCACCACCCGGGCGGGTGAACGCACGCACATGCAGTGTCACCGTAGCGGGTCACCCGCGACCCGACGTACCCCGAGGCGGTGCCGGCACTAGGGTCGAGGCCGTGAGCAGCGCAGCCCCCCAGGCACCCGACGCCGCCCCTGACCAGGACGTACGCCGAATTGACGACCGCTCACCGTGGTGGGGCCGGCTGCGCGCGGCAGTCGGCCGCTCCCGGGCGGACCTCGCGGTCGTGCTGCTCTTCCTCGCCGCGGCCGGTTGGCTCACCCACGGACTGTGGCCGGACCCCGGCTCCCGGACGATGGCGCTCAACCCGGCGGACCAGGTGCTCTACGAGTGGTTCCTCGCGGTCGACGCACGGGCGCTGCTCGGCGACTTCGGCCTGCTCACCGACCGGCTGAACGCGCCGGACGGGGTGAACCTGATGGCCAACACCACAGTCATCGCGCTCGGCGTGCTCCTCGCCCCGGTCACCCTGACGCTCGGCGCGCCGGTCACGTTCGCCCTGCTGGCCGGGGCGAACCTGGCCGGTACGGCGGTCGCCTGGTACCTGCTGTTCACCCGGCCGCTGGGCGCCCGCCGGCTCGCCGCCGGGCTCGGCGCGGCCCTGTGCGGCTTCGGTCCGGGGATGGTCTCCCAGACCAACAGCCACCTGCACATGACCGCGCAGTGGCTGGTCCCGGTGATCGTCTGGCTGGTCGTCCGGATGCTGCGCGCCGCCGACCCGGGCCGCGGCGGGCCGGACCGACTGCGGCTGCTCAGCTCGGCGGTCGGGCTCGCCGCGGCGGTCAGCGCGCAGGTGTTCGTCGGCGAGGAGGTGCTCTTCCTGACCTTCGTCACCCTGCTGGTGATGGCGGTCACCTACGCCGTGGTGGACCGGGACCTGGCGCGGCGCGCCCTGCCCGCCTTCACCGGCGGAATGGTGGTCGCCGCCGGGCTGGCCCTGCTGGTCGTCGGGTGGCCCCTGTGGTTCCAGTTCCTCGGGCCGCAGGGCGTCGCCACGGGCCTGTTCAGCCCGCACTACTTCTCGGCGGACCTGCGCAGCTGGTGGACGCTGTCACCGCTGTCCGTGGTCGGCGGTGACGACGCGGCCCGACTGACCACCGGCCCCGCCGAGTACAACACGTTCCTCGGCTGGCCGCTCCTGCTGGTCACCGTCGGCTGCGCGCTCTGGCTCGGGCGCCGGCCACTGGTGGTCGCCTGCCTGGTCTCGGCGCTGGCGATGGGGGCGCTCTCGCTCGGCCCCCGGCTCGTGGTGGACGGGCAGCACACCGGGGTGCCGGGGCCGTTCGCGTTGCTGGCCGACGTACCGGTGGTCGACGGCGCGTTGCCGATGCGCTTCGCGCTCGTGGTGCTCCCGCTGGCCGCCACGCTGGTGGTCCTGGCCGTCGACCGAGCGTCGGCGAGCACCGGACGGGCTCGCCGGCTGGTCCCGGCGGTGGTCGGCGCGGCCCTGCTGCCGCTGTTCCCGGCGCCTCTGCCCACGAGTGGGCGCCCGCCGGTGCCGGAGTTCATCACCGGAGGGTACTGGCGCCAGTGCGTACCGCCCGGTGGGGTGCTGGTCCCGGTGCCGCCGGCCACCCCGCGCGACCCGTGGCCGATGCGCTGGGCGACAGCCACGGACGTCGCGTTCGGGATGCCGGAGGGCTTCTTCATCGGCCCGCACGGGAGGAACGGCGCGGCGACCATCGGCACCTCCAAGCAGCCCACCTCGGCACTGCTCGCCGAGGTCGCCACGTGGGGCCTACGGCCGGCCGTCGGAGAGGAACAGCGCCGTCAGGCGGAACGGGACGCCGACTTCTGGGACGCGTCCTGCGTGGCGCTCACCGTGGACACCCCGTACGCGGACAGCCTGCGGGGCACCCTGGAGGACCTGTACGGCCCGTCCACCCGGATCGCCGACGCCTGGATCTGGCGCGTCTGAGACACCCGGGGGGCGTTAAGAAGGGGCCCCTCCTCTACCGGAGACGGTAAGAAGGGGCCCTTCCTTACACCTCAACCCTTACACCGACACCTCAGATCGGGCGGGCGCCGACCGGCTGGGAGGCCTCGACGAACTCCTCGCGCGGGTCGTGCAGCTGGCCCAGGGCGACCACCTCGCGCTTGAGGAAGAACGCCAGCGACCAGTCGACGACGACCCGGACCTTGCGGTTGAACGACGGGATCCGGCTCATGTGGTACGTCCGGTGCATGAACCACGCCGGCCAGCCGGTCATCTTGATGCCGTAGACCTGCGCGACACCCTTGTGCAGGCCGAGGCTGGCGACGCTGCCCGCGTGCTTGTGCTTGTAGTCCACCGGCTCGCGGCCACGGATGACGTTGGCGATGTTGTCGGCCATCCGGGCGGCCTGCCGGACGGCGTGCTGCGCGCTGGGCGAGCAGTAGTTGCCGGGCTCCTTGGTCAGGTCCGGCACGGCGGCGCAGTCACCGGCGCTCCACGCGCCCTCGACCACCCGGTCGCCGTCGACGACCTGGAGGGTGGGCAGGCAGGTGATGCGGCGTCGCTCGTCACGCGGGAAGTCGGTCGCATCCAGCATCGGCGACGGCTTGACACCCGCCGTCCAGACGATGGTGTCCGAGGCGAAGCTGTCGCCGTCGGAGAGCTTCACCACGCCGTCGACGCACGACTCCAGCCGGGTGTCCAGCCGGATGTCCATGTTCCGCTTGAGCAGCTGCTGCACCGTGTAGGCGCCCATGTCCCGGTCGACCTCGGGCAGCACCCGCTGGGTCGCCTCGACCAGCACCCAGCGCATGTCCTCGGGCTTCAGCTCCGGGTAGTACTTCAGGGCGTCCCGGGCCATGTCCTCCATCTCGGCGAGCGCCTCGATGCCGGCGTAACCACCGCCGACGAAGGTGAACGTCAGCGCCGAGCGCCGGACCCGCGGGTCCGCCGTGGCCGCCGCCACGTCGAGCCGGTCCAGCACGTGGTTGCGCAGGTAGATGGCCTCGCCGATGGTCTTGAACCCGATGCCGTGCTCGTGCAGGCCGGGGATCGGCAGCGTCCGGGACACCGAGCCGGGGGCGACGACGATGTGGTCGTACGGGATCTCCCGGGCCGGGCCGCTGATCGGCTGCACCACCGCGGTCTTGCGGTCGTGGTCGATCCGCTTCACCGCACCGGCCACGACCTTGCACTTGCGCAACTCGCGGCGCAGCGGCACCACGGAGTGGCGCGGCGAGATGTTGCCGGCCGCCGCCTCGGGCAGGAAGGGCTGGTAGGTCATGTGGGGCTGGGGGTCCACCACGATGACCTCAGCCTCACGGGAGCTGAGCTTCTTCGACAGGCGCAGGGCCGCGTACAGGCCGACGTGGCCGGCACCCACCACAAGGATCCGCTTCGGATTCACGTCGTCTATCTTTCCCCGGGCGGCCCGGGTAATCCCGATCGCGGCCCCCATCTGTGACGGAGCACAACACCTGTGAGCTGCGTAACTCCCCTGCTCCGGTGCTCACTTCCGGCGCAGTAGCCAGCCCAGGAACGCCGTCACCACGGCGGCGAGCGCCAGGCCGACGACCGTCGCCGCCTGGATTCCCCGGCCGTCGCCGACGGCGGCGAGTTCCACCAGCAGGACGCCGAGGACCGAGGTGGCGAGCAGCACGGCCGCCGCCCGCAGCAGCCAGCGCACGATCAGTTCGGGGTCCACCACCGCGTCGTACGGCAGCACGGCGGCGAGCGCGCAGAGCGTGTGGGTGAGGTAGAGCACCGCCGCCACGGCGAGCAGCCGCCACAGGGCGATCGGCCGGCCGTACCCGTCGGTGGCGACCAGCCACCCGCCCACGGTGACCAGCGCCGCGAAGGTCGGCCAGACGCGCCGCGGGCTCAGCGCGGGCAGCACCGCCACCAGCAGCAGGCCGCCGAACGACCGGCCGAGGAGCACCTCCGCCGGGTACGCGAGGACCAGGCCGGCCAGCACGCTGAGGAAGATGCCGACCCGGACCAGCATCGGCGTGAGGCTGACCCGGGTCAGCGCGGTCCGCGCCCCGCGCAGCCGGGCGGCGACGACGGTGATCACCGGGCCCCACCTCCGTTCGCGACTGCGGGACTCCGCTGCGCTGCGTTCCTCGCGCTCACCGGCCACCCACCCGAGGGGCGATGGCCAGGCGGGCCACGTCGCGCAGCACCTGGTCGAGACTGCCGGTGCCGGCCCAGCGGACCACCGGCACGCCGTGCTCGCGCAACTGGTCGATCATCGTGTCCCGGTCCAGCCGCCACAACCGGTACGCGACCTCGGCCCATCCCCGGTCCTTCGGCGGAGGGAGGTCGGCGGGCAGGGTGTCCACGGCGACCACGAACCGCCCGGAACGGGCGAGCCGGGCCAGCATCTGCGCCGAACGCTCGTCCAGCAGCGGGGTGAGGACCACCACCAGCGCGTCGGCGGAGAGCAGTTGCGGGCCGAACAGGTGGTCGTACGACTCCTGGGGTGAGGATTCGGCGCGTACGTCGAGCAGCCACTCCAGCACCGTGAGGTACTGCCGGCGGCCGGTGGCCGGGCGGAGCCGCCGGGCGGCCGGGCCGTGCTCCAGCAGCGCGACCCGGTCACCCCGGTACAGGTAGTGCTCGGCGATCGCGGCGGCGGCCCGGACGGTGGTGTCCAGCACCGACGCCGTCCCCTTCACCCCGCCGGAGCGGCCCGCCTCGGCCAGCACGTCGAGCAGGACCACCACCTCGGCGTCCCGGTCGGACAGGGTGGCCGCCACGTGCAACTGCCGCGCCCGCAGGGAGACCCGCCAGTCGATGCGACGCAACCGGTCCCCGGGGGCGAAGACCCGCACACCGGCCAGCTCGCCGCCCTCGCCCGGCTTGCGGGAGTGGTGCGCGCCGACCAGCCCGGCCGCGCGGGGCATCGCCTCCACGGCCTCGAACGGCTCGGTCACCGGGTAGACGCGCACCCGGGCCGGCTCGGCGATGACCACGCGGGAGATCAGCAGGCCCTGTGCGGCGGCCACCCGGACGCCGGCCGGGCCGACCGGATGCCGTCCCCAGCGCAGCGCGGCACCGCGCAGGGTCACGTCGACGGCGGTGTCGCGCGGCACGCCCGTCACGAAGGGCCGGTCGGTGGCCGGCGACGAGTCGGAGCCGAGCCGGGTCACGGAACCGGCGATCGTCGCCCGGTCGACCCGCAGCCACGACGAGACGCGGGTCCGGAGGACCGCCAGGTCGTGGTCGACCACGTCCGGGTTGCCGACGGTGACCGTCGCGGTCAACTCGCCACCCTCCACCAGGTGCTCGTCGTCGTGGGAGACCCACACCTGCGGCAGCGCGGCCGGCCGGCGCCGCAGGGCGTACGCGGTGCCGACCGCGAACGGGGTGGCGAGCACGATGAGGTCGACCCGGCCCAGGATCACGCCCGCGACGAGGAGCAGACCGGTCAGGAGCACGGCGCGGCCCAGCGCCCGGGTCGGCGCCCAGCCGGCGGCCGGCTCCGGCTCCGACACGTCGCTGCGGGACGACACGACGGGCGCGGCCATCAACGTCCGGGCCGGCCGGCGGCGTAGCTCGGCAGCGCGCCGCTGACCGGGGCCGGCGTGGCCTCCAGCACCTCACCGACCACGAAGGACGGATCGACCCGACGCAGCCACATCTCCGGGCGCAGCGTGATGCGGTGCGCCAGCGCCGGAACCGCCACCTCCTTGACGTCCTCCGGCACCACGTAGTCGCGGCCGGCCATCACCGCCCGTACGCGGGACAGCAGCAGCAGGGCCAGCGAACCGCGCGGGGACGCGCCGACCAGCACCGACGGGTGTTCACGGGTGGCGGCGGTCAGCGACACGATGTAATGGCCGACCGAGTCCTCGACCACCACGTCCTCCAGCGCCGTCTGCATGGCGCGGAGTGTGCCGGCGTCGACGACCGGCTTGATCTCGGCCTCCTCCCGCCGGCGGGCCATCCGCCGGCGCAGCACCTCCCACTCCTCGCCGTGCTCCGGGTACCCGAAGGAGACCCGCAGGAGGAACCGGTCGAGCTGCGCCTCGGGCAGCGGATAGGTGCCCTCGTACTCGATGGGGTTGGCGGTGGCCAGCACGTGGAACGGCTCGTCCAGCCGGTACGTGACACCCTCCACCGACACCTGCTTCTCCTGCATCGCCTCCAGCAGGGCCGACTGGGTCTTCGGTGGCGTCCGGTTGATCTCGTCGGCGAGCAGCAGGTTGGTGAAGACCGGGCCGGCCCGGAACGAGAAGTCACCGCTGCGCTGGTCGTACAGGAACGAACCGGTCACGTCGGCGGGGAGCAGGTCGGGGGTGAACTGGAGCCGGCGGAAGTCCAGCCCGAGGGCCTGCGCGAACGAACGCGCGGTCAGCGTCTTGCCGAGGCCGGGCAGGTCCTCCAGCAGCACGTGTCCACCGGCGAGGATCCCGGCGAGCACCAGCTCCAGCGCATCCCGCTTGCCGACGACGACCTGGCCGACCGCCTCCAGCACCGCCCGGGCGAGGTGGCCCACCTCCGTGGCGGGCATGCTGCGGTCCACGTCGTTCATATCTTCTCCAGTTCGGCGACGATCGCCGCGAGGTCGCGCGGCGACGGGGTGCGACGGGGCGGGGTTTCCAGGAACGTCCAGAGCCGCTCGCCCAGCAGGGCGCGGGCGCGTACGGGGTCCGACTCGCGGTTGAGGCCGTGCCGCAGCCGCAGCCGCTCGTCGGCGAGGTCACCCAGGCGCGGCAGGATCACCTCGGTGAAGCGCTCGGGGCGGTTCGCCGACCAGTCGAGCGGCACCTCCCACCCGTTGATGGCGGTGCCCACCGCGTCCCGCGGAGCGGGCCCGTCACCGGCGAAGGTGCGGGTGCCGGCCCGGGGTGGGGGCGGCGGCGCGAGGCCGGCGGTCACCCGCCGCACGGCGAGCACCGCGAGCACGCCGGCGACCAGCACCACCAGCGACACCCGCAACCCGACCGCGCGCAGGCCGGCGACCAGGACGACCACTACGGCCGCCGTGACGGCGAGCGTACGCAGCACCTGCCGGACCCGTCCGCCGCGCGGGCGCTCGGCGCGTGCCGGCCCCTCCTCGTACGAGCCGAGGAGGTCGTCGATGCTGGTGCTGCTCACGTCCCCACCCCGCTCACGCCGCCACGACGGCGGTCAGCTCGCCGCGCAGCCGACGCAGGGCGGCCCGGGCCTGGTCCCGGGTACGTTCGTCGACCGGCCGGGTGGCGTACCGCGCCTCGCGGAACACGTGGGCGAACTCGGCCAGCACGTCGGCGCTCGCGATCGCCGGGACACCGGCCGCCGGGTCGCCCCGCAACAGGCGGGTGACGAGGTCGGTGGGGGTGTCCCCGGCCAGCCGGGGAACGCCGGCGCCGGCGGCGGCCTCCTCCAGGCGTACCCAGCAGGCGATCACCGCGACACGCGGATCGGTGTCGGCGTCGTCCAGTTCGACCAGACCGGCGTCCAGCGCCGCGACCACCTCGCGGGCGGTGCCCCCGGTGTCGCGGTGGGGAGCCCGGGACGGCAACGCCCGGGTGGTCCGCCGGATCGCACCGCGGACCAGCGTCCAGGCGAGCCAGCCGAACACGACGAGGACGGCGAGACCCAGCAGGACCAGGGCCGCCGTGGCGATCCACCCCGGAACGGAGGCCCCCGTCGTCTCCACCGCGTCGCGCGGCTCCACCGGGATCGACGGGACCGGCTCGGCGGTGGGGTACTCGGGCAGGAAGGGCACCTCCTCGACCGCCGTCGGGATGCGGCTCGCGCCGAGCGAGGAGTGGGCGGCCGTCACCGTGACGACGGCGAGCAGCAGAGCCACCGCCGCGACGGGCCACCATCTGCGCAGCGTGTCGAGGTCCACCGCGGTCACCTCCGGGCGGCCGGGGCGTACGGCTCGGGCCGGCGCGTTCTCCTCCGTCATCGCCACCGTCCCGCAGCCTCAGTCCACCCCGGCCAACTGCTTCGCCCGGGCGAACACGTCGTCCAGCATCCCTGGTGTGAGCCGCCCCGTGAAGGTGTTCTGCTGGCTGACGTGGTAGCAGCCGAGGAGTTCCGGTGCGGCCGTGCCGGACCAGTGTGCCCCATGCCCGAACGCGGGTCGCGGGCTGGGCGGACCCAGGTCGTACACGTGGCGGAGCACCGGCCACCACGCGGCCCAGGCGAAGGCACCCAGCGCGACCACGACGCGCAGCGTGGGCCGGATCAGCGAGACCTCGCGGTGCAGCCACGGCGCGCAGGTGTCGCGCTCGGCCGGGGTGGGCTTGTTATCCGGCGGGGCGCAGCGCACGGCGGAGAAGATCCGGACCTCCCGCAGCGCCAGGCCGTCGTCGGCGGCCACGCTCGTCGGCTGGTTGGCCAGGCCGGCGCGGTGCAGGGCCGCGAAGAGGACGTCGCCGGAGCGGTCGCCGGTGAAGATGCGGCCGGTGCGGTTCCCGCCGTGCGCCGCCGGGGCCAGCCCGAGGACGGCGATCCGGGCGGTCGGGTCGCCGAACCCGGGCACCGGCCGGCCCCAGTACTCCTGGTCCCGGAAGGCGGCCCGCCGGGTCCGCGCGACCTCCTCCCGCCAGGCGACCAGGCGCGGGCAGGCGAAGCAGTCGCTGACCGCGCCGTCCAGGTCGGCGAGGTCGGTCGCCCGCGCGGCGCGGGCGACGACCTCACCGGGGGTACGCGGCTCAGCCAAGCTTGGCCCGGAACAGTTCGAGGGTGCGGGCCCAGGCGGTGGCGGCGGCGCGCTGGTCGAAGTTCTCCGGGCGGTCCTCGTTGAAGAACGCGTGGTTGGTGCCCGGGTAGTCGTACGTCTGGCAGGTGCCACCGGCGACCTCGATGGCCCGGCGGGCGGCCTGCACCCCGTCGTCGGCGGAGAGGCCGTCGGCCTCGGAGCAGTGGATGACGGCGGCCTTGCCCGCGTAGTCGGGCCACTCGGCGTGCATGCCCTCCCAGGGCAGCCTCGGGTAGAAGGCCGCGGTGGCGACGATCCGCTCGGAGCGGGTGGCCGCCCAGAGGGCGAGGCTGGCGCCCGCGCAGAAGCCTGCGGCGCCCACCTTGCCGGCCACCTCGGTACGCCCGGTGAGGTACTCCGCGGCGGCGGCGATGTCCGCAGCGGCCTCGTCCATCTGCGCGGCGTTCAGCATCTGCCGGGGCTCACTCGGCTTGACCGCCGGACCCCGTCGGAAGTCCGGCGCGAGAGCCACGAATCCCGCCTCGGCGAAGCGGTCCACCACCGACCGCACGTGGGGTACGAGGCCCCACCAGTCCTGGATGACGATGACCGCCGGGCTGGCCGCACCGCCGGAGGGTATCGCGAGATACCCCTCGCTCGTACCTCCGTTACCGCGGTACCTCACCATGTCGCCCATGGGCCCGTCCTCCTAGCGGTCAGTCAACGTTGGCTGGTCGCCCAGTGGTCCTACGTGCCGGTAGCCTGCCACGCCGGAACCGCGCCGGGAAGACGCCTGAGAAGTGGCATTCACCTCCCGTTCGCGAAAGGAAGGGCCCCTCCTTAACGCCTGGCGTATAGGAGGGGCCCCTTCTTAACGGCTCGCAGCGGGGTTGGGCTCAGGCCTTCTTGGTCAGGCAGAGCACGTAGCCCGTCTTGCCGGGCTCGACACTGGAGAAGACGTAGCCGTCCTGCCCCTCGGTGAAGTACCGCTCACACGCCTCGCCGGTGCCGGCCTGCGCCGCGGTCTGCCCGTCGGCCCGGCCCACCACCGTAAAGGCGGCGTCGGTGGAGGTACAGTCCACGACCTTGGCACCGTCGACCTCCTCCTGCTCCGGGCCGGTCACCTCGGGCAGCTCGGCGATGCAGTCGCCGGCCTTGGCCTCGGCCGTCTCGTCCTTGTTCAGGACGTTGCCGATCGCCGTACCCAGACCGAACTTGAGACCGGCGATGACGAGGAAGGCGACGATCGCGCCGACGATGCCGAGCGCCTTGCGCCGGCCGGACTTCTTCGCCGGCGGCTCGGCGGGCGGCGGCGCCTGGACGCCGGCCGGGGGCTGCGCGGCTTCCGCGGCGGGGGGCGGTGCGACCTGCTCTGACACGGGTTTTCCTTCCGAGGGGTTGATGAGCAGACGACACCGTAACGATCATCGACGTCCCCCGCCGCCCCGCTTCCCTCATCCGTTCAGCCATTTCCCAGGGACGAGATGTAAGGAAGGGGCCCCCTGTTAACGCCTCGTGTAGAGGAGGGGGCCCTTCCTAACACCTCAGGTGGCGCTCGGCGCGGGCGCGGTGGCGGTCGGCGCGGGCGGTGTCGCGGGCGCCGTCGGCGCGGGTGGCGTGCCGGTGGGGGCCGGCGTGGTGGTCGGACCCGGCGTCGTGGTGGGGGCCGGCGTCGTGGTGGGGGCCGGAGTGGACAGTGGCGGCAGTCCCGGCGCCGGAGGAGCAATCGGCGGGCGCGGGGCGAAGGGCGCCCCCTGGGGGCAGTACGGGTACGTCCGCAGCAGCGGGTTGCCGTTGCCCGTCGGGTCGAGGGGATCGGGGCAGTCCGGGTAACCGAGCCGGATCGGGTCGCCGTTCTGGTCGAAGAGCCGGGCGTTCTCCACCAGCCGGCCCTCACTGTCGTACACGTAGACGTCGCGCACGTGCTCGTAGCGGCCGTCGACGGAGATCGGCTGGTATCCGTCGTAGTTGCCCCACCGGGCCCGCTCGTCCACGTTCACCAGGACGACCAGCGCGAACAGCGCGAGGACGACGGTGCCGACCTGGACCGCCCGGTGCTGCCAGCGGCGCAGGTCGCCGGAGCGGCGGCCGAGCCAGATCGAGGCGAGCACGCAGGCGACCAGAAGGACCAGGCCGGTGAACTCGCTGAGGAACGGTCGGGGCACCAGGCCGAAGTTCGCGCCCGTGACGGTGGAGACCAGGAGGGCGGCGAGGTAGCCGCGCAGCACCCACCAGGCCGGACGGAGCAACCGGAGGAATTCGCCCGCGGTCGCGTACCCCAGGGGTGGTCCGAGAGCGACGTCGACGGCGTGCAGCCGGCCGCGCAGCCGGCTCACGGCGGCGGTCATCCGCCGGTTGGCCCGCCGCCCGCCGGTGCCGACCCCGGCGGCGGCGCGCAGTTCGAGGGCGTACGCCTCGGGCGCGCCGAGCCGGTCGGTCAGCGAGCCCTCGGCCTCGGCGGCGACCTCGGCGAGGTGCTCCGGCAGGTCCTCGGTCAACTCGTCGCGGACCTGCGGCGGCAGGTCGGCCAGCGCGGCCCGCACCCGGTCGACGTAGTCCGTGATCTCCTGCTCCGTGACGGTCATGCCGCCATCCCCCGATCGTCGAGCAGCGTGTCCATGGTGGTGGCGAACGAGCGCCAGAGCTTGCCGGACCGGGTGAGCTGGTCCCGGCCGGCGGCGTTGAGTGCGTAGTACTTGCGGTGCGGCCCGGACTCGCTCGGCACGACGTAGGTGGTCAGCAGGCCGGCGGCGAAGAGCCGGCGCAGCGTGCCGTAGACGGAGGCGTCACCGACCTCCTCCAGCCCGGCCTCGCGGAGCCGGCGCAGGATGTCGTAGCCGTAGCCGTCGGACTCGCGGAGCACGGCGAGGACCGCGAGGTCCAGCACGCCCTTGAGTAGTTGTGTGGTGTCCACGCGAAGCAGAGTACTGCGCAATGCGTAGTAGCGCCAGCGATCGGCTGAGTCGGAATGGCGGCGTTGGGCTTCAATGAAATCCCGCTGGGCGCCGATGATGTCGCTGGATCACTCGCCGACCACAGGAAGGGCCGACGTGACCGACATCCGCCGACAGTTCTCGGAGCTGTCCCGCAAGGCGAAGGCCGCGGTGCTGGCCTCCGCCACGGCGCTGCTGCTCGCGATCGGTACGACGTCCTGGGGGTTGATCGCCTCCGACGACGACACGGTCGACGCCTACCTCGACCGGTCCGGTCTCGGTGCGGACCGGGTCGTCCTGCGCGTGGGCATCTTCAAGGACGAGCCGCTGCTGAGCTGGGCCGCCCCCACCAAGCGAGCCTCGACGTCCCTCAAGGACCACCAGGGTTTCCAGATCGAGCTGATCCGGGAACTCGCGCACTACCTGGGCTTCAAGGACGACCAGGTGCACCTCGTGGAGACGCAGGTGCAGAGACGAAGCGTCGACCTCAACAACGACGTCGTCGACGTGGTCGTGGCGACCTACTCGTTCACCCCGCCCCGGGAGCTGGAGGTGAACTTCGCCAAACCGTACCTGCTCACCCAGCCGGAACTCCTCACCCGGCCCGGGCACTTCGGCAGCGACCCGGTCAGCATGCGCCAGATCGGCGACCTCGGCGCGCGGCTCTGCACCGTGGGCAGCTCCACCTCCGAACGGGCCCTGCGCGCCCACGAGATCAAGGGCTTCGACGGCGTGGCGTCCAGCGAGCAGTGCGTGAACGGTCTGCTGGAGAACCGGTACGACGCCTTCATGCTCGACCAGGCCGTGCTCGCCGGCTACAAGGACCGGCACGGCGCCAAGCTCGAACTGGTCGAGCTGGTCCTCGACCAGACCGAGGAGTACGGCATCGCGGTCGCCAACGACGACGAGCACCTGCGCATGGTGATCCGCAACTTCCTGCTGGACAGCTACGAGCGCGGCGAGAGCGGCGCCTGGCAGAAGGCGTGGGACAAGACGCTGTCGAAGGTGCTCGGGGACCGCCGCCAACCCAAGCCCCACGACTATCAGCGCCTGCGCGACTACCAGGACCGGTACCAGAAGGACGTCGCTCTCGGCCCGCCCGGTGAATCGGCCCTTCCCCCGGGTCGGTCGACCGCCGGTACGGCCGCCCGTACGCGCCGCCGCGCCCGCCGGTGAGCATGGTGGAGCGTCCGGCCACCCCGTCCCCGGCCGTCGACGCGGCCCCGCCTCCGATCTCGGACCGGCCGTTCGACCGGGAGGCGTTCTGGACCGTCGCGGTCGGCCTGCCCGCCCTGGTCTCGGTGCTCCGGCTCTGGGCGGAGGCCGGCGACCTGGAGACCACCCTGCTGCTGGTGGCCAACGTCGGGCCGGTGAACCTGCTCGCCAGCCTGGTGGTCACCGCCACCTGGCTGGTCTCGGCGGCACTGGTGGCCGTCTTCGCCGTCGGCGCGGTCACCCGCCGCGGGCGGCGCTCCGGCAGCGCCACCCTGACCTGGAACTCCCTGTTCGCCCAGCTCTCCTGGGCCGCGCCCCGGTGGCTGCGGATCCTGGCCTTCGCCCTGGCCGCGCTCACCTGGCAACTGCTCTACCTGCCACTGCTGCTGCTCGCGGCGGGCGCCGCGTTCGGCGTGCACCCGACCCGCCGCCACCGCATCGGCTGGCTGCTCGCCGCCGTGGCCTACCTGGCCGCGTTCGGACCGGTCGCCGTGTCGGCGGTCCTGGCGTGGTACGTCGTACCGGCCCTGCTCGTCCTCGCCCCGCCCGTGCTGTTCGCGCTCGGCGCCACCCGCCCGATCCCCGCCGGCCTGGCCCGGCCGTTCGCCTCGGTGGCGCAGGTGGCCGCCCTGGCACTGGTGGTGCTGGCGGCGGCACCGGTCTTCACCGCCCCGGTACTGCCGCGCGGCGTGGTCGCCGTGACCGGCGAGGGTGACGATCCGCCGCAACCCGTCCGGGGCCACGTGGTCGAGGTGAACGACACCACCACCGTCGTCCTGCGCAGCAGTGGCGGCGTCGAGTTCATCCCCAACGGCCGCGTCGCCGACCGGGTTCTGTGCCCGGACGAGGGGCAGACCGCCCGCTACCGGCTCTTCGTGTTCGACCTGCACATCGAGGACTCGGTGCTCTCCGGTGCCGGTCGGCTGCGCCGCCCCGCGCCGGTGCTGGACCCGCGCTGCCGGCCGACCGTCCCCGAACGGCCGGCGGGTCTGCCGTTCACCGAACCGACCGCGACCCCTGGGGCGGCGACCAGGTGACCGGCGCTCCCGGATTCTGCCCGTGGTAGTCGCGGCGGCCCGTCCAGCCGACGAACCGTTCGCACAGGTCCTCAGGGGAGGGCCCGGGATTCGGGTTGAGGGTCGTCAGGTCGGCGGTCGCGTCGAACAGACAGGTGGCCATCTAGACAGCCAGCCCCACGCGGTCGCGCCGGTAATCCATGAGGAGAAGCAGCCGGGCCGGCTGGCACGGCCACGGCCCCGCGCACACCCGGCAACGCCAGAGCGGTCGCATCGGCAGGTGCGGCCGGACCGCGCGGCGTTGACGATCGTGTACGGGCGAGACGTTCGGCGTGGGCATACCTCGATAATGTCGACCGCTATTGTCACTGTCAACAACCTCCGCAGTTGTCGCCGTTCACGGACTCCGACGCTGCGATCGTCAACCTGTGGAGCTTGTAGGCGTGTCGGAGATCCGAGCGATGCTCGGCAACGTCTCACGCCAGCGCGCGTCCGTGATCGCCAACCAGCGAAACTTCCCGGAGCCGATCGCCGTGCTGGCAATGGGGAAGATTTGGCGGAAGTCGGACGTGGAGGCGTGGATTCGGGAGCACCGGCCCGAGTTGGCGACGGACTGACGGTCGCCCGGCGTTGATCCACTCGATGTCAGTGAAGTCGGGCTGAAACCCGTCCCCGGACACCCCGATATCAATGACGTCGAGTCGATCATGCCCGGAACCAGGGGAATCGCGCCCGAGACCGGGCGGATCATGCCCGGGACGGAAACCCTAGAGCAGGCTCCAGGCGATGCCGTCGAGGATGTCGTGCTCGGAGGCGACGACCGCGTCCATCCCGGCCCGCTCCATGATCACCCGCAGCACCAGCGCCCCGGCACCGATCACGTCCGCCCGGCCCGGGTGCATCACCGGGATCGCCAACCGCTGCTCGCGCGTCTGCGCCAGCAGGTCGGCGGTCACGTCGGCCACCCGGTCGTACGGCACGCGGGCGTGGTGGATGCGCTCCGGGTCGTACTCCCGGAGGTCCTGGGCGATCGCGACGACGGTGGTGACCGACCCGGCGAGGCCGACCAGCGTGGCGGCCCCGCGGCCGGGGACGGCCTCCAGCGCGCGGTCCACCGCCACCGCGATGTCGGCCTGCGCGGCGGCGACCTCGTCCAGGCTCGGCGGGTCGCCGTGCAGGTGCCGTTCGGTCATCCGGACGCACCCGATGTCCATCGAGATCGCCGCCTGGACACCGCCGGAGCGGGTGCCCACCACGAACTCGGTCGAGCCGCCGCCGATGTCGATCACGAGGTACGGCTCCCGCGCGTCGGCCGGCAGCCCGCGCACCGCGCCGGTGAACGAGAGCCGCGCCTCCTCGTCCCCGGTCACCACCTCCGGGGCCACGCCCAAGGTCTGCTCCACCATCGCCCGGAAGTCGCCGGCGTTGGAGGCGTCCCGGGAGGCCGAGGTGGCGCACATGCGGACCCGCTCGGCGCCCAGCTTGCCGATCTCCTCGGCGTAGTCGGCGAGCGCCACCCGGGTCCGCTCGATCGCCTCCGGCGCGAGTCGGCCGGTCCGGTCGACGCCCTGGCCGAGGCGGACGATCTCCATCCGCCGGCTCAGGTCGGTCAGCGGCGCCTCCGGCCCGGCGTCGGCGTCGGGCAGGTCGGCCACCAGGAGCCGGATGGAGTTGGTGCCGCAGTCGATGGCGGCGACGCGCGTCGTCACGCGCCCAACCCTACGGCAGGTCGCTCCGGACCGTACCGGTCGCCGGAGGCGCCGCGACGCCGGCCACCGACGCCTCGGGGACCTCGCCGAGCAGGTGTGCGCCGAGCGGCGTCAACCGGTGCCGGACCGCCCCGCCGTGCCGGTCACTGGTGACGAGACCGGCCGCCCGCAGCGCCGTCGCATGCTCGGACGCCGATGACAGGCCCACCCCGGCGGCGTCGGCGAGCTCGGTGGTGCTCAGCCCGCCGGACTCCGCCAGCCGCCGCAACACCACCGCGCGGGTGGTGCCGAGGAGACGGCCGAGAGCCTCGCTTGTCGGGCTGGCGACGCGGGGCGGCATCGGTGCAGGATAGACCAGCAGGATCGGGTGCCCCGGCTGGACCAGCACCCGCGGCAGCGGACCGGCCAGCGGTGTCGGCAGCAGGAGCATCCCGTGACCGGTGCCGGTCACCTCCCCGCTCCACCAGGTCCGCACCTCCAGCACCGGGGGCCGCCACCGGATCGCCGGATGCAGCCCGGCGAACAGGCCGGCCAGGCCGCCCATGGTCAACCGCTGGGCGGCGCCGGCCACCTGCTGCCGGTGCGCCGCCGTCAACTCGGCCCAGTGCGGCGCGAGCACGGCCCCGAACCAGGTGTCCACGGCCCGGCCGAACAGGTTCAGCGCCTCCGGGTCGGCCGCCGCGAACCGGCGTCGCAGCGGCGAGGCGGCCACGTCGGCGTACGCCGCGGTGACCTCGGCGCGGATCCGGCGGGCCGAGGTGGCCCGGATCGCCTCCACGCCGGCCGTCACCGACTCCAGCCCGTCGAACGGCGTGAGGAAGTCCGGCAGTCGTCCCCGGGCGGGCAGCAGGTGCCGCAGCATCGTGGCGGCCGCCCCCGTCACCCCGTCCGCCCCGGCCGCCACCGCGCGATCGGCCAGGGCCGGCGCCATGACGGATCCGGTGGGATCGCGCAGCGCCTGGCCGGCCATCATCGCCATGCCGACCGGGTGCAGCCGGTCGGCGAACCGCACCCGGCACAGGTCCGCCGACCCGAGCTGAAGGCGAAGCATACGGACAGCCTGCCGGCCTTCGGCCTGAACCGAAAGGCTTGAGCCGGCTCGCGGTCGCGTTCCAGAGTGGACCGGGGTTCACGAGAGGGGCGGGCGTGCGGCGGACGATGGCAGTGCTGACGGGGCTGTTGATGGTCACGACCGCCGGGGCGTGCGGGGCAGAGAGGGCTGGCCCGGCGGCGCGCACCCCGCCCCCCTCGATTCCGGTCGAACAGCCCGCCGCCGGCGAGCACCTGTTGAGCCTGGAGCACGGTGGAGCGAAACGCACCTACCTGCTGTACGCACCGCCCGGCTACGACCCGACCCGACCCACCGCGCTGGTGATCGCGCTGCACTTCTACCCGGGCAGCGGCACCGGGATCCGCGAGATGGTGGGGCTGGACGCGGTGGCCGACCGGGAGAACATCCTGGTCGCGTACCCGGACGGACGGCACGGCGGCTTCAACGCGTTGATCTGTTGCGGCACGGAGGACGACGTCGGCTTCCTCCGGGCCCTCACCGACCACCTGGTACGGACCTGGCGGGCCGACCCGGACCGGGTCTACCTGACCGGGATCTCCAACGGCGGTGACATGAGCTTCCGGGCCGCCGTCGAGGCCGACGGGGTCTTCGCGGCGATCGGCGTGGTCAGCGGTGGCTACAGCGGTCCCCTGACCGCACCGGAGGACTACGTCCCGAAAAGCCCGGTCTCGGTGATCACGTTCATCGGCGGGCAGGACACCTACGCCGAGACCTTCACCGAGGGCATACGGACCTGGCAGCGACGACTCGGCTGCCGGTCGACCCCCGGTTCCCGGGTGGGCGGGGCCAAGCGCATCAGCCGGACCGACGCGGCGTGCGCCGACGGCAGCGAGGTCACCGTCTACACCCTGCCGGACATGGGGCACTCGTGGCCCGGCGCGCCGGACGGTCAACTCGCCGCCCCCGACGCGGGCCTCGTCGCCACCGAGCTGATCTGGGACTTCTTCGCCGCCCACCCGCGCCGGGCGGGCTGACGGGCGCTACCCCGCGGCGCCGCCCCACGGCACTACAGGCGCAGCAGCATGCGGGTGTTGCCGAGCGTGTTCGGCTTGACCCGCTCCAGGTTGAGGAACTCGGCGACACCCTCGTCGTACGAGCGCAGCAACTGCTCGTACACCGGCTGCGGCACCGGCGCACCGTCGATCTCGTGGAAGCCGAACGAGGCGAAGAACCGGCTCTCGAAGGTCAGCACGAAGATCCGCGCCACGCCCAGTTCCCGGGCGGCGTCGATCAGCTCGCCGACGATCCGGTGCCCGATCTTGCGCCCCCGGCAGACCGGGTCCACCGCCACCGTCCGGATCTCGGCGAGGTCCTCCCACATCACGTGCAGCGCGCCGCAGCCGACCACGGTGCCGTCGCCGGTCACCGCGACCCGGAACTCCTGCACGTCCTCGTAGAGGGTGACCGTCGCCTTGCTGAGCAGCCGCCGGTCGTCGGTGTAGGTGTCGACCAACCGCCGGATCCCCCGCACGTCGGAGGTCCGGGCCCGCCGCACCACGATGTCGTCGGTGCCTGCCATGGTCACTCGTCCGCCGGCACGTCCACGCACGGACCGGCGCTCCACCACGGCTCCAGGACGTCCAGCACCTCGTCACCGAACGGGTTGACCCCCGGCCCGGCGCCCAGCGCGTGACCGAGGTGGACGTGCAGGCACTTCACCCGGCCCGGCATGCCGCCGGCCGAGATGCCGGCGATCTCCGGCACCTGCCCGATCGCGTCGCGCCGGGCCAGGTAGTCCTCGTGCGCCGCCCGGTAGTGGGCCGCCAGCTCCGGGTCCTCGGCGAGCCGGTCGGCCATCTCCTTCATCAGCCCGGCCGACTCCAGCCGGCTGCACGCGGCGGTCGCCCGCGGGCAGGTCAGGTAGAACAGCGTCGGGAAGGGCGTGCCGTCGGCCAGGCGCGGAGTCGTCTCCACCACGTCGGGCAGGCCGCAGGGGCAGCGGTGGGCCACGGCCCGCGTGCCGCGGGGCGGGCGTCCGAGCTGCGCGGCCACCGCGGCCAGGTCGGCCTCGGTGGCCGGCTCACGCTGCGGCAGGGGTACGGAGGCCGCCGCCGGCTCCTGCGGTGGTACGACAGTCACGGTGTTCCATCTCTCGTCCGGTGCTGGTGGTGCTTGCTCACTGGTCGGGTTGGGCGGCGTTCGCGCCCTGCACGCTCGACCACAGGGTGTCGTACCAGGGGTCGGGCTCGGTCGGCTGCCCGGACGGCGCGGGCTTCCCCGCGTCCCGCGCGGCGCCGTCCGGGTCGTCGAGCACGATCAGCAGCTTCTCGCCCGGATAGCCCATCCCGAAGCGTTCCCGGGCCTGGATCTCGATGTACCTCTTGTCCTTCCACTTCGCCGCCTGGACGGACAGCTCCTCGATCGCCTGGCGCTGGGCGGCCTGTGCCGCCTCCATCCGCTCGATGTCGGCCTGCTGGTCCAGGTAGACCCGGACCGGGTAGGTGTAGCCCAGGGCGAGCGCGATCAGCACCGCGAACAGCACGGTGGCGCGCCCGGTGAAGCCCCGGGGGTGGGGAGCGGAGAGCCGCTTGACGGTGCCGGCCGCCGTACGCCGGGCCGCGGCGGGGCGGTTCGTGGCGCGTACGCCATCGGTCGCCCGGGTGGCACCCGGAGCGCGGCCGGGGGTCGCGCGCGGCTCCGCGCGGACACCACCCTCCCGGGCCGGCGTCCGGGCGCCGCGGGCACCGCCCGGCCGGCCGGGCTGACCCGGCCGGCGGGCGGGACGCTGACCACCCGGTGTGCGGCGCTGCTGCATCGTCACACCCCTCCCCCGAGGATCCCCGTGGCTCAGGCCGAACGGTAACGCGGGAACGCGCCGACACCCGCGTAGCGCGCCGCGTCGGCCAGCTCCTCCTCGATCCGCAGGAGCTGGTTGTACTTCGCGACGCGGTCCGAACGGGCCGGCGCGCCAGTCTTGATCTGGCCGCAGCCGGTGGCGACCGCCAGGTCGGCGATGGTGGTGTCCTCGGTCTCGCCGGACCGGTGGCTCATCATGCACCTGAAGCCGGCCCGGTGGGCAAGGTCCACCGCGTCGAGCGTCTCGGTGAGCGAACCGATCTGGTTGACCTTCACCAGCACGGCGTTGGCGGCCTTCTCGGCGATGCCCCGGGCGATCCGCTGCGGGTTGGTGACGAAGAGGTCGTCGCCGACGATCTGGACCCGGTCACCGATGGACGCGGTGAGGGTCTGCCAGCCGGTCCAGTCGTCCTCCGCCAGCGGGTCCTCGATCGACACGATCGGGTACTCGTCGGCGAGCTTGGTGTAGTACGTGCTCATCTCCTCGGCGGTCTTCGCGGCGCCCTCGAACGTGTAGGTGCCGTTGTCGAAGAACTCCGTGGCCGCGACGTCCAGCGCGAAGACGATGTCGGTGCCGAGGCGGTAGCCGGCCTTCTCGACGGCCTCCGCGATCAGGTCCAGGGCCGCGGCGTTGGTCGGCAGGTTCGGCGCGAAACCGCCCTCGTCGCCCAGGCCGGTGGAGAGGCCCTTCTTCTTCAGCACCGACTTCAGTGCGTGGTACACCTCCGCGCCGGAGCGCAGGGCCTCCCGGAAGCTCGGCGCGCCGATCGGCGCGACCATGAACTCCTGGACGTCGACGTTCGAGTCGGCGTGCGCGCCACCGTTCAGGATGTTCATCATCGGGACCGGCAGCAGGTGCGCGTTCGGGCCGCCCAGGTAACGGAAGAGGCTCAGCTCGGCGCTGCCGGCCGCCGCCTTCGCCACCGCCAGGGAGACGCCCAGGATCGCGTTCGCGCCCAGCCCGCCCTTGTTGTCGGTGCCGTCGATGTCGAGCATCTTCTGGTCGATGAGCCGCTGCTCGCTGGCCTCGTAGCCGACGAGCTCGTCGACGATCTTGTCCTCGATGTTGGCGACCGCGTTTTCGACACCCTTGCCCAGGTAGCGGTCCTTGTCACCGTCGCGCAGCTCGATCGCCTCGAAGGCGCCGGTGGAAGCGCCGGACGGCACCGCCGCGCGGGCGATCGTGCCGTCGTCGAGCCCGACCTCGACCTCGACCGTCGGGTTGCCCCGCGAGTCGAGAATCTCCCGGGCGACGATTCCCTCGATGGTTGCCACTGAGTCGCTCCTCGTTTGTGTGTGCCGGTCCGTTATGGGCCGCGACGGTGCGGCTGGGGCAGGTGTTGCCACGCAGCGTATCGGGCGCCGGCCGCCCGCGCCGCGTCGCCTGCCGTACCCGGCGGTACGCCAGTTGCCCGTGACCGACGTACCGAGACCCGTCCCGCACGACGGACATTCCCGTATTCTCGGGCGTCAACCGGCAACGGGTTTGCGCGCGGTTGATCCGATCGGCAAGGCTGGTCGCCATGCCCGCCGCCTCGACCACTCTCCGCCTGCTCGCCGTGTCGGTCATCGCGTCGCTCACCATCACCGGCTGCCAGACCCTCGACGACGCCGGCCGGGCCATCGGGCGGTCCGACCTCGTCAACGACCTCGCCATCCGGCTCGACCGGTCGCTGACCCTGACCTACTCGGCCGAGTACCAGCTCCCCGCCGGGCAGACCGCCACCATCGCCCAGGCGCAGGACCCGGCCCGCTCGGCGTACACGTGGCCGGGCGGGAAGCTGACCGTCACCGAGGACGCCACGGCCCGCTGCGAGACCGCCGCCAGCCGTGCGGTCTGCACCCTGGAGGCACCACCGACCGCCAACGCCAAGCCGTCGGTCACCCTCTTCACCGAGGCCAAGGAGCACGGCCTGGTCACCCCGCCGGTGGTCATGCAACTGCTGACCACCGCCGCGCTCGACCCCGAGGCCGTCATCACGCAGAGTGACACCACCCTGGCCGGCCGACACGCCACGTGCGTCGACGTCCAGCAGTCCGCCGGGGACTTCTCCGCCTGCGTGACGACCGAGGGCGCGCTGGGCAGCTTCACCGGGGAGGTCGACGGCGAGCGGGTCGAGCTGGCCATGACCGACTACCGGGACGCCGTCGACGGCGACGCGTTCGAGCTGCCGCCCGGCGCCGGCGTGGTGGACCGCCGTACGGCCACCCCGTGACCGCAGCCGGCTTCGTACCCGGAGCCAACGGCTCGGCGGCCCCCGCGCCGACCGATGTCGCCCTGCCGGTCGCCGGGCGCAAGCTCCGCACCCGCGACGACGGCGGCCTGCTCCGGGTCGCCGACCTGCCGGCCGACACCACCTGGGTTCCCCTCGGCACGCTCGACGGGCGGCCCGCCTGGGCGACCGAGGTGCCGTCCATCGAGGACAGTCCCCACCGGTGGCGGAGCTGGGCCGGCATCGCCGCCGAGCTGCCCGAGCCGCTCGCCACGCTCGCCGGACGTGCCCTCGCGGTGGTCACCTGGCGGCGTACGCACCGGTGGTGCGGCGCCTGCCGGGCCGAGCTGGCCGACGTGCCGGGCGAGTCCGCGAAACGCTGCCCCGACTGCGACCTGTACGTGCCGATGCAGCTCTCCGCCGCCGTCCTGGTGGCGATCACCCGCCCCGGACCGGCCGGCCACCCCGACGAGCTGCTCCTGGTCCGGCACGCGTACGGGCCGACCGACCTGTGGGCCCTGGTGGCCGGGTTCGTCGACGCCGGGGAGACGCTGGAGGCCGCCGTACGCCGGGAGGCCGGCGAGGAGGTGGGGCTCACCGTCGACGGGCTGCGGTACTTCGGCAGCCAGCCGTGGGCGATGTCCGGCCCGGGCACGCTACTGGTCGGCTTCACCGCCCGCTCCGGTGACCCTGCCGCCGGGCCGGTGGTGGACGGGAAGGAGCTGACCGAGGCGCGGTTCTTCCCACTGGACGCACTGCCGGTGGAGCTGCCCCCGGCGTACTCGATCTCCCGCTGGCTGATCGACGCGGTCGCCGTACCTCCAGCGCCCCCGCCGACCCCGCCGGCGTGAGGCCCGCCGCTTCCCGCCCCGCCACCTGTGTTAAGAAGGGGCCCTTCCTCTACCGCAGGCGTTAATAAGGGGCCCTTCCTTACACGCCCAGCAGGGTGCGGAGGTGGCGCGGCGGTGGGCAGTCGTGGGCGAGCATCGCGTCGTGCCAGTCCCGCACCGACACGCCGTCCGGCCGGGCCCGGGCGATGTCGGCCATCTCGCTCCACCCGACGAAGTACGTGGAGAGCTGGGTCGAGGTGAGCAACGCCCGACGCCACTTGCCGGCCGCCTCGCCCTCCTCCTGGAAGCCGCGCCCGGTCATCAGCGCCATGGCGTCGGCCTCGGTCATCCCCTCGCAGTGCACCAGCTGGTCCAGCAGCGCGTTGATGGTCATCCGCAGCTGCATCTTGAGCTGCTGCATCCGCACCGGGAGACCGCCGAAGCCGAGGCCGGCCATCAGCTCCTCGGCGTACACCGCCCAGCCCTCGATGAACACGCCGGACTCGGTGAGCGGGCGGACCCGGGTCGAGCCGACGTACCGGCGGGCGTGCGCGAGCTGGAGGAAGTGCCCCGGCATCGCCTCGTGCACGGTCAGGTTGCGGATCATGTGGTCGTTGTACTCGCGGTAGAACGACTCCACCCGGTGCGCCGGCCAGTCCTCCGGGGTCGGCGCGATGCAGTAGAAGGTCGGCAGGGCCGTCGTCTCCAACGGTCCCGGCGAGTCGCAGTAGGCGACCGCCACGCCCCGCGCGAACTCCGGCATCTCCTGGATCACGCACGGGTCGTCGACGAGCGTCACCAGGTCGTGTGCCCGGACGAAGTCACTCGCCTCGTCGAGGGTGACCGAGGCGAGGTCCACGATGGTCCCGTTGTCGGGGTGCTCGGCGGCGAGCAGGTCCAGCGCCCGGCGGACCGTCTCGTCGTCGGCGGGACCACCGACCAGCTCGACGGCCGCCGCGCGGATCTCCTCGGTGACCCGGTCCAGGTTGGCCCAGGCGCGGCGCTGGACCTCGGCGGCGCCCAGCTCGGTGTCGAGGGTGTGCCAGAGCCGCGCCTCCCACCGGCGGCGGCCGAGGCGGGGGTCCGGTCCGGGGCCGGGGTCGGCGGCCAGCCCGGCGCGGAGCCAGGCGACGAACTCCTCGCACGCGGCGATCGCCGCCGTGGCGGCCGGCTCGACCCGGTCGTGGGCGGCCGGCGCCTGGGCGAGCAGCGCCGGCACCTCGTCGCGGATCAGGGCCGCCGTGCCGGTGAACTGCCCGACCGCCGTCTCGGCGTGGATCCGCGGCATGTCGCGCAGCGTCGCGCGGGCGGTGGCGAGGGCGTCCGGTACGGCGGCGAGCCGTCCGGCGAGGCTCTCCAGCCGCACCTCGACGGGCGCGTACGGGCGGGCCGCCAGCGCGTGCAGCAGCGGGCCCGGATTGTGTGCCAACGGGTCCCACTCGTGCGCCCGGACCTCCGTGGTCTCGAACAGCGCCCGGTCCACCAGCACGGTCAGCAGGGCGTGGTCGACGGACTCCTCGACGGCCAGGGCGTCCGGGTCGATCTCGGCGAGCGCGTCACCGGCGTCCCGCAGCATCGCCCGGTCGGCGGCGACGGCGTCGGCCGAGAGATCCGGCAGCCGGTCGTCGTACCGGTGGTCCCCGGCCGAGCCGGCGAGCCCCGGCCGACTGGCGAGCAAAGCCTCCACGATCCGCTCCGCGAGCGGTACGAACTCCTCCACCCGTCG
Organism: Micromonospora sp. BQ11; assembly: GCF_052068135.1. Taxonomy (NCBI): domain Bacteria; kingdom Bacillati; phylum Actinomycetota; class Actinomycetes; order Micromonosporales; family Micromonosporaceae; genus Micromonospora; species Micromonospora sp. BQ11. The sequence continues at coordinate 274,783 of NZ_JBQHDB010000001.1, read as the reverse complement.
GACCCTACCGGCACTCCCGCCCCGCCCGCGCAGCGTTGATCAAGAAGGTGGCGTCAGGATCGGGCGCTCCGGTGACGCGAACTCCTTGATCAACCGGTGCGGTCGGCGCGTTCGGCGGTGCGGACGGCTTCGGCGTAGGCCAGGGTGGCGCGGCGGAGGGCTGCTTCCGGGTCCAGGTTCGCCTGTCGCGCGGCGGCTACCGTCGTCAGGAGGGACGCGCCCAGTCGTGCTTCCTCGTCGACCTGGGAGTCGGCCAGTGGGGGCGGCACGGCCAGGCCGACCCGGGCGGCCCGGTCCAGGATCTTGGCGGCCAGGGCGAGCGCCGGCTGGCTCAGCGCGACGCCGTCCAGCACCGAGTCCCGTGCCTTCTCGGCCCGCTTGATCCGCTCCCAGTTCGCCTCGATCTCCTCCAACGTGCCGCCGGCACCGTCGGCGAAGACGTGCGGGTTGCGCCGGACCATCTTGTCGACCAGCCCACCGGCCACGTCGTCGACGGTCCACCGCTGGTCCTCGGGCAACTCCTCGGCGAGCCGGGCGTGCAGCACCACCTGGAGCAGCACGTCCCCCAACTCCTCGCGCAGCGCGTCGGTGTCCCCCGCGCTGATCGCGTCGTACGCCTCGTAGCACTCCTCCAGCAGGAACCCGGCGAGGCTGCGGTGGGTCTGCGCCCGCTTCCACGGGTCGCCGCCGGGCGACGCCAGACGGTCCATCACCGCCACCGCGTCGAGGAGGCGCGCACCGGGCGGATCCCACGAGCCGTACATCAGCTCCAGCTCGGCCAGGCCCGGCTGGCGGGCCAGCCGCAACCCCAGCTCCCGCGCCAGGGACTCGTCGCCGGCCGGGCCGGACAGCCAGACCGCCGTGCCGTGCGCGGCCACCGTGTCCAGCAACGCCTGCGTCGCCGGGCCGTCCACCACGCTCACCTCGGCGCCCGTCGAGCGGATCGCCGTCGTCAGCTCACTCTCCGCCCCGGCCAGCACCGGAGCCTGGCGTACGACGTCCCAGGCGGCCGCCGTCAGCAACCCGGCCGGCAGCCGGGGTGAGGTGACCAGCAGGACGATCCGCGCCGACATGCTCAGCTGTCGACCGGCTCGCTCGGCTCGGCCGGCTCGACCGACGGCAGCGGCTCCGGGGTGGTGACGTCGGTGACGGCTCCCGTGCCCGGCTCACCGAGCGGGACGCTCACCGCGGCGGCGTTGCTGTTGAACGACAGCACCGGGAACTCCAGCGGGCGGTACCGCGGGTTCACCGTCACGTCGTACCCGGAGACCGCCTCACCGAGGGCCTTCTTCGCGGCCAGCGCGTTGCGCAGCTGCTCGCCGTCGAGCTGGCTGGCCGCCTGCTCGACCGTCACCTCGGCCGGGATGACGCCGGCGGTCTTGCCGGCCGTGACCAGCTCGGTCAGCTCCTCCTGGGTCGGCGCCACCGGGCTACCGATCGGCAGGCCCGAGAGGCAGCTGTTGAGTTCGGCGGAACGCTGCGCGTAGACGCTGCCCGGGGCGAGACCGAGCTGCTGCCGCACGCGCTCCGGCTCCGGCGGCGTCTGCGCCCGGTAGCCCTTGTCGGCGGAGACCCGCTGGCACACCTCGTGCAGCACGAGCGTGCTGACGATCTGGGTGCGGCGGATCTGCGGCCGCTCCGCCGCCGGCTCGCCGGGAGCGGCCTGCGCGGCCGGCGAGGCCGCGGCCAGCTCCGCGACGATGCCGTCGACCGTGCTTTCGGCGATCCGGTGGTCGCCGACGTACGCGGCGACACCCGGCTCGGTGCGACAACCGGCAAGGGCGACGAGACCGACCGCCACGCTGGCGACGGCGACAAGACGGCGAGCACGCATGACGGTCACTCTCTCACGCCCCGACCGGGCGATGTGACGCCCCCCACCCCTCACCGGGCGGCCCCGACGAGGGCCGCGGGTTCGCCGAGAACGTCGGAGAGCAGTTGGGCGCACCACTCCAACAGCGCCTGGTCGCGCAGTGGCTCACCACCCACCCGGCGGGTGCTCGGGCGCGGCACGCTGACCTGGTCCACGGCCTGCTTGTAGACCGAGTCCGGGTGGTAGCGCTTGAGCCGCAGTTGCTTCGAGTCGGGCAGCGGAAGCGGGCCGAACCGGATGTGCTTGCCCTGCATGCTCACGTCGGTGAGCCCGTACCGGCGGGCCAGCAGGCGGAACCGGGCCACCGCCACCAGGTTCTGCACGGGGGCCGGCGGCTCGCCGTACCGGTCGGTCATCTCGGCGACCACCTCGCGCAGCCGATCCTCGTCCCGGGCCTCGGCCAGCTTGCGGTACATCTCCAGCCGTAGCCGCTCCACCCCGACGTAGTCGTGCGGCAGATGCGCGTCGATCGGAAGGTCGATCTTGACGTCGACCTCCTCCTCCTGACGCTCGCCCTTGAACGCCGACACCGCCTCGCCGACCATCCGCACGTACAGGTCGAAGCCGACGCCCTCGATGTGGCCGGACTGCTCACCGCCGAGCAGGTTGCCGGCGCCCCGGATCTCCAGGTCCTTCATCGCCACGTACATGCCGGCACCCAGCTCGGTGTGCTGGGCGATGGTGGCCAGCCGCTCGTGGGCGTTCTCCGTCAACGGCTTGTCCGGCGGGTAGAGGAAGTACGCGTACGCCCGCTCGCGGGCCCGGCCGACCCGGCCCCGGATCTGGTGCAGCTGCGCCAGGCCGAGCAGGTCGGCGCGCTCCACGATCAGGGTGTTGGCGTTCGGGATGTCGATGCCGGACTCCACGATCGTCGTGCAGACCAGGACGTCGAACTCCTTCTCCCAGAAGCCCACCATGACCTTCTCCAGGGCCTCCTCGCCCATCTGGCCGTGCGCCACCGCCACCCGCGCGTCGGGCACCAGCTCCCGCAGCTTCCGCGCCGTCCGGTCGATCGACTCGACCCGGTTGTGCAGGTAGAAGACCTGCCCGTCGCGGAGCAGCTCCCGGTGGATCGCGGCGGCGACCTGCCGGTCGTCGTACGCCCCGACGGCGGTGAGCACCGGGTGCCGCTCCTCCGGCGGGGTGGCGATGGTGGACATCTCCCGGATGCCGGTGATCGCCATCTCCAGCGTCCGCGGGATCGGGGTGGCCGACATGCTCAGCACGTCGACGGAGGCCCGCATCGACTTCAGGTGCTCCTTGTGCTCGACGCCGAACCGCTGCTCCTCGTCGATGACCACCATGCCGAGCGACTTGAACCGGGTGGCCGCCTGGAGCAGCCGGTGGGTGCCGATGACGATGTCGGCCGTGCCGTCGGCGGCCATCGCCAGGGTCTGCTCGGCCTCCTTCGCGGTCTGGAAGCGGGACAGCTGCCGGATGGTCACCGGGAACTGGTTCATCCGCTCGGCGAAGGTGTTGTAGTGCTGCTGCACCAGCAGCGTGGTGGGCACCAGCACCGCGACCTGCTTGCCGTCCTGCACCGCCTTGAAGGCCGCCCGGACCGCGATCTCGGTCTTGCCGTAGCCCACGTCGCCGCAGATCAACCGGTCCATCGGGACGGTCTGCTCCATGTCCCGCTTGACCTCGTCGATGGCGGCGAGCTGGTCCGGCGTCTCCTGCCAGGGGAAGGCGTCCTCCAGCTCCCGCTGCCACGGCGTGTCCGGGCCGAACGAGTGGCCCTTGGACGCCTTCCGCGCCGCGTAGAGCTGGATCAGCTGGGCGGCGATCTCCTTGACCGCCTTGCGGGCCCGGGCCTTGGACTTCTGCCAGTCCGAGCCGCCCATCTTGTGCAGCGTCGGCTGCTCGCCGCCGACGTACCGGGACAGCTGGTCGAGCTGGTCGGTGGGGACGAAGAGACGGTCGCCCGGCTGGCCGCGCTTGCTCGCGGCGTACTCGATGACCAGGTACTCCCGGCTGGCGCCGTTGACGGTGCGCTGCACCAGCTCGACGTACCGGCCGATGCCGTGCTGCTCGTGCACCACGAAGTCGCCGGCCTTCAGCTCCAGCGGATCGATGGTGTTGCGCCGTCGGCTCGGCATCTTGCGCATGTCGCGGGTGGAGGTGCCCCGCCCGCCGGTGACGTCGTTGCCGGTCAGCAGCACGAACCGGGCCGCCTCGTCGACGAAGCCGGAGGTCAGGCAGCCGCAGGAGACCACCAGCTCGCCGGGGACGGGCGCCGTCGGCACCTCCTCGACCATCCGCGCGCCCAGGCCGGCGTCGCGGAGCACCTCGACCGCCCGCTGGGCGGGACCGTGCCCCTCGAAGACCAGCGCGATCGACCAGCCCTCGCCGACCCAGCGCTTCACGTCGTCGACCACCCGCGCGGTCTCGCCGTGGTAGAGCGGGGCGGGCTGGGCGGCCAGGGTCACCGCGATCGCGTCGTCGGGGCTGACGTCGACCTCGGTCGGCGCGTCCTCCCAGGGCTGACGGGCCGGCGTCGCGTCCGCCTCGGCCAGCCCGAATGGCGACAGCGTCCACCAGGGCTGGCGCAGGGCACGCGCCCGCGCGCGTACGTCGGCGAGGGTCTTGAAGGCGGCGGCGCCGAGGTCGACCGGGGCCTGGGCACCGACGGCGGCCGCGGCCCAGCTGGCCTGGAGGAACTCCTCGGAGGTACGCACGAGGTCGTGCGCCCGGGTGCGGATGCGCTCCGGGTCGCAGAGCAGCACGTGGGTGCCGGCCGGCATGGTGTCGACCAGCAGCTCCAAGCTCTCGTTGCCGAGCAGCGCCGGGACCAGCGACTCCATCCCCTCGACCGGGATGCCCTCGGCCAGCTTGTCGAGGATCTCGGCCAGCTCCGGGTGCTCCTGCCCGAGCGCGGCGGCCCGCTGCCGCACCGCCGGGGTGAGCAGCAGCTCCCGGCACGGCGGCGCCCACAGGTGCGCGACCCCCTCGATGGTGCGCTGGTCGGCGACGGCGAAGGTGCGGATCTCCTCCACCTCGTCACCCCAGAACTCGACCCGGGACGGGTGCTCGTCGGTGGGCGGGAAGACGTCCAGGATGCCGCCCCGCACCGCGAACTCGCCGCGCTTGGTGACCAGGTCGACCCGCGCGTACGCCATGTCGGTCAGCCGGCGGGCCACCTCCTCCAGGTCCGCCTCGTCGCCGGCGGCGAGCTGCACCGGCTCCAGGTCGCCGAGCCCCTTGAGCTGCGGTTGCAGCAGCGACCGGACGGGCGCGACGACGACCCGCAGCGGCCCGGTGCGACCGTGCGCGTCCGCCGACTCCGGGTGCGCCAACCGGCGCAGCACGGCCAGCCGCCGGCCGACGGTGTCGGAGCGGGGCGAGAGCCGTTCGTGGGGCAGCGTCTCCCAGGAGGGGAACACCGCCACCTGCTCCGGAGGAAGCAGGCTGCCCAGGGCCGAGGCGAGGTCGTCGGCCTCTCGGCTGGTCGCGGTGACCGCCAGGACCGACCGGCCCGCGCCCCCGTCGGACTCGTCGGCCGCCACGGCCGCCACCGCGAACGGCCGCAGCGCCGCCGGGGCGGTCAGGTCGAGACCGTCGACGCGCGCCGCACCGGAGCGCGCCAGGTCACGCGCCCGGGCGAGGGCCGGGTCGGCGAGGGCGGCGGCGAAGAGTCCGGTCAGCATGTGATCTGCTCCAGTGCGACGGCACGACGATCACCCCTCGTCCGGGCTGGACGGGGGGTCCCACCAGTCGACACTATCTCTCCGGTAGGACGATCGACGCCCGTGTGGGGTGGATCGGCCCGCGCGCCGGTGACGACGACCTGGGGAGGACGTATGCCGGAAGGCGTCGGCAGTGACCCGCGTCAGAAGACCTCGCCCGCCCGCTGGCGGGTGCTGGGCCACCCGGACGGGATCCTGGCGTACCAGGTGCACTGCATCGTCGAGCACCACGGCTGGTCCCAGCCCGCCGCGGAGACGGTGCACAAGGTCATGCTGGGCCGGGCGGGGGTGTACCGGCGCCGGCTCAACGGCCGCACCGCCTTCTCCGACGCGACCGCGGTGCTGCTCCTGCGGCCCGGTGACGAGATGGCGGTCGCCCACCCGTTGGGCTGCGGCGACTCGTACACCTGCCTGGAGATCGACCCGGAGGTGCTTGCCGAGCGGTCGGACACGGAACGCTGGTTGCACACCGCCGGCTGGGAGGGCACCTCGGACGGCACGCTCGACCTGGCCCACCGCATGCTCGTCGCGCAGTTCCGGCGTGGTCTGGACCGCTTCGAGATGGCCGAACGGATGCACCGCTTCCTCGACCGGCTGCTCCGCCACGCCTCGCCGGACCGCGACCTGGCCGGGGTGGACCCGGACCTGGACCGGGCCGTCGGCCGGCGCGCGGCCACGCTGGCCGCACACCGGCACCTGGCGGACCGGGCGCGGGAGGTGCTCGCGGAAGGGGACTTCTCACTCGGCCTGGCCGAGGTCGCCCGGGAGGTGGGCGCGTCGCCGCACCACCTCAGCCGCGTCTTCCAGCGGGTCACCGGGAGCAGCCTCACCGCCTGGCGCAACCGGGTGCGGGTACGGGCGGTGCTCGACACACTCGCCGAGGCCGACGGGCCGCCGTTGCGGGTGGTCGCGTCCGCGTACGGCTTCGCCGACCAGGCGCACCTCACCCGGGTGGTCCGGGAACAGATCGGCCACCCCCCGGCCCGCCTCCGCCATCTCCTCACCGCCTGAGGTGTAAGGAAGGGCCCCCCGTTAACGCCTGCGGTAGAGGAAGGGCCCCTTGTTAACGGCGGAACCGGACCGCGCGCAACCGAGCAAGAATCTTCAAGACCCGGCCACCTGCCCGCGCCGAGGATGGACGACGTCCCCCGGATGCCGCCGACGCGGTGGGGGCGGAGTGGGCGGACCTGTTCGGGGAGGCCCGCAGCTCCGCGCCCGCGCACACCCCTTGACAGGGGCGGTGCGCGGTCCGCCACCGCCGTCGGCGGCGCCGGGGTCAGAAGCCGAGCACCGTCAGCCCGACCTTCCGGGCGAGCCACTCGGCGCGCTCCGGCTCCTGCCCGCCCACGAACATCCGGTCGCGGCCCCGGGCGTGCAGCCAGTGGCCGTACGCCTCGACGTAGCGGGGCAGACCGGAGTGCCGCCCGGTACGCGCCCACAGCTCCACGACGATCTCCCGCAGGCCGGCCAGGGCCAGCAGGCCGCCGGCGGCGTTCATGGCCTGCTGGACGTCCCGGGTGCGCGGATCGGGTACGCGACGGAGTTGCCCATCAGTAGCGCACCGAGATCCGCCGGGCCACCGCGTCGACCCGGACGTCCCCGCCGTACGGAACGATCAGCTGCGGGTCGGTGTGACCCAGGTCGACGTCGAAGACCACCACCGCGTCCGGGTGGTACGCGGCCAGCGCCCGGGTCACCGCGTCCCGCTGCTCGGCGACGTAGACCTCCTTCTCCGCCGGGGACAGCGGCCGGTCGAAGTTCCATGCCTTGGCCCGCCCGACCAGTACGGCGGGGAACGTGCCGAGCAGACCGCGCTCCCCCAGGTTGCGCAGGATGCGGAACACCTCGGTGGCCGACGGCAGCTCCTCGGAGGTCTCCAGCACGAAGACCGAGCCGGCGAGATCCGCCACGGGGGCGACCCGGTCGGCGGCGAGCAACCAGTTCAGCACCTCCAGGTTGCCGCCCCAGGCCGGGCCCTCGACCAGCGTCGCCGGGCCCTGCCAGCGCCAGCCCGAGCCGGGGACCATGGGCGGTTCGTGGGCCAGGCTCGCCGGGTCGTTCCAGTCGTTGGGCTGGTCGCCCCACTCCGTGGCCGGGGTGAGGTCGTACCAGCCGGTGGTGAACAGGGCCGCGCGCAGTGAGTCGGCGGTCAGCGGGTCCAGCCGGCCCGGCCGGCCGAGGTGCACCAGCACCGATCCGCCGTGGTAGCTGACCATCCCCAACCGGTGCAGGTGGTTGAGGACGTTGGTGTTGTCCGAGTATCCGAAGTAGGGCTTCGGGTTGGCCCGCAGCACCTCGTCGTCCAGGTATGGGGTGACGGTGATCAGGTCGTCCCCGCCGACGGTGGCGAGAACGGCGGTCACCGACGGGTCGGCGAAGGCGGCGGTGAGGTCCCGGGCCCGGTCGCGCGGGTCGGCGCCCAGCACGCGGGTGGTCGGGTACTCCACCGGCTCCAGGCCGAACTCCTCGCGCAGCCGGCGCAGACCCAGCTCGTGCACGTGGGGGAAGAGGGCCGGCAGCCCGGCGGACGGTGAGACGACCGCGACGCGGTCGCCCGGCTTCGGCTTGGGGGGATACCTCAGCGACGTCATGCCTGGACGCTACCGACGGCGGCGAGCGGGTTTCGCCACGCAGCCGCCCGGCCGGATGCCGGGTGGCAAAATGCCCTGTAGTACCACAGATCATCCCTGTACGACCCCACGCCCGCGACATGCCGACCGGGGTCCCGTCCGGCGACCGTCGACCACCGACCGCGTCGTCCCATCGTCTGGACACCACTCGGCGTGCCGGGTGTGCTCACCGCCACGATCTTTTACGCCCGCCGCCGGGCGGGTCGCGCCGCCCGGCGACCCGGCGGCCTGCCGACCAGCGCAAACGCCGAGCCCGACGACGGAGGTGTGAAGAGGGGGCCCTTCTACAACGCCAGGCGTTAACAAGGGGCCCCTCCTTACATCGGGGTCGGCGCGGATACCATCCAGGGGATCGGACAGCGCTGTCCTTCGTACTCACGTAAGGAGCGCACCCGTGACCGACCAGCACGACCACGACGGCCCCGACGCCGCACTGCGCGCCGACATCCGCCGCCTCGGCACCCTGCTCGGTCAGACCCTCGCCCGGCAGGAGGGTCGGCCCCTGCTCGACCTGGTCGAGGAGATCCGTGCTCAGGTCCGGTCCGACGCACCGGCCGCCGCCCAGCGGCTCGGCGGCCTCGACGTCACCACCGGCACGAAGCTGGCCCGCGCCTTCTCCACCTACTTCCACCTGGCCAACATCACCGAGCAGGTGCACCGGGCCCGGGACCTGCGACGGCGGCGCGCCACGCACGGCGGCTGGCTCGACCAGGCGGCGAAGATGATCGCCGAACGCGGGGTGCCGGCCGAGGAGATCGCCGCCGCGGCCCGCCGGCTCGCCGTCCGGCCGGTCTTCACCGCCCACCCCACCGAGGCCGCCCGCCGGTCGATCCTGTCCAAGCTGCGCGCCATCGCCGACGAGCTGGACACCGAGACCGCCAACGCGATCCTGTACGGGGCCAGCGACGAGGGCCCGGCCAACCGCCGCCTCGCCGAACTGCTCGACCTCATGTGGCAGACCGACGAACTGCGGCTGGACCGGCCCGACCCCACCGACGAGGCCCGCAACGCCATCTACTACCTGCGGGACCTGTTCGCCGAGGCCGCGCCGCAGGTGCTCGACGACCTCGCCGACACGCTGCGCACCCTCGGGGTGGAGACGTCCCCGACGGCCCGGCCGCTGACCTTCGGCACCTGGATCGGCGGCGACCGCGACGGCAACCCGTTCGTCACCCCGACGGTCACCCGCGAGGTGCTGATCATCCAGCACGAGCATGGCATCGCCGCCACCGAGAAGGCGATGGACCAGCTCATCAACGAGGTGTCCGTCTCCCGGCGGCTGCGCGCGGTCTCGCTGGACCTCTCCGCCAGCCTCGCCACCGACCTGGACGCCCTGCCCGAGGTCGCACCCCGGTTCCGCCGGGTCAATGCCGAGGAGCCCTACCGGCTCAAGGCGCGCTGCGTGAAGGCGAAGCTGGCGAACACCCGGCAGCGGCTGCGGCAGGGCACGGCGCACGTGCCCGGACGGGACTACCGGGGTGCGACCGAGCTGATCGCCGATTTGGAGCTCCTGCGCGCCTCGCTGGCCCGCAACGCCGGGCAGCTCACCGCCGTCGGCCGCCTGGCGTCCACCATCCGTACGGTCTCCGCGTTCGGCCTGCACCTGGCGACGATGGACGTCCGGGAGCACGCCGAGAAGCACCACGAGGTGCTCAGCCAGTTCTACGCTGCGGTCGGCGAGGTCCCCGAATACGCGGCGCTCAGCCGGCTGGAGCGCACCAAGCTGCTCGCCGACGAGCTGACCGGCCGCCGGCCGCTCTCCACCGCCGACACCCCGCTGACCGAGGCCGCCCGGAAGACCTTCGACGTCTTCGGCACCATCCGGGAGGCGCAGGACCGGTTCGGCGCCGAGGTGATCGAGTCGTACATCATCTCGATGACGCTGGGCGTGGACGACGTGCTCGCCGCCGTGGTCCTGGCCCGCGAGGCCGGCCTGGTCGACGTGCACGGCCGCCGGGCCCGGATCGGGATCGTCCCTCTGCTGGAGACGCCGGCCGAGCTCAACGCCGGCGGCGAGCTGCTCGACGAGCTGCTCTCGCTGCCCGCGTACCGGGCGCTGGTCGCGGCGCGCGGCGACGTGCAGGAGGTCATGCTCGGCTACTCCGACTCCAACAAGGAGGCGGGCATCACCACCAGCCAGTGGTCGATCCACCGGGCCCAGCGGGCGCTGCGGGACGTGGCCGCCCGACACGGGGTGCACCTGCGGCTCTTCCACGGCCGGGGTGGCACGGTGGGCCGCGGTGGCGGGCCGACGCACGACGCGATCCTGGCCCAGCCGTACGGCACGCTGGACGGCGCCATCAAGGTGACCGAGCAGGGCGAGGTCATCTCCGACAAGTACACCCTGCCGGCGCTGGCCCGGGAGAACCTGGAGCTGACCGTGGCGGCGGTCCTCCAGGCCACGCTGCTGCACACCGCACCCCGGCAACCGGCCGAGATGCTGGAGCGCTGGGACGCGGCAATGGACGTGGTGTCCGAGTCGGCGTACCGGCGTTACCGGTCGCTGGTCGAGGACCCGGACCTGCCCGAGTACTTCTGGGCGTCGACCCCGACGGAACTGCTCGGCGCACTGAACATCGGCTCCCGACCGGCGAAGCGGCCGAACACCGGGGCGGGCCTGAGCGGGCTGCGCGCCATCCCGTGGGTGTTCGGCTGGACGCAGACCCGGCAGATCGTGCCCGGCTGGTTCGGGGTGGGCACCGGGCTGGCCGCCGCCCGAGAGGCGGGCCTGGCCGACGTGCTGTCCGAGATGAACCGCAACTGGCACTTCTTCCGGACGTTCCTGTCGAACGTCGAGATGATGCTGACCAAGACCGACCTGGGCATCGCCCGTCGGTACGTGGAGACGCTGGTGCCGAAGAAGCTGCACCCGATCTTCCACAAGATCGAGGAGGAGTACGAGCTGACCAGGCAGGAGGTGCTGGCGGTGACCGCCGCACCGGCCCTGCTGGACAACTCGCCGGTGCTCCAGCGCACCCTCGCCGTGCGGGACACCTACCTGGAGCCGCTGCACCACCTCCAGGTGGCTCTGCTGCGGCAGTACCGGGACTCCGGTGCCGCCGGACGGGCGGTGGTGACCGCACCGGGTGGCCGCCGTGCGCCGAGCGACGGCACCGCGCTGGAGCGGGCCCTGCTCACCACGGTCAACGGCATCGCCGCCGGCATGCGCAACACTGGCTGAGGTGTAAGGAAGGGCCCCCGCTTAACGCCTGGCGTAGAGGAAGGGCCCCTTCTTAACAGCAACTGTTAAGAAGGGGCCCTTCCTTGCATCCATCGCCCGGCGGCGCTCAGAAGTCGCCGCCGCCGAAGTCGCCGCCGCCGAAGCCGCCGCCGAAGTCACCACCGCCGCCGAAGTCGCCCGCCTGGTCAGCACCGCCGACGTCGGCGCCCTGGTCACCGCCGCCCTGGTCGTCGCCGCCCTGGTCGTCGCCGCCCTGGTCGTCGCCGCCCTGGTCGTCGCCGTACCCGGCGCCGTCCTGGAAACCCTCCTGGTAGCCCTCGCCGTAGCCGTAGCCCGGGTCGCCCCAGCCGGGCGAGAAGAGGGCGTCGGCGATCAGCAGGCCACCCACGACGCCGGCGCCGGCGCCCAGCGCCGTCTTCCACCACGGCGTCGAGTACCAGCCGGCCGGAACGGGCCGCCCCTGGAACCGCCCACCGGGGTAGTAGTAGGGCGTGTCCCCTCCGGGCTGCGGGCCGGCCTTGAAGGTCTGTCCCTGCACGTCCACCTGACGCTCGCGGGTGAGCTGGCCGGCACCCCGGGCCGCGGCCAGCGGCGGCAGCTCCGGGCCGGGGTCGATGCCGAGCGCCGTCCGGGCCGCCCGGATGTACGCCAGCCCCTCCAGCGCGGTCTCCCGGGCCAGCGCGAACTGCTGCGGCGTCCGCGCCTGCTCCAACTGGGACCCGGCGGCGTTGTACCGCTCACCGGCGTCGGCCAGGGCCTGCCGCACCGCCGGCTGCTCGCCGTGCAGGTTCATCAGCTGGCCGCCCAGCCGCTCGTACCACCGCTGCGCCTCCGCGCGCGCGTCACCGAGTTCGTCACCCCGGCGGGCCCTCGCCTGGGCGCTGACGACCGCGATCGCGACCACCGCACCGACGGCGAGGATGCCGAGACACAGCAGAGTCTCCATGGACCGCTACGTACCCACCGTTCGTAGGTCGTACCCGTTTGGCAAGCTCTGCGGCATGAGCTTCTCGACGCTGGCCGTGGTGGTCGTCTGCCTCGCCGTGGGCGGCGCGCTGGGTTGGCTCGCCGCGCGGTCCCGCGCGGCGGCGGAGATCGCCCGGCTGGAGGCCACGCTGCAGGCCACCCGCGACGGCGAGGGCCGGCTGGAGCAGTCCATGCGCGCGCTGAGCTACGAGGCGACGGCCCAGTCCCAGGAGGCGGTCGCCCGCGCGGTGGCTCCGCTGCACGACACGCTGCGCCGCTACGAACTGCGGGTCGCCGAGCTGGAGCGGGACCGCGTCGACGCGTACGCGGAGCTGCGCGAGCAGGTCCGCGCGATGTCCTCGGTCTCCGGTGAGCTGCGCACCGAGACGAAGCAGCTGGTGGCGGCGCTGCGGGCGCCCCAGGTGCGGGGCCGCTGGGGCGAGCACCAGCTGCGGCGGATCGTGGAGGCGGCCGGCATGCTGGAGCACTGCGACTTCGACGAGCAGGTCACCGCGTCCACCGACCACCAGGGAGTCCGCCCCGACCTGGTGGTACGGCTGCACGGGGGCCGGTCGGTGGTGGTGGACGCCAAGGCGCCGTTCGACGCGTACCTGACCGCGATGGAGGCGCGCGACGAGCGCGGCCGGGACACCCACCTCGACGCGCACGCGCGGCACCTGCGCATGCACGTGGACGCGTTGGCCGCCAAGTCGTACTGGTCCGCCTTCGACATCACGCCGGAGTTCGTGGTGCTCTTCGTGCCGGCCGACCCGTTCCTCGACGTGGCACTCCAGCGGGACCCGACGCTGCTGGAGCACGCGTTCGCCCGCAACGTCGTGCTGGCCACGCCGGCCACCCTGGTCGCCCTCCTGCGGACCGTCGCCTACTCCTGGCGGCAGGAGGTGCTGGCCCGTAACGCCGCCACCGTGCACCTGCTGGCCCGGGAGCTGTACGGGAGGCTGTCCACACTGGGCGACCACGTCGGCAAGCTCGGCGCGTCGCTGGGCGGCGCGGTCACCGCGTACAACCGGGCGGTCGGTTCGCTGGAGGCGCGGGTGCTGGTCAGCGCCCGCAAGCTCGCCGAGTTGGGCGTCTCCGACCAGGAGCTGGCCACGCCGGCCCAGATCGAGCTGGCCCCCCGCCAGCCGCAGGCCCCTGAGCTGCTCGAACAGTCCGATGAGGCCGGTCCGCCGCGCTCCGGAGTGGAGCACCAGATGTGACAATGCGTGTATCCGCATGTCACGAGATGGTCACAACGAACTCGCCGGTAGTGACACGCCCATCGACAGCGCGAAGTATTTCGCTCACGCGTGCCCTGCATCTGAGGGCCCTGTTCTCTGGAGGAAAGAGAACGTGAGCAAACCCCGAAACCTGAGCCGGCGTACCTCCGCCGCGCTCTTCGCGTCGGTCATGGCGGCAAGCGCCGTGACCGTCGCGGGCGGTGCCGCAACCGCGAGCGCCGCACCTTCCGGACCTGACACCGCGCCGGCCACCCCGGTGGAGGCGTTGGGGTCGCACGACGCCAAGCTGCTCGCCGAGGCGGAGGCCGAGAAGGCCCCCACCGTCACCCTGATCGTCGCCACGGAGAAGGGCCAGGCCAAGGACGTCGCCGACGACCTGAACGGCCTCGGTGCCGCCGTCACCGAGCGGTACGACACCATCGGTTACGTGCTGGCCACGGTGCCCACCGACAAGGTCGTCAAGGCGGCCACGCTGCCCGGCGTCTCCGCGGTCGACCTGGACGAGACGATCCAGCGGCCGGAGCCGAAGCCGGAGGCCGCAGCCTCCGGGCGGAAGGCGGCGGAGCAGGGCGCGACCCTTCCCGGCCCGAGCGACGCCACCCGCGCGGCGAACCCCTACATGCCGACCAACGAGACCGGTGCCGTTCGCTTCGTCGAGCAGCACCCGGAGTGGGACGGTCGGGGCGTCACCATCGGCATCATGGACTCCGGTGTGGACCTGGACCACCCGGCGCTCCAGAAGACCACCACCGGCGAGCGCAAGATCGTCGACTGGGTCACCGCCACGGCTCCGGCCGAGGACGCGACCTGGCGTCCGATGGTCACCGAGGTGACCGGTCCGTCGTTCGCGGCGGGCGGCGCGACGTGGACCGCCCCGGCGGGCACCTACCGGTTCAACCTCTTCCGTGAGTCGATCACCGCCGCCAGCGACCCGGGCGGCGACGTCAACCGGGACGGCGACACCACCGACGTGTGGGGCGTGCTCTACAACCCCGCCACCAACGACATCTGGGTGGACGTCAACCAGAACAACGACTTCACCGACGAGGCCCTGATGCGGCCGTACCGGGAGAAGTTCGACATCGGGCACTTCGGCACCGACAACCCGGCCACCGAACTCCGGGAGCAGATGCCGTTCGTCGTCGAGTACCGCAAGGCCGTGCCGACCAGTTCCGGTCCGGTCGACTACGTCAACATCGGCATCGTCGAGGACGCGCACGGCAGCCACGTCGCGGGCATCACCGCCGCGAACGACATGCTCGGCAACGACGTCTTCGACGGGGCAGCGCCCGGCGCCAAGCTGGTCTCCGCCCGCGCCTGCGTCTGGGGCGGCGGCTGCACGGCCGCCGCTCTCACCACCGGTATGGCCGACCTGGTGATCAACCGTAAGGTCGACGTGGTCAACATGTCGATCGGTGGCCTGCCGGCGCTGAACGACGGCAACAACGCCCGCGCCGAGCTGTACAACAACCTGATCACCACCTACGGCGTGCAGCTCGTCCTTTCGGCCGGCAACAGCGGCCCGGGTCTCAACACCGTCGGCGACCCGTCGGTGGCGGCGAACGCGATCAGCACCGCGGCCAGCATCAGCCGGGACACCTGGCTGGCCAACTACGGCTCGGTGGTGCAGACGAAGAACGCCATGTTCAACTTCTCCTCGCGCGGCCCGAGCGAGGACGGCGACGCCAAGCCGAACATCACCGCTCCCGGCTCCGCCATCTCCACCATCCCCGCCTGGCAGCTGGGCAGCCCGGTCGCCGAGGCCGGCTACGCGTTGCCGCCGGGCTACGGCATGTTCAACGGCACGTCGATGGCCGCCCCGCAGGCCGCCGGAGCAGCCGCGCTGCTGCTCTCGGCCGCCAAGGCGACCGACAAGGGCGTCACCCCGGCCGCGCTGCGCCGGGCGCTGTACAGCTCGGCCAAGCCGATCGAGGGCGTCCCGACGTACGCCCAGGGCTACGGCATGGTCAACGTGCCGGGCGCCTGGAACCTGCTGCGCAAGGGCGTCGAGACCCGCTCGTACACCTCGGAGGCCCCGGTCTGCACGGTGCTGTCCGAGCAGCTGGCCACCCCGAACCGGGGCGGGGGCGTCTACAACCGCTGCGCGTCGGCCGAGGGCGGCCACGCGGTCGGCCAGAGCAAGACCTACCAGGTCACGCTCACCCGCACCAGCGGTCCGGCTCGCGGCGTGAAGCACAACATCACGCTGCGGGGCAACGACGGCACCTTCACGGCGCCGAAGATCGTCTGGCTGCCGCTGAACAAGGCCGTCACCGTCACCGTCAAGGCCAAGCCGACGACGGCCGGGGCGCACGGCGCCCTGATGCTGGTCGACGACCCGGCGACCAACACGGTCGACTTCGAGGTTTCCCTCGTGGTCGTCGCCTCCAACGACACCCAAAAGCCGGACTACACGTTCTCGGCCGAGGGCTCGGTGGACCGCAACGGCTTCAGGTCGTACTTCGTGACCGTGCCGGAGGGCGCGGGTGCGCTGCAGGTGAACCTGTCCGGCATCGCCACCGGTTCGCAGACCCGGTTCATCGCGTTCAACCCGTACGGCGTTCCGGTGGAGAGCACCTCCAGCCTGGTCTGCTTCACCAACTTCTCCGACGCCAACGCCTGCAAGCCGCAGGAGCGGGACTACCAGAACCCGATCCCGGGCGTCTGGGAGATCGAGGTCGAGTCGCGTCGCACCTCGCCGTCGCTGGACAACCCGTTCCAGCTCACGGCACGGGTCCAGGGCGTCGCGGTCGAGCCGGCCGTGGTCGAGCTGCCGGCGGTCCAGGCCGGTGTGGCGACCCCGGTCACCTGGAACCTGACCAACACCTTCGGCCCGGTCTCCGTGACCGGGCAGGGCGGCCCGCTCTCCAGCGTCCGGGACGAGCGCCCGACCATCGCCGAGGGCGCGTCGCAGGAGTACCTGGTCGAGGTGCCCGCGGGCGCCTCGCAGTTCACCGCCCGGATCGGCAACCCGGCCGACGCCAGCGCCGACCTGGACCTGTTGGTCTACCGGGGTACCACCCTGGTCGGCCAGGCGGCCGACGGTGACTCCGAGGAGGCGGTCACCCTCGCCAACCCGACGCCGGGCACCTACCGGGTCGTCGTCGTGGGTTACGCGGTGGGCGGTCCTGGCGGCAGCACGGCGTACGACTACCGGGACTCGTTCTCGTCGTCGGCGCTGGGCAGCCTGGCGGCCCCGACCACCCCGCTCACCCTGGCCCACGGCGCCACCGCCACCCTCACCGGTACGGTGACCGCCCTGGCCACCCCGGCCGCCGGCCGGAAGCTGTACGGCGAGCTGGCCGTGGTGACCACGGAGGGCGCGGTCGTCGGCCGCGGCGCGGTCTCCATCGGCGCCGTGAACAACTGATCCGTCCGTAACACCCGCCGGAGCCCGTCCCCGAACCACGGGGGGCGGGCTCCCGCGCGTCCGGGGCGAGGCACGCGCCGGGGACGGGCCGTCCGGACGACCCCGAGCAGCCGATCGAGGACCGCCCTCATTGCCGCAGCGCAGTCATTCAGCTCGATGAGGTCCGCACCGACACGAACATCCTGATCGGCAGCGGCGACGTGGTGGTCCGCGCGGTCAACCGACCTGCGGCCCCGACCAGCGGAGGCCCGCTCCCCGTCCGGGGGGCGGGCCTCCTGCCGTCGTCGGTGCGGTGGGGCGTGGCCGGTCAGGACCGGCGGGCGCTCTCCACCAGGAACGGCGTTCCCTGCTGGCAGGTGGTCATCACGTCGGCCTGCACCCGGCCGGAGACGGTGACCTTCGTGCCGGGGGTCAGCACGTCCCGCGGACCGCCGATCAGCAGGAAATTGTCGAGGAGCACGCAGTTGGGCTCCACGCCGGCCCTGACCGTGCCGGTGAGCTCGGTGGCGCCGACCGGCGGGGGCTTGGTCGGGCCGCCGGGCTTCGGGCTCGGCGGCAGGGCGGTCGGCGGGGGCGGGGTGGGCCCGGTCGACGGGACGCCGTCCGAGGCGCTCGGGTCGGGCGAGGGGGCGCTGGTCACCGGCTGGGCTCCCGTCGGGGTGGGGGTGGGGGTGCCGTCGCCGCCGCCCTGGCCGCCGCAGGCGCTCAGCGCCATGCAGACGGCCAGCGCGGGGACGGCGAGCCGTAGGTTCCTCATACCGTTTCGACGTGTGCGGGCCGGGTGTCGTTCCCGTCCTCAGCCACGCGCCGCCGCGGCCTTCATGTCCCGCTTCAACTCCTGCGGGAGCGAGAAGGTGAGGCGCTCGTTGGCGGTGACCACCTCGTCGACGTCGGCGAAGCCGCGCGCGGCCAGGTGCGCCAGCACGTCCTGCACCAACTCGTCCGGGACGCTCGCGCCGGAGGTCAGGCCGACCGTGGTCGCCCCCTCCAGCCACGTGTCGTCGATCTCGTGGGCGAAGTCGACCAGATGGCCGGCACGGGCGCCGGCGTCCAGGGCGACCTCGACGAGCCGGACCGAGTTGGAGGAGTTGCGCGAGCCGACGACGATCACCACGTCACAGTCCGGGGCGATCTCCTTGACCACGTGCTGCCGGTTGGAGGTGGCGTAGCAGATGTCGTCGCTGGGCGGCGACTGGAGCATCGGCAGGCGCTTCTTGAGACGGGCGACGGTCTCCAGCGTCTCGTCGACCGACAGGGTGGTCTGGGAGAGCCAGACGACCTTGTTCGGGTCGCGGACGGTGATCCGGTCGGCGTCCTCGGGACCGTCGACGAGCTGGATGTGCTCGGGGGCCTCGCCGGCGGTGCCGATGACCTCCTCGTGCCCCTCGTGACCGATGAGCAGGATGTCGTAGTCCTCGGCCGCGAACCGCTTCGCCTCCTGGTGGACCTTGGTCACCAGCGGGCAGGTCGCGTCGATCGCCTTGAGCGACCGCTCCTTCGCCTGCTCGTACACCTCGGGCGCGACGCCGTGGGCGGAGAAGATGACGGTGGCGCCCTCCGGCACCTCCTCGTTCTCCTCCACGAAGATGGCGCCCTGGGCCTCCAGGGTCTGCACCACGTGCTTGTTGTGCACGATCTGCTTACGCACGTAGATCGGGGCGCCGTAGAGCTTGAGCGCCTCCTCGACGGTCTGCACCGCGCGGTCGACGCCCGCGCAGTAGCCGCGGGGCTTCGCCAGGAGCACGCGCTTGCCGGTCCGGGGGGTCGCCTCAGCCTGAGTCACCCGCCCATCGTACGTGCCGCCTCCGCGGGGGGCAGCGGCTGCGACCGTCGCCACAGCGCCGGGCCACCTTCGGGGTTGATCAAGGAGTTTGCGTCAGGAAACACGCCTGCGGTGACGCGAACTTCTTGATCAACGGGGTCGGTCATAGGGTGGGCGGGTGACCGACGTCCCGCGTAGCACCTCCGAGGAGCCGTGGCCGGTCCGCGTGGTCAGCCAGAAGGTGGGGGCCTGGATCGCCCGGCTCGGCTGGGTGTGGGTGGACGGGCAGGTGGCGCAGATCAGCCGCCGTCCCGGCGCCACCACCGTCTTCCTGACCCTGCGGGACCCCTCGGCGGACCTGAGCCTGACCGTCACCACGAACCGCGACGTGCTCGACGCCGGGGCGCCGGAGCTGCGTGAGGGCGCGCGGGTGGTGCTGCACGCCAAGCCGGAGTTCTACGCCGCCCGGGGCACGCTCAGCCTGCGCGCCGACGAGATCCGTCAGGTGGGGCTGGGTGAGCTGCTCGCCCGCCTGGAGAAGCTGAAGAAGCTGCTGGCCGCCGAGGGGCTCTTCGACCGGGCCCGCAAGCGCCGGCCGCCGTTCCTGCCCCAGCGGATCGGGCTGATCACCGGCCGCGCCTCGGCCGCGGAACGGGACGTGCTCACCAACGCCCGGCGGCGCTGGCCGGCGGTGGAGTTCCGCACGGTCAACGTGGCGGTGCAGGGCTCGGGCGCGGTCCCGCAGATCATGGACGCGCTCAAGGTGCTCGACGCCGATCCGAGCATCGACGTCATCGTCATCGCCCGGGGCGGCGGCAGCATCGAGGACCTGCTCCCCTTCTCGGACGAGGCGCTGTGCCGGGCCGTGTTCGCCTGCCGTACGCCGGTGGTCAGCGCGATCGGTCACGAGACCGACGCGCCCCTGCTGGACTACGTCGCGGACGTCCGCGCGTCCACCCCGACCGACGCGGCCAAGCGGATCGTCCCGGACCTCACCGAGGAGGTACGCCTCATCCGGCAGGCCCGGTCCCGGCTGGAACGCGCGGTCCGCAACCTGGTCGACCGGGAGTCGCACCGCCTCGACCTGCTCCGCTCCCGCCCGGTGCTGTCCCGTCCCCAGGTGATGGTCGACCAGCGCGCCACCGAGCTGTCCGCACTGCGCCGGCGGGCGGACCGGTGCCTGGACCACCGGCTGGCCGCCGGCGGCGAAGACCTGCGGCACACCCTCGCCCGGCTCCGCGCGCTCTCCCCCGCGGCGACCCTCGACCGGGGGTACGCGATCGTGCAGCGCGCCGACGGCCACGTGGTCCGCGCGGCATCCGAGGTCGCCAAGGGCGACCCGCTGCGGGTACGCCTCGCCGACGGGGAACTGGCCGCGACCGTCGACGGCTGAACACCCTCGACCCGCGAGCGCGCGTCGGTGGCGTCCGGCCCATGTGGTGGGATGGGTGCGATGACTGACGAGACGAAGGACGAGCGGCCCAGCTACGAGCAGGCCCGCGCCGAGCTGGCCTCGGTGGTGGAGCGGCTGGAGGCCGGCGGGACGACGCTGGAGGAGTCGCTGGCGCTCTGGGAGCGCGGCGAGAAGTTGGCCGACATCTGTCAGCAGTGGCTCGACGGGGCACGGGCGCGCATCGACGCCGCCCGGCAGGACGGCGAGTCCTGACCCGTCCCCCGTCGGGACCGCAGCGACGGGGGACGGCCGGACAGGCGCGGCCACGGGTGCGGGCGGGTGGCCGGAGCCACCCCGCCCGCCCGTCGGTCAGTTGAACAGGTTGTACAGCTCGGCCGGCGCCTCGACGACCTGGTCCGCCGGCGGCTTCTGCGCGGCGGTGGCGTTGCCGTAGTCCGAGTAGGTGATCCGGATCTCCTGGGCGGCCGTCTGACCGGCGGCCGGGATCTGGACGACCATCTCGTTGAGCCGCCCCTGCGGGTCCAGCTTCGCGGTGAACGGCACCGACTTCGCCTGCGGGCCGAGCGCGGTGACCACGGCCGGGTCGATCGAACCGGCCTCGGCCGCCTTCGACACGTCAAGCGTGCCCGCGTACGCGCCGGCGCCGGTCTCGCGTACCTCCGTGATGCCCTGCGTGAGCACGGCGCTGCCGGCCGGGTCGACCTGGTCGAAGTCGAAGCCCAGGCTGCGGTTGCCCTTGATCCGGGTCTGGTCGAGGTGCTGGTACTTGCCGAGGTTCAGCTTCTGCGCGCCCGGCACGCTGGTCGCGGTCTTGCCGCCCAGCTCCAGCTTGACCCAGCTGTCCGGCTTGGCGTGGATGAGGTCGAGCCTCATCGACAGGTCGTCGGTGGGTTGGCCGATGCTCACCCGCATCTCGGCGCTCTGGCTGGGCTCGTGCACCTGCCCCTCGGCGGTGGAGCCGGCGCCGGACATGGTGAAGCGGAAGTTGCCGTTGCTGATCTCGCGCGTCGAGTCGAGCAGGGCCTGCTTGGCGTCGCTGGACACCGGGGCGCCGGTGCCGGACGCGGAGGCGGTCGGGCTGGCGGAGGAGCCGGCCTGCGGGGTGCCGCCGGCGTTGCAGGCGACGAGGCCGGGGGTGAACAACGCGGCGGCCACCAGGCCGGCGCTCAGGCGTCGAACAGTCATCTGTGTCTCCCGTGGGGGTCACCCGGCCCGCCGGGGTGGCGGCCGGAAACCGGCCGACGCAGCAGCTGTGGGCTGCGCCGCGCGAGCGCCGTCCGTCCGCCGTGGCAGCGCCGGTCGGGTCGCACGTACCTAGTTCCCTGCGGTCACGCCGCACAATCACCGGTTCGTCCGGTTCCCTCGTCAGGAGGACCCGCACAGGCACGAAGAAGGGGGCGACCGACCGGCCGCCCCCTTCTCTCGTGGTCCTACTGGAACATCTGGTACGTCTCGGGGGACGCCTCGATGACCTTGTCCGCCGGCGGCTTCTGGGCGGCGGCGGCCTTGCCGTAGTTGGCGTAGGTGACCTTGATCTCGTGCGCCTTGGTCTCGCCCGCGGCCGGGATCGGGATCGCCAGCTCGGCGAGACGACCCTGGTCGTCCAGCTTGGCGGTGAACGGCAGCGCCTTGGCCTGGTCGCCCAGGGCCTTGACCAGGTCGCTGTCGATGGCGCCGGAGTCGGTCACGCCGGAGGCGTCCAGCTTGCCGGTGTAGGTGTTCTCAGCGGTCTTCTGCACGTCCGTGACGGCCTTGAACAGCGCCTCGGCACCGGCCGGGTCCGGGTTCTCCAGGTCCACGGCGAGGGCGTCCGAGTCCTTGATCTTGGACTGGTCGATGTGCTGGAACTTGTCCTTGAGCTTGGCGAACTGCGGGACGGACTCGGCCAGCTCGCCGAAGTCGACCCGGACCCAGCTGTCCTTCTCGATCATGATCATTTCCATGGCCATCGACGAGCCGGAGCCGTCGTTGAAGGACATGTCGAACTGGACGCTGTTGCTGGGCTTGTGCACCAGACCCTTACCGGTGAGGCCGTCACCGGCCATGGTGAAGGTGAAGTTGCCCGCGGCGAGCTCCTTGGTGGAGGCGCGCAGCGCCTCCTTCGGGTCGGCCGGGGCGGAGGAGGCGGCGGCGGTCGGCTCGGCCGACTCGGAGTTGCACGCGGCCACGCCGGGCACGATCAGGGCGGCGGCGAGGACGCCGACGGTCCACCGTCGAATGTTCACAGTTGTCTCTCTTCACAAACAGGTAACACCCGGCCGGAGGGTACGGCCGGGCACGAGCCGGGGCAGCCTAACGGATTCCTCCGACACGGTGGGGGTCACGGGCTCAGCCGAGCGCCCCGGCCAACGCCCGCAGCTCGTTGTCGCGCGCGTCGCCGACCACGATCACCGTCCGGGTCGGCTCCAGCAGCACCAGCGCCTGCTCGTTGCCCCGCGCGGTGTACCGCTGCCAGGTTCGTCCGTCCAGGTCGGCCTGTCCCTGCGGCTGCCCCTCGTCGGTCAGTTCGACCGGCAGCAGCCGCTCCGGCGGGACGTTGCTCTGCACGACCTGCACCGCGCGACCCTCCGGCGTCAGGAAGCCGATCCGGAGGGTGGCGCCTCCCTCCACGGTCTGGAAGGTCGCGTTGACCGTGCGCCAGCCGTCCCCCAGCCCACGGGGCTCGGCGACCGGGAAGGCGTTGGCGGCCCGGGCGGACTCGATCGCCGGCGCCGGGTCGACCGTCGTCGGCTGGTCGCCGCCGAGAAAGCCCCGGTAGAACGCGAGCAGCAGCGCGATCGGGACCAGCAGCACCAGCAGCGAGATGGCCATGTCCTTGGGCGACCGCTCCGACCGGGCGGCCTCCCTCGAGGCCGGCGGCACCGGCCGCTCCCCGGCCTCGGCGGGCGCGGCCGTGGGTGCGGCGGCAGGCTCGACCAGTGCCGGTTCCCCGGCGGGTACGGCCGAATCGGCGGGGCCGGGGCGTCCGGGGGTCACCGGCGGCTGGCCGTCCGGTGGCGTCTGGTCGGCGGGTACGCGGTCAGCAGGCTGTGCGGGATCCACCACGCCATCTTCGCAGCCGCCGAATGTGGCGTATCCAGGCCATCACCGCCCCGGCACCACGCCAGGTCCGTCATCGTGTGAGGATCAGCGACAAAGCCGGCAGCGGCGACGCCACACACTGCCGGTCCACCCCGCAACGCCGCGAGGAGGAGCCGTCATGACGACGAACACCAGGACGCGCATCCCACAGGATCTCGACCGCAACCTTGCCCTCGACCTCGTCCGGGTCACCGAGGCGGCGGCCATGGCCGCCGGCCGCTGGGTCGGCCGCGGCGACAAGGAGGGCGGCGACGGCGCGGCCGTCGACGCCATGCGCAAGCTGATCAACTCGATCCAGATGCGCGGCATCGTCGTAATCGGGGAGGGCGAGAAGGACAACGCCCCGATGCTCTTCAACGGTGAGGAGGTCGGTGACGGCACCGGTCCGGAGGTGGACGTCGCGGTCGACCCGGTCGACGGCACCACGCTCATGAGCAAGGGGATGCCGAACGCCCTCGCCGTGCTCGCCGTCTCCGAGCGGGGCGCGATGTTCGACCCGAGCGCCGTCTTCTACATGGAGAAGCTCGCCGTCGGCCCGGCCTACGCCGACGTGATCGACATCAACGCCGGCCCCGCCGAGAACATCCGCCGGATCGCCAAGGTCAAGGGCACCGACGTCTCCGAGGTCACGGTCTGCGTCCTGGACCGCTCCCGGCACGAGGACCTGGTCAAGCAGATCCGGCGCACCGGAGCGGGTATCCGGTTCATCTCCGACGGCGACATCGCCGGCTCGATCGCCGCCGCCCGCGGCGAATCCGACGTCGACGTGCTGATGGGCATCGGCGGCACCCCGGAGGGCATCATCTCCGCCTGCGCGCTCAAGTGCATGGGTGGGGCGATGCAGGCCAAGCTCTGGCCGCGCGACCCCGAGGAGCGGGAAAAGGCGCTGGCGGCCGGGCACGACCTGGACCGGGTGCTGGGCACCGACGACCTGGTCACCGGCGACAACTGCTTCTTCGTCGCGACCGGGGTCACCTCGGGTGACCTGCTGCGTGGTGTGCGCTACCGGGCCGGCGGGGCGTACACGCAGTCGATCGTGATGCGGTCCAAGAGCGGCACCATCCGGGTCATCGACTCGTACCACCGGCTGGAGAAGCTGGCCCTCT
This sequence comes from Micromonospora sp. BQ11, assembly GCF_052068135.1. Taxonomy (NCBI): domain Bacteria; kingdom Bacillati; phylum Actinomycetota; class Actinomycetes; order Micromonosporales; family Micromonosporaceae; genus Micromonospora; species Micromonospora sp. BQ11. The sequence continues at coordinate 250,473 of NZ_JBQHDB010000001.1, read as the reverse complement.
ACTCGGCGGTGAACTTCGACGGTCGGCCCCTGGCCGAGCAGGAGTGACCGCGACCGGGACGACGGCACCGCCCACACTGTCGACCGCGCGGCGGGCCATCGGCCTCGGGCTGGCGGTCGCGTCGGGGGTCGCGGTGGCCGTGCAGTCCCGGATCAACGGCGAGCTGGGCGTACGGCTGGCCGACGGGATCGCCGCCGCGGTGGTCTCGTTCGGCCTCGGCCTGCTGGTGCTGCTGGTGCTGGTCCCGGGCACGCCGGGCGGCCGGCGGGGGCTGGTCGCCCTGCGGTCCGCCCTGCGTACGGGGGCTCTGCGGCCCTGGCAGTGCCTGGGCGGGGTGTGCGGCGCGTTCCTGGTCGCCGCCCAGGGACTCACCGTGGGAACACTCGGGGTGGCCGTCTTCACCGTGGCGGTCGTGGCCGGGCAGACCGGCAGCAGCCTGCTCGTGGACCGGGCCGGGGTCGGCCCCCTCGGCCGGCAGCCGGTCACCCCGGCCCGGCTGGTCGGCGCGGCGCTCACCGTGCTGGCGGTGCTCCTCGCCGTCGGTGACCGGTTCGGCGACCCGGACACCCTGGCGCTGGCCGTGCTCCCGCTGCTGGCCGGGGTGGGCATCGCCTGGCAGCAGGCCGTCAACGGGCGGGTCCGGGGCGCCGCCGGCAGCGCCCTCACCGCCACCCTGGTCAACTTCACCGTCGGCACGCTGGCGCTGCTGGCCACGTTCGCCGTCGAGGTGGCGGTCCGGGGCCGGCCCACCGGCGGCTTCCCGAGCGAGCCGTGGCTGTACGTGGGCGGCCCGATCGGGATCGCCTTCATCGCCCTGGCCGCCGCCATCGTCCGCTTCACCGGCGTCCTGCTGCTCGGCCTGGCCACCATCGCCGGGCAGATCGTCGGCGCGGTCCTGCTCGACCTGGTGCTGCCCACCGCGGCCTCGCGGCCCGGCCCGGCCACCCTGACGGGTGCGGCGCTGACCCTGGTCGCCGTTCTCGTCGCCAGCCTCGGCTTCCGCAAGCGGAAGGAAGGGCCCCCTCTTAACGTCTCCGGTAGAGGAAGGGCCCCCCGTTAACACCTAGCGGCGGCCGGCCGGCGCGTTACGCAGGGCCGTGACGGTGGCCGCCAGGGCGTCGTCGACCGGGGTCGGCGTGATGCCGAGGGTCTCCGTGGCGCGTCGGGAGTCCATCACGAACGGTCGGTCGAACTGGTACGCGGTCTCCCGCAGTTCCCGCGCCATCGGGCTGACCAGCCCGCCCAGCCACAGCCCCGCGTACGGCAGGCGGGTGAGCTTCGGGGCCGGCGCCCCGGCCAGGGCCGCGGCCCGGGTCGCCAGGTGCCGCGCCGACACGGCCGCCGCGCTGGGCACGTGCCAGGCCCGTCCCCAGGCCCGCTCGTCGGCGGCGGCCGCGACGAGCGTACGGGCGACGTCGTCGACGTACGTCCAGGTGTGCGGGGCGTCGAAGTCGATCGGCAGCACGACCCGCCGCCCGGCGAGCACCGGGAGCAGCAGCATCATCGGCAGGGAGACCGCACCGGCGCCCAGGTAGTCGGAGCCGCGCACCTCGGTGACCCGGGCCCGCCCGGCCCGGTGGGCGGCGAGCGCGTCGGCCCACATCCGGTTCCGGACCCGCCCCTTGACGCCGGTGGACGCGAGCGGGGTGTCCTCGGTCATCGGTCCGTCGACCGGCCCGTAGCCGTAGAGGTTGCCGACGGTGGCGAGCACCGCCCCGGTGCGCTCGGCGGCGGTGAGCAGCGCACCGGCCAGCGGCGGCCAGTCGGTCGGCCACCGGTGGTACGGCGGGTTGGCGCAGTTGTAGAGGGCGGCGGCGTCGTCGGTGAGGGCGGTGAGGTGGTCGGCGTCCGACGCGTCGGCGGCCACCCGCTCGACGCCCGGCAGATCGGGACCGGTGCCGCGCCGGGTGACGATCCGGACCTTCTCGCCGGCGGCGGTCAGGTGGTGGGCGGTGGCGGTGCCGACGGGACCGGCGCCGACGATGACGTGCAGGGACATCAGGAGTCACCTTCCGGAGCGGGGTTAGTTTTGGAGAGCACCGCTCTCGCACAGCAGCATCACACCCTCGGCGCCATCACGTCAAGAGCGGTGCTCTCGAATTTGATGTCCGCTCTCCATCGTGGCAGGGTGGACGCATGCCGGCTTCCTCCATCCGGGCGCGGGTCCGCGCCGAGATGATCGACGAGATCAAGGCGGTCGCCCGGCGGCACCTTGCCACCGACGGCGCCAACCTGTCCCTGCGCGCGGTCGCCCGCGACATGGGCATGGTCTCGTCGGCGATCTACCGCTACTTCCCGAGCCGCGACGACCTGCTCACCGCGCTGATCATCGAGGCGTACGACGCGCTCGGTGCTGCCGTGGCGACGGCGGACGCCGGGCGCGACCGGCTCGACCTGCGCGGACGCTGGTACGCGGCCTGCCGCGCCGCGCGGGACTGGGCGCTGGCCCACCCGGCGGAGTACGCGCTGCTCTACGGCAGTCCGGTGCCCGGGTACGCGGCACCGGACACCACCGTCGAACCGGCGCAGCGACCGCCGGTGACCCTGGTCGGCATCCTGCGCGACGGGCTCGCCGCCGGGCGGCTCACCGCGCCGACCGAGGAGCTGCCCGAGCCGGTGCGGGAGGACCTGGCGGCGATCGGTGCCGCGTTCTTCCCCGGCCTGCCCGAGGCGCTGCTCGCCCGGGGCATGGCCGGCTGGACCCAGCTCTTCGGGCTGATCAGCTTCGAGCTGTTCGGGCGGCTCAACCGGGCCGTGCCGCACCGCGACGAGTACTTCGACCACCAGATCGCCCTGATGGCCGACCTGATCGGCCTACCTGCCTGATCGCATCCGAGGGCGGTGCTCAGGTGCCGTCGGAGGAGTGCCCGGGGAACAGGTGCGCGCTCGGGTCGATGGCCACGGCCGCGTTGTTCACGGCGGTCGCCGCCTCCCCGAAGCCGGTGGCGATCAGGCGCACCTTGCCCGGGTACTCGGTGATGTCACCGGCGGCGAAGACCCGGGACAGGTTGGTGGCCATGGCGCTGTCGACGACGATGTGCCGGCGGTCCAGGCGCAGTCCCCATTCGGCCAGCGGCCCGAGATCGGCCGTGAAGCCGAGCGCCGCGATCACCGTGTCGACCGGCAGCAGCTCGGCCGCACCGCCGCGCACCGTGATCTCGGCGCCGCTGACGACACCATCGCCGTGCAGCCGTGTCACCTCGGCGTTCACCACCACGCGCACCGGCGTGGCCAGCACCCGCGCGACGGTGCCGGCGTGCGCCCGGAACCGCTCCCGGCGGTGCACCAGAGTCACCGAGCGGGCCAGCGGCTGCAACGTGCACGCCCAGTCGAAGGCGGAGTCGCCACCCCCGACGATCAGCACGTCCCGGTCGGCGAGCTCGGCCGGCTGCGGTACGAAGTAGACGATCCCGGTGCCGGTGAAATGCTCCGCGACCGGGAGCGGCCGAGGGGTGAAGCTGCCCAGCCCACCGGTGACGATCACCGCGCCACAGCTCACCTGCTCGCCGTCGGCCAGCCCGAGCACGGGGCGCCCGTCGGCGTAGGACAGCTTCTCCGCCCGGTTGCCGAGCAGGTAGCAGGGGTCGTACGGGGCGGCCTGCGCGACCAGGTTGGCCACCAGGTCCCGTCCCTTGACCGCGGGGAAGCCGGCCACGTCGTGGATCAGCTTCTCCGGGTACATGGCGGTGATCTGGCCACCGGGCTCGGGCAGCGCGTCGACCACCGCGACGGAGAGGCCCCGGAACCCGGCGTAGTAGGCGGCGAACAGCCCGGCGGGGCCGGCTCCGATCACCGCGACGTCAACCTCGCGCATGCATCCACCGCCGCTTTCCGCTCACGGACCAACGCGTGCTGGCCCCTGACGGTAGGGCGGGCGACCCGACCGGGCAAGCATGTCCCACGCGTGGCGGCGGACCGCTGCCGCGTCAGGGGAACCGGAGGGTGGACTCCGGGCGGTACGGCCCGTCGAGGTCCGGCCGGCGGCGCCGGAAGAGGACGGCCGCCACGATCCCGCCGAGGAGCCCGAAGAGGTGGCCCTGCCAGGAGATCCGCTCGTCGGTGGGGAGGATGCCGACCAACTGCCAGCCGTAGAGGAGGCCGACCAGCAGGAACACGGCGAAGTTCCACCAGCTCCGCTCGACGATGCCTCGGGTGAGCAGGATGCCGAGGTAGCCGAAGATGACGCCGCTGGCCCCGACCACGATCGAGTTCGACGAGCCGGTGAACCAGACACCCAGACCGCTGACCAGGACGATGACCAGGGTCGACCAGAGGAACCGGCGGGCGCCGGCGGCGAGTACGAACGTGCCGAGCAGGATCAGCGGGATGCTGTTGCTGTAGAGATGGTCGAAACCGTGGTGCAGGAACGGCGAGAAGAAGACCCCGTCGATCCCCTCGATGCGCTTCGGGATGATCCCCGCCGCGGCGTCGAGGCCGAAGGCCAGACCCTGGTCGACGGCTTCGACGAGGAAGAGGAACGGCACCACCGCGCACATCGCGACGAAGGCCCGGCCGAGCGCGGCGTAGAACGCCTCGGTGCCGAACCGGTTGGGGTCGCCGCTTCCTGGGAGCAGGGTCACCCGTCAAGAGCTATCAGGTGTGGGCCACAGCCGCCAGTCGGGCGACCGTCCGGCGTACCGACGACGACGGCGGGGTGTGTGGACTCCCACACACCCCGCCGCCAATCACCGATCAGTACCAGCCCACGTCCTGCGAGTGGGCCCACGCCTTGCACGGGGTGTCGTACCGGCCCTTGATGTAGCCGAGGCCCCAGGTGATCTGGGTGGCCGGGTTGGTCTGCCAGTCGTCCGCGACGGAGCCCATCTTGCTGCCGGGCAGCGCCTGCGGGATGCCGTACGCCCCGGAGGAGTTGTTGCGGGCCTTGTGGTTCCAGCCGCTCTCCTTGTCCCAGAGCTTGTTCAGGCACGGGAACTGGTCGATCGCGAAGCCGGCGTCGAGCATGAGCGCGCAACCGATCTCCCGGTTGCCGCTGAACTCGGCGCAGGAGGCGGGGATCGGGCCCTCGTACGGCTTGCTGGCGACCTTCTCCTCCGCGGCCTCGACGGCTGCCGCGGCCTTGACGGCGGCCTCCTCGGCCTTCTTCCGGGACGCGGCGGCGGCCTTGGCCCGGCGCGCACGCTCGGCGGACGCCTCGGCCGCCGCGGCGGACCGCAGCTTCGCGTGGTACTCGGCGGCCCGCTGCTGGGCGGACTGCACGCCGGAGGAGGTCTGCTGGTCGTTCACGGCCTGTTCGGCCGACACACCGACCCGTGCGGTCGGGTCCTGCCGGGTCTCGCGGTCGTCGCCCAGGTAGAAGCCGCCGGCAACGCCCACGGAGAGCAGCGCGACAGCAGCCGTGCGGGCGCCCAACCGGCTCCACAGCCGACTCACGAAGTGGTCCCTTCGTCGGGGGCACGGACACACGACACGGAACCGCGGAGGAGCCACGTCGTGAGCGCCCCGACCCTGCCGGTCGCAGCCGACGCACCGGTGGTCGCCGATGCCGTTCGCCGGATGACGAACGATCACCGACGATCTCTTCGGTGCGTGGGCGCCGTGGGACACCATCGCGCACAGTGAGGCTCTTGGGAAACCAAGAGATCAAAATGTGACCTGCGCCACACTAAATATACCCATGAAACCGATTTAAACGGTCATCAAAGCGAGTTGTCCTCCAGAAGATCCGTCACCATGGCGGCGATCGGAGAACGCTCCGAACGGGTGAGGGTGACGTGGGCGAAGAGCGGATGACCCTTCAACGCCTCGATCACCGCGGTGACGCCGTCGTGCCGGCCGACCCGCAGGTTGTCCCGCTGGGCGACGTCGTGCGTGAGCACCACCCGCGAGCCCTGACCGATCCGCGAGAGCACCGTCAGCAGCACTCCGCGCTCCAGCGACTGCGCCTCGTCGACGATCACGAAGGCGTCGTGCAGGCTGCGTCCCCGGATGTGGGTGAGCGGCAGCACCTCCAGCAGGCCGCGTGAGGTGACCTCCTCGAGCACGTTCTCGTGCACCACCGCGCCGAGGGTGTCGAAGACCGCCTGCGCCCAGGGCGACATCTTCTCCGACTCCGAACCCGGCAGGTAACCCAGTTCCTGGCCGCCCACGGCGTACAACGGGCGGAACACGATGACCTTCTTGTGCCGGCGGCGCTCCATGGCCGCCTCCAACCCGGCGCAGAGCGCCAGGGCGGACTTTCCGGTGCCTGCCCGGCCACCGAGGGAGACGATGCCCACCGAGTCGTCCAGCAGCAGGTCGAGGGCGATCCGCTGCTCGGCCGAGCGGCCGTGCAGGCCGAACGCCTCCCGGTCGCCGCGGACCAGCCGTACGGTCTTGTCGGGCAGCACCCGGCCGAGCGCCGAGCCGCGGCTGGAGTGCAGTACCAGGCCGGTGTGGCAGGGCAGGCCGGCGGCCTCGTCCAGGTCCAGCACCTCACCGCCGTACAGCCGGCTGATCTGCTCCTCACTCAGGTCGAGTTCGGACATGCCCGTCCAGGTCGGATCGCTGGCCTGCCCGTGCCGGTACTCGTCGGCGTGCAGGCCGACCGAGGCGGCCTTGACCCGCAGCGGCATGTCCTTGCTGACCAGGGTGACCTGACGCCCCTCGGCCGCGAGGTTCAACGCCACCGAGAGGATCCGGGCGTCGTTGGACTCGGTGCGGAAGCCCGGCGGCAGCACGCCGTCGTCGGTGTGGTTCAGCTCGACCCGCAGGGTGCCGCCCTGGTCGTTGGCCGGAACCGGCCGGTCCAGCCGGCCGTTCCGGACACGCAGGTCGTCCAGGAGGCGGAGGGACTGACGGGCGAACCAGCCCAGCTCGGGGTGGTGGCGCTTGCCCTCCAGCTCGGTGATGACCACCAGTGGCAGCACCACCTCGTGCTCGGCGAACCGGTGGAAGGCCGCCGGGTCGGAGAGCAGGACCGAGGTGTCCAGGACGAATGCCTGGCCGGATGGTCGGGGCTCCTGGGTCTCGACCGACGCGGCGGCCGCAGCACGGCGGCTGCGGGCGGTCCGGCGGGTCGTGGCAGTCGCGGCCGGGGTCTGGTCGGCACCGGCAGAGGTACGGCGAGTCGTCACAGGCCTGCTCCGACGGATGGGCACCCGCCACCCGTGTTCCGCCTCGTCCGGTGCCCGGGTGGACACGGGGTCGGATGCAAACCCCGTGCGCGAGGTCGCAGGTCCGGGCGGGCCGGCTGGCCCGGGACAACCCCGCGCCATGCCTAGACGCTAGCGGCGTCCGCCCGTCCCGGCTAGAGGGTGATCGTGGATCTCCGGGGTCCGGCGTGTGAACGCACGGCGGAACCGGCCGGGATGCATGCCCCCTGCGCGCATCCCGGCCGGTGGGACCCCCGTCACCGGTCTGACGTGGTCCCGACGGTGCGCGTCCGCCGCGGACGGCGCACCGCGTCATGGGTACGGCCGGCGGGTTCTCGGGTCACCCGCCGGCCGGGCTCAACCGGTCCGCCGGACCAGGGTTCCGGCCGGGTGCCGACCGGCGACCGGAACGGCCGGCGTCGTGAAGGACGATCCGGTGTACGTCGTGCCGGCCCGCGCGACGGCCCCGGCGGCCCGGTCGGCGTTCGTGGTCGTCTCGACGACGGGTGGGCCGGCGAGCGCGGACGCGATGGCCGCCTGGGCGTCGCGTCGCCTCCGGTTCCACGCGCCCCGGTCACCGTCGAAGTAGCCCTGGCGGTACCCGAACCGGTAGCCGATGCGGTAGCTGAGCTGCCCGTGCAGCCGCCCCGCCGCGTAGCTCGTCGCGCCGAGCACGAGGACGAGGAAGACCGCGAGGAAGGGGCTCATCCGTCGACTCCGGTCCGCCGTACGTGCCGTGTCATCGTTCCTCCGGCTCGGCCGAGGTGGGATCGACCACCAGGAGGCGGTCCAGGTCGTCGGTGCTGACCTCCTCGACCAGCTCGACGCTGATCCGGCAGCAGTCCACGACGACCTCGGCGACCGAGGAGCGACGGATCTCGCCGCCCGCGTCGTACACCCGGACGCTGAGCTCCGGGCAGCCGAGGTGGGTACGCCAGGCGTTCCACTCGGCACGGTCGCCGACGCTGAGGGAGAGGTAACGACAGCCCCGGGCCAGGTAGAGGCGCCATGGCGCGCTCAGGCCGGCGGCGACCCCCTCCGCGATCAGGCCGAAGGCCTGGGCACGGGTGGCGAGCTCGGTCACCGCGCCCCCCTCGCACCGCGGACGTGACGCATATGAGCACTGATCGTCTCCTGCACGTGACACACCGTAAGTTGTCCCACGAGCGTGACAGTATCAGCTTTTCGTCCGTTTACCCCCGCACCTACGGCCATCTATTCTGACCAGGTGACACCCCTCAGAAAGGCCGCCGGATCGTTTACCGGCGCACCACAGACTACGTCTCGCTCGCGTGACACCCGCGTGCCACCGGAGCCGCTCGCCGGCTCCTGGCCGTACGGTCGCGGGGTGACCGAGACCGCCAACGCACGGAAGATCGCCTTCGCCAGCTTCGTCCGCCGGGCACTCGACGAGGCACGCGCCACCCGGGCCTGGAGCGGCACCGAGGTCTCGCGCCGCACCGGCGTGTCCCGGCAGACGATCAACCGCTGGGTGCGCGGCGACTGGGCCAGCGACCCGGAGGCCGAGCGCGTGGTCGCCTTCTGCGAGGGCCTCGGCCTGAATCCGGCGATCGCCTTCGCCGCGCTGGGCTGGGACCGGGCGACCTCCCCCCGCACGACCCCGCCGCCCCCACCGATGGATCCGGACGTGGAGGCACTGCTACGTCGCCTGGTCGACCCCGGAGTGTCCGACGCGGAGAAGTTCCACATTCGGGAGACCATCCGCTACCTCGCATATCGCCCGACTCTGCCGGTCGAGGTCCGAAAACGAGGTAAAGAGGCCAGCTAGTTCCTCAGATGGCGAAAGAACGGCAGGTCAGACTCATTCGTTTCGCTCCCGGGCCCGAATCGGCGCGCTAGCGTCCGTTTGTACTGCTTGGGCTCGTCGTCGGCGGGGGGACGGGACAAGGCCGAACCCAGCCCTGCGGGACAGAAGGAGGGGTCTGTCCATGACCCTGAAGTGGTTGGCAGTGGTGGTCGCCACCGTGTCACTGACACTGTGCGCGACCGGGAACGCGGTGACGCTGGCGGTCGACGGCGGGGAGCTTCCCCTGCTCGTCAACCTCCTCGCGCTCATCACCGCCGGCACCGCGGTCGTCCTGGCCGTGGTCGCCGAACTGCACGACCGGCTCAACGACCGGGTCAGCGCGCTCACCGAGTTCCTGGTGGCGCGGCTCAACGAGATCGAGACGCACACCGGCGACCGGAACAGCGGCTTCGTGGAGGGGTACCTGCTCAGCCAGGGCCAGGAAGCAGCTGTGGTGCCGTTCGGCCGACGTGGACGTGGAGCCGCCGAACGCTGACCCTCCACCGACGTCGTTCACCGACCGGACTGTCGGCCGGACGTCACTTTCGCGCCCGGGAATGGGCCGCCACTCCCGGGGTACGCTGTCGCGCGTGCCGCCGTTGAATCTGCGCAACCAACAGCCGGGGACTCCGTTGAACGCCGACCACGCCTGGCGCACGACCGCCGCCCGCGCGGCGGGAACCGTGCTCTTCTTCGACTTCGACGGCACGCTGGCGCCGGTCGACGACGACCCGACCGCGGTGCAGCCCGCACCGAAGGTGCTGGACGCGATCGAAGCGCTCGCCCCGATCGTCCGCCGGGTGGCGATCGTCTCCGCACGACCGGTGGAGTTCCTGCGCGACCATCTGGGCGGCCTCCACGGCGTCGACCTCTACGGCCTCTACGGCCTGGAGCACAGCCACTCCGGTGGGGAGACCGTCACCGAGCCGGCGGCGTTGCCCTGGGTGCCCACCATGGCCGCCCTGGCCGACCTGGCCCGGGCCGAGCTGCCCGCCGGCACGCTTGTCGAGTTCAAGCGGCTCTCCGTGGCGCTGCACTGGCGTACCTCTCCCCGGCTGGGCGGGACGGTCGAGGCGTGGGGCCGGGCACAGGCCGAACGGCTCGGGCTGCGGGTCCAGGCCGGGCGGATGGTGCTGGAGCTGAAGCCCCCGGTCGACCGGGACAAGGGCATGGTGATCGACGAGGTGATCCGGGACGCCGAGGCCGCCTGGTACTTCGGGGACGACGTCTCCGACATCAAGGCGTTCGCGGCGCTGCGCGCGCGGGCCGCCGCCGATCCGGACTTCTTCGGCGTGTGCGTCGCCGTCGCCAATCCGGAGACCGGTCAGGAGGTCGCCGACGCGGCCGACCTGACCATCGATTCCCCCGCCGCGCTGGGCGACTTCCTCACCGCCGCGCTGCCGCGCCTGACCTGAGCCGATCGGCCGCGCGCCGACGCCGCCCCGGCGCGTGCCGGGTCAGGTGCCGAAGCGACGGTGCCGGTTGGCGTACGCGCGCAGCGCCCGGAGGAAGTCGACGCGCCGGAAGTCCGGCCAGTTGAGCTCGCAGAAGTAGAACTCCGAGTGCGCGGACTGCCAGAGCATGAACCCGGACAGGCGCTGCTCCCCGCTGGTGCGGATGATCAGATCCGGGTCCGGCAGGCCCCGGGTGTAGAGGTGCTCGGAGATGTGGTCCACGTCGAGCACCTCGGCGAGTTCTTCGATGCTGGTGCCAGCCCGGGCGTGTTCGTGCAGGAGGGAGCGCACCGCGTCGGTGATCTCCCGCCGGCCGCCGTACCCCACCGCGATGTTGACCTGGGCGCCACCGCTGCGCTCCCGGGTGCGCTCCTCCGCCGCCTTCAGCGCCGCCGCGTGGTGCGCGGGCAGGACGTCGAGCGCGCCGACCATGCGCAGCCGCCAGGGGTTGCCCTCCTCGGCCAGCTCGGTGGTGAGGTCCTCGATGATCTGGAGCAGCGGGTCGAGTTCCGCCGCCGGCCGGGAGAGGTTGTCGGTGGACAGCAGCCAGAGGGTCACGTGGCCCACGCCGGCGGCATCGCACCAGCGCAGCAGCTCCTTGATCCGCTCCGCGCCGACCCGGTGCCCGTCGTTGGGGTCGACGAAGCCCATCTCCCTGGCCCACCGCCGGTTTCCGTCGCACATCACGCCGACGTGGCGGGGCACCGGCTTGCCGGCAAGCTTCGCCGTGAGCCGTCGCTCGTACACCGAGTAGGCGAGGTTCCGCAGAGTCATCACCTAGCAGCGTAGCGACCGGAGTGGGGCGTCATCCTCGGGGAGGCCGATCCCGGGTCGCGAGTCCATAGCCGATCATGCCCAGCGTACGGGCGTCGAGCCGCCCGTCACCGAGCCCCAGCTCCACCACCGTCCGGTAGACCCGGTCGTCACGCCGGGCCGCCCGGACCGCCGCGTCCACCACCGCCCGACGGCGGGCCAGCCACGCCGCGGCCGAGCTGTGCCGCAGGTGCACGCCGAGCCGACGACGCAGCGCGTCGGTGTAGCGCCGGCCGGCGTGCTCCGGCGAACGGGCCGCCGCGGCGCCGGCCAGCGCCCCGGACAGCAGGGCGTAGAAGATGCCCTCCCCGGTGAACGGGTTGATGAGGGAGAGCGCGTCACCGGCGAGCACCACGCGACCCCGCCCAGGCGCCGGACGGTGGGTGGACAGGGGCAGGTGGTGGGCGCGCAGGTCGGTCACCGTGGTCGGATCGGTGCCGGGCAGCAGCGCGGCGAGCCGGTCGACCAGGTGCGCCCGGGTCAGCGGCTCACCCCGGAGGACCTCCCCGTACCCGACGTTCGCCCGGCCGTCACCGATCGGGAACGACCAGGCGTACGCCGGCCAGCGTGGCGCCGACGTGACGATGAGCTGTTCGGGCGGCCCGGACCGGGCCGGCGCGTACCCCCGCAGCGCCAGTGCCAGGTGACGGTCCGGGTTCACCGGATGCCCGAGCACCCGCCGGACCACCGATCCGGCCCCGTCCGCCCCGACCACCGCCGCGGCGGTGACCGCACCGTCCAGCACGACCCGGTCGGCGCGGACCTCGACCCGGCGCACGACGTGCCGACGTAGCTGCGCGCCGGCCGCGACCGCCGCCGCCACCAGACGGGCGTCGAAGACGGTCCGGGGAACCGTGTACGCCGGTCGGGGCAGCGTCCGGGCGACCTCGTCGCCTCCCGGGCTGACCATGCGCAGGGCGGGCAGCGGCGCGTAGCCGGCCACCGCGTCCGGTACGCCCAGTTCGTCGAGCACGTCCAGCGCGTGCGCGGCGATGCCGTCCCCGCACGCCTTGTCCCGGGGGAAGTCGGCCCGGTCCAGCAGCAGCACCCGCGCTCCCGCCCGTCGGGCCGCCAGCGCGGCGGCCGAGCCGGCCGGCCCCGCGCCGACCACCACCACGTCGAACTCGTCCCCGCCCGCACCCTGCTCCACGTCCGTCATGGCGTCCCCCTCCCGCGGGCCGTTCCGGGGCCGCGCCCGCCCCCGTCATCCTGCCCGCCCGAGGCACACGATCGTCGATACGAAACCCCGCCTTCCCCCTCAGCTCGCCTACCCCGACCACGCCGCACCCGCGCCCCGCCACCGCCCCGCCCCGCCCCCGTTCCCCGCCCCGCCCCGCCCCGCCCCGCGATCTTGCACTTTCGGTCGCCGAAGTGCCCTTTTCGCGCCTTAAGTCGAGACAGAAAGTGCAAGATCACGGGCGGGGAGCGGGCGAGGGCGGGGCGGGGCACGGGGTGGGGCGGGCGGGGACGGGGGCGGGGGCGGTCAGGTGGGGGTGGCGCGGTGGAGGGCGTAGAGGGTCACGGTGGCGGCGGTCACCAGCGGGGCGCCGTCCCGGACGAGGCCGTCCGCGCCCAGCAGCCACCAGCAGAGCGGCAGGTCGACGGCGAGCACGGCCAGGGTCACCACGACGAGCAGGCGGCGGGCCCAGCGCCGACCGCGCAGGAGGAAGGCGGTGCAGAAGAGGACCGCGTAGCTGGCGACGATGCCGGCACCGAACCAGAACAGCACGGCGGGCACGGCGACCAACCGGTCGTCCAGCACGGCCGCGGCGGCGACCAGCGCGGGAACCAACATCAGCGGGCTGTACGTGAAGGCGGCCGCCCTGGCGGTCAACAGCCACCCGCTGACCTCGGGCCGGCGTGGCGGGGTCTCCCGCCAGGAGATGCCCCGGCCGTCGATGACCAGGCGCGGGCGGTGCCGGGTCAGGTGGGACGCCACAGCCGGCGAACGGTAGAGCAGCCAGACCACCGCCACGCAGAGCGCGGTGAGCACGGCGAAGCCGAGCAGGCCGGGCAGCGGCGGCACCCCCTGCCGGGGCACGATCAGGCGCGCGACGGCGAACACCGTGGTCACCGCGAGGATCAGGCCGAACGGGCGGGCCACCGTACGGCCGCGCCGGACGTGCCCGATGAGCAGCAGGAAACCGAGTGAGCGGAGCAGCGCCCAGCCGGTGCGTACGGCCAGGGCGAAACCCTGCTCCGGGGCGTACGCCCAGTTGAGCAGCTCGACCACGACGGTGGCCGCCGCGGTCGTCGCCAGCAGCGTGGTGAGCGCCCGGACGGCGGACGGCCGCCGGACCTCGGTCTCGGCGGCCGTCCTCATGAGATCCCGTGTTCCCCCGCGCGGGCGGGCATCACACCTACTTCTGCGGCTGTGCCGCGTCGAGCCGGGCACGCAGCGCGTCCAGCTCGGCCCAGAGGACGCCCGGCAGCTTGTCGCCGAACTTCTCGAACCACTCGGTGACCATCGGCAGCTCGTCGCGCCACTCGTCGGCGTCGACCTTGAGCGCGATCCGGACGTCTTCCGGGGTCATGTCCAGGCCCTCGACGTCCAGCGCGTCGTGGGTCGGGACCATGCCGATCGGGGTCTCGACGGCGTCGGCGCGACCCTCGAGCCGCTCGATGACCCACTTGAGGACCCGGGAGTTCTCGCCGAAGCCCGGCCACAGGAAGGTGCCCTCGGCATCCTTGCGGAACCAGTTGACGTAGTAGATCTTCGGCAGCTTGGACTCGTCGCCGTCGGCGCCCTTGCCCATCTCGATCCAGTGCCGGAAGTAGTCGCCGGCGTGGTAGCCGATGAACGGCAGCATGGCCATCGGGTCGCGGCGGACGACACCGACCGCGCCGGAGGCGGCGGCGGTCGTCTCCGAGGAGAGCGTGGCACCCATGTAGACGCCGTGCACCCAGTCCCGGGCCTCGGTCACCAGCGGGATGGTGTCCCGGCGACGGCCACCGAAGAGGATCGCGTCGATCGGCACGCCGTTCGGGTCGTAGTAGTCCTCGGCGAGGATCGGGCACTGGGTGATCGGGGTGCAGAACCGGCTGTTCGCGTGCGAGGAGAGGCTCTCGCTGTCCGGCGTCCAGTCGTTGCCCTTCCAGTCGATCAGGTGCGCCGGCGGCTCGCCCATGCCCTCCCACCAGATGTCCCCGTCGTCGGTGAGGGCCACGTTGGTGAAGATGGAGTTGCCGCGGTCCAGCGTCCGCATCGCGTTGGCGTTGGTCTTCCAGTCGGTGCCCGGGGCGACGCCGAAGAGGCCGTACTCCGGGTTGACCGCGTAGAGGCGGCCGTCGGCGCCGAACCGCATCCAGGCGATGTCGTCGCCGATCGTCTCGACCTTCCAGCCCGGGATGGTCGGCTCCAGCATGGCCAGGTTGGTCTTGCCGCAGGCCGACGGGAACGCGCCGGCGATGTGGTAGACCCGGCCCTCCGGCGAGGTGATCTTGAGGATCAGCATGTGCTCGGCCAGCCAGCCCTCGTCGCGCCCCATGACGCTGGCGATACGCAGGGAGTAGCACTTCTTGCCGAGCAGCGAGTTGCCGCCGTAGCCGGAGCCGAAGGACCAGATCTCCCGCGTCTCCGGGAAGTGCGAGATGTACTTCGTCTCGTTGCACGGCCAGGCGACATCCTGCTGGCCGGGAGCGAGCGGGGCGCCGATCGAGTGCAGCGCGTGCACGAAGTCCGCGTCGTCACCCATGGCCGCGAGGACCTTCTCGCCCATCCGGGTCATGATCCGCATGGACGCGACGACGTACGGGCTGTCGGTGATCTCGACACCGAACATGGGGCTCTCGGCCTCGACGGGGCCCATGCAGAACGGAATGACGTACATGGTGCGTCCGCGCATGCTGCCGCGGTACAGCTCCGTCATCGTCTGCTTCATCTCGGCCGGCGCCATCCAGTTGTTGGTGGGGCCGGCGTCCGCCTCGTCGACGGAGCAGATGTAGGTGCGCTCCTCGACCCGGGCGACGTCCGTCGGGTCCGTGCGCGCGTAGAACGAGTTCGGCTTCTTCTCCGGGTTGAGACGGATCAGGGTGCCGGCTTCGACCAGCTCGTCGGTGAGGCGGCGCCACTCCTCGTCGGACCCGTCCACCCAGACCACCCGGTCGGGGGTGGTCAGTTCGGCGACCTCACGGACCCAGGCGAGCAGTTTGGGGTGGGACGTCGGGGCCTGATCGATACCCCGAACAGTAGCCGGAGCAACCATGACACATCTCCTTGTGGTCGACGCTGACCGATCTGTGGGATGCACGAGTCTTGACGACTTTGCGCCGCCTTCGTGGAAACCTGGGATTGGCCTCAGCGTAAACCGGGCGGCGTCGCCAGTCAGTGGGACTGGTTGTGAAGAACTGCACAAGGTACGGCCGCGCTGCGGCATCACGAGCTAATACCCGCTTTCGCGCGCAGTTTCACGCAAATCTTGTCGCGGACCTCCCGCGAGCGGGGAGCACCGGACCGTCCGACCGGTGCGCCGCCGACCCGGTCGCGATCGCCGGAAACGACTCCGGATCCGGTCACCGCCGGTTACGCTCCGCTCATCACCGTCTCCGCCGTCCGCGCCGTCCGCCGTTGCTACCCGTACGGCGCGGCGGCAACCGGTACGCTCGCGGGGTGGCCGCCACAATGACCGGGGAGCCTGACTCCCGGCAGACCCGTCCGGGCCTGCTCCGCTCCCTGCTCGACCGGTTCGGTCACCTCGTCCGGGAGCTGGGCAAGTTCGCCACCGTGGGTGGGATCGCCTTCCTCATCGACTTCGCGCTGTTCAACTACATGACGGCCGCGCAGGACGTCGAGCAGGTGACCGCCAAGACCATCTCCACGGTGATCGCGGCGTCGTTCGCGTTCCTCGGCAACCGGTTCTGGACCTGGCGGCACCGCCGTGGCTCCAACCCGGCCCGCGAGTACGCGCTGTTCTTCTTCTTCAACGGGGTCGGTCTCGGCATCACGGTGGCCTGCCTGGCCATCAGCCGATACGGGCTGGGCAGTGTCTGGCCGGAGGTCTTCCAGACCCCGGTGGCGGACAACATCGCCAGCTACCTCGTCGGCACCGGCCTGGCGACCCTCTTCCGGTTCTGGTCCTACCGACGGTTCGTCTTCGTCGCAGGGGGAACGCAACCCGTTCCGGAAGTGAAGCAGGACCGACACGGGGCGTGAGCTGGCGCCCACCTCGTCCAGTCGGGGCCGGCCGGTCCCGCCCACTGCCCTAAGGTGTTCCGCATGCGTCTTGTCCGTCTGCTGCCTGAGCGCTGGCAGAAGTTCATCCACGAGGCGCTCAAATTCGGCATCGTCGGCGGCATCAACACCGTCATCAATTACGCGGTGTTCAATGCCCTGGCACTCACCGTTTTTGTCGACGGTCAACTGAAGGCGACGGTCATCGCCACCGTCGTGGCGACGATCACGTCGTATCTGATGAATCGTCACTGGACGTACCGGGATCGCCCGAAATCGGCGATGAGACGCGAATACGTCCTCTTCTTCCTCTTCAACGGCGCGGGACTGCTCATCGAGCTGGGCGTACTGGCCGCCGCGAAGTACGGCCTCGGCCTGACCGGCCTACTGGCCCTCAACGTGGCGAAGACCTGTGGCGTACTGCTGGCCACGCTCTTCCGGTTCTGGTCGTACCGGACCTTCGTCTTCCAGCCGGCGCCCGCCCACGCGGCACCGACCTGGCACAGCATCCCGCGCGACGAGTGGGACACGATGGCCGAGATGGACCCGGTGGCGGAGCTGGCCGAATCGCTCTCCGAGCTGGAGGAGGCCCAGGCTCAGCCCGGCGAGGCCGAGGTCCGTCCGGCGGCGGCACCGGTGACCGGACCCCCCGTCCAGGGCCGCCCCGCACCGCTCGACGCGGCGCTCGGCGGATCGCTGGACCAGGAGCTGGCGGCCGAACTCGCCGCCGAGCTCCAGGCCACCACCCGCCGCTCCCCCCGCCGCTGACCGGCCGCGACACTCGCAATCAGGTGCTCGGATCGCGCAGGGGCTTGCCCTCGTTCATGTCGGCGAGGATGTCCCGCATCTCGGCGTCACCCAGCGAGTGCTTGTCGTGGTGGGCCTCGACCAGCTCGTAGAGCTTCGTCTGGACCTGACCGACCCGCGGTACGTCGTGCAGGACCGACTGGCCACGCTCCCCGGCCGACTCGATCGTCAGCGTGCCGCAGCCGAGCAGCCGCTCCACGAAGCCCTGGCGCATCGCGTGGTCGTTGATCCGGGTGAGCGGGATGTCCCGCCGGTCCCGGGAGAACAGCCCCTCCTGGAGCAGCACCCGCTCGTTCGTGAAGAGGTAGTGGGTGCTCCGCCACACCAGGTACGGCCGGAGCGTCAACCACAGCACCGCGATCAGGGCCAGCCCACCGATCACGGCCAGCGCCACCGCGCCGCCCCCGCCGGACGGGAGCAGGACCACGCCGGCCACCACCGCGGCGACGGCGAGCACGAGCACCGCGACCGGGCGGACGAGGGCCCTCCAGTGCGGGTGCAGGTGCAGCACGACATGCTCGTCCTCGGTGAGCACGTCCTCGGGAAACGCCACGGGTACCTCCATCGCGAGAAGCGGACGCGCAGACCGTAACGCCCCAGCGCCACCGAGGGGATCAGCCGCGCGGCGCGCGTCAATCCGCCCGGCGCGCCGGTTCGCTCGCCGCGCGCCGGGCGGCGTTAAGAAGGGGCCCTTCCTCTACCGCAGGCGTTAAGCGGGGGCCCTTCCTTTCACCGCAGGTGGAGGACGTCGCCGGCAGTGAGGCGGTGTTCGCCCGTCCCGGTGGTGACGAGGAGGTGGCCGTCGGCGTCCACGCCGGTGGCCGTACCGGTCAGCTCGTCGCCCCCGGGCAGCAGCACGCGTACCTGTCGGCCGACCGTGGCGCAGGCGGCCAGGTAGGCGTCGCGCAGCCCGCACGCGACCGCGTCCCCACCGGCGGAACGCCAGCGGTCGTACCAGTCGGCGACACCACGGAGCAGGGCCCGCAGCAGCGGATCCCGGTCGGTGGCGGCGGCGCCGGCCAGTTGCAGCGAGGTGGCCGGCAGCCCGGTGGGGTTCTCCGGCAGCTCGTCGGCCCGGAGCGTCACGTTCAGGCCGATGCCGAGGACGATCGCGGGCGCCTCACCGGGCCGGGTCGGTGGGACCGCCTCGGCCAGGATGCCGGCGCACTTCGCGTCGTCGAGCAGCAGGTCGTTGGGCCACTTCAAACCCGCCTCCAGTTCCGCGAGCCGAGCCACCGCCTCCACCAGCGCCACCCCGGCCAGCAACGGCAGCCACCCGTACCCCGTCGCGGGCGCCGGCGACCAACCGCGGTCCGGATCGGCCACGCCGGGCCGGAGCAGCACGCTGGTCGCGATGCCCGCGCGGGCCGGCGACTGCCAGGCCCGACCGCGCCGCCCCCGGCCCGCGGTCTGCCGCTCGGCGACCACCACGAGGCCCTCCGGCTCACCCGCCCGCGCCGCCTCCGCGACGTCCGCGTTGGTCGAGCCGGTCTCGGCGCGCAGGTCGAGCCGGGCCCAGGGGCCGTGCGGGGCGACCAGCGCGCGCCGCAGCCGCGCCGCCGACAGCGGCGGCCGGTCGAGATCGGTGTACGGGGACCCCGGCATCCCGTCAGCCTACGGGCCACGCCGACGGAGGGTACTGAGGTGTACTGCACAGCGGCGCCGCCCTGAACCATCGTTATATTCCCTGGGTGACTACCGAGACCGGGATCAACATCCACAGCACCGCGGGCAAGCTGGCGGACCTGGAGCGACGGGTCGACGAGGCGGTGCACGCCGGGTCGGCGCGGGCCGTGGAGAAGCAGCACGCGAGGGGCAAGAAGACCGCACGGGAGCGGATCGAGCTGCTGCTCGACGAGGGCTCCTTCGTCGAGCTGGACGAGCTGGCCCGGCACCGGTCGACGGCCTTCGGGCTGGAGCGGAACCGACCGTACGGCGACGGCGTGATCACCGGCTACGGCACCATCGACGGCCGGCAGGTCTGCGTCTTCGCGCAGGACTTCACGGTCTTCGGCGGCTCCCTCGGCGAGGTCTTCGGTGAGAAGATCGTCAAGGTGATGGACCTGGCGATGAAGATCGGCTGCCCGGTCATCGGCATCAACGACTCCGGCGGCGCGCGCATCCAGGAGGGGGTCGCGTCGCTCGGCCTCTACGGCGAGATCTTCTTCCGCAACGTCCGCGCCAGCGGCGTCATCCCGCAGATCTCCCTCATCATGGGCCCGTGCGCGGGTGGCGCCGTCTACTCCCCCGCGGTCACCGACTTCACCGTGATGGTCGACCAGACCTCCCACATGTTCATCACCGGCCCGGACGTCATCAAGACCGTCACGGGCGAGGACGTGGCGATGGAGGAGCTGGGCGGCGCCCGCACCCACAACTCGCGCAGCGGCAACGCGCACTACCTCGCCAGCGACGAGGAGGACGCGATCGACTACGTGAAGGCGCTGCTGTCGTTCCTGCCGTCGAACAACCTGGACGAGCCGGTCGTGTTCGACGCGCCCGCCGACCTCTCCGTGACGGACGAGGACCGGGAGCTGGACACGCTCATCCCCGACTCGGCCAACCAGCCGTACGACATGCACCGGGTCATCGAGCACGTCCTGGACGACGGCGAGTTCCTGGAGGTCCAGCCGCTCTACGCGCAGAACCTCCTCATCGGCTACGGCCGCGTCGAGGGCCGCCCGGTGGGCGTGGTCGCCAACCAGCCGATGCACTTCGCCGGCACGCTGGACATCGCCGCCTCCGAGAAGGCCGCCCGGTTCGTCCGCACCTGCGACGCGTTCAACATCCCGGTGCTGACCTTCGTGGACGTCCCCGGCTTCCTCCCCGGCACCGGGCAGGAGTGGGACGGCATCATCCGCCGGGGCGCGAAGCTCATCTACGCGTACGCCGAGGCCACCGTGCCGAAGGTCACCGTCATCACCCGCAAGGCGTACGGCGGCGCGTACGACGTCATGGGGTCCAAGCACCTCGGCGCGGACCTGAACTTCGCCTGGCCGACCGCGCAGATCGCGGTGATGGGCGCCCAGGGCGCGGTGAACATCCTGTACCGGTCCGACCTGGCGAACGCCGACGACCCGGCGGCCGTACGGGCCGAGAAGATCGCCGAGTACGAGGACACCCTGGCCAACCCGTACGTCGCCGCCGAGCGCGGATACGTCGACTCGGTCATCCCGCCGCACGAGACCCGGGGGCAGATCGTCCGCGCCCTGCGCGTGCTGCGCACCAAGCGCGAGACCCTGCCCCCGAAGAAGCACGGCAACATCCCGCTCTGACGACCGCTCCGCGGCTGCGTCCGGGCCATGATCGCGCGACTTCGGGGACGTCGACCCTCCCGGCGGGGAGGCGACATCTTCCCCGAAGTCGCGCGAACCTTCGGGTCAGCAGGGCAGGTCGGCCACGGCGACGCAGAGCCGGGCGGCGGCGGTACGAGCAAGCGCACGCAGTTCCGCCCGGGTCAGCACCGGAGGGAAGTCGGTCGGGACGGTCAGCTGGTAGCCCGCCGGCGCGAGCACCATGACGATGTCCCCAACCTGCACGACCGCCCGCAACGTCTCCGCGTGAGCCACGGCGACCCGCTCGCCGGGGACGGGCGACTCTCGGTAGCGCACCACCACGGACCGGTCACCGGCGAAGTCCCGGTCCAGCACCGTCCAGCTTCGCTGGATGGCCACCGGAACGATCTGGTCCCGCCATTCCGCCATCGCCGTGTCCCGCACGGTCGGGCAGGCCCAGATCGCCCGGTCGAGGCCGTCGAAGACATCCCCCGCCACCTCCGGCCGGATGCGGTAGAGCTCCTGACGGAGCAGCGGCCCCCCCACCTGCCGGCTGCGCGGCACCGTCTGCGATCGGGAGTACCGGGAGATCACCCACTCGGCAGCGATCCCCTTGTCCTTCAGGCACGCCATCAGCATGTCGTCCACACGGACCGGTTCCTCGATCCCCGACTGGATGAGCGGCGGTTCCGCCGGCTCAGGCAGGTCGGGTGCAGGCACCAGGGCCTCCAGCGGTATCTCCGCCCGGCTCGGGCCGGCCGCCACCGGCGCCACCAGATCCCTGGGCCGCCCGGCCGCTACTGCGACGGAGCCCGACGCCAGAACCAGCACGGCGGCCGCCGCCAGCGCCGTCGTACGCCGACTGCGCCTCCGGGCCCGGGCCCGCAGCTCGGCCGCTTCGGGCCAGCGGACCCCACTCAGCTCCCGGTGCAGCCGCTCGAAGGTCAGGTGCTCGGACATCATGCCTCCTCCAGATCAGAGACGGCGAGCAGGCCGGCGAGCGCGGTGCGCCCGCGGGAAAGTCGGGCCTTGACCGTGCCGACGGGTGCCTCGGTCTCCCGGGCGACCTCCGCCACCGGCATGCCGAGCAGGTAGTACAGGGCCAGCGCGGTGCGCTGCTCCTCGGGCAGCCGGCGCAGTGCGGCGACCACCTCGACGGTGTCGGTGCCGGGACCGGGCACGCTCGGTGGCTCCCCGTGTCGCAGGTACGCCTTGGCCCGGCTGCGCAGGCTGCGCCAGCGGCTGACGGCGATCCGGCCGGCCACCACCCGCACCCACGCCTCCGGGTCGTCGTACCCGCCCACCGTCGACCAGCGCTGCCACGCCCGGATGTACGCCTCCTGCACGGCGTCCTGGGCTTCGGCGAGGTCGCCGGTGAGCACGTAGACGAACCCGAGCAGCCGTTGCCGGCTGCCCCGGTAAAACTCGTCGAACCCGTCGACGTCCGGCACCTGCTACCTCCCCCGTGGCGGTCGCAGGGGACACGCGCCTGCCCACCGGTCCGGTTGCCCGTGACCGGAGGTTTCTCGGGCGGTCAGGCGAGCAGCTTCTCCAGCTCGGCGGGCGGGAACTCGCCGGCGGGGACGCCCTCGCGCAGCGCGCGGCGTACCCCGAGCTGCACGGCGGCGTTCGCGGGGGTCGGTACGCCGTGCAGCCGACCGAGCAGGACGATCTCGCCGTTGAGGTGGTCCGCCTCGGTCGACGCGGCGCCCCGGGCCAGGCTCTGCCAGGTGGAACTGCCGGATCGCGCCGCACCACCCACCGGACGGTGCCCGACCAGGTCACCCCGCTCGGCGGCCTCCTCGGCGCGGCTGGTGTGCGGGATACCGGCCGCCGCGAGCGCGGCCTCGCCCTCGGCGCGGACCCGGTCCCGGAGGTCGTCGGGGACGTCCCGGCCGAGCAGTGCCTGGAGCCCGTTGCCGAGGTTGGCCAGCAGCTTGCCGTACTTCCAGCGCATCACTTCCTCCCGCACGGGAGCGACGAAGCCGGCGGTGGTGAGGTCGGTGGCGACCGCCCGGTCGGTGTCGTCGACTCCGGACGGATACCGGCCGAGATGCAGCATCCCCGGGTGCGGATGACCGTTGGCCACCACCACACCCGGTTCGAGGTGGGTGGCGGGCAGCCACACGCAGACCCCGTGCACGTCGGCGAAGAGCCGCAGCGCGGCCGGCTCGTTGGCCACCCCGTTCTGCGCGGTGAGCAGCGGCAGCCGCTGGGCCGCCGTACCGCCGCCGTCCACCGGCGCGTCCGCCCAGGCCGCGAGGGCGGTGGCGGTGTCCTGCGACTTCACCGTCAGCACCAGCGCGGTGTCCGCCGGCAACGGCTCGGCACCCGGCCCGTCGACCGCCGGCCCCCGCCAGGTGGTGTCGCCGTCCGGTCGGCGCAGGGTCAGACCCCGCCGACGGATCGCGTCCAGGTGCGCGCCGCGCGCCACCAGGGTCACGTCGTGGCCGGTCTCCCCCAGGCGTACGCCGATGGTCCCGCCGACCGCACCAGCCCCGATGATCACGTATCGCACCGCCCCATTCTGCCCGCACCCGACCGGTGCCCGCCCGAGCGCGCCCGGCGCGAAATTGAGGTGCCCGGCGGCTGGCGCACGGGCACGATGGCGGGCATGACGCGCCGCATCCGTCCCTACCGTGCCGAGGACTGGCCGACGCTGGCCCGCATCCACGACGCCGCCCGCCTCGACGAACTCCGTCCCTCGGTCGGCGTGGAGGCGTTCCGCTCCCTGGCCGACACCGCCGAGGGTGAGGGCCTGTTCGACGGCGACGTGTGGGTCGCCGAGGAGGACGGCGAGGTCGTCGGTTTCGTCGCGCTCGCCGAGGACGAGGTCTCCTGGCTGTACGTCGATCCGGCCCGCTACCGGCAGGGCCACGGCCGGGCGCTGCTCCGGCACGCGCTGGCCGCCGTGGAGGACCGGCCGGTGGAGACCACCGTGCTGGCCGGCAATGACGGCGCCCTGGCCCTCTACCTGGGCGAGGGCTTCGAGGTCGTGGAGACGAAGACGGGGCGGCTGGCGGGGAACGAGGACTTCCCGGCGACCGGACACATCATGGTGCGACCCGTCCCGTCCTGACCGGGCTCAGACGGTGATGCCGGCGTCGGCGAGCAGCGGGCCGGCGAGCAGCAGGGCTCCGGCCACCAGGGCGACCAGGTTGACCAGGGCGAAGACCGTCACCCAGAAGAACGCGGGCAGCGGCGTGATCCCGGCGAGCTGGTCGGCGTCGGAGGCCGGCATGCGGCCCCGGGCGCGCAGCCGCTGCAGCTCCACCACCGGTCGCACGCCACCGAGCAGCAGGAACCACACCCCGGTGTACGCGAACGCGGCCTGGACCTGCGGGCTCGCGTACCAGGAGACGGCGAGGACGATCCCGCCGGTGACCAGCAGCGACAGCACACCGTAGACGTTGCGGATCAGCACCAGCATGGCGAGCAGCAGCGCCACGGCGACCCAGAGCAGCAGGGTGATCCGATTGCCGCCGAGCAGCCACGCGCCGGCGAGGCCCACGAGAGGTGGCGCGACATAGCCGGCGAGCAGGGTGAGGATCATTCCGGGGCCGGTGGGCCGGCCGGCGGAGAGGGTCAGGCCGGAGGTGTCCGAGTGCAGCCGGATGCCGTGCAGCCGGCGACCGGTCAGCAGGGCGGCCAGCGCGTGCCCGCCCTCGTGGGCGATGGTCACCGCGTTGCGGGCGATCCGCCACGGCAGCCGCGTGGAGACCACCACCAGCGCGGCGAGTCCGGTCAGCAGCACCAGCAGCGGGGGTGGGTCGGGCTGCGCACTGAGGAGGCGGTCCCAGAGGTCGGAGAGCCCGTCGATCGACACCATGGGGCGCGAGCCTACCGGCATGATCCGTGTCGGTCCGGGGCCACCGCCTCGTATCGTGTGAAGCTGACCGGGTGGCGATCGGAGCGGGAGGTGGACGCAGGTGAGCGCAGCGCCCCTGGAGCCGCATATCGGCCTGTGGACCGAGGCCGACTACTTCGCCCTGGGCGAGACCCATGACCGGATCGAGCTGCTCGACGGGAGCCTGATCGTGAGCCCTGCCCCGAGCAAGCGGCACCGGTTGGCCTCCCGGCGCCTGGCCAACAGCATCGACGCGGCGGTCGAGCCCGTTGGCCTCATCGTGTTCGAGGCGGTGAACGTGCGTCTTGGAGTCGACCGGATCGTCATTCCCGACATCGTGGTCGCCGACACCGACGACGAGGGCACCGTCGTGGACGCTCACGAGATCGTCCTGGTCGGCGAGATCGTCTCACCCGGCAATGCGGCAGCCGACCGGGTGCTCAAGATGCAGCTTTACGCCATCGCCCGAATCCCCTGGTACCTGCTGGTCGAGCAGGACGGCGCCGGCCACTCCCTGCGGCTGTACCGGCTCGACGGCGGGCACTACGTCGAGGATCAGGTGGCGAAGGCCGGCGAGGAACTGAGCCTGGCCGAGCCCTTCCGCTGGCGACTCGATCCCGCAACGCTACGCTGAAAGTTTCCTCAGCAACCCTTGCGAGTGCGGGCGCTTCCCTTCAAAGATAGGTATCAATAGATACCTATCTCTCGGGAGGTTCTCGTGACCCGTACCCGATCGCCCCTGCGTCGACTGCTCGCCGGCGGCCTCGCGGCCCTGGCCACCGCGGCGGCGGCGCTCGTCGCCACCGCCACCCCCGCCGCCGCGGCCACCACACCCGGCATCGACGTCTCGCGCTACCAGGGCACCATCAACTGGACGAGTGTCCGCAACGCCGGCATCCAGTTCGCGTTCATCAAGGCCACCGAGGGTACGAGCTACCGGGACCCCAACTTCAACAGCAACTACACCAACGCCTACCACGCCGGGGTGATCCGCGGGGCGTACCACTTCGCGCGGCCCAACATCTCCTCCGGGGCGACCCAGGCCAACTACCTGGCCTCCAACGGCGGCGCCTGGTCGGCGGACAGCCGCACCCTCCCGGCGGCCCTGGACATCGAGGCGAACCCCTACAGCGGCGGGTACTGCTACGGCCTCAGCACGACCGGGATGCGGAACTGGATCCAGGACTTCCTGAGCACCTATCGCTCGCGCACCGGCCGGTACGCGGTCATCTACACCACGACGAGCTGGTGGAACCAGTGCACCGGAAGCTGGACCGGCCCGTGGGCGAACCACCCGCTGTGGCTGGCCCGCTGGTCCAGCACGCCCGGCGCGCTGCCGGCCGGCGCCTCGGTGTGGAGCTTCTGGCAGTACACGGCGACCGGCCGCGTCTCCGGCATCAGCGGGGACGTGGACCGCAACTACTGGAACGGCGACCGCACCCGACTGATCGCCCTCGCGAACAACACCGCCTGACGCAGTTGGCGGCAGCGGGATCGGCTGTCACCATACGGTCGACAACTGGTCCGGCTGCCGCCACGCAACCTGCCGGGCGGTAGGCGCCTCAGGCCCGTCGCCGGGCCACCACCGGAACGGCGACCGCGTCGCGGGACGTGAGCGCGCCACGTCGCGTCATCCGCCGGACGCCGAGCCCGCCGAGAGTGACCGTCACGACGCTGAGCAGCGCCACCAGCAGCGGGATTCCCACACTGGCCAGCACGAGGACGATGTCGCCGAGGGCGACCAGCATCCACAGTGCCACCCGGGGTCGGGCGTTCTTCCGTCGGTAACCCATGTCGAACCCTCCCTTCCGTCGTGACGTACAGGTACCCCGTACGACGGAAGGCCATGCGAACGAATCTCGCGGGAGGCGCGAATCCCGGGTGTCGTCAGTCCTGACGGTCGGGCTTGAACCCGCGGGCGATCAGGTCGAAGCCCTGGAGGTTGGCCTGCCAGTCGGCGTCGGCGACCTCCCACCGCAGGGCGTACCCCCGGTCGCTGGCGGTGGCGAAGCCGCGGTTGCGGACGCGGATCCGGGTGTTGTCCCGGGTCTCCCGCCACTCCCAGTCGGCGCAGGTCTTGAAGAAGCTGCAGGGCACGATGCTGATCAACTGGTAGTTGTTGACGCGCTCCTTCCGCCCCGGCTCGATCCGCCTCCAGTCGGCGACCGCGTCCGGCTGCGGCGTGCTGGTCCACTGGACGAGCAGTTCGCCTACCCCGTTGGGCTCGTCGAAGACAACGGTGGTGCTGTCCACCTGCCGACGAACCCAGCTCACCGGAATCGGCAGCTCAAAGCCGTTCTGGTCCTTGTGGATCTTCCAGCCGGCGGGCAGTGCAAGGGCCGACGGGGATGCGGGCGCCGACACCGACGCCGACGCGCTCGGCGCGGCGTCGGTCGGGGCCGGCGCACCGGGCTCCGAGGCCGACGGTGCGGGTGCGGACGTGGCGGCGGTGCCGGTCGCGCCGGCCTGCGGGGCGTCGCCACCGCCCTCGCCGTCACCGTCACCGCTGTTCAGCAGCGGCACGACGATGACAAGGCCGAGCAGCAGCATCGCGACCAGCACGCCGATGAGCACGTTACGGCGGGTGCGGTCGGGCTTCGTGCCGTCGCCGGCGACCACCGTCGCCCGACCGGACGGCGGGCTGACCGGCGCGGGCATCACCGAGGTCGGGTTGACCGGTGCCGGCTTCGCGGCGGCGGCCGGTTTCGGCGCGTCGACCTTCGCCGTCGGCGCGGTGTCGGACGTGGACGCCGAGACGTCGACCGGGGCGGTGGGCGCGACATCAGACGTGTCCGGTGTCGGGTCGTTCGGCGCGTCGGGTGTCGGGGCGGCCGGCGCGTTCACGGCGGCGGCCCCCGCAGCGGCCGCGGCGCCGGCGGCCGCATCCGGCGTCCGCTGAGCGGGCGGCGTGACGGGCTTCGACACCTCCGCCGGCCGGGGTGCCGGCACCAGCGGCGGGCGCGGCTCGCGCGGACCGTTCGGCCCGGGCCGGCGTACGCCGTCGAGCAGCGAGATCCCGCGTGCCCGCTTGCCACCCGCGCGGCGCAGCAGACGCTCCGCCTGCTCGGCGGTGATCCTCTCCTGCGGGTCCTTGTTGAGCAGCCCGGTCAGCACCGGCTTGAGCGGCCCGGCGTTCTTCGGCGGCGGCATCGGCTCGGTGGCCAGCGCCGCGAGGGTGGCGATCGCGGACGGTCGCGCGTACGGCGACTTGCCCTCGACCGCCGCGTAGAGGGTCGCGCCCAGCGACCAGAGGTCGGCCTCCGGCCCGGCGGTGCCGTCCCGGGCGCGCTCCGGCGCGATGTACGCCGGGGAGCCCAGCACCATGCCGGTGCGGGTCACGTTGGGGTCGCCCGGGATGGTGGCGAGACCGAAATCGGTCAGCACCACACGGCCGTCGTCGCCGAGCAGCACGTTGCCGGGCTTGACGTCGCGGTGCATGACGCCCGCCTTGTGCGCCGCCTTCAGCGCGCCGAGCACGCCCAGACCGATCTCCACGGCACGCGCCGGGGACACCGGACCGTCCTCGGCGAGGGTGTCCTGGAGCGACTTCGACGCCACGTACTCCATGACAATCCACGGGTCGCCGTCGGTGCGGAGCACGTCGAAGATGCGGACGACGTTGATGTGGTTGAGCCGGGCGATGGCTCGCGCCTCCCGCAACGAGCGCTCCCGCATCTCGCGGCGCTCCTCGTCGGTGAGATTGGGCGGCGGAACGAGTTCCTTGATCGCCACGTCCCGGTGCAGAACCTCGTCGCGCGCCTTCCACACCCGACCCATGCCGCCCTGACCGAGCGGCGAGAGAAGCCGGTATCGGTCAGCGACGAGTTGGGGAAGCGCGTTCGACATCGGTGAGACGGTACCCGCAGCGCCCGACGCTCACACCGCCGGCACGCCACTGTGCGGCGAAGGTCAAGTTCTGGACGCGTACCCTGACCGCATGTCTGCCGAAGAGCCGCTGCTCCGGGTCGTCCGCGGCGTACCCACCGCCGAGGAACTGGCCGCCCTGGTGGGTGTGATCGCCGTCCGGTCCCGACCGGCCGCCGCGCCCGCCCCGGTCGCGACGTCGGCGTGGGCGCGCAGCGCCCGCCCGGGCGGCGCGACCAACGCCGCCGGTCCGGGATCGTGGCGCGCTTCCGGTCTGCCCCGCTGATTTTCTGAGGTACGGATCACCGCAGGTGACCGCCCCCGGGGGCTGCTGCCGCACCGGGGTGGGGACTGCCCACATCGTCGGGGAGCCATTAACCTCACTCAGGGAAACGGTGCGGTGACGGTTAGGGAGGGACGATGATCCCCGAGGAGGACCGCCCAGCGGCCTGGCTCCGCGGCTACGGCGGCATCGAGGCCGACATCCGTCAGCTGCGCGAATTCGCCGACAGGTTGCAGGCCGAGGTGGAGCGGAACTACGCCCCACACCTGTCGTACATCGCCGAGGACCTGAAGACACCACTGCCCAACCCGGCCGACGCGTTCATCGAGCTGGTCGAGTTCCTGCGCGCCCACCACGAGACCCAGCAGGCCACCGCCGACACGGTCTGGGGCGTACGCGGGGCCACCGGCCACCTCGCCGCGGCTGCCGGGCAGGTCGCCGACCGCTACCGCGACTCCGACGCGTTCTCCTCCGCCCGGGTCGTCGACGTCGAACGGGCGCTCGCCACCCCGGCGCCGGTCACGCCCCCCGGTCCTCCGCTCGTGCTCCACGACCCGACCGGCCCCGAGGGCGCACCGGGCCCGGTGGTGCTGCCGTGAACGAAGCAGGCGTCGGCCGCTCGGGCGGCATCACCAACTGGTACCTGATGGACGTGGCCAGCATGTGGGCCTGCCTCGCCGACCAGGACACCACCAACCACTGGCGGCAGGTCGCCGGCTGGCGCAAGATCTGCGACCTCGCCCAGACGCACCTGGGTCGGCTGCAGGAGTACCGGCGCGGCCTCGCCGAGGCGTGGCCCCCGGAGACCAACGAGGCATCCCGGGCGTACCTCGCCGAACTGGACCAGCTGATCGACCGGGTGCAGCGCACCCACGACGCGGCCGCCACCAACTACACCGCGCTGTCCGCCGCCACCCAGGCCATCGGCACCACGCGTGAGACGCTGCGGAAGATCTACGACGAGTACGTGGTCAAGCTCCAGCAGAGACGCGCGTACGAGGCGACGGTGGCGGACCCCAAGGCCGTCATGGGCAGTCGCGTGACCGAACCACCGGTGACGGACGTCGACCTGGAACGGCTGAACGTCCAGGCGCGCGGGGTGATGTACGGGTTGAGCGGCGAACTTCAGCAGGCCCAGGTCATGCTCCGCCAACCGCCCCCCTCACCACCGCGACCCGGCGTTCAACCCAACGAATCGGACGTCTACGGCGGCAGCGTCAACCCCCCGGCGATTCCGCCAATCGTTCCTGTACCAATCACATCCAACAACAATACTCATTCATCAGGCCGTTCACCGAGTAATGCCCAACGAGTAAGTCTTCCCGCCACTCCAAGCGTCGGCCCAGTGCTAGGCGGCGCTAGTACTGGATTGGCACCAGCACCTCCGACGTCAGCACCACCGATAGCTACGCCGACCAGTCCAGCTAACCCTAGCGGCGGAGCATCGATACTGCCGCCGAGCCATACCACTCGGCCGATCGCAGGTAGCTCTAAAGATGGCAACCTCGGCCGGGCGAGCGGCGCAACGTCGAGCAGTCAAACAAGCAGCGTTCCTCGCGCTGCACCTAGCGCAATGCCGCCAGGCGGGTTGATCGGCGGCTTTCCAGGGGCAGGGCTAGGGCAACCAGCTAATGCCAGCCCTCAGCCAAGGCGAGTCAATCCGATAGGCGGTGTTATCGGGGGCGGCGGCGCAGGTACCGCCCCGACAGGTAGTGCCGGCTCACGGCCCGGCAGCGGTCGCGGATTGGCGGGAGCGCACGGCACTTCACCAATAGGAGGCGCACCAGGAATTTTCGGGGCGTCAGGACCAAACGCATACGGTCTCAAGAAAATGGGGCGAGAGGATGAGAGCCGCACCGAATCTGGAAGTTGGGATCCGGACCACCCATGGACGACCCAACAGGGTGTCAACCCTGTAGTTCTTCCACCCGAAGATGAGGGCCCAATCGACCCAGGACCGGCCATCGGCCTAGGCAGGTGAAGGGACCATTTGCGCGAGATCTACTCGTTGCGCTGATGCTCTCGGTCCCTTTGCTCACCCAGCAAACACCTGCAGGAGCAGCCCCTTCCCCGCCGAGCAACTCCGATGGTGTTTCTCGCATCCGCAGTGACCAGTGGCATTTGCGTTACCTCAATGTCGCCGACGCCCAGCGCCTCAGCCGAGGTGAGGGAGTGACGGTGGCAGTCCCCGACACCGGCGTTGATCCTCACCCCGATCTTCGCAACAACCTGCTTCCCGGTGCTAAGATAATTGGCGATCGAATAGGTGACGGGAGGCGAGACCCGAATAGCCATGGGACGTCCATGGCGGGCCTGATTGCCGCGCACGGTCAAGGCGGAGGTCTTGGAGCGCTAGGCATTGCTCCGAGAGCAAAAATTCTCCCAATCGTCGTCGCTGCGGCCAATAACTACGGCGAGGCCGATGATCTGGCAGCGGGAATAGAGTATGCCATTTCCCAGCAAGCCGACATCATAAGCATTTCAAGTACCGGCGGCTCAAGTCAGCGCTTGATACGTGCAGTGGAATCTGCCATTAGAGCCGACATAGTAGTGGTGGCTGGGGTAGGCAACCAACCAGCGACGACGTCTATCGGCTACCCGGCGAGCCATCCCAGCGTTATAGCTGTGGCCGGCGTGGATGATAAAGGGTTCCATGCCGCCATATCAGTTATGGGGCCCAAAATCGACATAGCAGCGCCTGCGGTCCAGATATATAGCACGAGTTTCGGCGCGAAGTACTCGAAGGGCACCGGCACATCCAGCGCAACGGCAATTGTTGCCGGCGCGGCCGCTCTCGTACGATCGAAGTACCCCGACCTACCCGCATCCGAGGTGATCCATCGCCTGACCGCCACCGCTGTCGACAAGGGACCGTCCGGGCGCGACGACCAGTACGGCTACGGCGTCATTGATCTCGTTGCGGCGCTGACTGCTGACGTCCCGCCGCTCGGCTTCAGCTCTTCGCCGCCCGCACCCACCGTCGCGCCAACACCCGCGGCTGCTCAGCCCGGGGCCGGCTCGAAGGATGGCGACTCCACGGTTCGTGGGCTCCTGACGCTTGGTGTTCTGGTGGTGGCCGGAGGCGTATGGGCAGCGGTTGTTCGGCGTCGGCGTCACGGTGACGATCCGCCCCCGCGTATCAGCCGCTGATCGAACTTTCCTCGACGGTCACTCCCGCGCGCCGGCGGGGCTGGTTGATCCACTCGATGTCATTGAAGTCGGGGTGTTGGGGTGCGCGGGATGGCCCGGTTTCAATGAAGGCGAGTCGATCACGTTCTGCGCCGCTCGCGGCACCTGGGCAGTGGTCGCGCGACGCCGTCGAGGCGGGGACGATCCCACGATCGCTCGGGACCAGTCGTTAGGAGGAACGAGCAGACTCACTTCACCGAGCCGGGCGATGCGACCCAGCGGACGGGTTGGCCCGTGACCTTGGCGATCTGGTCGAAGTCGCGGTCGTAGTGCAGCAGCGAGAGGCCCTGGTACTCGGCGGTGGCCGCGATGAGCAGGTCGACTGCCCCGGCCGATCGGTGAGCGCCGCGACCGGTGAGGTCGTGCTGCATCTCCGCCGCCCGCTCGTAGATCCGGTCCGGCATGGCCACCCAGCCGAACACGATCCTGAGCTGCCCCTGGAGCCATTCGCGGTCAGCCGTCGACTTGGCGGTGTACAGGAATTCCAACTCCACGAGCGGGCACACGGCGAGCAGGCCGGCGGTCAGAGCCGGCTCCCAGCGCGATCGCAGCGCCTCGTGCCGGAGCAGGCGTACGAGGGCGCTGGTGTCCACCAGATAGTCGGCGAGCCTCACGACCGGTAGGAGCCCTTGTCGAGCAGTTCGTCGAAGTCACCGGCTTGGCCGCGCTCGGCCAACTCCCCGAGCGCTCTGGCCCTCCGCAGGCGCGCCGCGCCTTCCCTGAGGGCCACGTTGACTGTGTCCTTCTTGGTCTTGGTGCCGAATGCCTCTGCCGCGTCGGCCAGTGCCTGGTCGTCCACGTCCACCAGGATCTTCGTCATACGCACCCCTATATACGAGAAGCCAAAGCAGTATATCCGCGTTGTCGACGTGCGGCGCGTACAACGGGCAGGCCGCGCGGTGCGTACCGCGGACGGACCGGTGGCCCGGTAACGTCGGCGGCGTGCCTGAATCCAAGCCCCTCCGTCTCGTGCTCGCGTCGGCGAGCCCTGCCCGCCGCAAGACCCTCCAGGCCGCCGGCATCGAGCCGGACGTGCTGGTGAGCGGTGTCGACGAGTCCCTGGTGGTCACCGACCGGGCCGAGGAACTGTGCCTGGAACTGGCGCGCCTCAAGGCCCAGGCGGTGTTGACCCGGCTGCGTCCCGCCGGCGACCAGCGCACGCTGGTGATCGGTTGCGACTCGGTGCTGGCCTTCGACGGGGAGATCCTGGGGAAGCCGGCGGACGCCGCGGACGCCGTCCAGCGGTGGGAGCGGATGCGGGGGCGCAGCGGCGTCCTGCACAGTGGGCACTGCCTCATCGACGTCGACGCGGGTCGGCGGGCCGAGGCGGTGGCCTCGACGACCGTGCACTTCGCCGACGTCGACGACGACGAGATCGCCCGGTACGTGGGCACGGGCGAACCGTTGGCGGTGGCGGGCGCCTTCACGATCGACGGGCTGGGTGGACCGTTCGTCGAGCGGATCGAGGGTGACCCGGGGACGGTGGTGGGTCTGAGCCTGCCGTTGCTGCGTCGACTCCTCGCCGAGCTGGACCTGCGGATCATCGACCTGTGGACGAAGGTCACGCCTGGCAACCAGTCCGTCGAACCGCTGGGCTAACGTCCGGTCATGGCCACCAAGTCGATCCCGCTCACCGAGGACCTGCACGCGTACCTCGTGGCGCACGGCTCGCCACCCGACCAGATCATGCGCGAGCTGATCGAGGAGACCCGGGCGGCCCTGCCGGACGACGCGCGGATGCAGGTCGCTCCGGAGCAGGCCGCATTCCTGACCTTCCTCACCCGGCTGCTCGGTGCGCGCCGAGCGGTCGAGGTCGGCACCTTCACCGGGTTGTCCTCGCTGGCGATCGCCCGGGGTCTGGTCGACGGTGGGCGGCTGACCTGCTTCGACATCTCGGAGGAGTACACCGGCATCGCCCGGCGGTACTGGACCCGCGCGGGGGTGGACGACCAAATCGACCTACGGATCGGGCCAGCGGGGGAGACGCTGCGCGAGCTGCCGTACGAGCGGGAGATCGACTTCGCCTTCATCGACGCGGACAAGACCGGCTACCCGATCTACTGGTCGGAGCTGGTGCCGCGGATGCGCCCGGGCGGGGTGATCGCGGTGGACAACGTGCTGCGGGGTGGCCGGGTGATCGCCCCGGGGAACGCCGACGACCGCGCGATCGCGGCGTTCAACGACGAGGTCCTGGCCGACGTCCGGGTCGACGCGGTGATGCTGCCGATCGCGGACGGCCTCACCCTCGCCCGGGTGCACTGACACCGCGGGAGTGGATCAACCGGCACCGACCGGGGTGGGTTTCGGCTCGTCGGCCAGGGTGCCGGGACGCAGCGCGCGGCCGAGGCGCGCGGCGAGCACCGCCGCGGTGGCGATGAAGCCCGGAAGCAGCAGGAAGGCGAGGTACGGTCCGACGCCGTCGGCCAGCCAGCCCAGGGCCACCGGCGCGATCCCGAAGCCGACCCCCATCGAGTACGACGCCCAGCCCGCCGCCTTGTCCGCGGCCGGACCGGCGACGGCGAGGGCGATGGAGATGGCCAGCGGGTAGTGCAGCGCGTTGCCGAGGCCGAGTACGACCAGCCCGGTGACCGCGAGCCAGCCCACCGGTGCGGTCCAGAAGAGCGTGAACCCGGCCAGCGACACGCCCAAGGCCCCGAGCAGCAGGGGCACCGGCCGGAACCGCAGGGCGATCCGTCCCCCGATCAGTCGCCCGACGAACATCCCACCGACGATCGCGGCGACGGCGGCGGAGGCGGCCCCGGCGTCGAGGCCGGAGTGGTCGCGCAGTACGTCGGCGGTCCACAGCGACAGGCACACCTCGATCGAACCGGTCACGGCCATGAGGGTCCACGCGATCCAGTACGCCCGCGGCAGCCGCTGCGAAAGGAAGGGCCCCCGCTTAACGCCTGGTGTAGAGGAAGGGTCCCTTCCTAACACCGGGCTGGGGTGTGCGGAACGGGTCGTGACAGTCGGGGACGCGGGTACGGCGACCGGGCCGCCGGGAGCCGCGGTAGCGGGGGCGGTCTGCCGCCGGCGTACCCGAAAGGCAACCGCGACCAGCGCGATCAGGCCGACCTCGACGGCCATCACCGGCCGCCAGCCCCAGCCGGCGTCCACGCTGGCCCCGATGACCACCGGGGCGAGGATGCCGAGGCCGGCGCAGGCGGCGTTGGCCTCGGTCAACGCGGCCGGCGCGGCGGGCCCGTGCCGCGCGGTGAGCACGACGGCGACGCCGCTGATGACGATCATGCCGAAGGTGGCGATCACCACGACCGCCGCGATGGTGGCCGGCAGGGGTCGCGCCATGCCGAAGGCCGTGACGCCGGCCGCGACCCCCGCAAGGCCGGTCCAGATCGCCGCGCCGCGGCCGACGCGGCGGGCGAGCGGCGCGAAGAGCGCCCCGCCGAGCAGCGACCCGACGGCGATGCCGGTGCTGTGCAGGCCGGCGACGGCGGCGGAGGTGCCCTGTTCGTCGCGGAGCAGCGGGACCACCGGGCCGAAGCCGTAGAGGAAGAAACCCCAGAGACCCAGCTGGGCGTACGCCAGCCAGGTGGTCCGGTCACGGGTGAGGCGGGGCACGCGCCTTACGCTACAAGCGCTCGGTGCGTGCCCCGCTCCCGGTGAGAGGCAGCTCTCCCCAGCCCGGCGCGAGTGTTAAGCGGGGGCCCTTCCTCTACCGCAGGCGTTAATAGGGGGCCCTTCCTTTCACCTGACGCTGCGGGCGAACTGGCGGGCGGCCCAGAAGACGCCGGCGGCGGCGAGCACCGCGATGATGGTCAGCCCCTGCCACACCTTGTCGTCGCCGAGGTCACCGGCGAAGAGGGCCCGGGTGCCGTCGACCGCCCAGGAGAACGGGTTCCAGTTGGCGACGCCCTGCAACCAGCCGGGCGCGAAGGTCAGCGGGAGCAGGATGCCGGAGAGCAGCAGCACCGGCTGGGCGACGGTGTTCATCAGCGGCGCGAGGGCGTCCTCGCTCTTGACCTTGAGCGCGACCCCGTAGGAGACGGCGGAGGTCATCAGCGCGATGAGGGCCAGCATCAGGTACGCCAGGAGCAGGTCGCCGATGAAGACCCGCAGGTCGAACAGGAGCGCGAGCAGGGTGATGATGACCGCCTGCGCGATCAGCGAGACGACGTCGCGCAGGGAGCGGCCGAGCAGCAGGGCCAGGCGGCTGACCGGGGTGACCCGGGAGCGTTCGATGACCCCGGCGCGCAGCTCGGCGATCAGGCCGAAGCCCTGGAACAGGCCGCCGAAGATGGCCAGCAGGACCAGCAGACCGGGTACGAAGATCTTGTAGGCCTCGGCCTGGGTGGGCGCGTTGAGGGCCGGCTTGAGCAGCGGGGCGAACAGGAGCAGGTACATCACCGGCTGGAAGACGCCGACGAAGACCCAGACCGGGTTGCGCAGGAGCAGCCGGAGCTGCCGCTCGAAGATCAGCCACGTGTCGCGGGCGAGTTTCACGATGTCACTCCGGTGTCTCAGGACTCGCGTAGCGAGCGGCCGGTCTTGGTCAGGAAGACGTCGTCGAGGCTGGGGCGGTGCAGCTCGATCGAGGTGAGCGCGAGGCCGGCGTTGTCGACCCGGCGGAGGATCTGCGGGATGGCGGTCGCGCCCTCGTCGACGTAGAGGCGCAGGCCGCCCTCGTCGGCGGTCTCCAGCTTGTTGACGTACGGCTCGGTGTCGAGCAGCTCGGCCGCCTGCGGCGTGGCGACGGCGTCCAGCCCGACCAGGACCACGTCGCCGGAGATCTCCCGCTTGAGGTCGGCCGGGGTGCCCTCGGCGACCACCTCGCCGTGGTCCATGATCGCGATCCGGTCGCAGAGCGCGTCGGCTTCGTCCAGGTAGTGCGTGGTGATGAAGACGGTCATCCCGTCGGTGCGCAGTCGCCGGATCTCGTCCCACATGTGGGCGCGGCTCTGCGGGTCGAGACCGGTGGTCGGCTCGTCCAGGAAGACGATCCTCGGCTCGTGGATGATGCCGAGCGCGATCTCCACCCGGCGACGCTGGCCGCCGGAGTAGGTCTTGCACTTGCGGTCGGCGTACTCGGTGAGCTGGAAGGCGTCGAGAGCGCCGGCCGCGCGCCGGTGCGCCTCGGCCTTGGAGATGCCGTACATGCGCGCGTGCAGCACCAGCTCCTCGCGGGCGGTCGACTCGTCCCAGGTGCTGCCGCCCTGGGCGACGTAACCGATGCGGCGGCGCACCTCGGCCGGGTCCTTGCGCAGGTCGGCGCCGGCGATGGTCGCCTCGCCGCCGTCCGGCTCGATCAGCGTGGCGAGCATCCGCAGGGTGGTGGTCTTGCCGGCACCGTTGGGGCCGAGGAAGCCGAAGATCTCCCCCTCGGCGACCTGGAGGTCGACCCCGCGCACGGCGTCGACCGTCTTCGTCTCCCGACCGGTGCGGGTGCGGAACGACTTCCGCAACCCTCTGGTCTCGATCATGTATGGCTCCTGGTCGCCCGGGCCGGCGACGCCGGCCACCTCTCTGTCCACAGGAGACGGCGCCGGACGGCGCGCTTCCCCGTTGTGCCGCGGTAAGGCTAACGCGATATAGCTTTTGTGGTCAACGTTGATTATTAGGATCGGAGGTACGCGGTGGCAGCCGCTCCTGCCACCCGGACCACCCGTCCGCATCCTCCAGCCCATCAGGCAGGTACGACATCCCTTCGTCGATCCGGTCGGCGATCCGCTCGCACCAGGCGATCTCCACCTCGGCGCGGTCCGACCAGAGCTCGAACATCCAGGCCACGTGCACCGGCTTGCCGGACCGCAGCCAGTCCGAGTTCAACGACGTACGCATCCATCCGACACCGGCGCGGAGCTGGATCGCCCGGTTGCGCAGGGCCGCCGAGGCCTCCTCGCGGGGCAGCGCGGGCAGGAAGGAGAAGGCCGCCGCGAAGGGATCGGCCGGCTCGTGCAGCCGCCACCACAACCCGCGCAGGAGCGTCTCGAACTCCTCCTCACCCTTGGCGGTGATCTCGTACGTGGTGCGGGCCGGGCGGGCACCGACCTGCTCGGTCGCCACCTCGCGCAGCAGTCCCTCCTGGGTCAGCTTGCGCAGCGCGTGGTAGATCGAGCCGGGCTGGATGTTGGCCCACCTGTCGGCGTTCCAACTCAGCAGCTCGCGGCGGACGTCGTAGCCGTGCACCGGCTGCATCCAGCGGACCAGTCCAAGGATCATCATTCGCGTGGCGGACACGGCGTCAAGCGTATTAGACAAGTTTGACTAGGGCTCGGTGGGGACAGTGCCACATCCCACACTGAGCGATCGTTAGGGACATCAGGGTGGCCGATACACTCCCGGTCAACGACCTCCCGGGAGGAGCCACAAGGTGCGCAAGGTACTCATCGCCAACCGCGGCGAGATCGCCGTCCGCGTCATCCGCGCCTGCCGCGACGCCGGCCTCGGCAGCGTCGCCGTCTACGCGGACTCCGACCGGGACGCCCTGCACGCGACGCTCGCCGACGAGGCGTACGCGCTGGGCGGCGACACGGCGGCCGAGAGCTACCTGCGTATCGACAAGCTGATCGACGTCGCCGCGAAGGCCGGCGCCGACGCTGTCCACCCCGGGTACGGATTCCTCTCCGAGAACGCCGACTTCGCCCAGGCGGTCGTCGACGCCGGGCTGACCTGGATCGGCCCCACCCCGCAGGCCATCCGCGACCTCGGTGACAAGGTGACCGCCCGGCACATCGCCCAGCGCGCCGGCGCACCCCTGGTCCCCGGCACCCCCGATCCGGTGGGCAACGCCGACGAGGTGATCGCCTTCGCCGTCGACCACGGCCTGCCGGTCGCCATCAAGGCGGCCTTCGGCGGCGGCGGTCGCGGCCTCAAGGTGGCCCGCACGATGGAGGAGATCCCGCACCTGTTCGAGTCGGCCACCCGCGAGGCGGTCGCCGCGTTCGGGCGGGGCGAGTGCTTCGTGGAGCGCTACCTGGACAAGCCCCGGCACGTCGAGGCGCAGGTCCTCGCCGACCAGCACGGCAACGTGATCGTCGTGGGCACCCGGGACTGCTCGCTCCAGCGCCGCCACCAGAAGCTGGTCGAGGAGGCCCCCGCGCCGTTCCTCACCGACGCGCAGCGCGCCCAGATCCACGACAGCGCCAAGGCGATCTGCCGGGAGGCCGGCTACCACGGCGCCGGCACGGTGGAGTACCTGGTCGGCGCGGACGGCACCATCTCCTTCCTGGAGGTCAACACCCGTCTCCAGGTGGAGCACCCGGTGACCGAGGAGACCGCCGGCGTCGACCTGGTCCGGGAGCAGTTCCGGATCGCCGACGGCGAGAAGCTGCGCTTCGGCGAGGATCCGACCCCGCGCGGGCACGCCATCGAGTTCCGGATCAACGGCGAGGACCCGGGCCGCAACTTCCTGCCCGCCCCCGGCACGATCACCGCACTGCGGCTGCCCAGCGGCCCGGGCGTCCGGGTGGACACCGGCGTCTCGGCCGGCGACGTGATCGGCGGCAACTTCGACTCGCTGCTGGCGAAGGTGATCATCACCGGCGAGACGCGTACCGAGGCGATCGAGCGGGCCCGCCGCGCACTCGACGAGATGGTGGTCGAGGGCATGGCCACCGCCCTGCCGTTCCACCGCCTCGTGGTGCGGGACGAGGCGTTCACGTCCGAGCCGTTCCACGTGCACACCCGCTGGATCGAGACCGAGTTCGACAACACCGTGCCGGCCTTCACCGCCGTCGCCGGCGCCGTCGAGGGCCCGGCCGAGCGCGAGACCGTCGTGGTCGAGGTCGGTGGCAAGCGCCTGGAGGTGGTCCTGCCCGCCGGCCTCGGCGCGGGTACGGCCACCGCCGCTCCGGCCGCCAAGAAGCCGGGTCGCCGGGGCGGCTCCGCGAAGGCCGGCGCCGCGGTGGGCGGCGACGCCCTCACCTCCCCCATGCAGGGCACGATCGTCAAGATCGCCGTCGCCGACGGGGACACCGTCGCCGAGGGCGACCTGGTGGTGGTGCTGGAGGCGATGAAGATGGAGCAGCCGCTGCACGCGCACAAGGCCGGCACGGTCAGCGGCCTCTCCGCCGAGGTCGGCGCGGTCATCACCGCCGGCGCCGCCATCTGCACCATCGCCTGAGGTGTAAGGAAGGGCACCTTCTTAACGCCTGGTGCATAGGAAGGGCCCCCTCCTAACACCTGCGCGGGCCGAAGCCCGCTCAGCGGAGCGTGACCGCAGCCTCGGCACGTACGGCGGCGGTCAGCGCACCCAGCACCGTCGAGTCCAGCCGCCAGTGCTGCCAGTACAGCGGCACGTCGACGTACCGACCGGGGGCCAGGTCGACGCACGTGCCGTCGGCCAGGTCGGCGGCGGCCAACTGCTCGGGCACCACGCCCCAGCCGAGCCCCCGGCGGATCGCCTCGCTGAACGCCGGCACCGACGGCACGTGGTGCACCGGCGGGTCCAGGTGCCGCCCGGTCACCGACCGTAGGAAACGGTGCTGCACGCGGTCCTTGCGGTCGAACGCCACCATCGGCGCCACGGCCAGCGCCGCGGCGGTCAGCCCGTCGGGGAACCACCGTCCGGCCCGGCCGGACGCGGCCAGCGCGCGGTAACGCATCGCGCCGAGCGACACCGCCCGACAGCCCTGCACCGCCTCCCGCTGGGCGGTCACCGCCGCCATGACGGCACCGTCGCGCAGCAGGTCCGCCGTGTGGTCCTGGTCGTCCTGGCGTACGTCGAAGCGGACCGCCAGATCGTCGGGCACCTGGGCCAGCGCGGCGACGAACCAGGTGGCCAGGGAGTCGGCGTTGACCACGACGGCCAGTCGGGTGCCGACGCGGTCCCCGGTCAGCGCCCCCCGCGCGTCGGCCAGCGCCTCCTGTTCGAGCAGCGCCACTTGACCCGCGAGACGCAGGAGAGGCCGGCCCGCCTCGGTGGCCCGGCACGGCCGCGTACGCCGGACCAGGACCTGCCCGACCGCCTCCTCCAACGCCCGGATCCGTTGGCTGACCGCCGACGGGGTCACGTGGAGGACCCGGGCCGCAGCGTCGAAGCTTCCCT
This sequence comes from Micromonospora sp. BQ11, assembly GCF_052068135.1. Lineage (NCBI taxonomy): Bacteria > Bacillati > Actinomycetota > Actinomycetes > Micromonosporales > Micromonosporaceae > Micromonospora > Micromonospora sp. BQ11. The sequence continues at coordinate 209,869 of NZ_JBQHDB010000001.1, read as the reverse complement.
CGGCCACCACGGTCGTCAACGTGCGGAGCTGCGTCGAGTCGAGTCCCTCCATAAGCTGAGCTTACGGAGCATCAGAAACATGAGCTGGACTGGTATGACGCACCGGCCATAGCCTCGCGGTGTGCCAGATCCGTTGCCCTCGGCGCTCGCCGGGTTCTCCGTCTCCCTCGCCCTGATCGTCGCCATCGGCGCGCAGAACGCCTTCGTGCTCCGCCAGGGCCTGCGCCGCGAACACGTCGTACCGGTGGTGGTGGCGTGCGCCGCCTCCGACGCCCTGCTCATCACGGCCGGGATCGCCGGCCTCGGCACCGTCGTGTCCGGGTCGCCGGCCCTGCTGACCGCCATCCGCTGGGGCGGCGCGGCCTTCCTGTTCTGCTACGCGCTCCTCGCGGCGCGGCGCGCACTGCGCCCCGGCACGCTGGCGCCGACCGACCGACCGCCGGCCCCCCTGCGGGCGACCGTCCTCGCCTGCCTCGCCTTCACCTACCTCAACCCGCACGTGTACCTCGACACGGTGCTGCTCATCGGCGGGATCGCCCAGCAGCACGAGGACCGCTGGGCCTTCGGCGGGGGCGCCGCGCTGGCCAGCGTCGTCTGGTTCAGCGCGCTGGGCGCCGGGGCGCACCGGCTCGCGCCCCTGCTGGCGCGTACCCAGGCGTGGCGGGTGTTGGACGGCGCCGTCGCCCTCGTGATGGCCGCGGTGGGCGCGGCCCTGCTCCTGCGGTGAGCGCGCGGAAGGTGTTTTCCGTGACCACCGGCGGCGGGTACGGCGGTGGCCAGGAATGATGGCCGGGTGCGGTTCCTACATGGCGCGGTCCCCGCGCACGACCTGACCTACAACGACGTCTTCATGGCGCCGGCCCGCTCCGAGGTGGGCTCGCGACTCGACGTCGACCTGGCCACCAGCGACGGTACGGGCACCACCATCCCGCTGGTGGTGTCGAACATGACCGCCGTGGCCGGGCGGCGGATGGCCGAGACGGTCGCCCGCCGGGGTGCCATCGCGGTCATCCCGCAGGACATCCCCATCGAGGTCGTGGCGAACGTCGTCGCCTGGGTCAAGCAACGGCACCTCGTGCACGACACGGCGATCACCCTCGGCCCCACCGACACCGTCGGAGACGCCATCCACCTGCTCCCGAAGCGCTCGCACGCTGCGGTGATCGTCGTCGACCCGGAGGGCCGTCCCCTCGGCGTGGTGACCGAGGCGGACACCGTGAGCGTGGACCGGTTCGCCCAGCTCCGGCACGTGATGTCGACCGAGCTGCACACGGTGCCGGCCGACGCGGACCCGCGTACCGGCTTCGACCGGCTGTCGGCCGGGCGCCGGCGACTCGCCCCGGTGGTCGACGCCGAGGGACGGCTGGTCGGTGTACTCACCCGGCAGGGCGCCCTGCGGGCGACCCTCTACAAGCCGGCCGTCGACGACCGGGGTCGGCTGCGCATCGCCGCCGCCGTCGGCATCAACGGCGACGTGGCGGGCAAGGCCGCCGCGCTGCTCCAGGCCGGGGTGGACACCCTGGTCGTGGACACCGCGCACGGCCACCAGGAACGGATGATCTCCGCGCTGCGGAGGGTCCGCGAGGTCGACCCGCACGTCCCGGTGGCGGCCGGCAACGTCGTCACCGCCGAGGGCGTACGCGACCTCGTCGAGGCCGGCGCGGACATCATCAAGGTGGGCGTCGGCCCCGGAGCGATGTGCACCACCCGGATGATGACCGGGGTCGGCCGGCCGCAGTTCTCCGCCGTGCTGGACTGCGCGGCGGCCGCCCGCGAGCTGGGTCGGCACGTCTGGGCCGACGGCGGCGTACGGCACCCCCGTGACGTGGCGCTCGCCCTGGCCGCGGGCGCGTCCAACGTGATGATCGGTTCCTGGTTCGCGGGGACCTACGAGTCCCCCGGCGACCTCTACACCGACGCCGACGGGCGGCGCTACAAGGAGAGCTTCGGTATGGCGTCGGCGCGTGCGGTCAGCGCCCGTACCGCCGACGACAGCGCCTTCGACCGGGCCCGTAAGGCGATCTTCGAGGAGGGCATCTCCTCGGCGCGGATGTACCTCGACCCGACCCGCCCGGGCGTGGAGGACCTCATCGACGAGATCATCTCCGGGGTACGGAGCGCCTTCACGTACGCGGGCGCGCGAAACCTGGACGAGTTCCACGAGCGGGCGCTGGTCGGCGTGCAGAGCGCGGCCGGCTACACCGAGGGGATGCCACTGCCGACGAGCTGGTGACCGACGGAAAGTCGACCCAGCCGCCCCGCGCGCAGGGCCCCCGCCCCCGCGATCTTGCACTTTCGGTCGCCCTTACGGGTGCTTTTGCCGCTTCTGCGGCGGCAGAAAGTGCGAGATCGCCGCCCGGGTCCGGCCGACCCCGGGTCCGGCCGGAGGTCCGGGGGTCGGTCCGCCGCACCGTTCCCGCCCGTCAGGTCCGGGGGAAGAGGCGGTGGATCACGGCGCGGGCGGCGGCGCGGTGGTCGTCGCCGACCGCGGCGGGGAGGGCGCCGGCGAGCCACAGGGTGGCGAAGCCGTGCACGATCGACCAGGCGGCGAGGGCGTCGCCCTCGGGATCGGACGCCGTGGGGCGATCAGCGGGCAGGCCGGCGACGCTGGCGTGGAGGGCGGCGCCGGAGCGCTCCTGGGCGGCCAGCAGCTCCGGGTCGTCGGGCCGGTGCAGGTCGGTGCGGAACATCACCTCGAAGTGCGCCCGGTGCTCGACGGCGAAGCCGACGTACGCCACGCCGACCTCCAGCAGGCCGCCGTCGGCCTCGCGCAGCGCGTCGGCCAGCAGGTCGAATCCCTCGGCGGCGACGGCGGTGAGCAGGCCCGCCTTGTCCCCGAAGTGGTGTGCCGGCGCGGCGTGCGACACGCCCGCCCGGCGGGCCAGGTCCCGCAGGCTCAGGGCGCCCGGCCCGGATTCCCCGATCGACTCCACGGCCGCCGCGAGCAGTGCGCGCCGCAGGTCGCCGTGATGGTAGCCACGCGTTCCGGAGGACATGCCCCACTGTAACTTGCCATTGACAAGATGTGCGTCAGGGCCCAATCTTGTCGGTGACTAGATGGGAGGGGTCATGGTTCCCCTGCTCGCTCTCGTGATCGGCGCCGCGCTCGCCCGACTCGCCGGCCTGGCCGGCGTCGACGCCCTCGACGGGTGGCATCCCGCCCTCCGGGTGGGACTCGCCCTGATGCTCGTACTCACCGGCACGGCCCACTTCTCGCGGAGCCGGCGGGCGGACCTCGTCGCGATGGTCCCGCCCGGACTCCCCCGGCCGGACCTGCTGGTCACCGTCACCGGCGTCCTGGAACTGGTCGGCGCGGCGGCGCTGCTCGTCCCGGCGACCGCACGCTGGGCCGCCGCCGGCCTGGCCCTGCTGATGCTGGCGATGTTCCCGGCGAACGTGTCCGCCGCCCGGCGCGGACTCACCCTCGCCGGCCGGCCGGTCACCCCGATCGGTACGCGGACGGCGCTCCAGGTCGTGTTCGTCGCCACGGCTGTCGCTATTTCGTTTGGCCCCTGACGGTCTCGAAGCTAACGTGTTTGGCGTGGACCTGGTGACCCTCTCGGACGTGCCGCTCGGTCGGCTGCTGGTGGTGGCCGGACACGTCACCGGCCAGCGCTGGAACCGGTTCCTCGCCGAGGAGCACGGGCTCAGCCAGGCCGGCATGGTGGCCCTCATGACGATCGCCCAGCACGGCGAGCTGCCACACCGGGCGGTCGCCGAACGGTGCTTCGTCCGGCCGGCCACCCTCACCGGCATCGTCGACACGCTGGAGCGTGACGGCCTGGTCGAGCGGCAGCGCGACGAGGCGGACCGGCGGAGCGTACGGCTCACGCTCACCGAGGCCGGACGTGCCCGGGCGGCGGCGCTCACCGAGCTGATCCACTCGGAGCGCCCGCTCACCTCCGTCGACGCGGATCCTGCCAAGGCGGCGGTGATCCGGGAGTTCCTCCTGGAGGTCATCGCCGCCGGGGACGAGCCGAGCCCGCCCCTGGAGGCCCCCACATGCTGATGCGGTTGCTGCGCGCGTTCCTGCGCCCGTACCAGCGACCGCTGGCGGCGGTCGTGCTGCTCCAGTTCGTCGGCACGATCGCCTCGCTCTACCTGCCCAGCCTCAACGCCGACATCATCGACCTCGGGGTGGCCCGGGGAGACACCGGCTACATCATGCGGACCGGTGGGTGGATGCTCGCGGTCAGCCTGGTGCAGATCGTCTGCTCGATCGCCGCCGTGTACCTGGGCGCGCGGACCGCCACGGGATTCGGGCGGGACGTCCGGGCCGCGGTGTTCCGGCACGTCAACCGATTCTCGGCCCGCGAGGTGGCCCGCTTCGGCGCGCCGTCGCTGATCACCCGCAACACCAACGACGTGCAGCAGGTGCAGATGCTCGTCCTGATGAGCTGCACGATGCTGGTCGCCGCACCGATCATGAGCGTCGGCGGCGTCGTGATGGCCCTGCGCGAGGACGTCGGGCTGTCCTGGCTGATGCTGGTCAGCGTCCCCGTGCTCGCCGTCGCCCTCGGGTTGATCATCCGGCGGATGGTGCCGGGGTTCCGTCTCATGCAGACCCGCATCGACACCGTCAACCGGGTACTGCGCGAGCAGATCACCGGCATCCGCGTCGTCCGGGCGTTCGTGCGCGAGCCGTACGAGACGGAACGCTTCGCCGGCGCGAACGCCGACCTGACCGCGACCGCCCTGCGCACCGGCCGGCTGATGGCCCTGATCTTCCCCGTCGTGATGCTGGTGCTCAACGTCTCCAGCGTCGCGGTGCTGTGGTTCGGCGCGCAGCGGGTGGAGGACGGGGCGATCCAGGTCGGCGCGCTCACCGCCTTCCTCCAGTACCTGATGCAGATCCTGATGGCGGTCATGATGGCCACCTTCATGCTGATGATGGTGCCCCGCGCGGCGGTCTGCGCCGAGCGGATCACCGAGGTGCTGGACACCGACTCCTCCGTGGTGCCCGCCGCCCGACCCGTGACCGACGTGCCGGGCCGGGCCGAGCTGGAGCTTCGGGACGTGCGGTTCCAGTACCCCGGGGCCGCCGAGGCGGTGCTGCGGGACATCTCCCTCCGGGTCCGTCCCGGTACGACCACCGCGATCGTCGGCAGCACCGGGGCCGGCAAGACCACCCTGCTGTCGCTGATCCCCCGGCTGGTCGACGTGACCGCCGGCGCGGTCCTGGTCGACGGGGTGGACGTGCGGGAGCTGGCACCCGACGAGCTGTGGCGCCGGATCGGCCTGGTGCCGCAGAAGCCGTACCTGTTCACCGGCACCGTGGCGAGCAACCTGCGCTACGGCAACCCCGACGCCACCGACGCCGAGCTGTGGACGGCCCTGGAGATCGCCCAGGCGCGCGACTTCGTCGAGGCCATGCCGGAGGGGCTGGACGCGCCGATCGCGCAGGGCGGTACGAACGTCTCCGGTGGCCAGCGGCAACGGCTGGCGATCGCCCGGGCCCTGGTCCGGCGACCGGAGATCTACCTCTTCGACGACTCGTTCTCGGCGCTGGACCTCGGCACCGACGCCCGGCTGCGGGCGGCGCTGCGACCGGTCACCGCGGACGCGGCGGTGGTGATCGTGGCGCAGCGGATCTCCACGGTCGTCGACGCCGACCAGATCATCGTGCTGGAGAACGGAGGCGTGGTCGGGATGGGCCGACACGACGACCTGCTGGTCGACTGTCCCACGTACGCCGAGATCGTCGCGTCCCAGCAGACCGGGGTGGCGGCGTGACCGGGCGGGGTGGGACGCCTCCCGCCGTACCTCAGCAGAAGCCGGCGGCCGACCCGCGGACGCCGAAGCGGCTGCCACCGGGGGGCCAGCGGGGCGGTCCGCCCTGGATGGGCGCCGGGATGCCCGCGGAGCGGTCGATGACCTTCGTGCCGTCGGCCCGGCGGCTGCTCGGCCGGCTCCGGCCGCACCGGGCACACCTGGTCGCGATCGTCGCGCTGGCGCTGCTCGGCGTGGGCTTCAGCGTCATCGGCCCGATGATCCTCGGCCACGCCACCGACATCATCTTCACCGGCGTGCTCGGCCGGCAGCTTCCCGCCGGCACCACCGCCGACGAGGCCGTCGCCGCGGCGCGGGCGGACGGCGACGCGAGCTTCGCCGACATGCTCGCCCGGATGGACGTGGTGCCCGGCGTCGGCATCGACGTCGACGCGCTGGGCCGGGTCCTGCTGCTCGCCCTGGCGCTCTACCTGGGCGCGAGCCTGTTGATGTGGTGGCAGGGCTGGCTGCTCAACGGCGTGGTGCAGCGGACCGTGTACCGGCTGCGCGCCGACGTCGAGGCCAAACTCAACCGGCTTCCGCTGCCCTACTTCGACCGGCAGCCGCGCGGTGAACTGCTCAGCCGGGTCACCAACGACATCGACAACATCTCCACCAGCCTCCAGCAGACCCTCAGTCAACTGCTGACGTCGGTGCTCACCGTCGTCGGCGTCCTGGCCGCGATGTTCTGGATCTCGCCGCTGCTGGCCCTGGTGGCGCTGGTCGCCGTACCGCTGTCGGTCGCCGTCACCGGCCAGATCGCCAAGCGGTCGCAGAAGCAGTTCATCGCGCAGTGGACGCACACCGGGGAGCTGAACGGCCACATCGAGGAGGCGTTCACCGGCCACGAGCTGGTCAAGGTCTTCGGCCGGCAGCGCGAGGTGGAGGCCGCCTTCACCGACCGGAACGAGGAGCTGTTCCGGGCCAGCTTCGCGGCGCAGTTCATCTCCGGGATCATCATGCCGGCGATGATGTTCATCGGGAACCTGAGCTACGTGGCCATCGCCGTGGTCGGTGGCCTGCGGGTCGCCACCGGAGCGATGAGCCTCGGCGACGTGCAGGCGTTCATCCAGTACTCGCGCCAGTTCACGCAGCCGCTGACCCAGGTCGCCTCGATGGCGAACCTGCTCCAGTCCGGGGTGGCCTCCGCCGAGCGGGTCTTCGCGGTGCTCGACGCGCAGGAACAGAGCCCGGACCCGGAGCCGCCGGCCCGGGTGACCGAGCCGCGCGGCCGGGTCGAGTTCGAGAACGTCTCCTTCCGATACGCGGAGGACAAGCCCCTCATCGAGAACCTGTCCCTGGTCGCCGAGCCGGGGCACACCGTGGCGATCGTCGGGCCGACCGGGGCCGGCAAGACCACCCTGGTCAACCTGATCATGCGCTTCTACGAGCTGGACGCCGGCCGGATCACGCTCGACGGGGTGGACGTGACCACGATGAGCCGCGACGACCTGCGCGGCCGGATCGGCATGGTGCTCCAGGACACCTGGCTCTTCGGCGGCACCATCCGGGACAACATCGCCTACGGGCGCCCGGGCGCCAGCGAGGAGGAGATCGTCGCCGCCGCCCGGGCCACCTTCGTGGACCGGTTCGTCCGCAGCCTCCCCGACGGGTACGACACCGTCATCGACTCCGAGGGCAGCAACGTCAGCGCCGGCGAGAAGCAGCTCATCACCATCGCCCGGGCGTTCCTTGCCGAGCCGTCGCTGCTGATCCTGGACGAGGCGACCAGCTCCGTGGACACCCGTACCGAGGTGCTGCTGCAGCGGGCGATGGCGGCCCTCCGGTCGGACCGGACCAGCTTCGTCATCGCCCACCGCCTCTCCACCATCCGCGACGCCGACCTGATCCTGATGATGGAGAACGGCCGGATCGTCGAACAGGGCACCCACGAGGCCCTGCTCGCCGCGCAGGGCCCCTACCACCGACTCCACCAATCCCAGTTCACCCCCGCCGCGACCCCGACCCCCGCGTCGGTCTAGGGCAGCAGGACATGGGAGCGGGAGCCGACCACGCCGCGGATCACCGCCAGGGCGTCGGCGACGGGCATCGGATCCAGGACACGGCCTCCGCGCAGGCGCAGCGAGACCTCGCCGGCTGCGGCCTCGCGGGGGCCGACCACTCCGACGTACGGCACGCGTCTCCGGGCGGCGTCGCGGATCCGGGCCCCCAGCGACCCGGCCCGTTCCACCTCCACCCGCAGCCCGGCGGCCAGGGCCTCCGCGGCGAGGGCGTCGGCCGCCTCGGCCGGACCGTCGTCGATCGGGAGCACCATCAGCTGCACCGGGGCGTACCAGGCGGGGAACGCGCCCTCGTGCACCTCGATGAGGTACGCGAAGAGCCGCTCCATGCTGCCCACCAGGCTCCGGTGCACCATCACCGGCCGACGTCGGGCCCCACCCGAGTCGGTGTACGACAGGTCGAACCGCTCGGGCTTGTCGAAGTCGAGCTGGACGGTGGAGAGGGTCGACTCCCGACCGGCGGCGTCGACGATCTGGATGTCGATCTTCGGCCCGTAGAACGCGGCCTCGCCCGGGGCCTCGGTGTACTCGACCCCGTCGAGCGCCGCGCGGAGCAGGTCCTCGGCCCGCGCCCACTGGGCGTCGTCGCCGACGTACTTCTCCCCCGGTCCGCGCAGCGAGAGGCGGAAACCCGCCGGCCGTACGCCGAGGGCGGCGTGCGCCTCCCGGATCAGTCGCAGGATGTCGCGTACCTCCTCGCCGACCTGTTCCAGGGCACAGAAGTTGTGCGAGTCGTTGAGCGAGATCGCGCGTACCCGGGACAGCCCGCCGAGCACGCCCGACCGCTCGGAGCGGTACATGCCGCCCAGCTCCGCGACCCGCAGCGGCAGGTCCCGGTAGGACCGGCCGCGCGCCCGGTAGACCAGGGCGTGGTGCGGGCAGAGGGCCGGCCGGAGCACGAACTCGTCGTCGGCGGAGAGCCGCATCGGCGGGAACATGTCGTCGGCGAAGTACCCGAGGTGGCCGGACAGCTCGAACAGCTCCCGCCGGCCCAGGGGCGGGGTGACGACGTGGCGGTAGCCGGCCCGGCGCTCCAGCTCCCGGACGTACTCCTCGACGGCGTGCCGGGCGGCGGCGCCGGCCGGCAGCCAGAGCGGCAGGCCCGCGCCGGCCAGCGGGTCGGATACGAAGAGGTCCAGCTCGCGGCCGAGCCTACGGTGGTCGATCATGTCGCGCTCCTTGATCGGGTACGACCCGGGAGCGACCGACGTCCGGAAAGCCGCGAGGCCCCGGGGCGGATCGCCCGGGGCCTCGTCGACGGATTCGTCAGTGCGGCGCGCCGGGGTTTCCCGGCGTCGTGGTCCGTTCCGCACTGCGCATGGGGCGACGGTACGCACCGCTCGCCACACCTGGCATCCGAATTTCCGGTACGGCCGGCGAACGGGGTACGGAACGGGCCGGCGTGGCGGGCGCACCCGGCGCGGGGCGGCACCCCGGAGAAAGGGGCGGGCCGCCGGCACGGGACCTGCCGACGGCCCGCGGCGGCCCGCTCGTCGAGAACGGGGGACCCGACGGTCGTGGGGCCGCGCGCCGACAACGGTACGCCGATGAACACCGATCCGGCGACCGCCTCGCGTACGTGGTTCATCGGCGAAACCGGTAACCCCGGGCACCCGCCGCTCGTTGACCTCTGGTGGCGCCGCCGTGTCGGCGGTCACCGCCGGCCAGGGCCGTCCCCGGTGACCCGGGCCATGTCGTCAGGCTCTGCAACATCCGATCGGCCCGTCCGGTGAGGTGGCAGCCGTGCCCGAACTACTGACCGAGGTCGCGTCGCCCATGTGGGCGTACCTGGCGCTGCTCGGCCTCCTCGTCGTCGACGCCTTCGTACCGGTGGTGCCCACCCAGGTGCTGATGATCACCGGTGGCGCGCTCACCGTGTACGGCGGCCTGAACCTGCCGGTCACCATCGCGGTCGGCGCGCTCGGCGTCTTCGCCGGGGACCTGGCCTGCTACCTGCTCGGTCGCCGGGCACCGAGGTCGCGGCTGGCGGCGCGGATCCGCGGCAGCCGCCGCCGGCTGCTCCGGTCCCGGGAGCCCGGCCGGGCCCGCCGTGCCGCGGGGCGGGTCACCGAGGGCCTGCGACGCCCCGGCCCGCTGGTGATCCTGCTGTGCCGTTTCGTGCCCGGTGGCCGGATGGCGGCCTGCTTCTCCGCCGGGCGCCGCGGATACCCGTACCGCCTCTTCCTGCTCTACGAGTCGATGGCGGCGCTCGGGTGGGCGGCGTACGGCGCGCTGGTCGGCCACCTGGGCGGAACCGCGCTGACCGGGTCGACCTGGCGGCTGGCGTTGATCGCCGGCGCCGCCGCCGTGGGCTTCGCCGCCGCCGGCTGGGTGATGACGCTCCTCAACACCCGCACCGTACGCCCCACCGCCGAGTGAAAATCGCCCGCAGAGCATAAGTCCGGTTCCTCCACCTGTGCAGGACCGATCCGACTACCGCCGACCTGGTCAGCGAGGCCGTCGATCTCTCGTCGAGCACGGCCCCGCCCTCGGACGGCCCTTGGTCGACCGCCTCAAGGGCAGCTCGTTCCACCATATGAAGGAGCTGCGCCCCGGTTCGAGTGGCACGACGGAGATCAAGATCATCTTCGCTTTCGACCCCGCGCGTGGGAGCACCCCGACCGCCTCGCCCGGCGGGGCGAGTTCCGGGAGAGGATGCTGGCATCGGTCAGCGGCGCGCAGTTGGCTGAGATCCGTCGCCAACTCGGCATGACGCAGAGCCAGTTGGCCGAGGCGGCAGGTTTGTCGCAGGCGCGGATCAGCCAGATCGAGAAGGGCGAACACACGAGCCTCGAGACGCTACGGGCCTACGTCACCGGCCCGGGCGGCCATCTCGACGTGGTGGCGCGCATCGGCAACATCCGCCTCGACGTCGCCTGAGGCACGCCTCGTCTGCACCAGCCGAAGATTGATCTCGAACTGGATTCACTCCTACCGTCCGCGACGGAGCCGACAGCCATCGGCCCGGCCGGTGCACGGACCGGCCGGGACGGGCGGGCGGGTCACTCCAGTTCGTGGAGCATGAGCTGGCGGGCCGCCTCGGTGATCGACCCGGACAGGCTCGGGTAGATGGTGATGGTCTGGGCCAGCTCGTTGACCGTGAGGTTGTTCTCCACGGCCATGGTGATCGGCAGGATCAGCTCGCTCGCCTTCGGCGCGACGACCACGCCGCCGATGACCTGCCCGCTGGCCGGCCGGCAGAAGAGCTTCACGAAGCCGTCGGAGACCTCGTCCATCTTGGCCCGGGCGTTGCCGCCCAGCGTCAGCATCACCTGCCGCGCGGGCACCTTGCCGGCGTCGACCTCGTCCTGGGAGACGCCGACGGTGGCCAGCTCCGGGTCGGTGAAGACGTTCGCCGCGACGGTACGCAGCCGCAGCGGCCGGACCGCCTCGCCGAGCGCGTGCCACATCGCGATCCGGCCCTGCATGGCGGCGACGCTGGCCAGTGGCAGCACCCCGGTGCAGTCGCCGGCGGCGTAGATGCCGGGAACGTTGGTGCGGGAGACCCGGTCGACGGTGACGTAACCGCCCCGGGCCAGCTCGACGCCGTACTCGGCCAGCCCCAGGTCCGCGGTGTTCGGGATCGAGCCGACGGCGATGAGCGCGTGCGAGCCGGTGACCGTGCGGCCGTCGGACAGCTCGACCTCGACCCCGTCGGCGGTGCGGCGGACGGCGTCGGCGCGGGAGTTGTTGAGGATGCTCATGCCCCGGCTGCGGAAGACCCGCTCGATGGCCATCGCCGCGTCGGCGTCCTCGTGCGGCATCACCCGGTCCCGGCTGGAGACCAGGGTGACCGGGACGCCCATGGCGAGGTACGCGCTGGCGAACTCGGCACCGGTGACGCCGGAACCCACCACGATCAGGTGCTCGGGCAGCTCGGGCAGGTCGTACACCTGCCGCCAGGTCAGGATCCGCTCACCGTCGGGTACGGCGGTGGGGAGCTGGCGGGGGGTGGCCCCGGTGGCGACCAGGACGGTGGACGCGGCGATCGAGTACTCCTCGCCGCCCTCGGCCGGGGTGACGATCACCCGGTGGGTGTGCCCGAGGGTGTCCTCGCCGAGCCGGGCGCTGCCCGCGACGAAGGTCACCCCGGCCTTCACCAGCTTGGCGTGGATGTCGCCGGACTGCGCGAGGGCGAGGCGCTTGACCCGCTCGTTGACCGCGCTGGCGTCGACCGTGACGGCGTCCAGGCCGTCGGAGTGCACCCCGAACTCCTCGGTGTCCCGATATCCGGTGACCACCTGGGAGCTGGCGATGAAGGTCTTCGACGGTACGCAGTCCGACAACACGCACGCGCCGCCGGCACCCTCGGCTTCGACGACGGTGACGTCGGCGTCCAACTGGGCGGCGACCAGGGCCGCCTCGTAGCCGGCCGGCCCCCCGCCGATGATCACGATCCGGCTCACAGCGCCGTCCTCTCGTTCGCGACTGCGGGGCTCCGCTCCGCTGCACTCCTCGCGCTCACCGCGCTCGCCTCCGACCAGTGCTCACAGTGACTTTCTTCTCCCGAACGCGTCCGACACGCACCGTCGTATTCTCCCCCACCCGCCGGGCGGACTATCGTCATCGCCGTGCGTCATTACGCCGCCTACGGCTCAAACCTCGATCCTGCCCGGATGCGCGCCTACTGCCCGCATTCGCCGATGGTGGGCACCGGCTGGCTGGAGGGCTGGCGGCTCACCTTCGCCGGCGAGGACGTCATCGGCTGGGAGGGCGCGGTGAGCACCGTCGTCGAGTCCCCCGGTGACCGGGTGTTCGTGGCGCTCTACGACATCCACCCGTACGACGCCGCCCAGCTCGACGAGATCGAGGGCGTGACCGCCGGCACGTACCGCAAGCTGCACGTGCGGATCTCCACCCTCGACGGGGACGTCACCGCGGGGGTCTACGTCTTCGACGGGTACGAGGGCGGGCTGCCCACCTCGTGGTACCTGTCGGAGATCGCGAACGCCGCCGAGAAGGCGGGCGCGCCGGACGACTACGTCACCGAGCTGCGGTCCCGCCCCACCAGCACCGCGTCGGCGTAGGGCGTGTCGCACGACCCCCAGTCTGCTACCGCCACCGGCGGAACCACGATCCGGGCCGGCCTGGCGTCGTCAATCACACACCGGCGGCGGGGACGATCAGCTCGTACATGTCGGTCCAGCGCACGTCGCGCAGCCCCACCGAGCGGTAGAGGGTGACCGGGGCGGTCGGGTTGCTCAGGTCGACGCCGAGCCCGGCGGACTCCCGACCCTTGGCGGCGTAGACCGCGAAGGCACGGCGCAGCAGCGCCGCGCCCACCCCGCGCCGTCGGTACGCGGGCAGCACCGACAGGCTCCGGACGAACCCCTCGTTCTGCTCCAGCGCCTGGTCGGAGGACTGGAGCGCCCCGGCCGGCTCGCCGTCGACCTCGGCCACGAACCATTCGTCCCAGGTCGTCCCGTGCAGGTGCAGTTGCTCGCGCCAGCGGTCGTAGCCGACCGGCTCGTAGTCCGGCGTGTCCCGGAAGGCGGTGTCGAAGATCCGGTGGAACAGCCGCAGGTCGACCTCGTCGCCGGGGCGCAGCGGACGGACGGTCACCCCGGCCTCGAGCGGTGGTTCGGGCGCCAGGTCGGCCAGCGGGCGGTGCATCCGCACGTACCGCTTGACCCGGGTGAAGCCGGCGGCGGCCACCTCGTCCGCCCAGACGGTCTCCGGGGCGAACAGCGCGGTCCGGACGGTGAGCGCCGGCAGGCCCCGCTCGGCGGCCCGCTCGGCGATCCGGTCGAGCATCCGGGCCAGGAGCGGGGCACGCAGGTGGGCACCGCGCTCCGGGTCGACGTAGACCTCCACGAACTCCCGGCCCACGCCGGTCGGGTTGTCCACGGTCGCCCAGGCCACGAGCGTGTCGTCCGGGTCGGTGACCACCCAGGCGTCGCGGGTCGGGTCGGTGAACGGCGCGGTGAGGGCCGCCTCGACGTCGGCCGCGTCGAAGTCCGGGTATCCGACGGCGAAGGTGTCGGCGGCGTGCACGACCGCGAGGATCGCCGGCACGTCGTCCAGGGTGGGTCGGCGGGCGGTCCAGCCGGCGGGGAGCGTCACGGGGCGATCCTGGCAGGCGGGACCCGCGTCCGCCGCTCATTTTTCCGCCCGCGGTCCGCCCCGGTGGTCAGGCCCCGGCGCGCAGGTGGGCGCGGGTGCCGGTGAGCAGGTCCACCAGCTCCGCGCCGTCCCGCGGGCCGAGAGCCGCGAACGCGGGCGCGGCGAGCCGGTCGGTGACGGCCTCCGCCCAGAGGCGACGGCGGACCAGCGGCCCCACCGGTGGGTACGGCGGCGGCCAGCCGCAGGCCAGCGCGCCGGCCTCCCCCTCGGGCCCGGTCAGCACCGCCTCCAGCGGCGTCATCCCGCTGGCCCGTACGGCGAGCAGGTGGGCACCGGCGAAGTGTTCCCGCAGCAGTCGCAGGCCGACGGCCGCGCGGGCTCCGGGTGCCCGCCCCGGCAGCGGCATGGCCCGCCAGGCGGCGAACAGCGGCATGCCGGTGGCGTCGGCCGCCTCGACGGCGTTCCCGAGCAGGCCGGCCAGGCGGCCGACATCCGGCACGGGTCCGAGACGCTCGTCGCCCCAGCGGCAGCACTCGTCGAGGGTGGCGGCGGCCACCTCGACCGGCCGCACGGCCCGCACGGTGGCGTCCCACCCATCGGCGACCGCGTCCGGGGCGAGGAAGCCGAGTGCGGCGGCCACCGTCTCCGCCCGGACGTCGCCGAGCGCGCCGGCCCGGCCGGCGACGTAGAAGGCCCAGCCGGAGATGCCGAGCAGCCGCGCCCGGCGCAGGGTCGTCGGGCATCGGGTGAACGCGTCGCCCAGCTCCAGAACAGCCGGTTTGCTGGCCGCGGCGACCTGCTCCGGCGTCATCCGGTGCCGTTCAGTCCGTCCATAGGGGATCAGTCTGCCGTGCCGCCGTGCGGGCCGTCATCCCCCTCCTCGGCGTCGAGCGCCTCGACGGCGGCCTCGACCTCGCCGGCGCGACGGCGGGCGGCGGTGACCGTCCGCTCGGCGGCCCGGCGGGCGAGCCTGGCCCGGCTCAGCTCCTGCTCGGCGACCGCACGGCGGCGCTCCAGCTCGGCCAGTTCCGCCTCGACGGCATCCAGGGCGGCGGCGCCGTCGTGCTCGGCGGCCGTCGCCCCGGCCAGGTCGGCCTCCGCCCGTTCCTGGTCGGTACGCGCCCGCGCCAGTTCCTTCTCCAGCGCTTGGCGGCGCCGGGCGCGTTCGGCCCGGGCGGCCCGTTCGGCCTGCTCGGCGCGGAGCTCGGCCCGGTCCGGGCGACGGGGTGCGGGCTGGGCGGGTACGACCTCGTCGGCGCCTCCGGTGACCAGCCGCAGGTGGGGCCGGGGCACCTCGCCGAAGCCGGAGTGGCTGGCGGCCCGGAGCAGCCGGCCGGTGCGCACCTGCTCGGCCACCTCGGTGTCGGAGAGCGCGGCGTTGAGCGTCGCCTCCACCTCGGCCAGCGGCAGCTTCCCGGCCGACGGGGCACCCTCGGTCTCGCGCGCCAGCTTGCGGACCTCGGCGACGAGGGCGCCGACCACGGCCCGCCGCTGGGCGGAGAGTTCGCGCAGCCGGGGACCGCTCAGCTCCCGCTGGGCGGTCCGCAGCGCCTCGGCCAGCTGCACCAGGTCGGCGACCAGTTCGGGGCGCTCCAGGGCGAGCAGGTTGACCAGCCAGGCGGCCACGGTGGGGCGGCGCAGGCGGGCGATCTCCCGGGCGGCCTTCGGGTCACCGGCGCGGCGCGCGTCGGCGACCGCGCCGTCGCGGGCGGCGACGAACCGGTCGGGCGGCGTGCGGTAGAGCTGTCGCACCAGGTCTCGGGGCGGGTCGGGCATCGCGCGTCAGGCGTCGACCCGGGTGCCCGGCTCGAGCCGGCGGTAGTCCACATCGGCCAGCCGGGTGAAGTTGTTGTTCAGCAGCGACAGCCCGTTGTCGTTGAGCAGGCCGTCGTGCAGCGCGTACGCCCGGCGCGGCGCCACCGCCCGCAGGAAGTCCAGCGACTCGGAGAACTTCGTCCAGGGGGCGTGGATCGGCAGGAAGAGCGTGTCGACGCGGACGTCGTCGGGCACCACCAGCGAGTCGCCGGGGTGGTAGACCCGGTCGTCGATCAGGTACGCCAGGTTGTCCACCACCGGGATGTCCGGGTGGATCACGGCGTGCCGGCCGCCGTACGCCCGGACCGGCACACCGGCGGCGGCGAACTCGGCGCCCGCCTCGACCGGAGCCAGCACGTCGGCCAGGCCGTCCAGCATGGAGGCCAGCGAGGCTGGCCCGTAGACGGCGAAGGGCCGGTCCTCGTGCCGCTCGGCGAGGGCCGGCACGTTCACGTGGTCCGGGTGCTCGTGGGTGATCAGCACGGCATCCACCCTGTCCAGGGCCTCCGGCTCGCTGAAGACCCCCGGGTCGATCACCAGCACTCCGCCGTCGTGCTCGACGCGTACGCAGGAGTGGCCGTACTTCGTCAGCCGCATTCGTGACTCCTCGATTATCGAATCGTGACGTCCTCAGCGCAGTCTGCCGGAACGGGCGCGGCACCGCGCCTCGTCTGACCGATCGCCCCGACCCTCGGGGCCACGGAGATCGGAGCGGGGACATGGACGGAACGGGACGACGACGTCGGGGCGCGCTGCTCGCGGCGGCCGGACTGGCGGCGGTGCTCGCGTTGGGAGGCTGCAGCGGGTCCGGCGGTGACGAGGCCGCGACGAACGACAGCGCGGCGGGTGGGTCGGCCGGCAATCCCGAGCTGTTCGGCGACCGGGCCGGTGAGGCACCGGCCGGGGCCGGTCAGCCCGCCGATCAGAAGCCCGTGGCCGGGGCACCGGACCTGCGGGTGGACCAGCGTTCCATCGTCTACACCGGCTCGATGCGGGTGCAGGTGCGGAACGTCGACCAGGCGGCCCGGGACGCGATCACGCTCGCCACCGCGGCGGGCGGCTTCGTCGGCGGCGACCAGCGGCGCAGCGCCGGCGGGGACGCCACCGCCGACCTGACGCTCCGGGTGCCGGCGGCGAAGTTCACCGGGGTCGTCGACGAGTTGGCCAAGCTCGGCACGCGGCAGCAACAGGAGATCAACACCCAGGACGTCACCGAGGAGACCGTCGACCTGGACGCCCGCATCACCACCCAGCGTGCCCGGGTCGACAACGCCCGCCGGCTTCTCTCCCGGGCCACCTCCATCGGCGACCTGGTGTCGCTGGAGAACGAGCTGGCCCGGCGGGAGGCCGACCTGGCGTCCCTGGAGGCGAAGAAACGCCGGCTGGCCGACCTGACCGCGCTGTCGACGATCACCGTGTCCCTGGTGGGCCCGGACGCCCGACCGGTCGACGACCCCGACGAGGCCGGCTTCCTCGTCGGCCTGAAGGGCGGCTGGAAGGTCTTCCTGACCTCGACGACCGTGCTGCTGACCGTGCTCGGGGCGGTCCTGCCGTGGCTGGTCGCGTTCGGCGTACCGCTGGGATTGCTGTGGTGGTTCGCCCGCCGTCGCCGGCAGCGGCGGCCGGCCCTGGTCGCTCCGGCACCCCCCGGTCCCGTGGTCGCCACGTCGCCGACCGTGCCGGGGGCGCGGTCCGGCGCCTGATGTCGCGCGTCCGGTGGCGTCTCGTCCCGGGACGAGACGCCACCGGAGGCCGAGGACGGGTCAGCCCGGGGTGCGGGCGGAAGCGGCCCACGGCACGGCGGCGACCTCCGCCGGAGCCGGTTGCCGGAAACGCCAGGGCGCGACGTCCACCCAGGAACGGATCTGCCGCTCGGTGGTGAGCAGGTCCTTGCGCAGGTCGTACACCAGGTGCCGGGGCGAGCCGGCGGGGTCGCCCTGCCGGGTCCCCCGGAACGGCAGCACCGGCAGCAGCAGCGGGTAGTCGATCTGCCCCGTGCCGTTGCCCACCCCGATCTCTTGCTCCAGGAAGTCGCGGATCCCGTTCCGTACGTCCTCGACGTCCTCGAGGCGGGCGAGCCCGGCATCGTCGCCGGCCACGTGGTCACCGGCACGGTCCACCGGCGGCCGCCGCCAGATCAGCTGGAACGCCGGGCGCTTCGCCGTGAAGCCACGGTCCCAGGGGCGCGGGCTGATCGAGTACACGTCGTACGTGTGGTGGTGGTAGACCGAGCCCCACTCGCCCATGTCCCGCAGCACGTCGTCGACCGCCGCCAACCAGGGCAGCAGCTCCTCCTCGCGCAGCCGGGAACCCTCGCTGAGGTGGTACTCCCGGTACAGGTCGGCGCTGCCGGCGTACGGGTTCGGCGGTACCTGCTGCCGCACCTCGACGCGGTTGGCGTCGAGCAGGATGCGGGAGAGGTGGAAGCCGGCGACCGCCACGCCGGGGGCGCGACCCGCGACGATGTCGTCGACCAGGTGCCGGTAGATGGCGGCGGTCCCCAGGTCCAGGTTGTCGTGCACCAGCTGGGCCAGAGCCGTGAAGTCGACCGGGTCGGTGGCGGCGAGCAGGTCCGGCGGCAGTTCCGTGCCGCAGTGCGGCAGGATGTGCAGCTCGCGGACCGGGCCGTCGGTGCTGGCGACGATCGTGCCACCGCCGACGCGGGACCACCGGACGTGCGCTCCGGCCGCCCCCCGGTCCGCGTCGAGGTAGGGGTGACCGCAGTCGGAGCAGTCGTGCCCCCGCTGGTGCTTCAGGAACAGGCCGTCACTTCCCAGGTCGGCCGTCGTCACCACGGGTGCGGGCGCCGGGCGGTTCACCCGAGCGACCCGAAGGTCTCGTCGGCGAGAGCCGCCAACGCGGTGTGCGCCAGGACGCGGACGCCGTACTCGATGGCCCGCTCGTCCACGTCGAATCCGGGCCGGTGGAGGTCACGTTGGTCGGTCGCACCCGGCGGCGAGACCCCGAGCCGGATCATCGCGCCGGGAACCCGCTCCAGGTAGAAGGAGAAGTCCTCCCCGCCCATGCTGGTCTCGGCCTCGAAGACGTTCTCGTGACCCAGCGCCCGGGCCGCCGCGGCGCCGATGACCTCGGCCGCGTGCTTGTCGTTGATGACGGGCGGCGTGCCGCGGACGTACTCGACGTCGATCTCGGCGCCGGTCCCGCTGACCAGGTCCGGGACCAGCTTCATGATGATCTCGCCGGCGTCGTACCAGGCCTCGCGGTGCAGGGAGCGGACCGTCCCCCGGACGTACCCGAGCGAGGGGATGGTGTTGGACGCCTCGCCGGCGTGCACCGCACCCCAGACCAGCGAGACCGGCCAACGGGGGTCCATCCGCCGGGCGAGCTGGGCCGGCAGGTCCGTGACCAGCCGGCCGAGGAGGTCGACCAGGTCGGTGGTGAGGTGCGGGCGGGCGGTGTGCCCGCCCGGGCCGCCGACCCGGATCTCCAGAGTGGCGGCGGCCGCGGTCAGCGGGCCGGAGCGCACCGCGACGGCGCCGACCGGGTACTGCGGCGCGCAGTGCACCGCGAAGATGCACGAGACGCCGTCGAGGCCGCCGGCCGCGATGACCTCCGGCGCTCCGGACGGCATCGCCTCCTCGGCCGGTTGGAAGATCACCCGCACCCGCCCGGGCAGCCGCTCGCGGTCGGCGAGCCGGGCGAGGAGTTCGGCCAGCCCCAGCAGGATCGTGGTGTGCACGTCGTGGCCGCAGGCGTGGCAGACGCCCGGCACGGTGGACCGGTAGGAGGCGTCCTTGATGTCAGGCAGCGGCAGGGCGTCGAGGTCGGCGCGGAACGCGATCAGCGGGCCGGTCGAGGGGCCGATGTCGCAGATGACGCCATTGCCCTTGGGCAGCAGGCGCGGACGCAGGCCGAGCTCGGCGAGCTGGCGCGCGACGAGGGCGGTGGTCTCGAACTCGTCACCGGACAGCTCGGGATGCGCGTGGATGTGCCGGCGGGTGGCGACGAGTTCGGGTACCCGCGAGGCCAGGAGACCGTCCAGGCCGTCGGGCAGCGGCTGGGGCGGGGGAGACGCCTCCAGCGGGGATGACGCCGGGCCACCGGTCGGCGGCGTCGTCAACGCACTCGTCACGTCGGTTTCTCGATCACTAGAAAGGTAAGGATCTTCCGGGACAGCAGACAGACTAGACCGCCGACGGTGACGCTGCGCAACCTCGTTACGGTGATCGCCGGGGCGCACAGTGTCACAATTGCCCTGCTCGGGGTGCTCGGCCAAGAGCGGGACAGCAGGTAGATCGCGGTTCGACGCCGTCATCCGCCCCACACCTCCTACAACGCGTAACCGATTCGGCGGTCGCAAAACTGCGCCGAAGCCAGGCCCGTCTTTCCGAATTGTCGCATTAGTCGCATCGGTGAACTGCCACTACGGCAACTACCCGAACACGCTCGGCAACGGGGCTTCGGAGACGTTCACACCATCGGCCGCTCGCTGACCGCACACCGTGTGCGTCCCGAACACACGAGGTTGCGGAGTCACCCCGTCCGGTTACCCGTAAACCTCCGCGGCACACGCCGTGACCGATGGGCCGCGCCGCCCCCGGAGACGGACGAGCGGGCCCGGCGTCGTCGCGCGGCCCGCTCCGCGTCCACGCCGCCGGTCGGCGACGGGACATGTCTCGACTGTAACTCTGCCGACGCGTCCGCGCCCACCAGCGAAAACGTCCGATCAGTCGGAAGCACGACGGCCACCGTGCCCCCTGGTCCGGGGCCGGTGGCCGTGACGTGCGTGGGTCAGAAGCGGTCCGTCGGCCGGTACAGCCCCCAGACCTGACGCAGCGTGCCGCAGACCTCGCCCACCGTCGCCCGCTCCCGCAGCGCCTGCTTCATCGGGTGCAGCACGTTGTCGGTGCCCTCGGCGGCGGCCCGTAGCGCGGCCAGAGCCCGCTCGACCGCGTCGTTGTCCCGCTCGGCGCGCAGCTTGGCGAGCCGCTCACCCTGGGCCGCCTCGATCGTCGGGTCCACCCGCAGCGGCTCGTACGGCTCCTCGGCGTCGATGGCGAACCGGTTGAGCCCGACCACCACCCGCTCCCCCGAGTCGATCTCCTGCGCGATCCGGTACGCGGACTGTTCGATCTCCCGCTTCTGGAAGCCGGCCTCGATCGCGTCCACCGCCGACCCGTGCTCGAAGACCCGCTCCATCAGGGCGTTCGCCGCCGCCTCGACCTCGGCGGTCATCGCCTCCACCACGTACGAGCCGGCGAACGGGTCGACCGTGGCCGTCAGGTCCGTCTCGTACGCCAGGACCTGCTGGGTACGCAGCGCCAGCCGGGCCGCCTTCTCGGTGGGCAGCGCGATAGCCTCGTCGAAGCTGTTGGTGTGCAGCGACTGGGTGCCGCCGAGCACCGCACCGAGCCCCTGCACCGCCACCCGGACCAGGTTGACCTCGGGCTGCTGGGCGGTGAGCTGCACACCGGCGGTCTGGGTGTGGAACCGCAGCATCACCGACTTCGGGTTCTGCGCGCCGAACTCGTCGCGCATCAGCCGGGCCCAGATCCGTCGGGCGGCGCGGAACTTCGCGACCTCCTCCAGCAGCGTGGTGCGGGCGACGAAGAAGAAGGACAGCCGGGGCGCGAAGTCGTCGACCGCGAGCCCGGCGGCGAGCGCGGCGCGGACGTACTCGACACCGTTGGCGAGGGTGAACGCGATCTCCTGCGCGGGCGTCGCGCCGGCCTCGGCCATGTGGTAACCGGAGATGGAGATGGTGTTCCACTTCGGCACCTCGGCCCGGCAGTAGGCGAAGGTGTCGGCCACCAGCCGCAGCGAGGGCTTCGGCGGGAAGATGTACGTCCCGCGGGCGATGTACTCCTTGAGGATGTCGTTCTGGATCGTGCCGTTCAGCGCCGACCCGGGTACGCCGTTCTCCTCCGCGACCAGTTGGTAGAGCAGGAGCAGCACCGAGCCGGGCGCGTTGATGGTCATCGAGGTGGAGACCTTGTCCAGCGGAATGGCGTCGAAGAGCAGCCGCATGTCCTCGATGGAGTCGATGGCGACGCCGACCTTGCCGACCTCGCCGTGCGCGATCGGGTCGTCGGAGTCGTAGCCCATCTGCGTCGGCAGGTCGAAGGCCACGGACAGGCCCATCGTGCCGGCCCGCAGCAGCTGGTGGTAGCGCGCGTTGGACTCGGTGGCGGTGCCGAAGCCGGCGTACTGCCGCATGGTCCACGGGCGCGAGGTGTACATGGTGGGGTAGACCCCACGGGTGTACGGGTACTCACCGGGGCCGCCCAGCCGGGAATCCAGGTCCTCCGGAAGGTCGGCCGCCGTGTAGACGCCCTTGATCGGGAAACCGGACTCGCTTGACCGCCGTTCGCTCATCACCGGATGGTAGGACGAGGCGGCGCCTCGACGGGTGAGGGATTCCGCACAGCGCGTCCGCGAAGGTCGACCGGAGGTGAACGGCTGGGCACGTACTGTCGAGTTCGGTAAACGTCCGCCGCGTCGGCTTTCGCATCGAGGGTCGGAACCAGCAAGATAGGGGGGTTGTGTCCCAGCCCCCTCGATTTCCCCCGGTGGCTCTTCTGTGACTCAGATCCCGACGTGGAGCGGCGGACCAGTCAGTCCCTCCAACGGCCGCGCGACACCCGGCACCACCATCGGTGGGCGGTACTCGTTGCGCTCCTCCGTGGGCAACGGGGGCATGGGCACGGTCTGGCGTGCCACAGACACGCTGTTGCGTCGTGACGTGGCCGTCAAGGAGGTCGTGCTGCCGCCGGGGCTCGCCCCGAGCGACCGCGACGCCATGTACGAGCGCACCCTCCGCGAGGCGCGCGCCGCCGCCGCGATCCAGCACCCGGCCGTGGTGCAGGTGTACGACGTGGTCACCGAGGGCGGGCGGCCCTGGATCGTGATGGAGCTGCTGGACGCCCGCAGCCTCGCCGACATGGTGATCGAGGACGGCCCGGTCGCGCAGCGGGTGGTGGCCAAGATCGGCATCGCGCTGCTCGGCGCGCTGGAGGTGGCGCACGCGATCGGCGTGCTGCACCGCGACGTCAAGCCGGCCAACGTGCTGATCTGCTCCGACGGCCGCTGCGTGCTGACCGACTTCGGCGTCGCCCGGATGCCGACCGACGTGCAGCTCACCACCCCCGGAATGGTGCTCGGCTCGCCGCACTTCATCTCTCCGGAGCGGGCGATGGGCCAGGACTTCGGGCCCCCCAGCGACCTGTTCTCCCTCGGCGTGACCCTCTACACGGCGGTGGAGGGCCGACCCCCGTTCGACAAGGGCGACCCGATCGAGACGATGCACGCCGTCGTCGAGGACCCGCCGGCCCCGCCGCAGCGCAGCGGCCCGCTGACGCGCGTGCTCATGGGCCTGCTGGAGAAGGACCCGGCCCGCCGGCTGGACGTGCACACCGCCCGGGCCATGCTCCGTGAGCTGCTGGCCGGCCCGTTGACCAGCACCGCCGCCGCGGTGAACTCGGTGACCGACCCCTATTCGGTGGTGCCGGTGCAGCGGCCGGTGCCGACCCCGCCACCGGCGGCCCCGGAGCCGAAGCCGAGCGGCCACATCGGCGGGCGCGCGATGCTCGCCGAGGGCGAGTCGCTGACCGACCGGCTGGCCGCGCTGCGCCGCGGTGACCGGCCGAAGACCGCCGCGGCAGGCACGAACGCGATGGACGACACCAGCGCCGACGCGCTGGCCGGCCCGCTGCACACCCCCACCGGCGCGATACCGGCACCGCCCGGCCCCGCCGCACCGACCACCGGCCGCACCTACGGCGGTTCCGACACCACCCAGCGGATCAGCGGTTCCGACACCACCCAGCGCATCGGCGGCGGCCGGCCGGACGCCACCCAGCCGGTGACGTACGGGCAGCCGGAGGCCACCCAGCGGATCGGCGGCGCGTACGGCGGTGGTCAGTGGTCGGTGCCGGGCACCGGTCAGGCGTGGACCGCGCCGGCCGCCGCGTCCACCCCCGGCGGCTCCGGCGGCGGGGCGGTCGACCGCCTGCGTGGCGCCGGTGGCCGTCTGGTCGCCACCGTCCAGGGCTGGCCGCGCAAGGTCCAGCTCGCCGCGGCCGGCGGCCTGGTCGTCCTGCTGCTGCTGGGGTCGGTGGTCCTGTTCAGCGACGGCGACGACCCGGCGCCGCCCGCACCGCAGGCCGGGTCGACCACCCCGGCTCCGGCCGGTGCCGTCCCGGAGATGGTGGAGCACTCCGCCAAGGGCGTTCGCGTGATGGTGCCCAAGGGCTGGCAGCGCAAGAGCGCGGGCGACTGGGTCGACTACGTCGACCCCGAGGACGACGGCCGTAAGGTGCGGATCCTGGTGGAGAAGTTCAGCACCACCTCGGTGCGCTGGTCCGAGGTCGCGGAGGAGGGGCTGCGGAGCCGCTCGAAGTCCTGCACGAAGCCGTACGCGCAGGTCGATCGCAAGGACGAGGTGCCCCTGGCGGGCATGCCGGCCGCCGAATTCGAGTACACCTGCGGCGAGGGCGACGCCAAGCGCCACGGCGTGTGGCGGGGTGTCGTGCACGACGGCAGGGCGTACTCCTTCTACCTCACCTCCAACGACGTGAAGTTCGAGGAGAGCAGGCCGATCTTCGACGAGATGGTGAAGACGTTCCAGCTCACCGAGGCCGGCTGAGTCGAGGGCGAACCGCCCGGGTGATCCGGCGGCGTGCTATCAAGAGGCATGCCGGCGGACACCACTGACATCGACGACATTCGCGAGCGGGCCCGACGCTGGGTCGAGGACGATCCCGACCCGGCCAGCCGGGAGGAACTCCGGGCGGTGCTCGACCAGCTGCCGGCGAGCGCACCGGAACTGGCCGACCGCTTCGCCGGCCCGCTGACCTTCGGCACCGCCGGGCTGCGCGGCCCGCTCCGGGCCGGTCCGAACGGCATGAACCTCGCGGTGGTCACGCAGGCCGCCGCCGGGCTCGTCGGCTGGCTCGACGCCCAGGGCGGGTCCGGTCCGCTGGTGATCGGGTACGACGCCCGGCGCGGCTCCCGGGAGTTCGCCGAGCGCACCGCCCAGGTGGCCACCGGCGCGGGTCGGCCAGCGCTGCTGCTGCCCGGGCCGCTGCCCACGCCGGTGCTCGCGTACGCGGTGCGCAAGCTCGACGCGGTCGCCGGCGTGATGGTGACCGCCAGCCACAACCCGCCGCAGGACAACGGCTACAAGGTCTACCTCGGCGCCCAGCTCGGCGGTGAGCTGGGGGCGGGTGCGCAGATCGTGCCGCCGGCCGACGCCGGCATCGAGGCCGCGATCCGGGCCGTCGGCCCGCTGACCGAGGTGCCGCTCGGTCCGCCCGGGCAGATGCTCGGCGACGATTTGGCCACGTCGTACGTGGAGCGTGCTGTCGCGGTGATCGACCCGGGCGGCCCGCGTGACCTCAACGTCGCGTACACGCCGTTGCACGGCGTCGGCGCCGCCGTGCTCACCGCCGCGTTCACCCGGGCCGGCTTTCCGGTCCCCGGCGTGGTGCCCGAGCAGGCCGAGCCGGACCCACGGTTCCCCACCGTCTCCTTCCCCAACCCGGAGGAGCCGGGCGCGGTGGACCGCCTCGTCGCGCTCGCCGAGACCACCGGCGCGGACATCGCCATCGCCAACGACCCGGACGCGGACCGGTGCGCGGTGGTGGTACGGGAGACCGACCGCGCGGCCAGCGCCTCCGGCGAGGTCGCCGGCCCGGGCGGTACGGACCCGACCCGTCCCGGATGGCGGATGCTGCGCGGCGACGAGGTGGGCGTGCTGCTGGCCGACCACCTGATGCGACGGGGCGTCACCGGCCTGTACGCCACCACGATCGTGTCGTCGTCCCTGCTGCGGGCGATGTGCGCCGCCCGGGGCCTGCCGTACGACGAGACGTTGACCGGGTTCAAGTGGATCGTGCGGGCCGGCGGCGGTGCCGAGCCGCTGGTCTTCGGCTACGAGGAGGCGCTCGGCTACTGCGTCGCCCCGGGCCACGTCCGCGACAAGGACGGCATCACCGCGGCGCTGACCGTTGCCGAGCTGGCAGCCGGCCTCAAGGCGCGGGGTCGCACGCTCACCGACCGGCTGGACGAGTTGGCCGCCGAGTTCGGCGTGCACCTCACCGATCAGCTGTCGGTACGGGTGGACGACCTGCGGGTGATCGCCGACGCGATGGCCCGCGTCCGCGCCGCCACGCCGACCGCCCTGCTCGGGCAGCCGGTCACCGAGGCACAGGACCTGCTCCCCGAGGCGGACGTGGTGATCCTCCGTACCGGGGCGGCCCGTGTGGTGATCCGCCCGTCGGGCACCGAGCCGAAGCTGAAGGCGTACCTGGAGGTGGTGGAGCCGGTCGCGGACGGCGACGTGGCCGCCGCCCGCACCCGCGCGGAGGCCGCCGTCGCCGCGCTGCGCACCGAGATCGCCACCGCACTGGGCCTGTAAGGAAGGGCCCCCGCTTAACGCCTGCGGTAGAGGAAGGGCCCCTTCTTAACACCGAGTGTTAAGAAGGGGCCCTTCCTTGCACCCCGGGCGGGGCGCGGGTCAGGGGCGCTTGCCGAGGGCCTGGTCCACGGCGCGGGCGAGAGCGGCGACGACCAGGCCGACGCTGGGACGGACCACCGAGTCGTCGAGGCTGACGTTGCCGGAGAAGCCCGCGCCGCCGGCGATCTCCTCAAGCCGGCGGTGGGCGTCGACGGCGGCCTCGCCGGTCAGGCCGAGTGCCGGCTCCATCCTCAGCACCGCGACCAGGGTGGCCAGTGCGGCCGTGCGCTCGTCGGGAAGCTGCCCGTCGGCGAGCGCCTCCCCCAGCCGGCGCCGGCTGTCCTGCTCCACCGACAGGTCGGCCGCCGGGTACCGGTGCACCACGATGAAGCCCAGTTCGGTCTCCTCGACGTCGCGGACCAGGCCACGCCCCACCAGGTCACCGAGGATGCGGTCGCGCAGGCCGTGGCGCAGGCGCTGCACCCAGGAGGACGGGCTGTGCGGGGTGTCGTCGACGATCCGGGCGAGGACCGCGTCCAGGATCGGCTCGCCGACCGGCGTCGGGTCGATCGCCGCCAGGGAGCCGTCGGCGTACGCGATCCGGCCGGCCAGCGCCAGTTCCACCAGCACGGCCGCCGCCATGCCCAGGTCGAGGCTGATCCGGGGCATGGTCGCCTTGCCGGTCTCATCGTCGTACGCCAACAGCAGCAGCTCTTCGGCGAGCGCAACACCAGTCATGGCCCGAGACGGTAGCGGGTGGGGGTGTCTTCCCGCGCGGCAACGCGCCTGACCGTCCGGGACACGACGACGGCCCGCCGGGCGGACCGGCGGGCCGGGAGCCGGCGTCAGAACCGGGGCATGCCGCCGAACTGCCGGTCGCCGGCGTCGCCGAGGCCCGGGACGATGAACATCCGGTCGTTCAGGCCCTCGTCGATGGAGGCGGTGACCAGGCGCAACGGCAGGCCGGACCGCTCCAGCCGCTCGATGCCGACCGGTGCGGCGAGCACGCACAGCACGGTGATGTCGGTGCAGCCCCGGTCGGCCAGGAGCCGGCAGCAGTGCTCCAGCGAGCCGCCGGTGGCCAGCATCGGGTCGAGCACCAGCACCGGCAGGCCGGACAGGTCGCGGGGCAGCGACTCCATGTACGCGCGCGGCTCGTACGTCTCCTCGTCGCGGGCGAGGCCCACGAAGCCCATCGACGACTCCGGCAGCAGACCCAGCGCGGCGTCGGCCATGCCGAGACCCGCCCGCAGCACCGGCACCAGCAGCGGCGGGTTGGCCAGCCGGGTGCCCTGGGTGCCGGTGACGGGGGTCTCCACCGGGTACGTCTCGATCGGGAAGGAGCGGGCGGCCTCGTACACCAGCATGGTGGTGAGTTCGTGCAGCGCCGCCCGGAACGAGGAGGAATCGGTGCGCGCGTCCCGCATGGCGGTCAGCCGCGACTGGGCCAGCGGGTGGTCAATGACGTGTACGTCCACGGTCGCTCAACCTACCCGCCCGTCGCCCGGGGCACGGGCGGTGTGGCCGGACCAGCGACATCGCTCACCGGCCGCCGAAGTGACCAAGATCACTCACCCGGTGGATGCGTAGACTTCGGGGCATGACGGCGACAGCGACGTCGGCCCGGTCGGAGCTCTCCGAGCTGGGACGATCCGAGACCGCTCTGCGGACCTTCCTGCACGGCCTGCCCGGCGTGGACCAGGTCGGCGCGGAGCAGCGGGCGGCACAGCTCGGCACCCGCTCCATCAAGACCACCGCCAAGGCCCAGGCGATCGACCTGGCCATCCGGATGGTCGACCTGACCACCCTGGAGGGGGCGGACACCCCCGGCAAGGTGCGGGCACTCGCGGCGAAGGCTCTGCGCCCCGACCCGGCCGACCCGAGCTGCCCGCACGTCGGCGCGGTCTGCGTCTACCCGGCGATGGTCCCGTACGTGGCCGAGGTGCTGCGCGGCAGTGGCGTACACCTGGCCAGCGTGGCGACCGCGTTCCCGTCCGGGCAGGCCCCGCTGGAGATCAAGCTCGCCGACACCCGGGCCGCCGTCGAGGCCGGTGCCGACGAGATCGACATGGTGATCAACCGGGGCGCGTTCCTGGCCGGGCGCTACAAGGAGGTCTACGACGAGATCGTGGCCACCAAGGAAGCCTGCGGGGACGCCCACCTCAAGGTGATCCTGGAGACCGGCGAGCTGGCCACGTACGACAACGTGCGCCGCGCCTCCTGGCTGGCCATGCTCGCCGGCGGCGACTTCATCAAGACCTCCACCGGCAAGGTCCCGGTGGCCGCGACGCTCCCGGTGACCCTGGTGATGCTGGAGGCGGTCCGCGACTTCCGCGCCGCCACCGGCGTTCAGGTCGGCGTGAAGCCGGCCGGCGGCATCAAGACCACCAAGGACGCGATCAAGTACCTGGTGATGGTCAACGAGACCGTCGGCGCGGACTGGCTGGACCCGGCCTGGTTCCGGTTCGGCGCGTCCAGCCTGCTCAACGACCTGCTCATGCAGCGGACCAAGCTGACGACCGGCGTCTACTCCGGTCCCGACTACTTCACCCTGGACTGAGAGTGATGTTCGAATACGCGCCCGCCCCCGAGTCCCGCTCGGTGGTGGACCTCAAGCCCTCCTACGGACTGTTCATCGACGGGCGGTTCGTCGACCCGACCGACGGTGGCAGCTTCAAGTCGATCAACCCGGCCTCCGAGGAGGTCCTGGCCGACGTCGCCGAGGCCGGCGCGCAGGACGTGGACCGCGCGGTCCGCGCGGCGCGTCAGGCGTACGAGACGGTGTGGGGTCCGATGGCGGGCCGGGACCGGGCCAAGTACCTGTTCCGGATCGCCCGGATCATCCAGGAGCGCTCCCGCGAGCTGGCGGTGCTGGAGTCCCTGGACAACGGCAAGCCGATCAAGGAGTCCCGCGACGTCGACCTGCCGTTGGTCGCCGCGCACTTCTTCTACTACGCCGGCTGGGCGGACAAGCTGGAGCACGCCGGTTTCGGTGCGAACCCGCGCCCGATCGGTGTGGCCGCGCAGGTCATCCCGTGGAACTTCCCGCTGCTGATGCTGTCCTGGAAGATCGCCCCGGCGCTCGCGGCCGGCAACACGGTGGTGCTGAAGCCGGCCGAGACGACCCCGCTGACCGCGCTGCTCTTCGCGGAGATCTGCCAGCAGGCGGACCTGCCGCCCGGCGTCGTCAACATCGTCACCGGGGCCGGCGACACCGGTCGCGCCCTGGTCGAGCACGCGGGCGTGGACAAGGTGGCCTTCACCGGCTCCACCGAGGTCGGCCGGGCCATCGCCCGGTCGGTCGCCGGCACCCGCAAGAAGCTCACCCTGGAGCTGGGCGGCAAGGCCGCCAACATCGTCTTCGACGACGCCCCGATCGACCAGGCCGTCGAGGGGATCGTCAACGGCATCTTCTTCAACCAGGGGCACGTCTGCTGCGCCGGCTCCCGGCTGCTGATCCAGGAGTCCGTGGCCGACCGGTTGCTGGAGTCGCTCAAGCGCCGGATGGCGCAGCTGCGCGTCGGCGACCCGCTGGACAAGAACACCGACATCGGCGCGATCAACTCCGCCGCCCAGCTGGAGCGGATCCGCGAGCTGTCCGACGCCGGGTCCGCGGAGGGCGCCGAGCGCTGGTCACCGCCGTGCGAGCTGCCCGATCGCGGGTTCTGGTTCGCGCCGACCATCTTCACCGGCGTGACCCAGGCACACCGCATCGCCCGCGAGGAGATCTTCGGGCCGGTGCTGTCCGTGCTGACCTTCCGCACCCCGGCCGAGGCCGTGGAGAAGGCCAACAACACGCCGTACGGGCTGTCGGCCGGTATCTGGACCGACAAGGGCTCCCGGATCCTGTGGATGGCCGACCGGCTCCGCGCCGGGGTGGTGTGGGCCAACACGTTCAACAAGTTCGACCCCACCTCGCCGTTCGGCGGCTACAAGGAGTCGGGCTACGGTCGCGAGGGCGGCCGGCACGGGCTGGAGGGCTACCTCAATGTCTGAGCGGGTCGCGGTACGCAAGACGTACAAGCTCTTCATCGGCGGGAAGTTCCCGCGCAGCGAGTCGGGACGGTCGTATCTCGTGCAGGACGCGAATGTCTCCCTGGCCTCCCGCAAGGACGCGCGGGACGCCGTCGTCGCCGCCCGGGCCGCCGTCAAGGGGTGGGCCGGGGCGACCGCGTACAACCGGGGTCAGATCCTCTACCGGGTGGCCGAGATGCTGGAGGGACGCCGCGAGCAGTTCGTGGCCCTGGGCGCTCCCGCCGACGAGGTCGACGCGGCGATCGACCGCTGGGTCTGGTACGCCGGCTGGTCCGACAAGCTCTCGCAGGTGTACGGCGGCGCCAACCCGGTCGCCGGCCCGTACTTCAACCTGTCCTCGCCCGAGCCGACCGGCGTGGTGGCCGCGGTGGCCCCGGAGTCCCCGGCGCTGCTCGGCCTGGTCAGCGTGATCGCCCCGGCGATCGTCACCGGCAACACGGCGGTCGTGGCGGCCTCACCGTCGGCACCGCTGGCGGCGGTGACCCTGGCCGAGGTGCTGGCCACCTCCGACCTGCCCGGCGGGGTGGTCAACATCCTGACCGGCCGGATCGCCGAGACCGCGCCGACGCTGGCGAGCCACATGGACGTCAACGCGATCGACCTGTCCGGGGTGACCGACGCCGACCTGGCGGCCGACCTGGAGGTCAAGGCCGCGGAGAACCTGAAGCGGGTGCTCCGGCCCGCCCCGGCCGACCACGACTGGACCGCCGACCCCGGGATCACCCGCATGACGACCCTCCTGGAGACAAAGACCGTCTGGCACCCCAAGGGCGTCTAACCCCACCCACCCCGCCCGCCCCGCCCGCAGTTTCGGGGAAAGTGTCGCCATTTCCGCGCTGATGGCCACTCTTTCTCTGAAACTGCACGTGGGGTGGGGTGGGGAGCACGTGGGGGGTGGGCGGCGGGGTGGGGGTGGGTCTACTACGAGGGGTAGGATTGACGGCGTGACTCGGTTGGGCGATCTTGAGCGTGCGGTGATGGACGTGCTGTGGGACTCGGTCCCGGGCACGTCGGACGGTGTCACCGTCCGCGAGGTCGCGGACGCCCTGGACGGGCGTGAGCTGGCGTACACCACCGTCATGACGGTGCTGGACCGGCTCGCCGGCAAGGGCATGGTCCAGCGCGAACGCGAGGGCCGTGCGTGGCGGTACCGGGCGGCGGCCAGCCGGGAGGCGTACATCGCCCAGCTCATGCTTGACGCGCTCGACCTCGGCGGCAGCCGGGACGCGGCGCTCGTCCGCTTCGCCCGGTCGGTGACCGGCACCGAGGCGGACGTGCTCCGCGCGGCGCTCGGTGCCGAGGCCGGGTTGAGCGAGCCCGCCGACGGCACCGGCGGACTGTCCGACCGGGTCGAGGACCCGCACGCCGGCCGGGGCCGGCGCACCGACGAGGCAGTGGACCGGTAGGGCGGCGGCCATGGCCTTCGCGGTGCACTTCGGCGTCACGATGCTGGCCTGCTGGCTGGTCGCGCAGGTGCTGGCCCGGTCCACCTGGACGTGGCGGGCCCCCCGGGTCGCGATCGTCTGCTGGCAGGCGGTCGGGCTGGCCCTGGGGTTGTCCGCGATGGGGCTGCCGATGGCGCTGGGCCTGACCGCGTACGACCGGCCGACCGGCAGCGCCCTGCTGGCCCTGGTCGACGATCTCGCCCACGGCACGCTGCCGGTCGGGCTGGGCGCCGCGCACCTCGGGCTGGTCGGCGTCGGCTTCGGCATCGGCGCGGTGCTGCTGACCACCACGGTACGCAGCATCAACGCCGCGGTACGCGCCCAGCGCCGGCACCGGGACCTGCTCTCCCTGGTGGCCCGGAAGGACCCCACCATCCCCGGCGCGCTGGTGCTCGACCACCCGAGCGCGGCGGCGTACTGCCTGCCGGGCGTGCGGCCGCGGGTGGTGGTCAGCGCGGGGACGCTCGACCTGCTGGACCGTGCCGAACTGGACGCCGTGCTCACCCACGAGCGGGCGCACGCGCAGGAGCGTCACGACCTCGTGCTGCTGCCGTTCACCGCGCTCTGCCGGGCGCTGCCGTGGTTCGGCTGGGTACGCCGGGCACACGAGCGGGTGGCCCTGCTGGTGGAGATGCGGGCCGACGACAAGGCGCGTGCGGTGCACGCCGAGGCTCCACTGGCCGGGGCGCTGCGTCGCTTCGCCGCCGCCGGCAACCGGGTCACCCCGGCCGGCGCGCTCGGCATGGGCGACCGGGATCTGGACGTCCGGGTCCAGCGGCTGCTGGTGGCCGACCGCCCGCCCCGGGTCGTCGGGGCCGTCGCGCTGGCCGTCGCGGGCACCCTGGTCGCGCTGCCGGTCTCCCTCTTCCTGAGCTGACCCGCCCGCCGGACACGGCGTCGGCCACCGGAACGGGCCGACGGGCTCAGTGCTGACCCAGCCAGTCGACGACCGCGGTGAGGACGCGGGTGTCGACGGGCCGGACGACGTCGCGGCGGTAGCTGCGCAGGGTCGGCGGGCCGGGCTGGCTGCGCAGAATGTGGCTGAGGTCGTCGATCAGGACGGTTCGCGCACGGTCACCCAGCATCGTGCCGATGACGTCCAAGTCCTGCGGTGGCGCCTGCAGGTCCTTGCCGCCGGCCAGGGCGAGGACGGGTACGCCGAGGCGGGCGAGGTCGGGCGTCGGGTCGTGCGCCATGAACTCACGAAACCAGCGGGCGTTGACCCGTACCCCGCCGAGACGGGCGACGTCACCGGTGCTCGCGCGTAGCCGCTCGTGGTTGCGTGCCACCCGTGCGCGGAGGTCGACGCGCAGCAGGCGCAGCACCGCGCCTACCGGTGCCGGCAGGTCGTGGGCCACCTGGTCGGCCTGCCAGCGCAGCACCTCGGCGCCGGAGCGGGCGGTGGGCGAGAGCAGGACCGCGCCGGCGACCGGCGGGGTGTCGCCGGCCAGCAGGGCGATGGTCACGACGGCGCCTTCGCTGTGGCCCAGGACGAACAACCGGTCCGGGTCGACGCCGGGTCGGGCGCGCAGGGTGCCGAGGGCGGCGCGGGCGTCGGCGACGTTGTCGTGCAGGCCGGTGGCGAGGAAGGTGCCGCTGCTGGCACCGGCGCCTCGTTTGTCGTAGCGCAGGCTCGCCAGGCCCGCGTCGTGCAGGGCGACGGCGAGCTGGCGGGAGATGTCCAGCCGCAGCCGCCGGTGGTTGCCATCGCGGTCCAGGGGCCCGCTACCGGCGAGGATCAACACGCCGGGGACGGACCGGTCGACGTGCGGGCGGGTGATGGTGCCGGCAAGCGTAGCGCCGGCGGACCGGAAGGTGATGTCGGTCTCGGGCATGTCCTACTCCCGGTTGAGGGCGGCGGCGGCGGTGTGGGCGTCCGGGGTGGAGACCAGGATGGTGTCGTACCGCTGCCGGTCGAGGGTCAGCCGGAGCGTGGGTACGCCGCGCCGGACCGCGACGTACTGCCGGGCACTCCGGCCGCGCCAGGTGCCCACCTTCATCCAGCCCGGAATCGCCAGGCCGGGTGCGCGCAGTCCGCGCGTGGCGGCCAGGCCGTCGGTGAGGACCTCGGCGGTGCGGACGGCCGAGCGCGGCAGGTCGAGGTCGCCGTGCAGCGCGAAGATCTTCTCGAGGGGGCGGAGCCGGATCCGCACCCGGTCGGTGGTGACGTGGACGGTGCTCATGACGGCACTCCTTCTTTCGTTCTCATTCTTGATAACGATATCACCGATGATAGCGTTACCGCCGGAGGTGTCGATGACCACCAGCGCGGAACTACTGCTGCACCCCGTACGCCTGCGAGTCGTGCAGGCACTGCTCGGCGGACGGGAGCTGACCACCGCCGACCTGCGGGCGGTGCTGACCGACGTGCCACCGGCGACGCTCTACCGCCAGGTGAACACGCTCGTCGTCGCCGGCGTCCTGGAGGTGACCGCCGAGCGCAGGGTGCGCGGCGCGGTCGAGCGCACGTTCCGGCTACGCGCGGAGCGGGCGTCGGTGACCGAAGAGGAACTGGCGGCGATGTCCGTGGCGGAACACCGCGTCGCGTTCACCACCTTCGTCGCCGGCCTGCTGGCCGACTTCGACCGCTACCTCGCCGAGGGCGACGCCGACCTGGCCCGGGACCTCGCCGGCTACCGCATGGCGGGCTTCTACGCCACCGATGCCGAGTTGCGGCAGGTGATCACGACGATCCAGGAGGCGGTACGCCCCTACGCGCAGGCGGGGCCGGGCCCGGGGCGCACCCGGCGCCTGCTGGCGACGATCCTGCTGCCGGAGCCGACGAGCGGGCCGAGGATCGCCGGCGAGACGGACGAGCGGCCCGGGTGAGGCCAGCGCCTCGGGGCGGATAAGTAGAACACCTACGTGTAGGCTTCCTACAAGAAAGCGTCGACGTGTGGAGCCTCCATGGACACCCTGCTTCTCGCGCGCCTGCAGTTCGCCACCACGACCTCGCTGCACTTCCTGTTCGTGGTGGTCACCCTCGGCCTGGTGACACTGCTGGTCGGCATGCAGACCGCCGGGTTCGTCACGGGCAACCCGAAGTGGGAGCGGCTGACCCGGTTCTGGGGCCAGCTCTACGTGATCAACTATGTCCTCGGGATCGCCACCGGCCTGGTGATGGAGTTCCAGTTCGGGCTGAACTGGAGTGGCCTGTCGCGCTACGTCGGCAACGTGTTCGGGGCGCCCCTGGCGATCGAGACACTTGTCGCCTTCTTCCTGGAGTCGACCTTCCTCGGCATGTGGATCTTCGGCTGGCACCGGCTCCGCCCGGCCGTTCACCTGGCCCTGCTGTGGGGCGTGGCGATCACCGCGTACGCCTCGGCGTTCTGGATCATGGTGGCCAACGCCTGGTTGCAGAACCCGGTCGGCTACCAGGTCCGGGACGGGATCGCCCACCTCACCGACTTCTCCGCGCTGCTGGCCAACCCCACCTTCGGCATGGCCTTCGGGCACGTGGTCGCGGCGTCCCTGCTGACCGGCGGGATGCTGATGGCCGCGGTCAGCGCGTGGCACCTGATCCGTCGTACGCCGGACCACACCCTCTTCCGCACCTCGCTGCGGATCGGTGTGGTCACCGCGGCGGTGTCGATCAGCCTGGTGCAGGGCTTCGGCTTCGCCCAGTTCGGCCCGGTCAACGACCTCCAGCCCACCAAGTTCGGCGGCACACCGGCCGCCGACGCGCTGGTCGCCGAGTGGACGACCACGTTCGGCCCGGGCGACTACGAACCGCCGGCGCTGTCCAGCGTCGGTCTCGGCTTCATGATCCTCATCGGTTTCGGGCTCGGCCTGCTGTGGTTGCTGGTCCCCCTGCTCTGGCGGGACTGGATCATCCGACTGCGGTTCCCGCTCTGGTTGCTCCTGCTGGCCCTGCCGCTGCCCTTCGTGGCGGTGATCCTCGGCTGGATCGCCCGCGAGGTCGGCCGGCAGCCCTGGGTGGCGTACGGGCTGCTGCCCACCGACCGGGCGGTCAGCGGGGTCGATCCGGGCGTGATGCTCGCCTCGCTGATCGGCTTCACCCTGCTGCTCGGCACCCTCGCGGTCACCAACTGGGTGCTGCTGGCGAAGCACGCCGCCCGGGGTGCCGCCGATCCTCCGCTCGGCCGCCGGCCCGATCACCGGCCGGCCGACGACGCCCGCCCCGAAACCGTCCTCGCCGGATAGGAGCCGATCGTGGAACTCGCCTGGTACGCCCTGCTCGGGGCCTTCTTCGCCGGGTACCTCGTGCTCGGCGGCTACGACTACGGCGTCGGCCTGCTGCTGGCCCGCCGGACCGCACCGGCCGACCGGCGGGCCACCCTGAACGCGGTCGGCCCGTTCTTCCTCGGCAACGAGGTCTGGCTCGTCGCCGCCGTCGGCATCCTCTTCGGAGCGTTTCCGACGCTGGAGGGGGAACTGCTCTCCGGCCTCTACCCGGCGGTCGTCGGCGCGCTGACCGGGGTGATTCTGGTGACCGTCGGGGTGCAGCTGCGCAGCCGCCCGGCCGGGGCGGGCGCCCGGTCGGCCTGGGACCGGGTGGTCGCCGTGGGCGGCCTGCTGGCCGCCCTCGGGTGGGGTGCGGTGCTCGCCGGGCTGCTCCAGGGCGTACCGCTGCACGCCGACGGTCACGTGACCGGGGTGACCCACCTCTTCACCCCGTTCGCGGCGAGCGTCGGGCTGGCCCTGGTCGCGCTGGTCGCCGCGCACGGTGCGACGTTCCTCACCCTCCGGCTGCCGGTCGCCGACGCCGCGCCGGCCGGGCGGCTGGCCCGCCGGCTGATCCCGGTGGCGCTCGCCGCGGTCGGCGCGGCCACCGTGCTGGGCCTGCTCTCCGAGGGCGTACGCGCCGCGGCGCAGCGCCCGGCGGTCGGCGTACTCCTGCTGGCGTTGCTGGTCGCGGCGCTGCTGGGGGCCCGGGTGGCGCTCGCCCGGCGGCGGCCGGGACTCGCCTTCGCCGCCACCTCGGCGGCCCTGGCGCTGCCGGTGGTGCTGGTCGGGGCGACCCTCTGGCCCTACGCGCTGGTGTCCACCGTCGATCCCGCCGCCTCGCTGACCGTGGCCGACGCGGCGGCCAGCGAGCCCACCCTGCGGCTGCTGGGTTGGCTGACGGTGCCGCTCGTACCGGCCCTACTAGGCTTTCAGGCGATGTGCTGGTGGGTTTTCCGGGGACGGACCGACGGCAGGGCACCGGTGTACTGGTGAACCGCCGTCCCTTCGACCCGCGTCTGCTGCGCCGGGTCCCCGCGGCCCGGCGCGACCTCGCCGTGCTCGCGCTCCTCGGCGTGCTCGCCGCCGGACTGGTCGTGGCGCAGGCCACCGCGCTGGCGGCGCTGCTGGCCACCGCGTTCGAGGGTCAGCTCGACCGGCCGGCGCTGGCCGGGTTCGTGGCGGCGGTGGCGGCCCGGTCGTTGCTGGTGTGGGCGCAGGGAACGGTGTCGGCGCGGATCGCGGCGACCGTCAAGGCGGCGCTGCGCGTGCAGCTGCTCGACGCGGTCGGCCGGCACGGGCCCGGCTGGGTCGCCGGGCAGCGGGCCGGCCAGCTCGCCACCCTCGCCGGGCGCGGGCTGGACGCGCTGGACGCCTACTTCACCGGGTACCTGCCGCAGCTCGTGCTCAGCGTGACCGTGCCGGTGGCGGTGCTGGCGCGGGTCTTCGTCGCCGACTGGAGCTCGGCGCTGATCATCGCGGCCACCCTGCCGCTGATTCCGATCTTCGGCGCGCTGCTCGGCTGGCAGGCGCAGGCCGCCACGGAACGCCAGTGGCGGCGACTCTCCCTGCTCGGCGGGCACTTCCTCGACATGATCGCCGGGCTGCCCACGCTGCGGACCTTCGGCCGCGCCCGCGCCCAGACGGACGTGGTCCGCCGGATGGCCGACGGGCACCGCCGGGCCACGATGAAGACCCTGCGGATCGCGTTCCTGTCGGCGCTGGTGCTGGAGCTGGTCGCCACCCTGTCGGTGGCGCTGGTCGCGGTGCCGGTGGGCATCCGGCTGCTCTCCGGTGGGCTCACCCTCTCCACCGCACTGCTGGTGCTGCTGCTCACCCCGGAGGCGTACCTCCCGCTCCGTACCGCCGGCAGCCGCTTCCACGCCAGCATGGAGGGCCTCACCGCGCTCAACGACGCCTTCCAGGTCGTCGAGGGCGCGCCCGCTCCCGCCGGCGGAGGCGGCCGTCCGGTGCCGGACGGGCGGGGCGAGATCCGGTTCGAGTCGGTCACCGTCGCGTACGAGCGGACCACCGCCCTCCGCGACGTCACACTGACCATCCGGCCCGGCGAGCGGATCGCGGTGGTCGGGCCGAGCGGCGCCGGCAAGAGCACCCTGATCAACCTGCTGCTCGGCTTCGTGACCCCGACCGACGGTCGTGTCACCGTGGACGGGCTCGACCTCGCCGACGCCGACCCGGACGGCTGGCGCCGGCAGGTGGCCTGGGTGCCGCAGCGCGCCCACCTCTTCGCGGCCACACTTGCCGACAACATCCGCCTGGGCGCCGCCGACACACCGGACGACGCGCTGGCCCGCGCGGTCGGAGACGCCGCGCTGGACGAGGTGGTCGCCGGCCTGCCCGACGGGCTCGCCACCGTCCTCGGCGAACGCGGCCACGGCCTGTCCAGCGGCCAGCGGCAGCGGGTCGCCCTGGCCCGTGCGTTTCTGCGGGACGCCCCGGTGGTGCTGCTCGACGAACCGACCGCCCGACTGGACAGCGCCTCGGAGGCGGTCGTGCTGGAGGCCACCCGTCGGCTGGTCGCCGGCCGCACCGCGCTGCTGGTGGCACACCGGCCCGCGCTGCTCGCCGACGCCGACCGCGTCCTGCGGGTGGAGGACGGCCGGGTCACCGAACTCACCCCGACCCCGGCCGGGGAGGCCACCCGATGACCGGCCGGACCACGTCGCCGGAACGCACCGTGCTGCGGCTCGCGAAGCCCTACCTGAACCGGCTGGTCGGCGCCGGGCTCCTCGCCGCCGCCACCGAGTTCGCCGCACTGGCGCTGATGGCCACCGCCACCTGGCTGCTGATGAGCGCCGCCGGACGCCCCCCGCTGGACCGGCTCACCGTCGCGATCGTGGCGGTCCGGGCGCTGGCCATCGGGCGGGGCGTGCTGCGCTACACCGAACGGCTGGCCGGTCACGACGCCGTACTGCGGCTGGTCACCGACGTCCGGACCCGGGTCTTCGCCACGCTCGCCGCGCGGCGCGACAGCCTCGGGCAGCGCTCCGGCGACGCGCTGAGCCGACTCGTCTCAGACGTCGAGGCGGTCCAGGACCTGCTGCTGCGGGTGCTCGTACCGGCCTCGGGGGCCGCGCTGGTCAGCCTCGTCGCGATCGTCGGTGCCGCCCTGGTCTCGCCGGTCGCCGCCGCCGCGCTCGCCGTCGGACTGCTGGTCGCGGGAGTGGTGCTGCCCGCCCTCGCCACCGCGCTGACCCGGCGTGCCGCCGCCGAGCTGGCACCGCTGCGGGGTGCGCTGGCCACCGACGCGGTCGACCTCACCCACGGCGCCGCCGACCTCGCCGCCTTCGGTGCCACCGGCGACGCCCTGCGGGCCGCCGAGGGTCGTGCGCAGCGCCTCGCCCGGCTGGAGCGCCGCCTCGCCGTCGCCGGCTTCGCGGTGGACGCCGCCGGCGTGCTGGTGGCCGGGCTGACCGCCGGGGCGGTGGTGCTGGCCGCCCTGTCCGCCGGGGTGGACGGGGTGCTCGTCGGCGTCCTGGCGGTCGGCACCCTGGCCGCCGTGGAGATCGCCCTGGCGCTGGTCGGGGCCGCCCGGCAGTGGACCGGCCTGCGCGCCGGGCTGGCCCGGGTCGCCGCCCTCCTGACCACGACTCCGGCACCCGGGGCCGACACGGCTCCCGTGGCCGGGGTGCCGCTGGACGAGCCGCACCACGTCCGGTTCGAGGACGTCACCGTCCGGTACCGGTCCGGTGCCGCGCCCGCGCTGGACGCCTTCGGCCTCGACCTGCCGCCGGGCCGGCGGGTCGCCGTGGTCGGGCCGAGCGGCGCCGGCAAGAGCACCCTGGCGGCCGTGCTGACCGGCGCGGTGCGGCCGGAGAGCGGCCGGGTCGTGCTGGACGGGCGGGACCTGTGGACGTACCCGGCCGAGGAACTGCCCCGTGCCGTCGGTGGGCTGCTCGCCGAGGCGTACGTTTTCCACGCCACGGTCCGGGAGAACCTGCTGCTCGGGCGGTCCGACGCGGGCGAGGACGACCTGGCCGCGGCGACCGCCGCCGCCGGCCTGCTGGAGTGGGTACGCGAGCAGCCCGACGGCTGGCAGACCGTGGTCGGTGAGCAGGGCGGGCAGCTCTCCGGCGGCCAACGGCAACGGCTGGCCCTGGCCCGCGCGCTCCTCGCCGCGCCACCGGTGCTGGTGCTCGACGAGCCGACCGAGGGCCTCGACCCGGCGGCGGCCGACGCGGTCCTCGCCACCGCCCTCGCCGCCACCCCGGTCGACCACTCCGTCCTGCTGATCAGCCACCGGCTGCACGGGCTCGACGGGCTGGACGAGATCGTGGTGCTCGACGCCGGCCGGGTGGTGCAGCGGGGACGGCACGCCGACCTGGTGACCACTCCCGGCTGGTACCGGGACCAGTGGCAGCTCCAGGAGGCCGCCGAGCGCGGCTACCTCGCCCTGGGCACGTAAGGAAGGGCCCCCGCTTAACGCCTGCGGTAGAGGAAGGGCCCCTTCTTAACACGCCGCCGGAGGACGCACGTCGGGGTCCGGCCAGGGTTGTCCCGGACGTCGGAGGGTCGCGTCCCGTGGCAGGGTGGGGTCATGCGGGGCGGGGACGACGTACTGGTGGAGGAGCGCCTGCGGGCGCTGGCGGAGCGGCTGCACGGACCGCGACGGTTGAAGGCCGACCTGTTGACCGAGGCCCGGCACGGACTGCTGGACGCCGTCGAGGCGTACCGGGAGGGTGGGCTCTCCACCGCGGAGGCGCACCGCCGCGCGGTGGCCGAGTTCGGCACTCCCGGCGAGCTGGCCCGGGCCTACCAGACGGAACTGGCGGCGGGGGCCCTGCGTGGTCTGTCGCTGCGGATCCTGGCGGTGGCGGTGACCCTGACCCTCCTGGGCGACCTCACCTGGCGGGGGGCGAGCTGGAGCGAGGGTCCCCGGCCGCCGGCGGGCTACCTCGTGCTCTCGTCGTCGATCGACTGGATCTGGCTGGCCGCCGCCGCGCTCTCCGCCGTCGGGATGCTGCTGGCCGGTCGTCGCCCGACCCCCGGCGGTCAGGTGCTCGACACGGTGGTGGGCGCCGGTCTGACCGGGGTGCTCGCCGTCGGGGTGGTCGCCGGAGCGGCACTCCTCGGTTGGTCGTTCGGGATGTGGGACGCCGCGCTGACCTGGCCGCCGCTGCTGGTCGGCACGGTGCTGATCGTCGCCGGTCACCTCTGGCTGGGCCGGGCCGCGAGATGCTGGATCCGCGCCGTCCGGTCGGTCCGCACCGACGGTGCCCCGATCTCCGGCTGAGCGGCCTCAGGCGGGTGCGGTGGACGTCGGCCCGGTGTCGAGGAACCGGCCGACGGTGCTGCTGAACTCCTGCCACCCGGACCGCTCCCCCGCCAGCGCCCGCCGGCCGTCGTCGGTGAGCTGGTACGTCCGCCGTTCCCGGCCGTTGACCGTGCTCCACGCGCTGGCCACGTGCCCGGCCCGCTCCAGCCGGCGCAGGGCCGGGTAGACGGTGCCGGTGGGCAGGTCGAGCTGACCGTCACTGCGGTTGCGCAGCGCGTCGATGACGGCGTACCCGTGCAGGGGGCCCTGTTCCAGAACGGCGAGCAGCAGCGCGTCGAGGTGTCCGTGCAGCGCCTGGGCCTTCATGCGTAGCAAGACTACTTGTCATTCGGAGGGTTCGCCACCGGGGTGCGGGGTCCGCACCTCCAGGATCGCCCACTAGGGTATGTGCCCGTAGTCACTCGTCGGCGGCGGAGCCCGGCGGGTGGGCAACCCGAAGCACACGGAGGTCAGCGTGGCCCGTCAGTCGTCCCCACGGCCCGACGCCGACGAGCCCGCGCTCGACGACGCCACCGGTCCGGCCGAGTCCGACACCGGAACCGCGTCGGCCGAGGCCGCTCGCGCCCTCTGGGACGAGCTGCGCATCGACCCGGTGGAGATCGCCCTGCCGTCCGGCACCGGTTACACGCTCCGGGCGTACCGGCCGGCACGGGAGCTGACCCCGACCGACGTCACCGAGCGCGACCAGGACGACCCGTTCCTGGCCCGCCGCCAGGTCGTCGAGGCCGAGGACGCCGACGACGAGGCCGTCGTCATCCTCGACGAGGACGTGGCACAGGAGTTCGCCGAGAGCGACGAGGAGGAGGCCCGGACCCGCCGCGGGGATACCGCCGAGGACGAGGACTCCGACGTTGCCGAGGAGGACGCGGGCGACGAGGAGGTGCCCGTCTTCCTGAGCCACCGGGGTCGCCTTCTGCTCTTCAAGACGCCTGAGTCGTTGGTCAGTTTCGTCCGTTCCGGAGCGCCGAACGACCTCTCCCAACTGGACAGCTGGAATGAATTGTCCGAACGGGTGGAACCGGCCGACATCGCCCCGCTGGACGAGGACATCTACGAACTCGACCTGGTCGTGGAGAACCTGCGCGGCGGGCACGACACCTGGGATCCCACGCTGCTCGTCGAGGCCGGCGAGGTGGCCCGCGACCTGGCGTACGCGTTGCGCCTGCCCGCGGTGCTGGACATGCTCTCCGCCGGCTCCAGTCTCGACGACCTGGACGAGGCGCTGCGCGCGACGATGAACGGCGGCGTCGGCGGATTCCTCGGTCGGCGGCGGCTCAAGAAAATCGGGGCACAAACCGCAAGTTTGGGTTGGCGCACCATTGTCGGCAAGATCTCTGCCGTCGTGGACTGGCGCGACTGACCGCTACCAGGGAGCATCAGTCTCTGGCAGAAGAAGGCCTGTGTCTCGGGAGGAGGACGACGCCGTGGCGCTCGTGCGCGTGTACTGCGGTCTGGCTTCGGCGGATCCGGCCGACCGGTCGGCTTCGGCCGGTCCGACGCTGACGTCCGCTGTGGTCGACGACGCAGGCCGTCTGCTGCATGTCTGCGAGATCGGTGACGACCCCGCCGGCTACGCCCGGCTGGTCGCGCTGCTCGTGGAGCGGTCGGGCGGGCCGAGCGGTGCGGCGATCGCCGCCGACAGCGACGACCACACCGTCACCTCGCTGCTCAGCGCCGCCGGTCGTCCCCTCGCCATCGCCGACGACGACTCCGTCGACGACTTCGCCGAGCGGTTCGCCGACGACGACTCCCTCGAAGAGATGCAGTCCCCGCCGGTCGAGCGCCGGGCCGTCGGCCTCGCCCGCGCCCTCCAGGCGGGCGCCCTCTCCGCGGTGACCCTGCCCGCGCCCCGCGACCTGGCCGGCTACAAGCAGGTGCTGGCCGCGCACGCCGCGCTGGCCACCGGCCGGCACTCCGCCGCCGTCGCGCTCCGCGAGGTGCTCCGCGAGCTCTACCCGGCCGCGCTGCGCGCGTACCCGGATCCGGCCGAGGCCGTCTCGCTGGCCGTGCTGGACGCCCTTCCCGAGCCCGGCATGCTCGGCGGTACCTCCGGTCACGGCGGATCCGTGGCCACCGACGCCGTGGCGGCGCACCTGGCCACGGAGGGCGTCGGCGACGCGGACGAGATCGAGGCCGCGGTGACCGCACTGCGGGTCGCCATCTCCGAGACTCCCCGACGCGCCACCGTCAACCGTTCGCTGACCGCCGCCGTGGCCGAGACCGTGCGCCAGGCGGTCGCCTCCGTCCGGGCCTGCGACGCGGGCTGCGACGCCCTGGTCGGAGCGCTCGCCGACCGGGTGGGCGGTCCGACCGCGCTTCCCGGCCGCCGGGCCGCCGCCCGCCGTGGCGAGCCGGTGGCCGAGCTGACCACCACCACTCCCCCGGCCCCGGGTGGCCTGCGGTCGGTCCGCCCGGCCGAGGCCGAGCCGGCCGCCCGGTCCCGCTCGGCTCGCCCGATCGAGGCCGAGCCGGCCGCCCGGTCCCGCTCGGCCCGCCCGATCGAGGCCGAGCCGGCCGCCCGGTCCCGCTCCGTCCGCCCGACCGACTCCGAGCCGGTCCCCTCCGGCGGTCGCCGCAGCCGTCCCGAGCCGGT
Source organism: Micromonospora sp. BQ11 (assembly GCF_052068135.1). Lineage (NCBI taxonomy): Bacteria > Bacillati > Actinomycetota > Actinomycetes > Micromonosporales > Micromonosporaceae > Micromonospora > Micromonospora sp. BQ11. The sequence continues at coordinate 166,230 of NZ_JBQHDB010000001.1, read as the reverse complement.
GTCCGGCAGCACGCCCCCACCGGTGCCCCGGCCGCTCGGCCCGCCGCCGGTCGCTCCGGCCCCGGTGGCACCACCGCCGGTGGCACCCGCACCGCTGACCCCGGCGGCGATGGCCGGCCCTCCGGTCTCCGCTCCGCCGGCACATCCCGAGGCGATGCCCAGCCGGATCGACGGCCCGACCAACCGTCCGGTCTCGTCGCCGCCACCGCCGCCCGGCATCACGCCGATCCCGCCGGCGCAGCGCGGCAGCGTGCCCCCCGCCGAGGCGGGCGAGCCGTTCCGTCCCACCCTGACCACCGCGGCCATCAACAGCGCCCGCGCCGAGCGGCAGCGCACCGTGATCCCGCCCCGGCCGAAGGTCACCAGCGAGCCACCCGCTCCGGCCGGCGGCTTCCGTGCCACCGACCTCAGCGTGCCGTTGCCCACGCCCCGGCCCGACCAGGAGTCGGCTCCCCCCGGGTCCCGCGCGAACTGGCCCCTGGTCAACAACCCGGAGGACCCGGCCGACAGCTCGGCCAGGAACCCGGTCGTCGGCTCGTACGGCGGGCGGGGCGTGGACGCGCCGACCGACCCCGGTGCCGAGCGTCGGGTCACGCCGCCGTGGCTCGCCGACGACCTGCCCCCGGAGCCACCGATGCTGCGCCTGGTGGAGCCCCCGCCGCTGGCCGACCGCGCGCTGCGCAGCGGGCTGGCCGCGTCGTCCGACCCGCAGTTGGAGACGCCTCCGCTGCGGCTCGTCGACCGCGAGGACGCCGGCCGCAGCGGTCGGCCGGCTCCCCGTACCGAGCGGCTCGTGGAACACCGTCCGGCTCCTCCGGTCGAGCACCGGCCGCCGCCGGTCGCCGACGAGGGCGACGGTGACCTGCTGATCTTCGCGCAGGCGAAGTCCGCCTGGTTCGTGGGGCACGGTGACGAGAGCGACCTGGAATGGTCGTCCACGGCGGACTCGGGCTGGCAGGCGGCCGAGAAGGTCGCCCGCCCGGCGGTCGGCGCGGAGACGACGGCCGGTCTGCCGAAGCGCGTTCCGCAGGCCAACCTCGTGCCGGGGTCCCCGCTGCGCGAGGAGCGTCCCCTGCGGATCGTCCGGGACGCGGCCAGCCTCGCCGAGAACACCACCGGCTACTTCCGGGGCTGGCGCCGCGGACAGGAGATCGGCGGGTTCGCGGTGGGTGGTCGTCCGGGCCGGGAGTCGGCGGGTGGGTGGGACTTCACCCGGGACACCGGCGACCGCGACGACGACCGCGAGTACGAGTACCGCTCCGCCGGTTACCGGTCCTGAGCCGCACCGCCGCGTCCGCCGACGTCGTGTTCCCGCCCACACCCGGGTGACCTGACGACGGGCCGGGACGGGCCGGGAGCGTACCCGTGGAGACCTCGGCGGCACGTGTCGCCGCGGATCCTGACCTGGACCCCGGCGAGCCGGCGGTGGACGGCAGCCTGAAGTCGACCGGCTGCGGTGCCACCGGGGCACACTTCAGCGGCGCGCCCCGGCAACGACCGTTGAGGAGCCGGGCGGGCACCGCGCGATGGCGGGTGGACTGCCGGGAGTCAGCCCGGCTCGGCACCGCTTCCGGGACCCGGACAGCAGAACGCGCCCGGTGACGGCCACAGGGCCATCACCGGGCGCGGTGCGTCGTCGGTCAGGCCGGGGCGACGGCGCGGGTGCGGCGCATCGTCAACACGTACTCGACGAGCGAGATCAGCACGTGCTTGGTCGACTCCCGGTTGCGGGCGTCGCAGGCCACCACCGGTACGTCGTGGGAGATCGCGAGCGCGTCCCGGACGTCCTGCGGATCGTGGTACTGCATCCCGTCGAAGCAGTTGATGGCCACCAGGTACGGCAGCCGCCGGTGCTCGAAGAAGTCGATCGCCGCGAAGCAGTCGGCCAGCCGGCGGGTGTCCACCAGCACGACGGCCCCGATCGCACCGCGCACCAGCTCGTCCCACATGAACCAGAAACGCGTCTGACCCGGCGTACCGAACAGGTACAGGATCAGGTCCCGATCGATCGAGATACGACCGAAGTCCATGGCGACGGTGGTCGTCGTCTTGCCCGGCACCTGCCGGGTGTCGTCGACGCCCACGCCGGCGGAGGTCATGATGGCCTCCGTGGTCAGCGGCGTGATCTCCGAGACCGAGCCGACCAGCGTCGTCTTACCGACGCCGAACCCACCGGCGATAACGATCTTCGCCGACGTCACTCGCCCGCTCGGGGTCGGCGGGCGGTGCGACATGTCAGAGCCTGCGAAGTCCACTCAGCACCCTCTCCAGCAGTTCAGTGCCCACCGCGTCGTCAGAGTCGTCCAGGATGGTCGGCTCGTGGACCGCGACCAGGCCGTCCGTCGCCATGTCGGCGATGAGCACCCGGGCCACACCGAGCGGAAGCTGCATCCGCGCCGCGATCTCGGCAAGCGACTGCACACGTCCGTCACACAGCGCGGCGATGTACTGGTGTTCGCGGCCTCCCCCACTGCCGTTGGCAGTGGCTCGGCCGCGCACCGTGGTCTCGACGAGCGCCTCCAGCGCGATGTCGAGTCGGGGGCGGGTACGACCGCGGGTCACGGCGTATGGACGGACCAACGCTCCGGTCGGTTCGTCACGATCGGCCATGTCGCCGCTCACCTCCTTCGTACCCGGCACCGGCTTCCGCCGGTGGCACCCTGTGTTGTTCTCGTTCCTGCCGCCCCGCCGACCAGCCGGTCAGCAGGACGTCAGCCCAGCATCCCCGCGGCCGCACGCGGCTGCGGGGTCAGGGCGTCGCCCACCCGGTCGACGAGCAGCGCCATCTCGTAGCCGACCTGCCCGACGTCACAGCTGCGGGCGGCGAGCACGGCGAACGACGAGCCGTCCGAGATGGACATCAGGAACAGGAAGCCGTTGTCCATCTCCACCACCGTCTGCAGCACGGCGCCGCCCTCGAAGCAGCGAGCCGCGCCCTGGGTGAGGCTGACCAGGCCGGACGCGATGGCGGCCAACTGGTCGGCCCGGTCACGCGGGAGGTCCCGCGAGGACGCGAGGAGCAGGCCGTCCGCCGAGACGGCGACCGCGTGGGCGACACCGGGCACCCGGTCGGCGAAGTTGGCCAGCAGCCAGCCGAGATCCTGCGTACTTGTCATCGTTCCTGCTCCTTCTGCCCGCTCCCGGCCACGGGGCCTGAGCCAGACTGCGAGGATTGCTGCCCTCCCGGAGTCTCCTCCGGGCTGGTCGGGTTGCCGTCCGAGGGGTTGATCGTCCGCCCACGCTGGACACCACGGTGGTAGGCGGAGAGCAGGCCGCGGACCGACTCCGGCGTACGACGCTGCACCGACGTGGTGGGCTTCTCCACCGCGCCCGGCACCAGCTGGGCCATCGGGGTGCGCTTGGGGAGACCCGTGGGGGTGGTGGCCTCCACCGGCACCTCGCTGGCCTTGGAGGCAGCGCGCCAGCCGTCGTCGGCGGCGGTCTGCCAGCCGGCGGTGGCCTGCGGCGTCCGGCGGGGGAAGCTGTCGGCGGCACCGGGGCGGGCGCCTCCGTTCGCCGTCACGCCGGTCTCACGCGGCGTGCCTCCGGCTGTCGGGGTGTCTGCCATCGGTGCGTTACCTGTCGTCCCGGGTGGTGTCTGCTGCACGGCACGGCCGGCGGTGTCGACCTTGGCGAACTGCTGGGTCGCGGCACCGCCGGTCGCCGCCGGGGTGGCGGCGCCGGCCGTCGCCGGGGTGGCGGCGCCGGCCGTCTCCTCCGGGCCGGGCCGGCGGGTACGGAACCAGGCCGACTCCAGCTCCCGGAAGATCGGCAGCTCCATCGTCTCGTCCGCGTACCGCTGCCGGTTCTGGGCCTGCTGCGGGGTCGTCGGCCGGTTCGAGGTCGCCGGTGCGGGCGTCGGCCGGACGGTCGGCGCGGCCGGTGCCGGGGTGGCGGCGGCCGGCGTGGCCGCGGACTCCGTGCCGGACCGGGTGATGCGCGGCAGCTCGGTGGTCATGTCCAGGGCGGCGGCGAGGCGCTCGGGCACCGCCGGGGTGACGGTGTCCCGGTTCGCGCCGGCGACCGGGGGCCAGGCCGGCGGCGCACCGGCGGCCGGCGTCGCCGTCGGAGCCACCGGACGCTGCGGCAGCGACGTGGCCGGCGGTGCGGAGTACGGCTGACCGGAGACCGGCTGGCCGGATACCGGCGCCGCCGAGACCGGCGAGGAGGAGACCGGCATGCCGGAGACCGGCGGGCTGGACACCGGCGGTCCCGCGTACGCCGACGGCGGTGACGACACCGGCGGCGCCGAGTAGGGGCGCGCCTCCGGGCTGCTGGGCAGCTGACGAGGGATGGCCGGTTGCTGCCCGGTCGTACCCGGGTCGCCGTCACCGGCGGTACGCCGCTGCGGCAGCGGGTCGATCGGCTGACCGTTGGCGGTGCGCGGTGCGAAGCCGTCACCGTTGCGCGGGCCGAACGCGTCACCGTTGGCGGTGCGCGGGCCGAAGGCGTCGCCGTTGGCCGGGTGCGTCGGGAAGGCGCCGCCGTCGGGGGCGCCGTTGAGCGGGCTCGCGCCGGTCAGGTCGGACCACGCCGGCATCGACCGGGCCGGGCCCGTGGAGGAGCCCGAGCCGTTCCGGGGGGCCGGGTCGAACGGGCGACCGCCCAGGGTGACCTGGTTGCCGGACTCGCCGGACCGCTGCGCCGGGGCGACGGGGCCGTGGCCGAGCGCGGGCAGCGCGCCGAAGGTGGGCATCGGGCCGGACGACTGCGGGGCGGGCAGCGCCGGCATGGGCAGGCCACGACCGGTGAGCGCCCTCGGCACCAGCACCGAGGTGGGCATGGTGACCTCCGCGACGGTGCCGCGGTCGGCGCCGGGGCGCAGCTCCACCTTGACGCCGTGCCGGGACGCCAGACGGGCGACCACGACCAGACCCATCATGCGGGAGACGGCCACGTCCACCTGCGGCGGCGTGGCGAGCCGCTCGTTGAGGTCGGTGAGCTGGTCGGCACTGATGCCGATGCCCCGGTCCTCGACGTAGAGCGACGCGCGGTCGCCGATGCGGCGGGCCTCCACCATGACCTGCGAGTCCGGCGGGGAGAACGCCGTGGCGTTGTCGAACAGCTCGGCGACGAGGTGGACCAGGTCGTTGACGGCGTGCGCGGCGACCTCGAGGTCCCGGTCGATGATCCCGAACTCGATCCGGGTGTAGTGCTCGACCTCGGACTGGGCGGCGCGGAGCACGTCGATCAGCGCGGCCGGCTCCCGCTGCACACGGGTGGAGTCGGCACCGGCGAGCACCAGCAGGTTCTCGTCGTTACGGCGCATCCGGGTGGCCAGGTGGTCGAGCTGGAACAGCTCGGCCAGCCGATCCGGGTCCTCCTCGCCGCGCTCCAGCCGGTCCAGGTGGCCGATGAGCCGGTCGACCAGGATCTGCGACCGGCGGGCCAGGTTGACGAACATGGTGGCGACGGAGGCGCGCAGCGCGGCCTGCTCGGCGGCGGTACGCACGGCCTCCAGGTGGACCGCGTTGAACGCCTCGGTCACCTGACCGAACTCGTCCTTGCTGCGCACCGGCAGCGGCTCGGCGATCTGGTTGGCGAGCTGCACCGGCGTGAGCTGACCGGTGACCTGCGGGTCGCGCAGTCGCGCCACCGCCTGGGGCAGGCCGTACTGGGCGATGGAGAGGGCACCCTGCCGGAGGTCGCGCAGCGAACGGGCCATCGAGCGGGCGACCAGGTACGCGAAGAGGATGGCGAGCAGCAGCATGCTCAGCAGCAGGCCGGTCTCCAGGAAGACCTGGCGCTGCACGTCCGAGCGGAGGTCGGCGGCGACGCGGACGCCGTCCTTGTCGATGTCCGCCTCCACCGACCGCATCAGGTCGGCCTCGGCGACCATCGCGTTGTCCCACTGGTTGGCGTTGAAGCCCGCCTCGTCCAGGTTGGCGGCACTCGACAGACCGCGCAGGTTGCTCCGGTAGCCGCTGGCCTCACGCGCGTCGGCGCCCGCGACCGTCTGCTGGTAGCGCTCGTCCTCGGACCGGTCGGCGACGCTGTAGAAGGTCTCCAGCCACTGCCGCTGGCCGGTCAGCGTCGAGATGTAGGTGTCGCGCAGGTTGGGTGTCAGCTGACGCTGGAGCAGGGAGATGTGCACCACGTAGCGTTCCTGGGAGTGGAACTCCTTGTGGCGGGCCAGGGCGGTCGCGGCGCGCATCTGGTCGCTCAGCTCGATGTCCCCGGCGAGCTGCGTGGCGGAGTCACGCACGTTGAGCAGGTTGGCGATGAGGTCGTCGTACTGCTGGTACACCTGGACGGTGTTGAGGCGGTAGTTGAGGACCTGACTCCGGATACCGACCAGGTCGGTGAGCGACCGGTCGATGTAGCGCAGATCGTTCTCGAAGACGCTCGGCAGATCCTCGACCTCGGCGCGCTGCCGCGAGTACGGGGCCTTCGCCGCCTCGACGCGGGCGGTGGCCTGCTCGTACACGGTGCGGAAGGTCTCGGCGCCTTTCGTCGAGCCCACCAGCCGGATCGCGGTGGCCCGCTCGTCCTGGAGGGCGTCGACCAGCTCACCCGAGTGGCCGACGAGGCTGGCGAGGTCGCCGGCCCGGTTGGCATTGTTGAGTGTCTGCAGGTGGTCGACGAGACCGCTCGTACCCACGACGACCGTGGCGATGGTCGGCACGATCATGATGAGACCGAGCTTGGACCAGATCGGCATGTCGCGGAGCCGGCCGGCCGGCCGGCGCAGACGCGACAGGAAGGAGCCTGCCGTCTTTGGCCGTTTGCTCACGTCACCGCCCTCGTGATTTCAGCGTCCGCGTCACCCCAGGGCAACGCCCAGCGGCCGACCCGGCGGGTCGGACCATCCGAGATTCCATCACGCCACCTCTGAAAGAGAAAGCCCAGGTTGGCCGTCGATCTGGGTGTGATGAGATGTTGATGCGATTTGATAGCAGTCCGTCTGGCCGGAGTAACTGAAGGTAATGAAACACCCCTACCGCGTCATCCTCCTCGCTGGTCCTTCCGGCTCCGGAAAGTCGTACATAGCGGAGCGAACTGGCCTACCAGTGCTCTGTCTGGACGACTTCTACAAGGACGGCGATGACCCTACGTTGCCACGACAAAACGGCCTGGTCGACTGGGAATCACCCCTGTCCTGGGATGCCGACGCGGCCGTGGAGACGATTACCCGCCTGGCCCGTGAGGGTCGGGCCGATGTGCCGGTCTATGCCATCGATCAGGATCGGCGGGTGGCTACCCGGCCATTCGACATAGCCGGATCGCCACTTTTCGTGGCCGAAGGGATTTTCGCCGCGGAGATCGTCGCCGAATGCCGGCGGCGCGGGCTGGTGGCCGGGGCGTACGCACTGCGGCGACCTCGTGGGGCGACCTTCGTTCGGCGGCTCGCCCGGGACCTCGCCGAACAGCGCAAGGCTCCCCGTGTGCTGCTACGCCGCGGAGTGGAGCTGCTGCGGACGGAGCCGGCGGTGCTGCGCCGGCAGACCGGCCTCGGCGCGGAGGCGGCCCGCGCCGGCGAGGTCCTGCGCCGGGTGGCCGGCCTACTGGCCGCTCACCCGCACCGCTCCTGATCCGGTACGACACGCCGGCCGCCGGGGTGTGAGATCGGACACCCGGCGCCCGGCGCCGTCCGCGCGGCTCAGCCCAGCAGCTTGGCGTACGCGGGCTTGATCACCTCGTCGATGATCCGCAGCCGCTCGTCGAACGGGATGAAGGCGCTCTTCATCGCGTTGATCGTGAACCACCGGAGTTCGGCCCAGCCGTAGCCGAAGGCGTCCACCAGCAGCGCCATCTCCCGTGACATCGAGGTGCCGCTCATCAGGCGGTTGTCGGTGTTGACCGTCACCCGGAACCGCAGGTCGCGCAGCAGCCCGATCGGGTGGTCGGCGATCGAGGCGACGGCGCCCGTCTGCACGTTCGACGACGGGCAGAGCTCCAGCGGGATCCGCTTGTCCCGCACGTACGCGGCCAGCCGGCCCAGCGTCGGTTTCTCCCCGACGGTGATGTCGTCCACGATCCGTACGCCGTGGCCGAGGCGGTCGGCTCCGCACCACTGGATCGCCTGCCAGATGGAGGGCAGCCCGAACGCCTCGCCGGCGTGGATCGTGAAGTGGAAGTTCTCCCGCTGGAGGTACTCGAAGGCGTCCAGGTGCCGGGTGGGCGGGAAACCCGCCTCCGCGCCCGCGATGTCGAAGCCCACCACGCCGGCGTCCCGGTGCCGCACCGCCAGCTCGGCGATCTCCTGCGAGCGGGCGGCGTGCCGCATGGCCGTGAGCAGCGTGCCGACCCGGATGGGTGTGCCGGCGGCCGCGGCCTCCGCACTGCCCTCGGCGAACCCGGCCAGCACCGCCTCGACGACCTCGTCCAGGCCCAGGTCACGCTCCAGGTGCTGCTCCGGAGCGAAGCGGACCTCGGCGTACACCACCCCGTCGGCGGCCAGGTCGAGCGCGCACTCCCGGGCCACGCGGTGCAGCGCCGACGCGGTCTGCATGACGGCGACGGTGTGCGCGAACGTCTCCAGGTAGCGCTCCAGCGAGCCGGAGTCGGCCGCCGCCACGAACCAGCGGCCCAGGGCCTCCGGCTCGGTGGTGGGCAACTCGTGGCCGACCTCGGCGGCCAGCTCCACGATCGTGGCCGGCCGCAGCCCGCCGTCGAGATGATCGTGCAGCAGCGCCTTCGGGACCTTGACGATGTCCTCGTACCGGATTGTCGCGACCATGACCCGACCATAGTGGGCGCGGGTCCGGCGGCCGACGAGGACCAGCCGGTCCGGACGCCGGCACCGGACCGGCCGGCCCGGCCTGCGAGGATGAGCCGGTGAACGTCGTACGCCGGACCGTACGGCACCTGCCGGATGCCGTGGACGCCTGACGTGGACCCCCGCATCGTCGACCGACTCCGCTGCCCGGTCTGCACCGAGCCGCTGGCCGAGGTGACCGTCGGCACCGCCCGCGCGCTGCGCTGCTCCCGCCGGCACAGCTTCGACGTGGCGCGGCAGGGCTACGTGAACCTGCTGGCCGGCCGCGCCCCGCACGTCGGGGACACCGCCGAGATGGTGGCCGCCCGCGCCGACTTCCTGGCCGCCGGCCACTACGACGTGATCTCGGCCGCCCTCTCCCGTGCCGCCGTCGACGCCGCTGACCGCAGGGCGGAGGCGCAGGACGGCGTCGGGGCGTACCCCCTGGTCGTCGACGCCGGCGCGGGCACCGGCCGGCACCTCGCAGCGGTGCTGGCGGCGCTGCCGGACGCCGTCGGCCTGGCCCTGGACGTCGCCAAGCCGGCGCTGCGCCGCGCCGCCCGCGCCCATCCCCGCGCCGCCGCGGCGCTCGCCGACACCTGGCAGCGGCTTCCGCTGGCCGACCGCTCCACCGCCGTGCTGCTCAACGCCTTCGCACCCCGCAACGGCGCGGAGTTCCGCCGGGTCCTCGACCCGGCCGGGACGCTGCTGGTCGTGACCCCGGCCGAGGACCACCTCGCCGAGCTGGTCGGGACGCTCGACCTGCTCCGGGTCGACCCGGCGAAGGCCGACCGGGTTTCCGACAGCCTCGGCGGGCACTTCACCGAGGCGGCGTCCGAGGTGCACCGGCGGGCACTCGCCCTGACCGGGCCGGAGGTCGCGACGCTGGTCGGGATGGGTCCGAGCGCCTGGCACACCGACCCGGCCGGACTGGCGGCCCGGATCACCGCGCTCGGCGAGCCGGTACGGGTGACCGTGGCCGTACGGCTCGGCACCTGGCTGCCGCGCTAGGTGGAGAGGTCGACCTCTTCCCAACCCGGCGGCTCGTCGTGGTACGGGCCGCGCAGGATCACCGCCCACTCCAGCGCCCACCGGCGCTGTCCGATCGCGTTGGCGTCGACCTCCCCGGGCAGCGCACGGCCGGCCTTCTCCGCCTCCAGGTACGCCCAGTCCAGGCAGTAGTGCAGGTCGAGCAGCGCCGCAGCGTCGGCGGGGTGCTGCGGGGCGGCGAGGATCCGCGTGCGCCACTGCCCGAAGGTCTCCCCACCGGCGATGTACGGCATGCGTTCCACCAGCCGCTCGTCCACCGGCAGCGTCGGGTCCAGCTGCTTGGTCAGGCCGATCACCCAGGTGAGCGCGAAGAGCGCGTCGTGGTGCAGCACGAAGGACCGGTGGTCGCCCTTGCCCCCGGTGACGAACTGCCACTCCGGCGGGGTCACCATCTCGACCAGGTGCGAGGCGAGCAGCCAGCTCATCGCCGCCTGCGGCGGCATGCCGAAGCAGCGGGCCAGGATCAGGTGCAGCACCGCGATCCGCGCCTCGATCTCCTCGGTCGGACGAAGCTCGATCTCGTCGCCGGGCTCCCAGACCAGGGGAAACTGGGGTGGCGGCAACGGCAGCCCCATCCGAACCAGCTCGTCGAGGCTCGCCTCGCGCACGGCACGCGGGTCGGGGGCAGGTACGGTCACGGCGAATCCCTGTCTTTCACGACTGCTCGGCGCCGGTGGTCCCCCCTGGCCAGGGAGGATAGCCGCAGTTTCCCGCCCGGCGAAACGCCGGGTCAGCCGATCCGCTCGATGACCAGCGGCGATGCGGCCGGTGCCGCCGGCGCGATCCGCACCGCCCGGGCCGCCTCGGCGAGCGCCGCCGGGATCCGGGTGGCGTCGTCGGCGCGCAGCTCGTACAGGGGATCACCGGCCCGCACCGGATCGCCCGGCCGCTTGTGCAGCACGACACCGGCCGGCACGCTGACCGGGTCCTCCTTGCGGGCCCGTCCCGCGCCGAGCCGCCAGGCCGCCACCCCCATGGCGTACGCGTCGACCTCCGCCACGAAGCCGTCCGCGTCGGCGCGGACCACCTCGACCTCGGCGGCGGCCGGCATCGGGGCGTCCGGGTCGCCGTCCTGCGCCCGGATCATCGCCCGCCAGGCGTCCATCGCCCGCCCGTCGCGCAGCGCCGCCTCCGGGTCGGCGTCCGGCAGGCCGGCCGCGTCGAGCATCTCCCGGGCCAGCGCGAGGGTCAGCTCCACCACGTCGGCGGGACCGCCACCGGCCAGCACCTCGACCGACTCGGTCACCTCGACGGCGTTGCCGATCGTCAGGCCCAGCGGGGTGGACATGTCGGTGAGCAGGGCGACGGTCTGCACGCCGTGGGCCCCGCCCAGCTCGACCATCGTGCGGGCCAGTTCCCGCGCCTGGTCGACCGACTTCATGAACGCACCGGAGCCGACCTTGACGTCGAGCACCAGCGCGCCGGTCCCCTCGGCGATCTTCTTGCTCATGATGGAACTGGCGATCAGCGGGATCGCCTCGACGGTGCCGGTGACGTCGCGCAGCGCGTACAGCTTGCGGTCGGCGGGGGCGAGCCCGGCCCCGGCGGCGCAGACGACCGCGCCGACGTCGCGGAGCTGGGCGATGAACTCGTCGTTGCTCAGCGCCGCCCGCCAGCCGGGGATGGACTCCAGTTTGTCCAGCGTGCCGCCGGTGTGGCCCAGACCGCGACCGCTGAGCTGCGGTACGGCCGCGCCGCAGGCCGCCACCAGCGGCGTGAGCGGCAGGGTGATCTTGTCGCCGACGCCGCCGGTGGAGTGCTTGTCCACGGTCGGCCGGTCCACCGCCGACAGGTCGAGGCGTTCACCGCTGGCGATCATCGCGGCGGTCCACCGGGCGATCTCCGGTGCGGTCATGCCGTTCAGCAGGATCGCCATGGCCAGGGCCGACATCTGCTCGTCGGCGACCACCCCCCGGGTGTACGCGTCCACCACCCAGTCGATCTGCGCGTCGGAGAGCACACCCCCGTCCCGCTTCACCCGGATGACATCGACCGCCGCAAAACCACTCATCACACCGATACTTCCCTACTCAGCCAACCCAGCGGACCGGGATCTCCATCGGCGGCTCACCCTCGCCGGCCCAGAAGATCGTGCCCGAGGCGTCCACCACCACCACGCGGGGTGTCCGGGCCAGCCCCCAGGTCACCGCCTCCGCCGGAGCGTCCCAGGCGGGACCCTCCTCCAGCACACCGGTCTCGGCGTCCTCGGTGTCGCCGGCCGACCGCTCCCAGTACGCCGTCCAGATCTGCTGTCCGGCCGACAGGTCGGGGTGCACGAAGACCGTGCCCCGCCCCCGCCAGGCGGCGAGCCGCTCCGGTACCACCGGCACCGGGGCCTCCGCGGTCACCGCGTCCAGGTCGGCCACGTCGAAGGCGTGCGGCAGCAGCTCGGCCATCCGCAGTGGGCCACCCTTGGCCTCCACCAGGCACTCCGGACCGCCGTTCTCCCACAGCAGCTGCCGGCACCGCCCGCACGGCATGAGCGGCTCACCGGTGGCGTCGACGCAGGACAGCGCCACGAGCCGACCCCCGCCGGTGGCGTGCAGCGAGGACACCACACCGCACTCCGCGCAGAGGGTCACGCCGTACCCGGCGTTCTCCACGTTGCAGCCGACCACGATCCGGCCGTCGTCGACCAGCGCGGCGGCACCCACCGGGAACTTCGAATACGGCGCGTACGCGTGCCGCATCACGTCGGTCGCGGCGGCCCGCAGCCGTTCCCAGTCGATCTCCATGTCGCGCTCCCGTCAGCCCTTGATGTACGGCTTGCCGTCGGCGGCCGGCGCCCGTACCCGTCCCACGAGCCCGGCCACGGCCAGGATCGTCGCCAGGTACGGCAGCATGGCTAGGAACTGGCTCGGGATGCTGCTGTTGATCGCGCTGAGGTACGTGGCGAGCTGGTCGGCGAAGCCGAAGAAGAGCGCCGCGAGCAGCGCGCCGGTCGGGCTCCACCGGCCGAAGATCAGCGCGGCGAGGGCGATGAAGCCCTTGCCGCCGATCATGTTCTTGGTGAACGAGTACAGCGCCAGGGTGTAGGAGGCGCCGCCGATGCCGGCCACCACGCCCGCGAGCACCACGTTGAGGTACCGCAGGCGGAGCACCCGGACACCGAGGGTGTCGGCGGCGATGGGGTGCTCACCGACCGCGCGGGTCCGCAGGCCCCAGCGGGTACGGAACAGCGCGATGTGGATCACCAGCACCAGCAGCAGGCCGAGGTAGAGGAAGATGTTGCCGCGGAACAGCGCCGGGCCGATCAGCGGAATGTCCGACAGCAGCGGGATCTCCCAGTTGCTGAACCGGGGGGCGCTGTTGTACTCCTGCGCGTTGGTCTGCATCAGGCGCTCGTAGAGGAAGCCGGTCACGCCCACCGCGAGCAGGTTCAGCACGATGCCCATGACCACCTGGTCGACCAGGTAGCGGATGGCGAAGACGGCCAGCAGCAGCGAGATGAGCGCGCCACCGATCGCGGCGGCGACGAGACCGACCCAGACGCTGCCGGAGATGCTGCCGAAGAGGGCGCCGCTGAACGCGCCCATCAGCAGCTGCCCCTCGATCGCCACGTTCACCACACCGGAGCGCTCGCACAGCACGCCGGCGAGCGCGCCGAAGATCAGCGGCAGGGCCAGGATGAAGGTGCCCCGGACGATGTTGACCAGCGGCATGAAGTTCTGCCCGGCCGGCGCCGCGGACACCTGCCAGCACAGGAAGCTCAGCACGAAGCCGACCAGCCCGACGCCGAGCACGAGGGTGAACCAGCGCTTCGGCAGGCCTACGAGCATCGCCACGCCGGCGGCGACCGCGACCAGGCCGAACAGGATCGCGCCGATCGTGCCGTTGACCTCCAGCGCGGCGCCGGCGGCGTCCTCGCTGAGGGTGAAGCGGGCCCGCTGATCGGTGGCGAGCGCCCCGAACAGGACCGTGCCGAGCAGGCCGAGCGCGAGCAGCACGACGCCGACCTTGCGCGTACGGGTCCAGAACCCCTGGTCGACCGGGGCGACCGCGACGTTCTCGACAGCCATGGTGGACACGGGTCACCAGCCCTTCGCGAGGCTCGTCTGGAGCCGGGCGGCCCGCGCGGCCCGGAGCTGGAAGATCGCCTTCACCAGGGCCGGCGCGGCGATGAAGATGACGATCAGCGCCTGGAGCACGGTGACCAGCTCCAGCGAGATCCCGGAGTACGACTGCATCCGGTTGCCACCGGCCTGGAGTGCGCCGAAGAGCAGCGCGGCCAGCGCGACGCCCCACGGCTTCACCCGGCCGAGCAGCGCGACCAGAATGCCGTCGAAGCCGATCTGCGCGACCACCAGCGGGGTCAGGGCGCTCGCCGTGGTGCCGAGGACCATCTGCGAGCCGCCGAGGCCGGCGAGGGCACCGGCGAAGACCATGATCAGGACGTACGTCTTGGTGACGCTGATGCCGGCGGTGCGGGCGGCGTCCGGGTTGGCGCCCACGGCACGCAGCTCGAAGCCGAGCGTGGAGCGGTTGAGCAGCCAGGCCACCGCCCAGGTGGCGAGCACCGCCACGATGATGCCGGCGTGCACCCGCAGCCCGTCGCCGAGCAGCCGGGGCAGCTGCGCCGAGGTGTCCACCGACTTGCTGATCGCGTCCGTACGGTTCGGGTCCTGCACCCCGTTCTGCACGATCAGCCAGGTGAGGAAGTAGACGGCGATGTAGTTGAGCATGATCGTGTTGATCACCTCGTGGGCGCCGGTCCGCGCCTTGAGGATGCCGGGGATGAACCCCCAGATGGCGCCACCCAGCGCGCCGGCGAGCACCGCGACCAGCAGGTGCAGCCCGGGCGGCAGCGGCAGCAGGAAGCCCGCGAGCGCGGCCAGGATGACGCCCATGGTGGCCTGGCCCTGCGCACCGATGTTGAACAGGCCGCCCCGGAAGGCGAGCGCCACCGACAGGCCGGTGAAGACCAGCGGCGCGGTGTAGGTCAGCGTCTCCGAGATCGGGCTGAGCGCCGCGTTGAAGCCGACGGCGTCCGGGTCGAAGACGGCGCCCTTGAACAGGTTCCCGTACGCCTCGCTGACCAGCGTCCAGCTGGCGTTGATCGCGTCGGTCGGGCGGGCGGTGATGTAGCTGTAGGTGGCGAGCACCTCCGGGTCGGACACGATCATCAGCACCGCGCCGACAACCATCGCCAGCACCAGCGACAGCAGCGTCACGGTGAAGGTGTTGGCCGCCCAGAGGTTGTCCAGGAACAGCCGGCCGAGTGACGGCCGCCCCTCGGGCGCCGGCGGCTTCGGCGTGGTCGCCGGCTCGGCCTGCTCGGTGTTGCCGAGCGCGGTCTGCGCGGCCTGCGCCTCGGTCGCCGGCTCCTTGTCCGGGGAACCGGGGTTCGGGATGGTCATGCCTTGTCCTCGCTGCCGGGGCCCTCGGGGGCCGGAGCCGCGCTGTCGATGGTGGCCGGGCCGCCGGTCGTCCCGCTGCCGGTGCCGGTGGTCCCGCTGTCGGCGGCGATGCCGGCCATCAGCAGGCCGATCTCCTCGCGCGGGGTGTCCGGGCCGACGATGCCGATGATCCGGCCCCGGTACATGACCGCGATCCGGTCGGCGAGGCCGATCACCTCGTCCAGCTCGCTGGAGACGACCATGACGGCGGTGCCGATGTCGCGCTCGCGGATGACCCGGCTGTGGATGAACTCGATCGAGCCGACGTCGACGCCGCGGGTCGGCTGGGCGGCGATGAAGAGCTTCAGCGGCCGGGACAGCTCCCGGGCCACGATCACCTTCTGCTGGTTGCCGCCGGACAGGGTGCCCACCGGCGCGTCGGCCGACGAGGTGCGGACGTCGAACTGCTCGATCCGCTCCTTCGCCGACGTGGCGATGGCGTCCGGCTTGAGCGCCAGCCCCTTGCCGAACGGCGGCCGGTCGTAGATGTCCAGCACCAGGTTCTCGGCGACGCTGAACTCCTTGACCAGGCCGTCCACGCTGCGGTCCTCGGGCACGTAGCCGACGCCGGCGCGGAGCACCTTCTTGGTCGACCAGCCGTGCACCGGCTGCCCGTCCAGGGTCACCGTGCCGGCGAGCGTGGGACGCAGGCCCATGATGGCCTCGATCAGCTCGGTCTGACCGTTGCCCTGCACGCCCGCGACGCCCAGCACCTCACCGGCGTGCACGGTCAGGTCCACGCCGTCGACGGCGCGCACCTGCCGGTCGTCGTCCACGACCAGGCCGGCGACCTCCAGGATCGGCTTGCCCGGAGTGGCGGGCTGCTTGTCCACGGTGAGGCGGACGCTGCGCCCGACCATGAGGGCGGCCAGCTCGTCGCGGCTCGCCTCCGGCGAGGCGGTGCCGACGGTCTTCCCGCGCCGGATCACGGTGATCCGGTCGGCGATGGCCTTGACCTCGCCGAGCTTGTGGGTGATGAAGACGATCGACTTGCCGGCGGCCTTGAGCGACCGCATCACGGTCAGCAGTTCCTCGGTCTCCTGCGGGGTGAGCACCGCGGTGGGCTCGTCCAGGATCAGCAGGTCCACGTCCCGGGTGAGCGCCTTGACGATCTCCACCCGCTGCTGGATGCCGACCGGCAGGTCCTCGACGACGGCGTCCGGGTCGACCCGCAGGTTGTAGCGGGCGGAGACCTCGGCGACCTCGCGCCGGGCCCGCCGCCGGTCCAGGAAGCCGGCCAGGCCGCCCTTCACCTGCTCGGCGCCGAGCATGATGTTCTCGGCGACGGTGAAGACCGGTACGAGCATGAAGTGCTGGTGCACCATGCCGATACCGGCCGTGATCGCGTCCGACGGGCCCTTCAGCTTCAGCGGCTTCCCGTCGACCAGGATCTCGCCCTCGTCGGGCTGGTAGAGCCCGTAGAGCACGTTCATCAGGGTCGACTTGCCGGCGCCGTTCTCGCCGAGCAGGGCGTGGATCTCTCCAGGCTCCACCGTCAGGTCGATGTGGTCGTTGGCGACCAGATCACCGAACCGCTTGGTGATGCCGCGCAGTTCGAGTCTCAGCGCAACCTCCTGGAGTGCGAAGCGATGGTGCAGCGTAGCTGCCGGGGCGCCGGACGGCGCGCGGACCCGTCGTCGGGGTGGAGCGGATCGGCCGCCCCGGCGTCACGGTGTGCCCGTGGCGCCGAAGCGGCCGATCGTGATGCCGTGCCACTCGCCGGCCTACCCCGATGATCGTCCCATCGTGGGTGGCCGGCGGTGGGTCACTTCGGCTGTGCCTTGGACTCGACCTTGACGGTGCCGGCGGAGATGTCCGCCTTCAGCTTCTCGAGCTCCGTCTTGAGGTCGGCCGGAACCTTGCTCTCGAACTCGTTGAACGGGGCCAGCGAGACACCGTTGTTGGCCAGGGTGCCCAGGAAGCCCGGGTTGGCCTCGAGCTTCTCGCCGTTGGCGGCCTTGAGCACGGCCTCCTTGACGGCGTCCGGGATGTTCTTGACCACGGTGCTGATGATCGCCGAGCAGTCCGGGGTGCTCTTGCAGCCGTCGACGTCCACCCAGATGGTGTTGTACTTGCCGCCGGAGGCCTTGGCCGCACCGGTGGTGCCGAGGCCGGCGCCGCCGGCGACCGGCATGATGATGTCGGCGCCCTGGGCGACCAGCGTGTCGCTGACCTTCTTGCCCTCGTCCTGCTTCACGAAGTCGTTGGTGAAGGAACCCTTCTGGGTCGCCTTGTCCCAACCGAGAACGCGGACGTTCTTGCCCTTGGCCTTGTTGTAGTACGCGACACCGTCGGCGTACCCGTCCATGAAGATGGTCACCGGCGGGATCGGCAGGCCACCGTAGGTGCCGACCGCGTTGGTCTTGCTCATGCCGGCGGCCAGGTAACCGGCGAGGAAGCCGGCCTGGGCGGTGTCGAACTGCATCGGGTAGACGTTGGTCTCCGGCAGCTTCGCGTCGACGATGCCGAACTGCTGGTCCGGGTTCGCCTTGGCGATCTTCGACGTGGCGGTGCCCATCAGGCCACCGACGGCGAGGATGAAGTCGCAGTCCTGGTTGACGTACTGGGTCAGGTTGACCTCGTAGTCCGCCTCGGCCTTCGACGCCGTGTACTTGGTCACGATGTTGCTGTTCTCGGCCTTGGCGGCCTCGAGGCCGGCCCACGCCGAGGTGTTGAACGACTTGTCGTCGATGCCGCCGACGTCGGTCACCATGCAGGCGTTGTACTTCTTGCCGCCGTCACCGGCGCCGTTGTTCTCGTCCGGAGCCTCGCCACAGGCGGCGGCGCTCAGTACGAGCCCACCCACCGCCAGGACCGAGGCGATCCGCATCCCACGCACCGAGCGCAAGACGTCTCCTTCCCATTGCCCACCGCGTTCCCGCGACGGGCAGCCCTTCGCCGGCCTGCCCTGCGCCGCCGGCGTCCCACGTTACGGACGGGAGCGTACGCCCGCGCCCACCCACCGGCCGACAATCGTGCACGACTGATGAGCCCCTGTTACCCCTACGTAACCCTGGCGTGGGGCACATCACTCTCAGTACTGGTAGAGGCGCGTACGCGCGACGCTTTTCGTCCGTTTCCGAGGCCGCTCCCCCTACCCGAAAGCTACCGCCAGAACACCGCGACCGCCGCGTTAACCAGGGTCAACCCGACGATCGCCAGGAAGTGGCCACGGTTGACCTCGTCCCGCTTCCGAGAGAAGAAGACCATGACAAAGATGAGCAGCGCGAGCACCAGTTTGGTAACAAGCTTCGCGGGGTCCGGCTCGTCGCCGTCACGCAGCGGGGCGGAGAGCCCGATGCCGGTCAGCAGGCCGATCACCGAGCCCCAGAGCATGGCCGCGTTGATCCGGATCCGACCGGACACGTACTGGGCGATCGCCCCGCCGAGCAGCAGCGCGAAACCGATCAGATGGACGTAGAGGAGTATCAGTCTCAGAGCTTCCACGGGCACCATCCTCCCCCATCAACGACACGTTGTAGTAGGGGCCCGTCAGCCGGCGCGTCCCGGCGTCGCCACCTCGGCGGGACCGACCGGGCGACGACCGCGGCGCGCGAGCACCACCAGGGTCAGACCGAGCACCGCGTACCCGGTCAGGACCGCCGACGCGTGGGCCGCGCCGGCACCGTCGAAGAACGCCGCCGAGCGGAGCAGGGTGCCGCCGGCACCGACCGGCAGCCACTGGCCGACGGTCCCCCAGGGCTGCGGGAGAAGCTCCGGAGCGGCGCTGACCGCGGAGAGTGGATTGCCCACCAGGAACACCAGCAACGCTCCCAGCCCGAGGCCCGCCCGCCCGAGCAGGGCCCCCAGCCCGGCCACGACACCCGCGGCGGCGAGGGCGAACAGGCCGATCGCCGCCGCCTCGCTGAGCCATGCGCCGTCGATGACGCCCAGCCAGCCGTGCAGCACGGCCGCGCCGACCGTGCCGGCGAGCGTGCCGTAGGCCAGCAGGCCGGTCAGCCGGGCCGTCCGGCCGGAGACCAGCAGGACCAGCAGAACGCCGGCGAGCATGCTGGTCAGCGCGAGCGGCAGGAAGCCCGCCCCGAATCCGGCACCCCGCGGATCGTCCGGGTCGCCGGGCACCACGTCCACCACGGCGACCGGCTGCCCGCCGGAGAGCCGACCGGCGGCCTCGGTGAGCAGCGCGGCGACCGTGGGGCCGGCGGCCGAGGCGGTGTGCAGCGACACCCCGTCCGGTCCGGTGACGAAGGCGGCGTACACCTCCCGGTCGCGCAACGCCCGGTCGGCCGCCGCAACGTCGGGCACGGTGGTGACCGCGAAGGCCCCGGGACGGGCGGCCGCCAGCCGGTCGGCCAGCTCCTCGGCGACGGGCGCGGGGCCCGCGACGGCGACCGGCAGGTCGCGCGGCGCGAGGTTCGCAGCCGGCGCCGCGAACAGGGGTACGAGCAGCGCCTGGACCCCGACCACCAACGCGGCGATCAGGGCGGCGAGCAGCAGGGGCGCTCGGGTACGGGTCGACATGATGGCACTCCTAAAACGAATGCTCGTTCTCTATTGAGTTTCAACCTTCTCCGCCCGAGTCGCCACTGTCAAGAACGAGCGTTCGCTTTACGATGTATCCCGTGCCACGTGTGTCGGAGGAACATCTCGCCGCCCGCCGCCACCAGATCGTCGAGGCGGCCCGCCGGTGCTTCCTGCGGGACGGCTTCCACCGCACGACCATGCAGGACGTCATCGCCGAGGCGGGCCTCTCGGTCGGGGCGGTCTACCGGTACTTCCCGAGCAAGGCCGACCTGATCAAGGCGATCGCCGAGGACGCCATCGGCGGCGCCGGTGCGGTGCTCGCCGAGACGGCCCGGCAGGACCCGCCCCTGCCTCTGCTGGAGGCGCTCGACCGCGCCCTGGCGTACGTCGAAACCCAGGCCGGCGAGGAGGGCGTCCTGCGGATCGCCATCCAGGTGTGGGGCGAGGCGCAGCGGGACCCGGCGCTGGGCGCCTTCGTCGCCGCCACGTACGCCGGCTTCCGTCGCCACTTCGAGACGCTCGCCCGGCAGGCGCAGCGCACCGGGGAGCTACCGGCCGACGCCGACCCCGCGGCCGTCGCCGCCGCCCTCTTCGCCCTGGTGCCGGGCTGGTTCCTCCAACTCGTCCTCACCGGCGGGCCGGACCGCGACACCTACCTCGCCGGCGTCCGCGCCCTCCTGCGCCCGCCCGCTGACCCACCGACGACGACGGGGGTGGACACCGGTCGGTGTCCACCCCCGTCGTGACGGTCGTCCGCGTCAGCCCTTGGTGCCACCGGCGGTGAGGCCGGAGACGAGGTGCCGCTGGGCGACCATGAACACCAGGCCGGCCGGGATGGTGACCAGCACCGCCGCCGCCGTCAGGTACTCCCACTGCGGGTTGAACTGCGGCACGAACTGCTGGAGCCCGTACGCCAGGGTGAACTTGTTGTCGGTCTGGATGAACGCCGACGCGTACGCCACCTCGCCCCAGGCGGTGAGGAAGGTGTAGAAGGCGGTCACCGCCACGGCCGGGCGGGCCAGCGGCAGGATGATCCGCCAGAAGATGGTGAAGGGGCCACAGCCGTCCAGCGCCGCCGCCTCGTCCAGCGAGGTGGGGATGGAGTCGAAGTAGCCCTTCAGCATCCAGGCACAGAACGGCACCGCGATGGTCAGGTACGCGATGATCAGCGCCGGCAACGTGTTGATCAGCCCCAACCGCGCCATGATCGTGTAGATCGGCACGATCAGGATGGCCACCGGGAACATCTGGGTGACCAGGAAGACCAGCATCAGCGGACGGCGGCCCGGGAAGTTGAACCGGGACACCGCGTAGCCGGTGGTGGCCGAGAAGAAGATGCCGATGAGCATGGTGAACGCCGCGACGATCACCGAGTTCAGCAGCCACTTCGGGAAGTTGGTGTCGAACAGCACGTAGCTGTAGTTGGCCAGGGTCGGGTCCTTGACCAGCGTCAGGTCGCTGCTCTGCACCGCGTACCCGGGCTTGAACGACGACAGCAGCACCCAGGCGATCGGGGCGATCGCGATCAGCGACGCGAGGATCAGCGACGCGTGCAGCAGCAGGGACGTCGCCGGGCTGCGCCCGCTGCGTCCGGGCCGCTTGGCGGCACGGGTCTTGACGGCACCGACCGCGGCGGGAGTCGCCGCCACCGGCGTTGTCAGCTGGCTCATGTCACCACACCTCGCCTTGCTTGCGCAGGATCCGCCGGTAGAACACGGAGAACACCAGCAGGATCGACAGGATCAGCACGCCGTAGGTGGAGGCGAGCGAGTAGTTGCGGATGCCCTCGAACGCCGCCCGGTAGGCGCCGGTCACCAGGATCTCGGTCTGCCCGGCCGGCTGCCCCTCGGTCACCAGGAAGATGATCGGGAACATGTTGAACGTCCAGATGGTGCCGAGCAGGATCACCGTCATGCTGACCGAGCGCAGGCCCGGCAGCGTGATGTTGCGGAACCGCTGCCACGGCGAGGCGCCGTCGATCTCGGCGGCCTCGTACAGCTCACCCGGAATCGTCTGCATGCCACCGAGCAGGGCGACCATCATGAACGGCACGCCGAGCCAGATGTTGGTGACGATCGCGGTGAACAGTGACGTCCACTGGTTGGCGAACCAGTCGACCGGATCGATGCCGAGCGACGAGAGCAGCGAGTTCGCCAGGCCGAAGCGCTCGTTGAAGATGAACTTCCAGGCGAAGGCGCTGACGAAGGCCGGCACCGCCCAGGGCAGCACCAGCAGCACCCGGTAGAGGCTACGGCCCCACATCGGGCGGTTCAGCATCACGGCCAGGCCGAGGCCGAGGCCGTAGTGGAAGACGACACAGGCCACGGTCCAGATCAGCGTGATGCCGGTCCACTGCCAGAAGTCCCCGACGTTGCCGCCCAGGACGTTGATGTAGTTGTCGAGACCGACGAACTCCCACTTGTTGGGGTTGTCGTTGCAGACCTCGCTGCCGGTGATCGACTTGGTGCAGATCTCGGCGGCCTGGTTGGCCTCGGTGAGGTTGGTGAGGGAGAGCCAGACCCCGCGGAAGAGCGGGTAGAAGATCAGGACCGCCAGGACGATGACGACGGGCAGGACCATCGCCCAGGCGTACCAGTGCTTGTCCCAGCTGCGTCGGAGCCGGGAGGGTGGTGCGGAGCGGCGGCCGGACGGCGCGGCTTTCGGCGCCGGATCGGCTGTCACAGTGCTCATCAGCTGTGCTCCAAGGGGAGAGTCCTGGAAGGGTCCGGTGACCGTGAGGTCACCGGACCCTGCCGGATGCCGAAGGTGGTCGCCGGCCGCTGCCAGCGCCTACGGTCGGGTCAGAGCCCGTAAGAGGGAACGACCTCGGCCTTGTACTTCTTGGCGACCTCGTCGAGCGCGGCCTTCGGGTCCTTGTTCTGGATCAGGACCTCGGTGGCCATCTGGTCCAGCGGGCCGAAGAACTGGCCGGCCTCGGGGATCCACGGACGACCCACGGCGCTCTCGACGACCGGCTGGTACGCCGCGACGATCGGGTTGTTCTTGACCGCGTCGAGGTTGTAGGCCGACTTGCGGGTCGGCAGCAGGCCCAGCTTCTCCGACAGGAACGCCTGGGACTCGGCGGAGCTCATGAACTTCACGAAGGCGACGGCCGCGTCGATCTTCTCCTGCGGCATGCCGGACCAGATCGTGTAGTTGTGGCCACCGACCGGGCCGCCGGCCTTGGCGGAACCGCCCGGAACCGGGGCGATGCCGAGGTTCTCCAGGCCACCGAAGCCCGGCGCCTGCTTGACGTTGTTGACCTCCCACGGGCCGTTGATGACCATGGCGACCTTCTTCTCCTTGAAGAGGGTCATCATGGTGCCGTAGGAGTCGTTGGCGGACGGCTTGGCGGCCGCACCGCTGGCGATGAGGTCCTTGGCGACCTTCAGCCCGGCGACGTTCTGCTCCGAGTTGATGGTGATCTTCTTGCTCTGGGTGTCGACCAGGTCGCCGCCCTCGCCGTACATGAACGGCAGCAGGAAGTAGCCGGCCGGGTTGATGTAAACACCCTCGGCGCCGGTCTTCTGCTTGATGGTCTGCGAGGCGGTCTTCAGCTCGGCCCAGGTCTTGGGCGGCGAGGTGATGCCGGCCTTGGTCAGCAGTTCCTTGTTGTACATGAGCGACAGGGTGTCGGTCACCTGCGGAACGCCGTAGGTCTTGCCGTCGAACTTGTTCGAGGCGAGCGGGGTCTCCAGGAAGTCCGACTCGTCGCTGAGCAGCTCGGAGCCGTCCAGCGCGTACAGGTAACCGAGGGAGGCGAACTCCGGCACCCAGGCGACCTCGGCCCGGAGGATGTCCGGCGCGCCCGTCTTGGCCTGCGCGGCGGTCTTGAACTTGTTCTGGGCCTCACCGAACGGGACCGACTGGTAGTTGACCTTGACGTTCGGGTAGGTCTGGTTGAACTTGGCGATCAGCTCCTGGAACGCCGGACCCTCGTTCTTCGGGTCGGACGTGTCCCACCAGGTGAGTTCGGCCTTGAGAGCTGTGGGATCCGCCTTCGGCGTCTCCTCCGCGGCCTTGTCGTCCCCGCCACAGGCGGCGAGGGCGAAAGCAAGGGTGGTGGAGGCGAGAACGGCGATCCCCTTGGCTGTGCGACGCATGTTCGCTCCTAGATTGCCTGCCGGGTATCGGCGCGACGGTAGCAAGAAGTTTCGGGATTAGAAACCCCTTGCGAACGTCCTTGCAACAACCGAGCCCGTCTTGTCATCTGACGATGCCTCTCATGGGGCCTTTGGGACAAACCCACAGGGCTCGACGTGGCCAACATCCCACCTCGGTGACCGACCCGAGACCGTACGTCACCTGCCCGTCCACCACGGAGGCTCATGCGCGGCGGTATCGACCGGCCGGCCGGCCTCGCCGGACGACACCTACCGATCATGGTCTGCTCGAATCTGCAAGAACTTGCCGACCACTGCGCAAGAACTATCCGGTGAGCTACAGTGCCGACCATGCGCGCTCGTCTGTCCGACATCGCCCAGCAGGCCGAAGTCAGCGAGGCCACGGTGTCGCGGGTGCTCAACGACCGCCCGGGAGTGGCCCCTGAGACCCGGCAGGCCGTCCTGACCGCCCTCGACGTGCTCGGCTACGAGCGCCCGGCCCGCCTGCGCAAGCGCAGTGCCGGCCTGGTGGGCCTGGTCGTCCCGGAGCTCGACAACCCGATCTTCCCGGCCTTCGCCCAGATCATCGAGTCGGCCCTGGCCCCCACCGGGTTCACCCCCGTGCTCTGCACCCAGACCCCGGGCGGCGTCCGCGAGGACGAGTACGTCGAGATGCTGCTCGACCGCCAGGTCTCCGGCATCGTGTTCGTCTCCGGCCTGCACGCCGACACCGCCGCCGACCACGACCGCTACCGCACGCTGCTCGCCCGCCCGCTGCCCATCGTGATGATCAACGGTTACGCGCCCGGCATCTCGGCGCCCTTCGTCTCCTGCGACGAGCGGGAGGCGGCCGACCTGGCCGTCGCCCACCTGGTCGCCCTGGGGCACCGCCGGATCGGCCTGATCACCGGCCCGGACCGGTTCGTGCCGGTGCAGCGCAGGGTCGCCGGCTACCTGGCGACCATGAAGCGCCTCACCGACGTCACCGACGCCGAGCTCTCCGAGCTGACCGAGCTGTCCCTGTTCGGCGTGGAGGGCGGCGAGGCGGCCGCCGCACGGCTGCTCGACCGGGGCGTCACCGGCATCGTCTGCGGCTCGGACCTGATGGCCCTCGGCGCCATCCGGGCCGCTCGCCAGCGCGGCCTGTCCGTTCCGGCCGACCTGTCCGTGGTCGGCTACGACGACTCCCCGCTGATGGCCTTCACCGACCCGCCGCTGACGACCATGCGCCAGCCGGTGACGGCCATGGCGGTGGCCGCGGTGCGCGCCCTGGTGGACGAGATCAACGGCCACGCCTCCCCGCACTCGGAGTACCTCTTCCGCCCGGAACTGGTGGTGCGCGGCTCCACCGCCGTCGCCCGCGTGGCAGCCGGGTCGGACGACGGCCGGGCACGCCAGCGACCCGCGCCGTCCGCGCTCGCCGTCTCCGCCTGAGCCTCGCCCCGCCGCCCAGGCTCCGCCACGCCGCCCGGCGTTCGGAGCGAGGCGTCCGCCGGCCGGAGCGCCTCCTCCCGAGTTCGGACACCGGTGGCGCGCGCTGTCGAGCTGAGTCATCAACGACATCCGGCGCCGACCAGCGCCGCCGCAACACCCGCACCCGCCGGTCCGACCGGTCCCCGCACCCGCCGGTCCCACATCCATCGGCCCACCGCGCCGCCGGTCCGACCTCCACCGGTCGGTACCACGACGTCCGAAACAGTCGACCGCCCGCGCGGACCGGCCGATCCATCGCCGACATCAGCTCGATGGCGCCCGAGCGCCGGGTGCCGACCCGGTGCGGTACCGGCGGGTAGCGTGACGGCTGTCATTTCTTGCGCAAGCGTTGCTTGACTCTTGCAGCACGTGAGCGGCATTCTTCTCAGACACCCGCGTGCCACCACCCGGCCGCGCCGCAGTGCCGCACACCCGAGCCACAGAACGGGGAACGCCTCCGATGAACGTCAGCAACCCCACGCCGCTGACCTCCGACGACGACTGGTGGCGCTCCGCGGTCGTCTACCAGGTGTACGTCCGCAGCTTCGCCGACTCGAACTCCGACGGCATCGGAGACCTGCAGGGCATCCGGGAGCGCCTGCCGTACCTGCGTGACCTCGGGGTCGACGCGCTCTGGTTGACCCCGTTCTACACCTCGCCGATGGTCGACGGCGGCTACGACGTGGCCGACTACCGCGACGTCGACCCCATGTTCGGCACCCTCACCGACTTCGACAACATGATCACCGACGCCCACGCGCTGGGCCTGCGGATCATCGTCGACCTCGTACCGAACCACACCTCCGACGCGCACCCCTGGTTCCAGGCCGCCCTGGCCGCCGGCCCCGGCTCGCCCGAGCGGGAGCGCTACCTCTTCGCCGAGGGGCGGGGCGAGAACGGCGAGGAGCCCCCGAACGACTGGGAGAGCATCTTCGGGGGGCCGGCCTGGACGCGACTGCCGGACGGCCAGTGGTACCTGCACCTGTTCGACCCGGCCCAGCCCGACCTGAACTGGCGCAACCCCGAGGTGCGCGCCGAGTTCGAGGAGGTGCTGCGCTTCTGGCTGGACCGCGGGGTCGACGGCTTCCGGATCGACGTGGCGCACGGAATGATCAAGGCCGAAGGGCTGCCGGACGTCGGCTTCAGCACGATGACGACCGGCCAGCGTCAGGTGGAGTTGCTCGGCAAGGGCCGGCTCCCCTACTTCGACCAGGACGAGGTGCACGAGATCTACCGGGCCTGGCGGCCGATCCTGGACAGCTACCCCGGCGGCCGGATGGCCGTGGCCGAGGCGTGGGCGGAGACCCCGCAGCGGCTGGCCCGCTACATCGGGGCGGACGAGCTGCACCAGGCGTTCAGCTTCGACTTCCTCGACGCCACCTGGTCCGCCGACTCGTTCCGCAAGGTGATCGACACCGCGCTCGCCGAGTCGACCATCGTCGGTGCGCCGACCACCTGGGTGCTGTCGAACCACGACAAGCAGCGGCACGTCACCCGCTACGGCGACGGCGCCGAGGGACTTCGCCGCGCTCGCGCCGCGTCCCTGCTCATGCTGGCCCTGCCCGGCTGCGCGTACCTCTACCAGGGCGAGGAACTGGGCCTCCCGGAGGTGCTGGACCTGCCCGACGAGGTGCGGCAGGACCCGCAGTTCCTGCGTACCGGCGAAAGCCGCGACGGCTGCCGGGTGCCGATCCCGTGGAGCGGCGAGCTGGCCCCGTACGGCTTCGGTCCGGAGGGCAGCGAGCTGAGCTGGCTGCCGGCCCCCGCGACCTGGCGTGCCCTCTCGGTGGCCGCCCAGGCCGGCGAGCCCGGCTCGACCCTGGAGCTCTACCGCGCGGCGCTGCGGGTCCGGCGCTCGCACCCGGCGCTGTCCACCGGCGCGTCGGGCATCACCTGGCTGGAGACCGGGCCCGGCGTGCTCGCCTTCAGCCGCAACGCCGGCGAGGCGGTGCTGACCTGTGTGGTCAACATCAGCGGCGCGCCGGCCCTGATCGACGGGTACGGCGAACCGGTCGTGGCCAGCGAGGCGCTCACCGGGCAGGGCTCCGGCCACCTGCTCCCGGTCGACGCGGCCGCCTGGTTCGAACGCCGCTGAGCGGGTAACCCGTCATCGACCTGGTCGTCCGTTGTGCTCCGCGCCGACGGGCGACTGGGCTACCGACCCCTTGTGGTGGGGGGTGAGGTGGCGTCGGCGCCTCGCGGAGCACGCTCCGTGTGGCGCCGACGTTCCATCTCGGGACGTCAGTCCGTCCGACCGGTCAGCCTCTCCGCGATCCGGCCGAAGCCGGCGCGCAGCTCCGCCTCGGAGGGCGGGGGCAGCGGTTCGAGGTGGTCCTCGGCGGCCGCCGCCTCCAGCTCCTCGTCGATCGTGTCCTCGTAGTCGCCGTAGAGGTCGGCGTCGTCGACCCGGGCAACCTCGTCCTCGGCGGCGATCTGGGCGGCGGCGATCTCGCCGCGGATCTCCTCCGCCGACACCGCCGGCAGCAACGGCTCGACCACCGCCATCAGCTGCTCCTCGGCGACGACCGCCTCGGCCAGCGCGAGCGCATGGGGTCGCTCGTACGGCCCGCAGACCACCGGCTCCCACTCGTCGGCGTCGCCGAGCGGGCCGAAGGTGATGATCCACGGCAGGCCGAGCATCGGCGAGTCTTCCGGCAGGTCGAGTGTCACGAGAGCGCCCACGCGCTCATCATGGTCCCCCGGCGCGGGGGCGCGGGGGCGGATCGGCGCGATTGTGGTGATCGACTCCGCGTCCCGGGCGGAACGGTCACCCGCGCCGGCCGGCGTCCAGCGCCGCGCGTACGAGATCCAGCGCCGCCTCCGGCGGGATGCCCAGCCGGGCGGCCTCCGCCGCGTAGTCGGCCGCCGCCCGGTGCAACCGGTCGCGTGCGTCGTCGCGGCCGGGTGCGACGACCGTGCCGTGCCGCCCCCGGGTCTCTACCAGGCCGGCCGCCTCCAGCTCACGGTAGGCGCGCGCGACGGTGTTCACCGCCAGGTCCAGGTCCGCGGCGAGCTGCCGCACCGTGGGCAGCCGCGTGCCGACCGGCAGCCGCCCGTCCCCCACCTGCGCCGCGAGCTGCGCGCGCACCTGCTCGTACGGGGGCACCGGCGAGCCCGGGTCGACCGAGAGCCGCACGGCTCCTCCCTTCCCGCCGGTCACCCGGCGCCGCCCGGGGCGCCCGGGTCGGTGTCCACGTCCAGGTCGACCGGTGCGGGGCCCTCGGCCAGATCGACCACCCGCCCCCGGCGGCTGGTGGCGGCGAGCGCCGCGCCGAAGAGCACGAGCTGGTTGAGCAGGTACAGGTAGAGCAGCAGACCGACGGCGCCGGCCACGACGGTGTACGCGGGGTTCCGCTCGGTCCGGACCACGTAGTACCGCCCGACCGTGTTGAGCAGGGTGATGCCGACCGCGACGAAGAGCACCACCGGCCGCAGCCGGGACCGGCTCATGCGGAGCCGCGGCACCGCCACCAGCAGCAGGGTGGCGAGCACCGCGTTGACCACCACGCTGAGCACCGCGCTGACCGTGGTCAGGCCGACCGAGCCGGTGCTGCGCAGCAGGAAGCCCAGCAGCGACTCCAGCGCGTCCACGGCGGCCACCGACAGGCCCAGCAGGACGAACACCAGGAGCAGCACGCCGAGGTCGACCAGCCGCCGGATCACCAGGTTGCCGGGTTGCTGGTTGAGGCCGTACATGAGCCGCTGCGAGGAGCGGATCGCCTCCACCCAGCCGATGCCGGTGAACGCCAGGATGACCAGGCCGATCACGCCGACGGTGCCGCTGCTCTCCTTGATCTGCACCGGGTCCAGGAACGGCAGGTTCTCCCGCAGGAAGTCGGCCACCGCCTCGTAGACCTCGGGGCTGCTCCCCAGGACCGTACCGAACACCCAGTACCCGACCAGCGCGAGCGCGAAGACCGCGAAGAACCCGTAGTAGGCGATGGCCGCGGCCAGCCGGAAGCCCAGCACGTCGTTGTAGAGCACGCCGGCTCGCCACACATGGTCGAAACGGCCCGAGCGGCGGCGCACCGCGCTGATCCGTCGGTCAAGGGCGGCCTCGATACGGCCGAACGCGTTCACGCCGTCATCCTTGCCGATCCGACCCGTAACGGGTCAGCCGCCGAGCCGGAAGTCCCGGCGCGGCTGCCAGCGGGCCGCACCGCTGTGGGAGAAGAGGGTGAACGCCTCCACCTCGAACATGGCCGAGAAGTCGGCCAGGTCCTCGTACGCCTTGTCCAACGCCTCCGGCGCGACGTCCTGGGCGACGGTGACGTGCGGGTGGTACGGGAAGCGCGTCTCCCGGTGCAGTTCGGGAGCGGCCCTGATCGCGGCGGCCAGCAGCTCGCACTCGCTGATCCCGGCGGCGACCGCCACGAAGACCACCTGGGTCACCGGCCGGAAGGTGCCGGTGCCCCGCAGGTGCAGGCTGAACGGCAGGTGGGCGGTGGCGACCGCGCCGAGGTGCCGTTCCACCGCCGGCAGCGTCGCCACCGGGATCTCGGTGGGCCCGAGCAGCGTCACGTGCGCGGGCACGGCCTGCGGGTCGCCCGCCTCGACCCGGCGGCGGGTCAGGAAGCTGCCCCACGGCTCCGGGATGTCGACGGCGATGCCGATCTGGATGGTGTCACCGGCCGTCGCCGGCGTCCCTTCTCCGCGGTCCACGCTGCCCGCCACCCCTTCGGCCACCGACCCTCCACCTCGCCCGTACGCCGCGGCTATTCGCCGCGCACCGGCGGGAAGAAGCCCACCCGCTCGTACGCGGTGCGCAGCGTCGCCGCGGCGACCGTGCGGGCCTTCTCCGCACCGGCGGCGAGCAGCTTGTCGAGCTGCGCCGGGTCGTCGAGGTAGCCCCGGGTGCGCTCCTGGACCGGAGTGACGAACTCCCGGACCACCTCACCGAGATCCTTCTTCAGGTCGCCGTAGCCCTTGCCGGCGTACGCGCCGACGAGGTCGTCGATGCTCCGCCCGGAGAGCGCCGAGTAGATCGTGAGCAGGTTGGAGACGCCCGGCTTCGTCTCGGTGTCGAAGACGATCTCGCGGCCGGTGTCGGTGACCGCCGAGCGGATCTTCTTCGCCGAACGGGCCGCGTCGTCCAGCAGGTTGACGATGCCGGCCGGCGACGACGAGGACTTCGACATCTTGGCGGTCGGGTCCTGGAGGTCGGTGATCTTCGCGGTGTCCTTGACGATGTGCGGCGCGGGCACCGTGAAGGTGGGGCCGAACAGCGAGTTGAACCGCTGCGCCAGGTCGCGGGACAGCTCCAGGTGCTGACGCTGGTCCTCGCCGACCGGCACCGCGTGCGCCTGGTAGAGCAGGATGTCGGCGGCCTGCAGGATCGGGTAGGTGAAGAGGCCCACGCTGGACCGCTCGTTGCCCTGCTTCTGCGACTTGTCCTTGAACTGGGTCATCCGGCCGGCCTCGCCGAAGCCGGTGATGCAGGACAGGACCCAGGCGAGCTGGGGGTGCTCGGGCACCTGGGACTGCACGAACAGCGTGCAGCGCTCCGGGTCCAGACCGACGGCGAGGAGCTGCGCGGCGGCCGTCCGGGACCGCTGCCGCAGCGACGCCGCGTCGTGCCCGACGGTGATCGCGTGCAGGTCCACCACGCAGTAGAACGCGTCGTGGGTCTCCTGCAACGCCACCCAGTGCCGGATCGCGCCCAGGTAGTTGCCGAGGTGGAACGAGTCGGCCGTCGGCTGGATACCGGAGAACACGCGCGGGCGGGCGGGTACGTCGGACATGCCGGCAATTCTGTCAGCAACACCCGGCGTACGTCATGACGGGCCGGCGGGTCGACCACCGCCGACCGCCGTCGGCGCGGTGACCTCGCGCCTCGGTTCGGGAGGACGCCCGACGGAGACCGCGAGCCGGGCCACCCGGCGGCCCTCCAGCTCCATGACCCGCAGCAGCCAGCCGTCCGCCCCCTCGGCCGGCTCCGGCGTGCCGTTGCCGACCGGCTCGACCGCCACCGGCACCTCGTCGCCGGCGACGGGCAGGCGACCCAGCGACGCCATCACGAAGCCGCCGACCGTCTCGTACGGGCCGACGGGCAGCGCCACGCCGGTCCGCTCGGCGAAGTCGGCGAGGTTCAGCCGGCCGTCCACCTCGGCGGGCAGGCCGACGTGCACCGGGTCGGGCGGGGCGTCGTACTCGTCGTGGATCTCCCCGATCAGCTCCTCGATCAGGTCCTCCAGGGTGACGATGCCGGCGGTGCCGCCGTACTCGTCGACCACGACCGCGAGGTGGTGGCGCTCCCGGCGCATCTCGCTCAGCGCGGCGAGCACCCGCTTGCTGCCGGGCAGCTGTTTGACCTCCCGGGTCAGCTCGCCGACCGTGGTGCACGGGTGGAGGTCGGGGCGGAGCAGCACGTCGCGCAGGTGCACGAAGCCGACGACGTCGTCGTGGGTGCCGTCGACGACGGGGTAGCGGGTGTGCGTCTCGACGCGTACCAGCCGCTCGGCGTCGGTGATGGTCAGGCCGGCGGAGAGGAACACCACCTCGGTGCGGGGCACCATCACCTCACGGACCATCTTGGCGCCGGCCACCAGCACCTCGTCGATGATCCGGCGCTCCACCGGGTCCAGGACGGTGTTGGCGGCGACCAGGTCGCGCAGCTCGTCCTCGCTGATCCGCTCCCGGCCGGCCGCCGGACTGGCTCCGAGCAGGTCGGTGACCAGCCGGGTCGCGCCGTCGGCGGCGCGGACCACGATCCGTGCGATACCCCGGGCCAGCGGACCCGGCGCACGGCGTGGTCGCCCCCGCGACCGCCGCCGGAGCCCGGGACCGCGCGCTTCCCGCATGAGAAGGATGGTAGACACCACGCCGCATTCCGGGCGCGCAATGTTCGGCTCTGTTTAATCGTGAGACTTTATGATGGAATGGTGGCGGGGTGACGCCAAGCCCCGGCACAGTCGGCGGCCGTAGGGTGATCACCACACGGTCGCGACCGAGGCGGCCAGGCAGGAGGAGACCGTGAAACTGCTCGTCACCGGTGGCGCCGGCTTCATCGGCAGCGTGGTGACCCGGATGCTGCTCGACGCCGGCCACGAGGTCGTCGTCCTGGACGACCTGCGCACCGGGCACCGGGAGGCGCTGGCCCCTGAGGCGGCCCACGTCGAGGCCTCCCTCCACGACGCCGCCCAGGTGCTCACCCCCGACGCCGGCTTCGACGGCGTCCTGCACTTCGCCGCCCTGATCGCCGCCGGCGAGTCGATGGTCAAGCCGGAGCTGTACTGGCGGACCAACACCATCGGCTCCCTCGCGCTGATCGACGCGGTCCGCGCCGCCGGGGTGCCGAAGCTGGTCTTCTCCTCCACCGCCGCCGTCTACGGCAACCCGATCGAGCTGCCCATCCCGGAGACCGCCGTGAAGGCCCCCACCAACACGTACGGGGCCACGAAGCTCGCCGTCGACATGGCGCTCACCTCCGAGGCGATCGGGCACGGCCTCGCCGCCGTGTCGCTCCGCTACTTCAACGTGGCCGGCGCGCACCTCGACGGCGACATCGCCCTCGGCGAGCGACACGACCCGGAGACCCACCTCATCCCCATCGCGCTGGAGGTCGCCGCCGGCCGGCGGGAGAAGCTCCAGCTCTTCGGCGACGACTACCCCACCGTCGACGGCACCTGCGTCCGCGACTACATCCACGTCGCCGACCTGGCCCGCGCACACCTGCTCGCCCTGGACGCCGCCACGTCCGGGCAGCACCGCATCTACAACCTGGGCAACGGCAACGGCTTCACCAACCGCCAGGTCGCCGACGTGGTCCGCGAGGTCACCGGGCACCCGCTCCCGGTGGAGGTCGCGCCCCGCCGCGAGGGCGACCCGGCAGAGCTGGTCGCCTCGTCCCGCCTGGCCCGCGAGGAGCTGGGCTGGGTGCCGCAGAAGCCGACCCTGCACGACATGGTCGGCGACGCCTGGTCCTTCTACCGCACCCACGTACTGGAGGGCCGGTGACCGACCACTCCGCCGGTCCGGCGCCGACCGACGTCGCCGACCGCGCCACCGCAGGCTTCCGTCGGGAGTACGCCGGGGAGCCCACCGGCCGCTGGGCGGCTCCCGGGCGGGCCAACCCTGTCCCTGCGTACCGTGGCCGCCGCCGCGCCGCAGCCCGGACAGACGTGGACGGTCTGGTCGGAGCTGTCCGGCGAGACCGTCACCTTCGGCGCCGACGAGGTCGCCGCGCCCGGCCGGGTCAAGGGCTGGGCCGCGTACGTGGCCGGGGTGGTGTGGGCGCTGCGCGACGCCGGCCACACCGTCCAAGGTGCCCGGCTGGCGATCGCCTCCGACGTGCCGCTCGGCTCCGGGCTCTCCTCCTCGGCCGCCCTGGAGGCCGCCGTGCTGGCTGCCCTGGTCGACCTCGGCGGGCTCGACCTGCCCACCGAGCGACAGCCCCGGCTCGCCCAGCGCGCCGAGAACGTCTACGTGGGCGCGCCGACCGGGATCATGGACCAGTCGGCGGTGATCCGCTGCCGGGAGGGGCACGCCCTCTTCCTCGACTGCCGGGACGAGTCGATCGAGCAGATCCCCTTCGATCTCGCCGCCGCCGGCCTGGCCGTGCTGGTCGTCGACAGCCGGGCACCGCACCGGCACGCCGACGGCGAGTACGCGGCCCGCCGCCGCTCCTGCGAGCAGGCCGCCGCACAGCTCGGGGTGTCGGCCCTGCGGGACGTGGAGGTGGCCGGGCTCGACGACGCCCTGGCGCGGCTCGACGACCCGGAGACCCGCCGCCGGGTCCGGCACGTGGTCACCGAGAACCAGCGGGTGCTCGACACCGTGGCGCTGCTGCGCGCCGGCCGGGTCCGCGAGATCGGCCCGCTGCTGACCGCCTCCCACGCCTCCATGCGGGACGACTTCGAGATCACCGTGCCCGAGATCGACACCGCGGTCGACGCGGCGCTCGCGGCCGGCGCGCTCGGTGCCCGGATGACCGGTGGCGGCTTCGGCGGCTGCGTTCTCGCCCTGGTCGACGCCGACCGCGCGGACACCGTCGCCGACGCGGTCACCGCCGCGTACGCCGAGCGCGGCTTCGCCGCCCCCGGCCACGTCACGGTCCTCCCGTCCCCCGGCGCCACCCGCCTACCGTGAAAGGAAGGGCCCCCTCTTAACGCCTGCGGTAGAGGAAGGGCCCCTTCTTAACACGAGCCGGGCGGACGGCCGGCCGACAGCCGGAACAACGGAACAGTGGCCTCACCCAACGGGTGAGGCCACTGCTCCGTGTAGCGGGATCGAACGCGTCGGTCAGCTGGCCTCGACGATCATGGCCGCGCCGACCGTACGGTTGGTGGCCTCGTCGATGATGACGAAGCCGCCCGTCGTCCGGTTGCGCCGGTACTCGTCCGCGAGCAGCGGCACGGTCGTCCGCAGCCGCACCCGGCCGATCTCGTTGAGCCGCAGCTCGGTGGCCGACTCGTCGCGGTGCAGCGAGTTGACGTCCAGCCGGTAGTGCAGCCCGCGCACGATCGCCCGCGCCGACCGGGTGGTGTGCTTGATGGCGTACCTGCCGCCGACCTGCAACGGCCGCGTCTCGTCCATCCAGCAGACCATCGCCTCGATGTCCTGCGCGACGGTGGGCGCGTTGTTCGGGCGGCAGATCAGGTCGCCCCGCGAGATGTCGATCTCGTCTTCCAGGCGTACGGTCACCGACATCGGCGGGAACGCCTCGGCGACCGGGCCGTCGGCGGTCTCCACCGCGGCGATCCGGCTGGTGAAGCCGGACGGCAGCACCATCACCTCGTCGCCGGCCTTCAGCACGCCGGAGGCGACCTGACCGGCGTAGCCCCGGTAGTCGGTGACGGTCGTCGACTGTGGCCGGATCACGTACTGCACCGGGAACCGCACGTCGACCAGGTTCCGGTCGCTGGCGATGTGCACCCGCTCCAGGTGGTGCAGCAGCGACGGCCCGTCGTACCAGGGCATGTTCTCCGACCGGGAGACGATGTTGTCACCGCGCAGCGCGGAGATCGGCACCACCGTCAGGTCCGGAGCGTCGAGCTTCGCGGCGAACGCGGTGAACTCGTCCGCGATCTGCTCGAACACCTCCTGGGACCAGTCCACCAGGTCCATCTTGTTGACGCAGAGGACCAGGTGCGGCACCCGCAGCAGCGAGCAGAGGAACGCGTGCCGACGGGACTGCTCGACCAGGCCCTTGCGGGCGTCGACCAGGATCAGCGCCAGGTCGGCCGTGGAAGCCCCGGTGACCATGTTCCGCGTGTACTGGGTGTGCCCCGGCGTGTCGGCGATGATGAACTTCCGCCTCGGCGTGGCGAAGTAGCGGTACGCCACGTCGATCGTGATGCCCTGCTCCCGCTCGGCCCGCAGGCCGTCGGTCAGCAGCGCCAGGTTCGTGTACTCGTCACCCCGGGCCGCGCTGACCGCCTCGACGGCGGCGAGCTGGTCGGTGAAGAGCGACTTCGTGTCGTACAGCAGCCGGCCGATCAGGGTCGACTTGCCGTCGTCGACGCTGCCGGCGGTGGCGAAGCGCAGCAGGTCCATCGGTCGGGCCTCCGTCGCGTTCGCGCCGGCCGGGGCCACGGTCTCGATGCTCATCAGAAGTAGCCCTCCCGCTTGCGGTCCTCCATGGCGGCCTCGCTGACCCGGTCGTCACCACGGGTCGCGCCCCGCTCGGTGATCCGGGTGGCCGCGACCTCCTCGATGACCTTCTCGACCGTGTCGGCGTCGGAGCGGACGGCCGCCGTGCAGGACGCGTCACCCACGGTCCGGTAGCGCACCTGCGCCTTGAACCGCTCCTCCCCCGCCCGGGGGTGGAAGAACTCGTTGACCGCGTACAGCATCCCGTCGCGCTCGACGACCTCGCGCTGGTGCGCGTAGTAGATCGGCGGCAGCGGGATCCGCTCCCGGGCGATGTAGTGCCAGATGTCCAGCTCGGTCCAGTTGGACAGCGGGAACACGCGGATGGACTCGCCCGGGTGGTGGCGCCCGTTGTAGAGCGACCACAGCTCGGGCCGCTGGTTCTTCGGGTCCCACTGGCCGAACTCGTCGCGGAAGCTGAACACCCGCTCCTTGGCGCGGGCCTTCTCCTCGTCGCGCCGGGCGCCGCCGAAGAGCGCGTCGAAGCGGTGCTTCTCCACCGCGTCGAGCAGCACCGGCGTCTGGATCCGGTTGCGCATCCCATCGGCCGACTCACGGACCAGCCCGCGGGCCAGCGCCTCCGGCACGCTCGCCACGACCAGCTGCAGGTTCAGTTCGGCCACCCGCTGGTCCCGGTACTCCAGGACCTCCGGGAAGTTGTGGCCGGTGTCCACGTGCATGACCGGGAAGGGGATGTTCGCCGGGGCGAACGCCTTCTGTGCCAGCCGCAGCATGACAATCGAGTCCTTGCCGCCGGAGAAGAGCAGCACCGGCCGCTCCATCTCGGCGACCACCTCGCGCATCACGAAGACGCTCTCGGCCTCCAGCGCGTCGAGGTGCGACACCTGGTAGGCGGCGGGCGAGGTCATGACACCGGCTCGATTCGCAGGCTCATTTCCAGACCTTTCCGGTCGGGCATGTGAAGAAACAGCGGTCAGACTACTTGGAATGCTCTTGCAGCGCCGCAAGCAACCGACTGGCGAGATCCTTCCGGCAGACCAGGAGGTCCGGCAGGCGCGGATCCGCCTCGTTGTATCTCAGCGCAGAACCGTCGATCCGGGAAGCGTGCAGTCCGGTGGCCGTCGCCACAGCGACCGGAGCCGCCGAGTCCCACTCGTACTGGCCGCCCGCGTGGATGTAGGCGTCCACCTCACCGGTGATCACCGCTGCGATCTTCGCGCCGGCCGACCCCATCGGCACCAGGTGCGCCCCGACGTCCTCCGCCAGGTCGGTCAGGAACACCGGCGGCCGGCTCCGGCTCGCCGCCAGGCGGATGGTCCGCCCGCCGCCCGCGGTCGCCGCCTCCAGCGTCATCGGGGGGTACGCGGGCGGGTAGTCCGTGCCCAACACCCGATGCTGCGCCGGCAGGCCCACCGCACCCGCGACCAGCCCGTGCGGGGTGGGCGAGTTCCGCGCCCACAGCGCCACGTGCACCGCCCAGTCCGAGCGGCCCTCCTCGGAGAACTCCCGCGTGCCGTCCAGCGGGTCGACGATCCACACCCGGTCGGCATCCAGCCGGGACACCGACCCCGCCGACCGCGAGCCCTCGTCCTCCTCGGAGAGGACCGCGTCGCCCGGACGCCACGTCGCCAGCTCGGTACGGATCAAGTCGTGCGAGACCTTGTCACCCGCCGACTTCAGCGCCGCCGCGTCGGCGAAGCCCAGCTCGCTCCGCAGGTCGAGCAGCGCCTGCCCGGCGCGGGCCGCCAGCCAGCGGGCGAACGCACCGTCGATCATCGGAGGACTGCCCATGCCCCTGCTCCCGTCGCCACACCACGGTCCACCTCGTCGCCCCGCACCGGCAGCCCTCGACGCCGCCGGCCGTGCCAGACGCCCGAAGCGCGCACATTACCGGCTGCCGGCCCCCGCCGGACATGCCCCCGCCCCGCTCAGCCGCCGTGGTAGAGGTTCTGCGTCGGCTCCACGCCCTTGACGACCACCGACTCCACCACATCGGCGGCCCGGTCCACCAGGAAGTCGAGCTCCTTGCGCTCCGCGGCGCCGAAATCCGACAGTACGTAGTCCGCCGGATCCTGCCGGCCCGGCGGCCGACCGATCCCGAACCGGACCCGGACGTACTCCTTGGTGCCCAACGACTTCGTCATCGACCGCAGGCCGTTGTGGCCGCCCTCGCCGCCACCGCACTTCACCCGAACCTGCCCGTACGCGATGTCCAGCTCGTCGTGCACCGCGATCACCTGGCCCGGCGGCACCTTGTAGAACTGCGCCAGGCTGGCCACCGGCCCACCCGAGAGGTTCATGTAGGTCAACGGCTTCACCAGCACCAGTTTCGGGCCGCCGAAGCCGAGCCGGCCCTCGGCGACCTCCGCCACCGCCCGCTTGTGCCGGCCGAACTTCGCACCGACCCGACCGGCCAGCAGCTCCGCCACCATGAAACCGACGTTGTGCCGGTTGCCGGCGTACTCCCGGCCCGGGTTGCCCAGGCCGACCACCAGCCACGGCCCCGTCTCGTCCGTCACCGTCCGTCCCTTCCCGCTCTCGCCCGGCGGACGTCGCCGCCCTCCCTGGTCGCCACCGCACGCGCGCAGGGGTCGACCCCCGCCGCCGGCAACCCCGATCCCGCTCCGGTACGCCGACAGGCGCCCCCGGGAGCCGGGGACGCCTGTCGCAGCGCAGCGGGACCGATCAGGCCTCGGTCTTCGCCTCGGTGGTCTCCTCGCCCGCGGCGGCCGGAGCCTCGGCGCCCTCGGACGACTCGGTCTCCTCGCCGACGCCGGCCTCGGCCTCGTCGGCGGCCTCCTCGACCTCGGGGAGGGTGGCCTCGAGCTGCTCGGCGGTCGGCGCGGCGGTCACCGAGGCGACCGTCTGGCTCGCGTCGGCGGCCAGCTCGACACCGGCGGGCAGCTCCACGTCGGCGGCGGTGACCTGGCTGCCGGCCTCCAGGCCCTCGATCGAGGCCTCGAGGTGGTCCGGAACCTTGGTGGCGTCGGCGGTCACCGACAGCGTGTCGTGGTCGTGCACGATCAGGGTGTCCCGCGCGGCGTCACCGGTCAGCTGGACCGGAACCTCGACGGTGACCTTCTCGCCGCGGCGGACCAACAGCAGGTCCACGTGCTCGAAGGTGTCCTTGATCGGGTCACGCTGGATCGCCTTCGGCAGCGCCAGCACCTGGGTGCCGTCGCTGACCTCGATCGCGAAGAGCTGGTTCGCGCCGCCCTTGCGGATCGCGGCCGCGAACTCACGGGCCGGGAGCGCGATGTGCTTGGGCTTCTCGCCGTGGCCGTACAGCACGGCGGGCACCTTGCCGGCCCGGCGGGTACGACGGGCACCACCCTTGCCGAACTCGGTACGGGGCTCGGCGCTGATCTTTACCTCGGACACGGGGAAACTCCTGATGCTTTCGCTGCGGCGGCTTGTCGTCTTGCGGTGCTGGGGCGAGGGGCTCGCTGGGGCTCATGCGTCATGAACGACTGCCCGGAGCACCGCGTCGATGACGGCGCCTCCGTGCGGTGCTTTTCAGCGGCCCGCCGGGCACCCTCGCCGTGGCAACCGCACCAGTCTACCCGAGCCGATTCCCGGGTCTCCGGCAGTCCCCACTATCACCGTCCGGCCTCGCTCGCAGGGCGAAAACGGCGACCGACGGGCGGTCACCGCCGCCCGTCGGACCGCCACGGCCGGGGTGCTCCGCGCGCCCCGGCCCTGGCCGTCACCTCGTCAGCTCAGGCCGCCGAACAGGGTCGTCACCGAACCGTCGTCGAAGACCTCGCGGATGGCGCGGGCCAGCAGCGGCGCGATCGACAGCACGGTCAGCTTGTCCAACTGCTTCTCCGGCGGCAGCGGGAGCGTGTTGGTCACCACGACCTCGCTGATCGGGCTGTTCTTCAGCCGCTCGGTCGCCGGGTCGGAAAGCAGCGCGTGGGTGGAGGCCACGATGATCTCCGCCGCGCCGGACTCCTTCAGGATGTCGGCGGCCTTCGTGATCGTGCCACCGGTGTCGATCATGTCGTCGACGATCAGGCAGATCCGGCCCTCGACCTCACCGACCACGCGGTTCGCCACCACCTGGTTCGGCTTCAGCGGGTCGCGGGTCTTGTGGATGAACGCCAGCGGGCAGCCGCCCAGCCGGTCCGTCCAACGCTCGGCCACCCGCACCCGGCCCGAGTCCGGCGCGACCACGGTCATCGGCCGGCCGGCGTACTTGTGCTCCACGTACTCGGCCAGGATGTCCATCGCGAACAGGTGGTCCACCGGCCCGTCGAAGAAACCCTGGATCTGCGCGGTGTGCAGGTCCACGGTGAGGATCCGGTTCGCACCGGCCGTCTTCAACAGGTCCGCGATCAGCCGCGCCGAGATCGGCTCCCGGCCGCGGTGCTTCTTGTCCTGCCGGGCGTACGGATAGAACGGCAGGACGACCGTGATCCGTTTCGCCGAACCCCGCTTCAGCGCGTCGACCATGATCAGGGTCTCCATGACCCACGTGTTGACGCCGTGCGTGACCGACTGCACCACGAACGCGTCCGAACCACGGACCGAGTCCTTGAACCGTACGAAGATCTCGCCGTTGGCGAACTCGTACGCGTCGGCCGGCGTCGGCGCGACGCCGAGCACCTCGCCGATCTCCTTCGCCAACTCCGGAAAACCACGTCCGGAGAAGAGCATCAGGCTCTTGCGATTTTCCGCGACGATGCTGCCCATGGGCCCGTCTGCTCCCGTTGGTCGGTGGTACCCGGCACGGTGGTGGTGGGCCGGGGACTAGTCGGTTGCAGTATCTCCCGCGCCGGACGCCGGGCCCACCGCCTCCGTGTCCCCGTGGATTGCCTCACCTTCACTTGCCGTCAACCCCGCGTTCGACGCACCCTCGGCGGCCCGCCGGGCCCGCTCGGCGGCCTCCGCGGCGGCCGTGCCGGCCCGCCGCTTGGTCACCCAGCCCTCGATGTTGCGCTGCCGGGCCCGGGCCACGCCCATCGCGCCCGGCGGCACGTTCTCGATGATCACCGAACCGGCCGCCGTGTACGCCCCGTCGCCCACCTCCACCGGGGCGACGAACATGTTGTCCGCCCCGGTACGGGCGTGGCTGCCGATCACCGTGCGGTGCTTGCGCACACCGTCGTAGTTCACGAACACCGACGCCGCGCCGATGTTGCTCTGCTCGCCGATCGTCGCGTCACCGACGTACGTCAGGTGCGGCACCTTCGAGCCGACGCCGATCTCCGAGTTCTTCACCTCGACGAATGTGCCGACCTTGGCCTGCTCGGCCAGCCGGGCCGCCGGCCGCAGGTACGCGTACGGGCCCACGCTGGCGTTCGGGCCGACCTCGGCGCCCACCGCGTGGCTGCGGATCACGGTCGCGCCCGCCCCGACCACCGTGTCGACGAGCGTCACGTCCGGCCCGACCAGCGCGCCGGTGCCGATGACCGTGCCGCCGCGCAGCTGGGTGTTCTGGTCCACCACCGCGTCCCGGTCCAGCGCCACGGTCACGTCGATCCAGGTCGTCGCCGGGTCGAGCAGGCTGACCCCGGTGCGCATCCACGCCTCGTTGACCCGGTCGCGCATCAGCCGGCGCAGCGCGGCCAGCTCCACCCGGTCGTTGCAGCCCAGCGTCTCCGCGTGGTCGGCCGCCACGTGCACGCCCACCGGCTCACCGGCCGAGACGAGCAGGCCGAACACGTCGGTCAGGTACTCCTCGCCCTGGTCGTTGTCGGTGGAGAGCTTGCCCAGCGCGTCCCGCAGCCGGGCGACGTCGAAGGCGTAGATGCCGGCGTTGATCTCCCGGATCGCCCGCTGCGCCTCGGTGGCGTCGCGCTGCTCGACGATCCGCTCCAGCCGCCCGTCGGCGTCGCGCACGATCCGGCCCAGACCGCTCGGGTCGGGCACCTCGGCCGCCAGCACGGTCGCCGCCGAGCCGGCGCCCTCATGCGCCTCCACCAGCGCGTTCACCGTCTCCGCGCGGAGCAGCGGGACGTCGCCGTTGAGCACCACGACGGTGCCGGTCGCGTCCGGCACGGCGTCCAGCGCGATGCGGACCGCGTGACCGGTGCCGAGCTGCTCGGCCTGGAGCACCGCGGTGGCGGCGGGGGCGATCTCGGTCAGATGGGCCCGCACCTGGTCGGCGCCGTGGCCCACCACGACCACCGTGCGATCCGCGGCCAACGGCGCGGCCGCGGTCAGCACGTGACCGACGAGCGTACGACCGAGCAGCGGGTGCAGCACCTTGGGCAGGGCCGACTTCATCCGCTTGCCCTCACCGGCGGCGAGCACGACAACGGTGCGGAGGTGGGGCTGGGACACGACGTGGGCTCCCGTCGGGACGGCGACAGTCTCGCGGTCATGCTAACCACGCGGCTGGTTGCCGCTGCCCGTAACCCCAGCAAGCAATCGGACTTATGGGGACAGCTCGGCCGCCAGGGTTCGAACCTGAAATACGGGTACCAAAGACCCGGGTGTTGCCAATTACACCACGGCCGAAGGATCGTCAACAGCTTAGCGCCTACCCCGAGGGGAGACGAAGTTCGTTTCCCACGCCGCCCGTCGATCGGACACCGCGCGGTAAAGCGAAGACTCGTCGGCGAGGTTACCTGGCAGTATGGCCGGGTGACCGGCAAGATCCCACGACCGGGCGTCATCGGGCGCCCACGAGGTGACGACATGGCGGATGGTCCGGGCGACGAGAGCACCCCGCGCCGGCGCCGGGCCGGACCCGCGCCGGCGAAACCGTCCCGCGTTCGGATGTCGGCCGCGCAGCGCCGCGAGCAGTTGATCTCGATCGCCCGGCAGATCTTCGCCGAGCGCGGGTTCGACGCCACGTCGATCGAGGAGATCGCGGCACGCGCGAAGGTGTCCAAGCCGGTGGTGTACGAGCACTTCGGCGGCAAGGAGGGCCTGTACGCGGTCGTGGTGGACCGGGAGGTTCGCAGTCTGCTGGACCGGATCAGCACCGCGCTGACCGCCGGACATCCCCGGGAGCTGCTGGAGCAGGCCGCGCTGACCCTGCTGACGTACATCGAGGAGGAGACGAGCGGTTTCCGGGTGCTGGTGCGGGAGTCGCCGCTGCTGTCGGCGACGGGCAACTTCAGCAGCGTGATGAACGACGTGGCCCACCAGGTCGAACACATCCTGGGCGCCGAGTTCTCCAGCCGGGGGTACGACCCGAAGCTCGCGGAGCTGTACTCGCAGGCGCTGGTGGGGATGGTGGCGTTGACCGGCCGGTGGTGGCTGGAGGTCCGCAAGCCCCGCAAGGAGACGGTCGCCGCGCACCTGGTCAACCTGGCGTGGAACGGGCTGTCGCACCTGGAGGCGAAGCCGGGCCTGATCACCGTGCGGGGGCGCTGACGCGCGGGCGACGACCCTCAGCGGGTCTGGGGTTCGCGGACCGGGTGGTTACGGTTGCGCCGCTCGGCCTCGGCGTGCTCCTCGGGGCCGACCTTGTCGTACAGGCCGGTGCCGAGCAGGACCAGCCCGAAGATCATCGACACGATGACGGTCGACATCGAGAAGTTGAGGAAGTTGGCCGACGTCTGGAGCACGGACATCATCAGGATGCTGGTGACCAGGAAGACGATGCCGGCGGTCAGGTTCATGTAGTGGCCGAGGTTGCCCCGGCGGGACGCACCCACCATGAGCACGATCCCGAAGGCCACGGAGGCCAGCGAGAACGCGAGGTTCGTGCGGAGTCCGAGCGCCCAGTTGTCGCCCCGGTCGAAGAGCGGGTCGCCGATGGTCAGCACGACGCCCCACACGCCGAAGACCAGGATGTAGAGGCCGATGAGTCCGGCGAGGACCCGGTAGATCGGCCGCGCCGGGTGGTTGACCGGAAAGTGCGCCATGACGCCTCCGCCCCAGTGATGGCAATCGAGAGGATTGTCTCCTGGGGATGGGGCCGATGTCGTCGAATCGCCGGAGCCCGACCCGCGCGGCGGTCGGCAGACCACCGGGCACGGGACGGGCTCGGCGAGGGAACGGGGACCGCGGAGGC
This sequence comes from Micromonospora sp. BQ11, assembly GCF_052068135.1. NCBI lineage: Bacteria > Bacillati > Actinomycetota > Actinomycetes > Micromonosporales > Micromonosporaceae > Micromonospora > Micromonospora sp. BQ11. The sequence continues at coordinate 122,502 of NZ_JBQHDB010000001.1, read as the reverse complement.
TCAGAGCACGAGGCGGGCCTTGTGCCAGGCCTCCTGCTCGTCCTCCGTGCCGACCTTGCCGTACATCCCGACCATCAGCAGGACCAGGCCGATCACCATCAGCACGATCACGGTGACGACGCTGAAGTTGAAGATGTTCGCCTCGGTGCGGATGAAGGCCAGGCCGGCCAGGCTGATCGCCATGATGGCGTACGCCAGCCACTGGTTGATCAGCACGTCGAGGTTCCGGCCGATCACCGTGCCGGCCAGGACCGCGCCGCCGAGCAGGATGCTGAGCAGCGAGAAGCCGAGGTTCGTCCCCTGGCCGAGGACCCGGGTGTCGTCCTGGGCAAGGAGGTCGTTCCCGGCGCTCGCGATGATGCCGAGCACGCCGAAGGCCACCAGGTACAGACCGGTCAGCCCGCCGATCGCCCGGTAGATCGGCCGCGCGGGGTGGTTCACGGGGGTGTGGGCCATGTCTGAGTCTCCAACGCCGTTCGGGTGAGGGGTCGGGCTCGATTGTCCCGCATGTCGAGGTGTGACGCCGCACACGGCCCCCCGGGCACGGCGTCACCGCGGGCTCAGACCGGCGGGATCTCGTCGGCGAGGGCCAGCCAGGTCTCCTCGGTGCGTTCCCGCTCGGCGCGTACCTCCTTGAGCTGCGCGTCGAGGTCGGCGACCTTCGCGTAGTCGGTGGCGTTGGCGGCCAGCTGGTCCAGCAGCGCGGTCTCCTTCTGCTCCAGCTTCCCGATCTGCCGCTCCAGCCTGGTCAGCTCCTTGCGGGCCTGGCGCGCCTCGGCGGCGGACATGCCGGTGGCGGCCGGCGCGTCCGCCGTCACGGCCGGAGCCGCCGGCGCGGGTGCCGGGCCGGGACGGCCGGCCGCACGGGCCAGGTACTCGTCCACGCCGCCGGGCAGGTGCACCAGCCGGCCGTCGCCGAACATCCCGTACACCGACTCGGTGACCCGCTCGATCAGGTAGCGGTCGTGGCTGGCCACGACGATCGTGCCGGGCCAGGAGTCGAGCAGGTCCTCCAGCGAGGCGAGAGTGTCGGTGTCCAGGTCATTGGTGGGCTCGTCGAAGAGGAGCACGTTCGGCTCGGTGGCGAGCAGCCGGAGCATCTGGAGCCGTCGCCGCTCCCCGCCGGAAAGGTCGCTGACCGGGGTCCAGAGCCGCCGGTCGTCGAAGCCGAAGACCTCGGCGAGCTGGGCGGCCGAGATCTCCCGGTCGCCGAGCTGCACCCGCCGGGCGACCTCCTCGACGGCTTCGAGGACCCGCAGGTGGCCGGGGAGTTCGCCGAGCTCCTGGGAGAGGAACGCCGGACGGACCGTGGAGCCGACGGCGAACCGGCCGCCGTCGGGGCGGGTGACACCGGCGAGCATCCGCAGCAGGGTGGTCTTGCCGGCCCCGTTGGCGCCGAGGATGGCGATCCGGTCGCCGGGCCCGACCTGCCAGGTGGTGTCGTCGAGGATGGTCTTCGGGCCGGCGTGCAGGCGGACGTGCTCCAGGTCGTACACCTGCTTGCCGAGCCGGGCGGTGGCGAGCCGTTGCAGCGACATGGTGTCGCGCGGCGGCGGCACGTCGGCGATGAGCGCGTTGGCGGCGTCGATGCGGAAGCGCGGCTTGGACGTCCGGGCCGGCGGGCCGCGCCGCAGCCAGGCGATCTCCTTGCGGAGCAGGTTCTGCCGGCGGGCCTCGGTGGCGGCGGCGACGCGTTCCCGCTCGACACGTGCCAGGGTCCACGCCGCGAAGCCGCCCTCGTACGCGCGGACGGCCTGGTCACCGACCTCCCAGGTGGTGGTGCAGACCACGTCGAGGAACCAGCGGTCGTGGGTGACCACGACGAGGGCGCCCTTGCGGCCGAGGAGGTGCTTCGCGAGCCAGTCGACGCCGCCGACGTCGAGGTGGTTGGTGGGCTCGTCGAGGATCAGCAGATCGGACTCGCGGACGAGCAGGGCGGCGAGGGCGACCCGGCGGCGTTCACCGCCGGACATCGGGCCGATCGGCTGGTCGAGGCCGAGGTGGGGCATGCCGAGGCCGTCGAGGATCGCACGGACCCCCGCGTCGCCGGCCCACTCGTGCTCGGCGCCCATGCTCTCGGAGAGCCACTCGGTGCCCAGGACCACGTCCCGCACGGTGGCGTCCGGGGACAGGTGCAGGGTCTGCGGCAGCCAGGCGACGCGCAGGTCACGTCGGTGGGTGACCCGGCCGTCGTCCGGCTCCTCGCTGCGGGTCAGCAGCCGCAGCAGGGTGGACTTCCCGGCGCCGTTGAGGCCGACCACGCCGATGCGGTCGGCGTCGTCGAGGCCGAGCGAGACGTCGGTGAGCAGCGGCCCGGCGGCGCCGTAGCCCTTGGACACCCGGTCCAGGTTGACGATGTTGGCCACTGCACCCCTCCCATGATCAAGGCGTCCCGGTGCCGGCGGGCACCTGGGGACGCCTGGCCTTCCAGCGTACGCGCGCGTTACGGACGTCGAACGAGGACGTCGTGATCATGAAGTTGTTGCCGTGACACGCCGACGCGCGAGTCGACAACTTCATGATCGACGCCGGGCGGGCGGGGGTGGGGGTGGCGGGTTGGGGGGGTCAGATGATGCGGGCGCCGGCGACCGGGCCGTGGGCGACGCGGGCCTCCCGGCACACCCCGGCGGCGTCCAGCTCCGCGGCGACCCGCCCCGCGTCGGCCTCGTCCGCGACGAGGAAGACGCAGGTGGGCCCGGAGCCGGAGACGAGGCCGGCCAGGGCGCCGGCCGACTCCCCCGCCTTGAGGGTCGCCGCCAGCGAAGGGCGCATGGCGAGCGCGGCGTCCTGGAGATCGTTGCCGAGGGCGGCGGCGAGCACCCGGGGATCCCGCTGGCGCAGCGCGGCGAAGAGCGCGTCGGTGCTGCCCAGCGGCGTACCGGCGGCACCGGTCTCGCGGAGTCGGTCGAGTTCGGCGTACGCCGCCGGGGTGGAGAGCCCGCCGTCGGCGATGGCGACCACCCAGTGCCAGGAGGTGGGTCGGGCCAGGACCGGGCTGACCGCCTCCCCCCGACCGGTGCCGAGGGCGGTGCCGCCGTGGAGGAGGAACGGCACGTCCGAACCGAGGTCGGCGGCGATGCCCGCCAGCTCGTCCCGGGACAGGCCGGTGCCCCAGAGCGCGTCACAGGCGACGAGCGCGGCGGCGGCGTCGGCGCTGCCCCCGGCCAGCCCGCCGGCGAGCGGGATCTGCTTGCGCAGGTGCAGCCGGGCGTGCGGAAGGACGCCCGCGTACCCGGCGAGGGCGTGGGCGGCCCGGATCACCAGGTTGGAGTCGTCCAGGGCCAGCTCACCGGCGCCCTCACCCTCCATGGTCAGGGTGAGGGTGTCACCGCGCCGCGCGGTCAGCTCGTCGTGGATCGAGATCGCGTGGTAAACGGTGTTCAGCTCGTGGTACCCGTCGCGGCGCAGCGGACCCACCCCGAGGTGCAGGTTGACCTTGGCGGGCACCCGGACCTTCACCGGCCCGCTGGCGCCACGCCGCCGCTTGTCGTCCTCGTCGTCCGGTCGCCAGGCCTCGGTCACGGGGCGACGTCCCGCGGGCACCGGCGGATGTCGAACGGCTTGGTCACGGTCAGCTCCTCGGGGGGCGTCGGCGACCGGTGCGTACCGGCCGTCGACCAGGTCCTACGCGTACACGTGCGGTGGGCCCTCGCCGGGCACGGCGCCAGCCTAACCGGCGGTGGGTGCGGGGGCGGGAGCCGACGCGGCGATGGCGGCGAACTGCTCGACGGTGAGTGACTCCCCGCGTGCGCCGGGGTCGACACCGGCGGCGGTGAGGGCGGCGGCCGCGCGGTCCGCGCCGCCGGCCCAGCCCGCCAGGGCGGCGCGGAGGGTCTTGCGCCGCTGCGCGAACGCCGCGTCCACCACGGCGAAGACCCGCTGCCGGGGTACGTCGGGGCGGGGCGGCTCGCGGCGGGTGAAGGCGACCAGGCCGGAGTCGACGTTCGGCACCGGCCAGAACACGTTCGGCGGGACGCGGCCGGCGGCGCGGGAGCGGGAGTACCAGGCGAGCTTCACCGACGGCACTCCGTACACCTTGGAGCCGGGACCGGCGACGAGCCGGTCGGCGACCTCCTTCTGCACCATGACCAGGCCGTGCCGCAGGGTGGGCAGCTCGGCCAGCAGGTGCAGGACCACCGGCACGGCGACGTTGTACGGCAGGTTCGCCACCAGCGCCGTCGGTGCCGGGTCGGCCAGGTCGGCGGCGGTGACCCGCAGCGCGTCGGCGTGGTGCACGGTGAGCCGGGCCGCGTCCGCGCCGACGTGCCGGGCGGCGGTCTCCGGCAGGGCGCCGGCCAGCGTCCGGTCGATCTCCACCGCGTGCACGTGCGCGGCGACCGGGAGCAGGCCCAGCGTGAGCGACCCGAGGCCGGGGCCGACCTCCAGCGCCACGTCGTCCGGCGTGAGGCCGGCGGCGGTGACGATGCGGCGGACCGTGTTCGGGTCGTGCACGAAGTTCTGGCCGAGCTTCTTGGTGGGCGCCACGCCGAGGCGGGCGGCGAGGTCCCGGATCTCCGCCGGGCCGAGGAGACCGGTCACACCCCGTAGCGTATGCGGACCTCCGCCGGTGAAAGGAAGGGCCCCTTCTTAACGCCTGGCGTTAAGAAGGGGCCCTTCCTTTCACCACGGTCCGAAGACGCGGTCACCGGTCGCGGAGATGGCGGCGCAGAGGGCGTCCAGGTCGGTGCCGGTGGTCGCGGCCAGGGACCGGACCGTCAGCGGGATCAGGTACGACGCGTTCGGCCTTCCCCGGTGCGGCATCGGGGTGAGGTACGGGGCGTCGGTCTCCACCAGCATCTGCTCCGGTGGGGTACGGGCGGCGGCCTCGCGCAGCGCGACGGCGCTGCCGAAGGTGACCGTCCCGGCGAAGCTCAGCACGTATCCCCGGCGGACGCACTCGGTGGCGAAGTCGCCGTCACCGGAGAAGCAGTGCAGGACCACCGTGTCCGGGGCGCCCTCGTCGTCGAGGATCCGCAGCACGTCGGCGTGCGCGTCACGGTCGTGGATGACCAGGGCCTTGCCGTACCGCTTCGCGATGGCGATGTGCGCCCGGAAGCTCTCCTCCTGCGCGGCCCGCCCCTCGTCGCCGGTGCGGAAGAAGTCCATGCCGGTCTCGCCGATTCCACGCACCCGGTCCCGGGCGGCGAGCGCCTCGATCTCGCGTAGCGCCTCGTCCAGGTCGGACAGTCGGGGTGCCTCGTTGGGGTGCAGGGCGACGGTCGCGACCACGGCGCCGTACGTCTCGGCGACCTCGGCGCCCCATCGTGAGGAGCCCACGTCGACGCCCACCTGGACCAGCCGGTCGACACCGACCCGGGCAGCCACCTCGATCGCCGCCGCCACCGGGTCGTCGGCGGTACCGCCGCCGGGCACGCCGGCCTCGCTGACCGTGATGTCGAGGTGGGTGTGGCTGTCCAGCACGGGACGGGGCAGCGCCTCCGGCGGGGGCGGGAACTCGCCGGCCCGGCGGGCCGCGCGCTGCTTGCGGGACTCGGTCTGCTCGCTCATCGCGGCAAGCATCACACACCGGGTCTGTCCATTCGGCGGCCATTCCTCGTTCACCCCGCCTACGCCGTACGCGCCTAGCGTCGCCACGTGAGCGAGCCGAGAGGGTGAGGACGTGACCACCACTCCACAGGCCAGCGGGTCCGCGGGCGAGCGGACCGGACTGCACGTGGCGTACGGCGGCGCGGTGTACCCGGCCGAGGAGATCGCGCGCGGCGCGGCGTACGAGTTGTTCAGCGCGGACGAGGTGGCTGGCTTCGAGTGGGCCCCTCGGCCCGGCAGCGCGCTGCCGTGGCGGAAGTTCGCGCACGTCACCGAGGTCACCGCCGTGCACGGAGCGGTGGAGCCGGCCGAGGAGCCGGAGGCGCCGCTGCTGGTGCCGCTGCACCGGGAGCGGGGCTGGAAGCACGTGCACCAGCTCAGCCAGCAGCCCGGGGCGGCGGGCGACCTGTTGCTGCGCACGGTTCGCGCGTCGGCGACGATCCGGCGGGGCACCCGGATGGTGAAGGTGCTCTCCGCCCGGCAGCTCGCGGGCTACGTACGGGGACGGCTGCCGCACGGCTTCTGCTACCGCGAGCACGACGTCGCGCACCTGCGCACCCCGGGCGGTACGGCGGTGCTGCGCAGTGACGGCGCGGAGGCCCGGGACGGCACCGATGTGACGTACGCGCTGCGCTGGCGGGCCGCGGACCCGTCCGACTACGACGTACCGGCCGGCGCGGAGCACCACGGGTTGACCCTCCTGGCACCCCGGGACCGGCTCGGCGCGGCGGTGCTGGGCACGGGTTTCGTGCCGAGCAACAGTCACCTGATCCCCGAGTTCGTCACCCGTGACTTCGCCGACCTGCCGATGCCGGCGAACGCCGCCCTGCTCGCCTACCCGACCGACGGGGTGGAGGTGGTGCTCTACACCTACCAGGCCGAGCAGCGCGGGTGGCTGCGCATGGTGGGCCCGCAGTGGCGGCACCTGTTGGCGGCGGTGCCGGGGCTCTCCCCCGACCAGGAGTACGTGCCGACCGGGGAGGCGCCCCGCGCGACGCAGCTGGTCGGCGGTTACGCCGGCGGCGAGTACGAGGCCGTGGCGGACATGCCGGGCGGGTTCCGGGTGCTGGCGATGACCCGCGCGGCCCGGTACCCGGTCGACTCGGCGGCCCGCCGGGTGCGCTACGGCCAGTGGCGCGGTGTGCTCTGCCTGGTGCTGCGGGAGGAGGCCGGCTGGCTGCGGCTGCGACTGTGCCGGCCGGATCCGGAGTCGGTGGCGACCACCGGGGCGCAGTGCCACGAACGGGGCGTCTACGAGACCTGGGCGCCGGGGACCGAGGTGGTCGACGACCGAGTGGTGGACCACCCGTACGCGGTGTAGGGCGCGCCCGGGGACATATCGGCGGACGGGGTGGGAATGCGCGGCGCGACCGACCAGGAGCGCGACCTCGGGAGACACGCATGCCTTTCATCACCGTGGGGACGGAGAACTCCGCGCCGATCGACCTGTACTACGAGGACCACGGGTCCGGCCAGCCGATCGTGCTGATCCACGGCTTCCCCTTCAGCGGGGCGACCTGGGAGAAGCAGGCCATCCCCCTGCTCAACGCCGGATACCGGGTGATCACGTACGACCGGCGCGGTTTCGGCAACTCCGCCCAGCCGACGTTCGGGTACGACTACGACACGTTCACGGCCGATCTGGACGTGCTGATGACCGAGCTGGACCTGCGGGACACGATCCTCGTCGGTCACTCGATGGGCACCGGTGAGGTGACCCGGTACCTGGGTGTGTACGGCTCGCAGCGGGTGCAGCGGGCGGTGCTGCTCGCCCCGTTGGCGCCGTTCCTGTTGCAGACGGCGGACAACCCGGAGGGGGTCGAGAAGAGTCTCTTCCAGGGCTTCCAGGACGCGATCATCGCCGACCGGTTCGCCTACCTGACCGAGTTCTGCGAGGCGTTCTTCAACTACCAGGAGAACAAGGGCAGGTTGGTCAGCGAGGAGGCACACCGGGCGCACTGGGAGATCGGCGCCCGGGCCTCGGCGAAGGGCACCCACGACTGCGTCGACGCCTGGCAGGAGGACTTCCGCCCGGACGTGGCCCGGATCGACGTGCCGGTGCTGATCGTGCAGGGCGACAAGGACGCGGTGCTGCCGTACCCGAAGACGGGCGCGCGGCTGCAGCCGATGCTGCCCGGCAGTCAGCTGATCACCCTGAAGGGCGCTCCGCACGGCACCCCGTGGACCAACGCCCGCGAGGTCAACCAGGCGATCATGGAGTTCATCGGGTCGCCCACGATGGCCCGCGCCTGACCGCGCCACCGTACGCACCACGGTCCGGGGGCGGGCGCCCCCGGACCGTCGCGGCTCAGGCGGTGAGGCGGGCCAGCTCCTCGTCGACGATCGACGGGTCGAGCTTGCGGAAGACCGGCTTCGGCGCCGCGAGGGGTCGGCCGACCTCCAGCGGGACCGACTCCCAGCGCGCGCCGACCGTGTAGTCGCCGGTCAGCACCGGGTACGCGGGACCACCGTCGAGGTCGTCGACCTCCTGCACGACCGGCATCGGCGCATGCACGCCGGTGCCGCCGAGCAGCTCGTGGACCTTCTGCGCGGAGTGCGGCAGGAACGGGGTGAGCAGCGTGTTGGCGTCGCTGACCACCTGGAGGGCGACGTGCAGGATGGTGCCCATCCGGGGCTTGTCCGCCTCGTCCTTCAGCTTCCAGGGGGCCTGCTCGGACAGGTAGCGGTTGGCCTCGGCGACCACCTTCATCGCCTCGCCGATCGCCTGCTTCTGCCGGTGCTTGCCGATCAGCTCGCCGACGGTCGCGAACCCGGCCCGGGCGACCGCCAGCAGCGCCTCGTCGGCCTCGGTGAGGCCGGCGGGATCGACCGGCGGGATCGCGCCGAAGTTCTTCGCCGCCATGGAGACCGACCGGTTGACCAGGTTGCCCCAGCCGGCGACCAGCTCGTCGTTGTTGCGCCGGAGGAACTCCGCCCAGGTGAAGTCCGTGTCGTTGCTCTCCGGGCCGGCGACGGCGATGAAGTAGCGCAGCGCGTCGGCGTCGTACCGCTCCAGGAAGTCCCGGACGTAGATGACGACCCGGCGGGACGACGAGAACTTGCGCCCCTCCATGGTCAGGAACTCGCTGGAGACCACCTCGGTGGGTAGGTTGAGCCGCCCCAGCGTGCCCGGCTCGCCGTCCTTCGCGCCCTCGCCGGAGTAGCCGGAGAGCAGCGCCGGCCAGATCACCGAGTGGAAGACGATGTTGTCCTTGCCCATGAAGTAGTAGGCGCGGGCGTCCTTGCCCTCGCCGTCGGTGGACCACCACTTCCGCCAGGCTTCCGGGTCACCGGAGCGGCGGGCCCACTCGATGGACGCGGACAGGTAGCCGATCACCGCGTCGAACCACACGTAGATCCGCTTGTCGCCCCGCTCCCGCCAGCCGTCGAGGGGGATCGGAACGCCCCACTCCAGGTCCCGCGTGATGGCCCGGGGCTGGAGGTCGCCGAGCAGGTTCCTGGAGAACCGCAGCACGTTGGGCCGCCAACCCTCACGGTCGTCCAGCCACTGCCGCAGCACGTCGGCCAGCGCCGGCAGGTCCAGGAAGAAGTGCTCGGTCTCGACGAACTTCGGGGTCTCCCCGTTGATCTTCGACTTGGGGTCGATCAGGTCGATCGGGTCGAGCTGGTTGCCGCAGTTGTCGCACTGGTCGCCGCGGGCGCTGTCGTACCCGCAGATGGGGCAGGTGCCCTCGATGTAGCGGTCGGGCAGCGTCCGGCCGGTGGACGGGGAGATGGCCCCCATGGTGGTCTTCGGCACGATGTAGCCGTTGCGGTACATCCCCTCGAACAGCTCCTGCACCACCGCGTAGTGGTTGCGGGTGGTGGTCCGGGTGAACAGGTCGTAGGACAGACCGAGGCCGTGCAGGTCCTCGACGATCACCCGGTTGTAGCGGTCGGCCAGCTCGCGCGGGCTGACCCCCTCGGCGTCGGCCTGCACCTGGATGGGCGTGCCGTGCTCGTCGGTGCCGGAGACCATGAGCACGTCGTGGCCGGCCATCCGCATGTACCGGGCGAAGACGTCGGAGGGAACGCCGAAGCCGGAGACATGGCCGATGTGGCGCGGGCCGTTGGCGTAGGGCCAGGCTACCGCCGCGAGAACGTGACTCATGACCAGCAAGCCTAGTGACCCGTCGGGGAGGGCCGCGAACCAATAGGCCGGACGGGTCGACGGGTCGGTCCGGACCGGGTCCGCCGTTGGTCCGTTTTGTCGCCGACACGCGGCCTGAGCTGCGGGGCACCCACCGCGTACCGGTGTCCAATGGTCACCGTGAGTAGCAGACGAGCGGCGCGGGACCACGACGAGCGTCCCTCCGGGCCGTCGGCGGGCGGACGCCGGGACCCGGTCGGGCCGCCGGCGCGCGGCGGCGCGGTGGCACCGCACCCCCGGCCGGTGCCGGCGGTGCCGCCGGACCGGCCGGCGGAGGCGCCCGAGCCGGAGGCCGCCGTCGAGGTCGAGCCGACGACGGGGGCGCCGGTCGACGCGCTGCCACGCCGGGCCCCGCTGCGTCAGCCGCGCCGGCTCCGCCGCGGGCGTTCCACCGACGCGGGTACGCCCGCCGACGCCGACGACGCGCCGTGGGCGCCGATCGAGCAGGTGCACTGGGACGGTACGCCGGTGCGGGAGGAGCCAGCCGGGGAGCGCTGGGTGACCCGGGTCCTGCGGTGGCGGCCCACCCGGGCCGCCCGGCCCGCCCACCCACCGGATCCGCTGCCGGGGCTCGCCGCGCTGGTGGCGTTGAGCCTGGCGGCGGCGTTCTTCGCCTGGGTCAGCGCGGCGCCGTTCTGGCTGGCGGTCGGACACGCCACGCCGGGCCGGGTGGTCGTCGACGACTGCACCGGAGGGGGGCTCGGCCAGCGGTGCCGGGGCACCTTCGTCGCCGAGCGGGAGCGGTTCTTCGCCCACGGCGTCGCGGTCAGCGGAGTGCCCCGGGAACGGGCGACACCGGGCGCGACGATGCCCGCCCGGATGACCGGCCCGGACGCTGCCACCGCGTACGCGGACACCGGCGCGCGGGGGCACCTACGGTGGCTGCTCGGCCTGGTGACGGTGCTGGGCTGCGCGGTGGGGATCGTCCGGTGGACCGGGGCGGCTCGACTCGCCGACCCGCGGGCCCGCCGCTGGGCGGTCGGCGCCGGGCTGGCCGGCCCGTTGCTGATCACCGTGGGCTTCCTCGTCGCAGCCTGGTGACGGTTGAAGGAAGGGCCCCTTCTTAACGCCCCGCGTTAAGAAGGGGCCCTTCCTATGCACGAGGCGTTAAGCGGGGGCCCTTCCTTACACGTCAGCTGTGGACGACGCCGTAGACGTCGCGGCGGCGCAGTCCGTACGCCGTCGCGACGTCGGTGATCGCGTCCCGCCGGGACATCCCGGCGGCCTCCCGGTCGGCGACCGCCGCGCGCAGCGTGTCGTCGTCCGGGCGTTCGGCGGCAGTCTCCGGTGCTCCGGCGACCACCAGGGTGATCTCGCCGCGTGGCTCCTGCGCGGCGGCCCAGTCGGCCAGTTCCCCGAGCGGCTTGCGGACGACCTGTTCGTACGTCTTGGTCAGCTCCCGGCACAGCGCGGCGGGCCGGTCCGCACCGAAGGTGGCGGCCAGATCGGCGAGCGCGCCGGTGATGCGGTGCGGCGCCTCGAAGAGGACCAGGGTGCGTTCCTCGGTGGCGAGGGCGCGCAGCCGGGAGCGTCGGCCGCTCGGGGTGCGCGGCAGGAAACCCTCGAAGCAGAACCGGTCGCTGGGCAGCCCGGACAGCGCGAGGGCGGTGGTCACCGCGCTCGGGCCGGGCGCAGAGGTGACCGGCACGCCGGCGTCCAGGGCACCCCGGACCAGCCGGTAGCCGGGGTCGGAGACGCTCGGCATGCCGCCGTCGGTGACGAGGGCGACCACGTAACCGGCGACGAGAGCCTCGACCAGTTCCGGCGTACGCCGTTCCTCGTTGCCCTCGAAGTAGGAGACGATCCGGCCCTCGACGGTGATGTCGAGGTCCCGGGCGAGCCGGCTGAGCCGTCGGGTGTCCTCGGCGGCCACCACGTCGGCGGTGGCGAGCACCTGCCGGAGACGCGCGGAGCCGTCGGCGGGGTTGCCGAGCGGCGCGCCCAGCAGGATCAGGCACCCGGTGTCGGACATTTCACCCACGAGTTGGTGCTCCTTCATCGATAACGGTTCCGGATTCGGGGACGACGGGCGCCACCGGCCACCTCCGCAGCCTACGATCGCCAGGTGACCCAGGCGTCGACAGCGCACAGCGCGGGCCAGGCCGGACCGGAGCACTCCGGACCCGACGGCGACGACCCGCAGCGGCCCATCGAGATCACCGCCGGAGACTCCGCCGCGTCCGGTGGCGGCGGTGTGCCCGACATCGTCCGGCGCCGCCTGGCCACCGTCGAGGCCCGGCTCGACGGACGCTCCTGGCTCGCCACCGGGGTGATCGTCGCGATCGCGGCGATCCTGCGGTTCGTCGGCCTGAGCCACCCGCCCGGCAAGATCTTCGACGAGACCTACTACGCCCGGGACGCGTGGGCCCTGGTCGACAAGGGCGTCGAGTGGAACTACAAGGACGGCGGCCCGTCGTACGTGGTGCACCCGCCACTGGGCAAGTGGCTCATCGGGCTCGGCGAGTGGGCCTTCGGCTACTCCGACGCCGAGCACGGCATCTCGGTCCCCGGGCACATCGTCACCACCGCACCGGAGTTCGGCTGGCGCTTCTCCGCCGCCCTGGTCGGCACCCTGTCGGTGCTGCTGCTGGTACGCATCGGCCGGCGGCTGTTCCGGTCCACGCTTCTCGGCTGCACGGCCGGTCTGCTGCTCGCCCTGGACGGCTTCCACCTGGTGCTGTCGCGCACCGCCCTGCTCGACATCTTCCTGCTCTTCTTCGTGCTCGCCGCGTTCGGCGCCCTGGTCCTCGACCGGGACTCCCGGCGGCGGCGCTGGGCCCGCGCCCTCGATGCCGGGCTCGACCCGAAACGGCCCGGCCGCGCCGGCCGCCCACCCGGCGGCTGGCGGACCTGGCCGTGGTGGCGGCTCGCCGCCGGGGTGCTGCTGGGCTGCGCCTGCGCGGTGAAGTGGAGCGCGCTCTACTTCCTGCCGGCCTTCGCGCTGCTGGTGCTGCTCTGGGAGGTCGGTGTGCGCCGCACGGCGGGGGTACGCCGGCCGTGGCGGGACACCGCGCTCGACGAGCTGCCCTGGATGGTGGTCGCCGGTGTGCTGCTGGTCCTCACCTACGTGGCCACCTGGTCCGGCTGGCTGCTCGGCGACGAGGGCTACTACCGGGTGGTCGACCCGCAACGGTGGCCCACGGCGCCGCTCAGCGACACGCCGGTCATCGGTGCGCTGGCCAACCTGATCGAGTATCACAAGGCCGCGTACGGCTTCCACTCGACGCTGGACGACCCGCACAAGTACCAGTCCTGGCCGTGGCAGTGGCTGCTGCTGGGCCGCCCGGTCGCCTTCTACTGGTCCGGCGAGGGCGCCTGCGGTGCGCCGTCCTGCGCCTCGGAGATCCTGCTGCTCGGCACGCCGCTGCTCTGGTGGTCGTTCCTGCCGGCGCTGGCCGCGCTCGCCTGGCTCGGGCTCGCCCGGCGGGACTGGCGGGCCGGCGCGATCCTGCTCGTCGTCGCGGCCGGGCTGCTGCCCTGGTTCTGGTTCGCGCTCGACGGCGGCCGGACGATGTTCTCCTTCTACACCGCTCCGGCCCTGCCGTTCCTGGTGCTGGCGGTGACGTACGTGCTGGGCGCGATCGCCACGCCGGGCGGGCCGCTCGACGAGACCACCACCGCGTCGGCCGAGACCACCGCCGACCGCCGGCTGGTCGGAGGGGTCATCGCCGGGGCGTACGTGCTGCTGGTCGCGCTGTGCTTCGCGTACTTCTATCCGATCTTCGTCGCCGAGCTGCTCCCGTACGAGGACTGGTCGGCACGGATGTGGCTCGACGGCCGCTGGATCTGACGGACGGCGCCCCGGTGCGGAGGCGGCCCGGCGTGGCCGCCTCCGCCCGGACCTCGATCCGAGGACAGGAAAGGGCCCACACGCTGCAGCGTGTGGGCCCTTTGACAGTTAGGGCGCGCCCCGATCGCCTGCCACGGGGGAAGCGGGCGATTGAGGCGCGCACGAGAAGCTTAACCAGACTGTACGACCGGCACAACGGGTCGACCTGGGTCAGATTTCCGACCGATGCCACGCCGGCCGGAAGGTTTACATTCAGAACCTGACGGACGGTTATCGCCCGGAAACGTGGCGGATCGGCGCAGGTCTCCCCGACGATTCCCGGCCCCGATTCGAGGCCCACGAGCACGTTCCCCGAACGTATCGACCAATTTCCCTCGCCGGCCACTTACCGGCGGATCGGTCGGAACTCGGCTCCACTGCACTGTCGTCATCCCGACGACGACCGATGGAGTCCGCGATGACCCGCACCCTCCGCTGGATCGGCGGCCTGCTGGCCGCCGTCACCCTCTCGACCCTCGGCCTGACCGCCCCCGCCCGGGCCGCCACCATCTCCGTGCCGCTGCGCACTCTCATCGCCGACCTGCCGGTCGCCTCCGAGGTTCGCACCGGCTACTCCCGGGACCTGTTCCCGCACTGGACCGACGCCGACGGTGACGGCTGCAACGCCCGGTACGAGGTGCTGATCGCCGAGGCCACCACGGTGCCGTCGGTCGGTTCCGGTTGCTACCTCAGCGGCGGCCGCTGGTACTCCTACTACGACGCGGCCTCGTGGACCAACCCGTCGGACCTCGACATCGACCACGTCGTCGCGCTCGCCGAGGCGTGGGACTCCGGTGCCCGCAACTGGACCACCTCGCGCCGGCAGGCGTTCGCCAACGACCTCGGCGACGTACGCTCGCTGGTCGCGGTCACCGACGACGTCAACCAGGCCAAGGGCGACCAGGACCCGACCACCTGGATGCCGACGTACGAGAAGTGCCGCTACGTGCGCGAGTGGACGGCGGTCAAGACCCGCTGGCGGCTGACCGTCGACAGCGGGGAGAAGAACGCCCTGACCAGTTGGGGCAACTCCTGCTCGAATGTCACCGTCACGGTGACCCACGCGTACTGATCCGGGACACGGCGGTGTGGGGCGGGTGGCCGACCACCCGCCCCGCACCGTGTGGCGGTCAGGGCAGGGGCGACGTCCGGGGTAGCCACCCGATGAACCGGTCCTGGAGCGACGTGCCGACCGGCGGACGCAGGTCCTGGCTGGCTGCGGCGAGACACGAGCCCAGGTACACGCTGAGCATGGCCCGGTCCAGGCGGTACTCCTCCAGCAACCGGCTGCGCTTGGCCGCGCAGGGCCACTCGTCACCGCAGGTGCCACAGGTCCAGCCGGGCGCCAGCGGGGCGTGCTCCCCCACGTCTGGCACGCGGGCTCCCGTACCGGTCATCGCGCTCCCTTCCGGGACGCCGCACCCGCTCCGCGGGAGCACCACGACGTCGACAGTGGATGATCACAGGTCGCCAGACGACGTACAGTAAGCGTTACGGAGCACTCCGGCGTTACATCGGCACTTCAGGGCACCCCGGCGTCACGTCGCTGCGGTACGTTGATCGACCATGGCCGAACTGATCCTGACCGTCAACCTCCGGGAGGTTGCCGATGCGTGACCTGCTGCCGCCGGAGGTCGCGGTGGCCGTGGCCGGGCCCACCGACTGGACCGGCGAGCTGCTGTCGACCGAGGCGGCCTGCCTCGGCGGACGGGTGGTCGAGACCCGGCGCCGCGACTTCACCGCCGGGCGCGTCTGCGCCCGGCGGGCGATGGCCGCGCTCGGCCTGCCGCCGCTCCCGGTCACGTCGTCGCCCGACCGCTCGCCGGCCTGGCCGGCCGGCGTGGTCGGCACCATCACCCACACCCGCGGTTACTGCGCCGCCGCCGCGGCCCGCGCCGTCGAGGTCCGGTCCGTCGGCATCGACGCCGAGCGACACAAACAGCTCGACCCGGCCGTACGCCGGATGATCTGCTCCTCCGACGAGGAGGAGCACTGTGCGCGGCTGCCCGCCGGGGTTTCCTGGCCGGTGGTGCTGTTCAGCGCGAAGGAGACCGTCTACAAGGTCTGGCACCCGGTCGTGGGTAGCTGGCTGGACTTCCACGACGCGGTCGTGGAGCTGGACCCTTCGTCGGGGACCTTCGTCGCGCGGATCTCACCGGCGAAGGTCGCGGCGGCGCCGGTCGCGGACCCGCCCACGGTGATCACCGGGAGATTCGCGATCGAACCGGAGCTGGTACGGACGGCGGCCGTGCTCCGGCACCGCTGAGCCGCCCCCATGGTGGTCACGCCGGGTCGGCCTCCTCGACGGCCACCGCGACCGGGCCCACGCGCAGCACGCCGTCGTCCAGTGGCGTGCACCGGACGCCGCCCCGGCGGCGCAGCGCCTTGAACGCACCCGGGCCGACGGTGACATCCATCCAGGCGCACGGGTTGGCCGGGCGGTTGACCCGGAGCCGCACCGGGCCGTCCCCCGAATCCAGGGTCAACACCGACCCGAGCAGCTCGTCCACCGCGAGGCCGACGGTCAGGATGTTGCGGCGGACCTGCACCAGGTCGACACCGGGCGGCAGCGACTCCCGCGCGATGATCGTGACGCTGGCGGCGCGGTGCGCCGGCTTGCCGAAGTACCGGTCGCCCACGACGCCGAGACCGGCCCGGATCCTGATCTCCTCGACCAGCTCGTTCGGCGGGGCCGGGGCGGGACCGTCCGCCGGCCGACCCACGAGGCGGTGCACGGGCGAGGCCAGCAACTGGACGATCTCGGGCACGCGTCGAGTCTAGGGATCAGTCGAAGTCGAAGATGCTGTGACGGTCGTAGAAGTGCAGCACGTACCGGCATCGACGGCAGACCATCAGGGTCATGCGGTGGCTCGTGAACCCCCACCGGCTGTCCTGGCGGGCCTCTTCCTGCTGGAAATCCGTGCCCCGGCAGAGGGGGCAGACAAGCTGGGGTGCGGTCATGCCGGCGAGTGTAGGAAGCCGCCGCCATCGGGGACGGAGGGCTCAGCCCTGGTCCAGGCTGAGGTTGTGCTGCTCCAGCGCGCTCTGGATGATGCCGAGCGCCTTCGGCCCCACGCCATGCAGCTTGGCCAACTCCGCGCGCGACACACCCGCGAGCTGACGCAGCGTCGTGTAACCGGCGTCGTTCAGTGCCCGCGTCGCCGGCGCGCCGATCTTCGGCATCGTGTCGAGTGTGGAGGTCATGCCGCTGATGCTAGCCATCCGGGCTCCCGGTTCCATGAGCCCAATTTCGCGGGCACATCCGGCAGATGCTTGTGACCCTGTTGAAGAGGGGGCGACGATCGTCGCATGGACATCGACGAGTACCGGGCGCACTCCCCCTACAGCGATCCCCGCCGGCACGGCTCGCTCCTCGACGCCGTACCCGCCGACATCGCCACCGTCGCGGCGATCGCCCGCAACGTGATCGTCCACTACCGTGCCGGCGGCGTGGAGCTGCCCGCGGACCGGCTGGAGGAAGTGAACTGCCGCTGGGTGGATCGCATCGTCGACACCGACCAGTCCCGCTTCCCGCTGCCCCTCACCGCCGCGCGTCCGGTCGCCGACCGGGTCGCCGGCTGCTGCCGGGACCACACCCTGCTGTCGGTCGCTATACTGCGTCAGCACGGCATCCCCGCCCGCAGTCGCGTCGGCTTCGTCTCCTACTTCGTGCCCGGTTGGCACCACGATCACGTGCTGGTGGAGTACTGGAACGGCGACCGCTGGGTCTGGGCCGATCCGGAGCTCGACCCGGCCGGCGACTGGCGGTTCGACGGCTACGACATCGACCCGCGGGCAGGGCTCTTCGACTCGGCGGCGCGGGTGTGGTCGGCGTACCGGGCCGGGACGATCGACCCCGACGTCTACGGCGTGCACCCGGGGTCACCGATCCGGGGTGCCTGGTTCGTCTACAACTACGTCCTGCAGGAACTCGCCCATCGCCAGAAGGACGAGCTGCTGCTCTGGGACGACTTCGGCGCGATGACCGGCGACATCGCGGACGCGGACATCGCGCTCGCCGACGAGATCGCCGCACTGCTGCTCGCCGCTGACGACGGCGACGAGACCGCGGAGAAGGCGCTCACCGACCGGTACGCGGCCGACGCCAGACTGCGCCCCGGCCCTGAAATCCGCAGCCACTCCCCCACTGCGGGCATCGTCACCACGGTTGATCTGTGCCGTTGATGAACCACCCGGTTGCTGAGGGGATTTGAGCCCCATGCACCTATTGCGGGACGTAGCCCTGGGGAGTTAGGACAGAGACTTCGCCGGTTTGGCCTCTTCATAGGCTTACATGTGCAAAAGTCCCGATTGCCCATGTTTGCACATAGGCGTGACTCAGGGTCGCTGTCGTGACAGCGCCTGCCGGAGACACACCATGAGAGGCCACATCGTGACAGTCACTTCAATCCGTCATCGCCGACGCGTCCTACTGCCGGCGCTTGCAGCCGTCACCGCCGCTTGCGCGGCCACCGCCGTGCTGATGCTCACCGCCACCGGTGCCAGCGCCCAGCCGGCACCGGTCGGCCTGGGAACAGCGGCGAACTTCTCCGTGCTGGCCGGCTCCACCGTCACCAACACCGGCCCGAGCTTCCTGGCGCAGGATCTCGGCGTCCATCCCGGCAACACCGCGCCGGGCTTCCCACCGGGGATCGTTGCCGGCGAGATCCACCTCGGCGACGCCGTCGCCCTGCAAGCCAAGAACGACCTGACCACCGCCTACAACGACGCCGCCGGCCGGGTCCCGTTCACCAACCTCCCCGCCGAACTCGGCGGCTCCACACTCACCCCCGGCGTGTACCGGATCGGCGCCGCCCAACTCACCGGCACCCTCACCCTGAACTCCGAGAACAACCCCGCGGCCGTGTTCATCTTCCAGATCGACTCCACCCTCACCACGGCCTCCAACAGCAGCGTCGTGTTCATCAACGGCGCGTCGCCCTGCAACGTCTACTGGCAGGTGGGCAGCTCGGCCACGATCGGCACCGGCACCCGGTTCGTGGGCAACATCCTGGCCCAGACCTCGATCACCATGAACACCGGCGCAACCCTCCAAGGCCGCGCCCTGGCCCGAACCGGCGCCGTCACCCTCGACACCAACACCATCAACGCCCCCGTCTGCCTCCAGCCGACCGGAACCCCGACAACCACTCCGACGGGCACCCCGACCGGCCAGCCCACCGGCACCCCGACCGGCACCCCGACCGGCACCCCGACGGGCACCCCGACGGGCACCCCGACCGGCACTCCCACGGGCACCCCGACCGGCCAGCCCACCGGCACCCCGACCGGCACCCCGACCGGCACCCCGACGGGCACCCCGACCGGCGCTCCCACGGGCACCCCGACCGGCCAGCCCACCGGAAGTCCCACAGGGGGTCCGACCGGCCAGCCCACGGGAGCTCCGACGGGGTCTCCGATCCCCAGCCGCACGCAGCTACCGGTGACGGGCAGTAGCGGCGGCAGTGCGCTGATACCCGTCCTGACGGGCCTCGGCACCATCTCCGTCGCCACCGGCGCCGCCCTGCTTCTCGCCTACCGCCGCAGGATCTCCGAGTCCTGACCGGGCAGACCCCGGCGGTCGGTCACCGACCGCCGGGGTCACGGTGCCAACGGGCACCTTGCGGGTCGTTCAGCAGGGGTGGACACGTCCGCTTGGAACTCGGCGCGGACAGGATTGAAAAAGGCCGTCTCCAGATAGCGGAGACGGCCTTTCAACTGCGTGGAGCTGAGGGGATTCGAACCCCTGACCCCCTCGATGCGAACGAGGTGCGCTACCGGACTGCGCCACAGCCCCTCCGCCGGCGAACCGGCATCGGTCCCACCCGGCTTTCACCGGGCGGGCCGGCGACAAGGCTAACAGGTCCCGCCCCTCCACCGCGAATCACCCCGGCGCGCCGCCACCCCACCACACGGCAAGATCCACTCGGGATCAATGAAGTCGGGCCATCCCACCGACCTGGACAGCCCGATATGAATGAAACCGAGTCGATCAAGGGAAAGGGGAAGGGGGAGCGAGGGAGGGGCAAGATCAGGAGCGGCCGTCAGGCCGAGTGGGAGCCCCGGCCGGACTGGTAGGGGCGCCCGCGTAGCCCGCCACCGGCCCGCCGGTAGGACACCGAACCCCCGCTGGCCGCCGCCGGCAGGTCGGCCGGGCGGTCCAGGCCCATCGCGGTACGGCGTACCGCCTCGCGCTGGGCCGCCAGGCGGCGCTGCGCCTCCCGGCGGGCCGCCGCACGGCGGGCCTGCTCCCGCCGGACCTCGGCCTGGCGCGCGGCCAGCCACGCCGCCTCCCGGGCGTTCGCGCGCCGCCGCCGGCCGTCCGCCAGAGCCCTCGACCGCAGGTGTACGACGTACACGACGAGCAGCGTGCCGGTGACCGCGAAGCCGATCCAGAATCCGGGGCCGACCACCGCCACGCCGACCAGCTCGACGACGTTGAGCAGAAGCAGCGCGGCGAGGACGCGACGCCGGCGGTAGACGGCGGGCGTGTGCTGGCGGCGGCGCGGTGGCCGTCGGCGGGCGCGGTTGCGCGCGGGCGGGACGGCACGGAGCCGGCCGGAGCGGCGCACCGGGGCGGGCGGCGCGGAGACCGGCGGAGCGAGAGTCCCAGTGACGGGATCTTCACTGAGGGTGACGACAAGAGCACGGGGCGGATGCACCGGCCGGCGACCCGGGACAGTACGACGCCGCCGGCGGCGCTGCAGCACCCGCGCCGTCGACTGCGCCCGCTCCGCCGCCAGCCGCTCGGTGGCGTCGTACCGACGGACCAGCGCCGGGGCGAGGGCGAGCAGACCGGCGGCGGCGAGGACGGCGAGGAGCACCGAGGTCGGCACCCTCACCCCTCCCGTCACCGAGTTCGGGGCA
This sequence comes from Micromonospora sp. BQ11, assembly GCF_052068135.1. Classification (NCBI taxonomy): domain Bacteria; kingdom Bacillati; phylum Actinomycetota; class Actinomycetes; order Micromonosporales; family Micromonosporaceae; genus Micromonospora; species Micromonospora sp. BQ11. Next base: position 102,109 of record NZ_JBQHDB010000001.1, on the reverse strand, counting down.
ACCGCCGTCCGGCCGCAGGATCTTCCACGACTCGCCCGGAGGCGCGTGGATCGTACGGTCAGGCAGCGCTTGCCGCAGCTTGCAGTTACTTGAGGTTACGGGCGGGCACACCGGATCCTGCCACGCCGCGCCGATCGTCACGCGTGGGACGATTCACCCCGTGGTGGTGCGTACCCGGTGCCAGCGGGCCAGCAGACCGCCCTCGGCGGCGACCTCTTCGCTGGTCATCGCATAGCCGATGTGGTCGCGCCAGGCGCCGTCGATGTGCATGTAGCGCACGTGGTACGCCTCCTCGCGGAAGCCCAGCTTCTCCACGACGCGGCGGGACGGCCGGTTCTCCGGGCGGATGTTCACCTCGATCCGGTGCAGCCCGCCGGGGCCGAAGGCGTGGTCGACGGCGAGCGCCATCGCGGTCGGGATCACGCCGCGCCCGGCGACCCGGGAGTCCACCCAGTAGCCCACGTACCCCGAGCAGAACGCCCGCCGGACGATGCTGCCCACGTTGAGGTGCCCGACCAGCCGTTCCCGCCCGTGCTCGCGCAGGCAGACCGCGAAGGGCATCCCGTCACCGGTACGCGCCGAGCGGCGCTGGTCCCGGTACACCCAGCGGAACGCGGCCGGCGAGTTCAGCTCGTTCCAACTACCCGGGAGGGTCGACTCCCACGGTGCCAGCCACGCCTGGTTGACGCGGCGGATCTCCGACCAGGCCGCGGCGTCGGACCGCCGGTACGGCCGCAGCACCACCGGACCGTCGACCAGCACCGCCGGCCATCCGGGCGGCTGGCCCCGCAGGAAGTTCACCGGCGCCGGTCCAGGAGCAGGACGTCCACGGTGGACCCGGCGGCGGCGGTGGTGACCCGCTCACCGAGCACCAGCAGGCCGTTCGCCTCGGCCAACCCGGAGAGCGTGAACGGCCCGCCGCTGAGCGGCTGGACGGTGTAGCCACCGCCGCGCCGCTCGGCCACGTGCGCCGGGCGGAACTCGCGGAGCCCGCCGGGAGACGAGACGGTCTCCAGCAGGTGCGCGCGAACACTGGGCCGGAACACCGGCTCCGCGCCGGCGAGCAGGTTGATCGCCGGGCGGGCCAGCACCTCGAAGCCGATCAGGGCGGCGCCCGGGTCGCCGGGCAGGCACACCACCGGCACCTCCTCCGCGCCGACCGTGCCGAAGCCGAGCGCGGTGCCGGGGTAGAGCGCCACCTCGGTGAAGGTCACCGGGCCGGCCCGGCCGCCCTCGCGCCGGGACAGGATCCGGCGGACCATGTCACCCGGCCCGGTGCCGGTGCCGCCGGTGGTGATGATCAGGTCGGCGCGCAGGGTCTGGTCCTCCAGCAGCCCGCGCAGCCCTTCCGGGTCGTCGTCGCAGATGCCCACCCGGTACGCGTGGGCGCCCACCTCGGCCGCCGCGGCGGTCAGCGCGTGCGAGTTGGCGTCCACCACCTGGCCGGGCTGGCTGGCCCGGCCGACGTCGACGAGTTCGTCCCCGGTGGCCACGATGACCACCCGGGGGCTGGGCCGCACCACCACGTGCCCGATGCCGGTGGCGGCGAAGACGGCGACCAGGGCCGGGGAGACGTACGTGCCGGCGCGGGCGAGCAGCGTGCCGGCGGGCAGTTCGGCGCCGGCGCGGCGGACGCCGTACCCGCGCTTGGGAACACGGTGGATCTCCACGGCGGCCATGCCCTGGTCGGTCCACTCCACGGGCACCACCACGTCGGCGGTGATCGGCAGCGGCGCGCCGGCCGCCACCGAGAAGCAGGCGCCGGGGGTGAGCCGGACCGGCCGCCAGCTCGCCGCGCCGAGGTCACCGACGACGTTGAGCCGGACGGCCCGCCCGCCCGGCCCGCCCGGCTGGGCCGGGACGTATCCCACGCCCCGGCCGCCGGGGGAGATGTCCTCCCAGCGGGCCGCGTACCCGTCGACGGCGGCCTGGTCGAAGGCCGGGAAGGAGTGCGGCGCCACGACGTCCTCGGCGAGGACGTTCCCGTGCGCCTGGGTGAGGTCGAGGTCGAGTGGCGGCAGCGCGCGTAACCTGCGCAGCACACTGCCCAGGTAGTCGGCGAGCGGCGTCAACTCGTTCGCGGCCGCCTCGGCGTCGGCCGTCGCGGTCATGTACCGGTCACGCCCGACGCGTCGCTGGTGACGAACTCGGTCAGCCACTTGCGGAACTCGGCGCCCAGGTCGTCGCGCTCGACGGCGATCTGCACGACGGTCTGGAGGTAGCCCAACGGCATGCCGGTGTCGTAGCGGGTGCCCCGGTAGACGATCGCGTGCACCGGAACGCCCTCGTTGCGCAGCAGCTCCATCGCGTCGGTCAACTGGATCTCGCCGCCGCTGCCCGGCTCGGTGCGACGGATCGCGTCGAAGATGGCGGCGGGCAGCACGTACCGCCCGAGGACCGCGAGGTTGCTCGGCGCGTCCTCCGGCTGGGGCTTCTCCACCATGCCGGTCACCCTGACGACCTCGCCGATGTCGGTCAGCTCGCCGTCCGCCGGCTCCACCGAGGCGATGCCGTACCGGCTGGTCTCGGCCGGGTCGACCTCGAAGAAGGCGAGCACCACGCCGCCGGTGCGGGCCTGGAGCTCCAGCATGGCCGGCAGCAGCGGCTCGGATGGCCGTACGAACTCGTCGCCCAGCAGCACCGCGAAGGGCGCGTCACCGACGTGCGACTCGGCGTACCCGACGGCGTGTCCCAGGCCGAGCTGCTCGGGCTGCCGGCAGGTGTAGATGGCGGCCAGTTCCTCGGTCCGCTTGACCTCGGCGAGGATCTCGGGCTTCTTCGCGAGCCGCTCCTCCAGGTCGGGGCGCCGGTCGAAGTGGTCCACCATCGACGTCTTGCCGCGCCCGGTGATCAGCAGGACGTCGCCGATGCCCGCCTGCGTGGCCTCCTCGACGATGTACTGCAGGACCGGCCGGTCGACCACCGGAAGCAGCTCCTTGGGCACCGCCTTCGTGGCTGGCAGGAACCGGGTGGCCAGGCCGGCGGCGGGAATGACGGCCTTGACCGCGCGGGGACGACCGGAAGCGGCGGTCGTCGTTGAGGGCTTAGCTGAGTGCTCCGACATGTCGCGAGACTATCGGCCACGGCTCTGCCGTGGCGGGTGAGGACCGGAAGACGCGCCGCCGCCGGGGGCCGGAAACGGCGACCCGGGGACCACCGGCGTGGCGTCGGCGTCCGCCTGGTCGGCCGGGGCCGGCCGGGGCGGGCTCGGCCGACGGTGCGCACCGGCCCGGGGCAGCCCGTCGGAGGGACTGACCGCGCCGGCCGGGACCGGGATCTCCTGCGCCGGAGGGGCGGCCTGCGGCGCGGTCGCGACCCGCCAGGTGTCCCGGCCCCCGTCCTTGGCGGCGTAGAGCGCGTCGTCGGCCGCGTCCAGCACCTCCTGCCCGGTGCCGGCGTGGTCCGGATAGACGGCGATGCCGATGGAGACGGTGACCCGCACCGGCAGCGACGCGCCGTGCGCGTCCACGGTGATCGGGGTGTCCCGGATCGCCGCACCGAGCCGCTCGGCGACGATGGCCGCGCCCCGGGCGTCGGTCTCCGGCAGCAGCAGCACGAACTCCTCGCCGCCCTGCCGGAACGCCAGGTCGACCTCGCGGATCTCGCCGCGGACCCGCCGGGCGAACTCGGCCAGGACGGTGTCGCCGGCCGTGTGCCCGTGGGTGTCGTTGACGGCCTTGAAGCGGTCCAGGTCGAGGGCGAGGACGCTGAGCATCCGCCCGAACCGGCTGGCCCGCTCCACCTCCCGGCGGATCGACTCGCGCAGGTAGCGGTAGTTCCACAGACCGGTCAGCGGATCGGTCAGCGACAACCGCTGCGCCTCCTCGTGCACCCGGACGTTGTCCACCGCCACCGCCGCGTGTCCGGCGAAGGTGCGCAGGGTGATCAGGTCGTCGTCGTCGAACTCGTCTCCGCCGAGCCGGTCGTACAGCGCCAGCACCCCCAGCGCCCCGACCGCCGTCCCCTCGGTGCCGTCCCACCGGGCCGACGGCTCCGGACCGTCGGCGGACGCCGGGGCGGCGAACGGCACCGCGACGTACGTCCGGCAGGGCGGCTCCCCCGGGGCCACCTCACCGGGCTCCACACGGCCACGCCGCGGCTCCCCGGTCACCGCGACCGCGCCGACCGCGCCGTTGCCGAGCGGCACCCGGTGCGGGCCCGGGCGCTCGTCCGCCGGGCCCGGCCCGTCGAGGCCCTCGGTGCACTGCGCGACGAGCGCGCCCCCGGGGTCGACGAGCAGCACGGCGCCGGCCCGCGCGCCGGTCGCCGCTATCGCGCTGTGCAGGATGACCCGCAGGATCCGCTGCCGGTCGTGGGTGCTGGCCAGCGTGTCGCCCAGCACCGCCAGATGCCCGCGCAGCTGGTCGCGGCTGCTGGTCAACGCCGCCACGTACGTGCCGGTCTCCCGGGTCATCCGGTTGAAGGCCCCGGCGAGGCGGCCGATCTCGTCACGGCTGCGCACCGGCACGCGGGCGGTCAAGTCTCCCCGGGCCACCCGGTCGACCGCCCCGGCCAGCTCCATCAGCGGTCGGGTGGTCACCCCGGCCAGCCGCCCGGCCGCCGCCACCGCCAACAGGGCGGCCAGCAGGACGGCGGTGGTCAGCGCGACGTAGAGGCCGGGCGGCCGGTCACTGGGCACCGACAGCACCAGTGGCAGGGGTTGCCCCACCGACGGGCCGACCCGCCGCACGTACCGGCCGTCGGCGGTCCCGGTGACCCGCTCGCCGTCGAGCGTGCCGGCGGCGGCCAGCACCGCGTCGCGTACGCCGGTCGACTCGGTGCTGTGCCGGAGCCGGACGGGCGCCCCGGCGCCGTCGAGAAGGGTGATCGCCACGCCGGTCACGGCCGCGAGTCGCGCCACGAAGGCCGTATCGACGGGCTGCGCGGCGGTGACCGTCCCCAGCGCGGCGCCGGCGCGGTCACGCAGGTCCACGCGGACGGACAGGGCACCGACCGGGCCGGCGGGCGTGGTGGCGGCGGAGCAGTCGCGCCACGGCGCGGGTGGGGCGGCGGGAGTCGCGTGGGTGACCCGGCCCGTGACGTCGGTGACCAGCACGGCGGAGGCCAGGCCGCGGCTGACGACCTGGGTCGCGGCGACGGCCCGGTCACCGGCCAGGGCGACCGCGTCGGCAGCGGCGCGCAGCTGCTGGCAGAGGGCGTCCACCGAGGTCCGCACGGCCGCCGCGGCCACCGCCAGCCGCTCGGCGGCGCGGCTGCGGTCGGCCGCGACCACGGTCGAGCCCACGAAGAACGCTCCGAGCAGCACCGGGCCGAGCACCACCGCGAGGAAGGCTGCGGTGAGCCGCCCGCGTAGCGTCACTCGGTCCCCCCGGAAGTTCCGCCGGCCGATGCTTGCGATGCTGACACAGTGCTACGACAGGATCGGCGTTGCGTCAGGAGTGTTGCGTGCCGGATTTTTCTGATGGAGCGGAAGTGACCCATGAGGCGAAGCGGGACACGCGGGCCGCGCTTCTCGCCCGCCGTCGGGCGCTGGACGCGCCGCGCCGGGCGGAAGCCGCCGCGCGCGTCCAGGCCGAGCTGGTCTCGGTCGTACGCCGACTGCGCCCCCACCGCATGACCGCGTACGTCCCGGTGGGCTCGGAGCCCGGCGGGGCGGACCTGCCGGCGGTACTGCACGCGGCGCTGCCGCCGGGCGGGGAGCTGCTGCTGCCGGTCCTCCGGGACGACCTCGACCTGGACTGGGCCGCCTGGAGCGGCCCGGACGCGCTGGTCGCCGCCGGCCGGGGCATGCGCGAGCCGGCCGGCCCCCGGCTCGGGGTGGACGCGGTCACCGGTGCGCAGCTGGTGGTGGTGCCCGGCCTGGCGGTGGACCGACGGGGGCTGCGGCTGGGCCGGGGCGGCGGCTCGTACGACCGGGCACTCGTCCGGGTGCCGGCCACCGTGCTGACCGTGGTGCCGCTGCACGACGGTGAGCTGGTCGACGCGTTACCGGCCGAGCCGCACGACCGACCGGTGCGCGCGGCGGTCACGCCCGCCGAGGGCCTGCGTACCCTGGACCCCGCATTCGCCGACGGTGAGGGTGTCGCGCCCCACACGTCCGCTGGACGAATCCGGGGGCGATGACGCACCATTGGCACTCGAAGTCGTCGAGTGCCAACAGGCCGTGCCAGATCCGGAGGAGAACGTGCCCACGTACCAGTACGCCTGCACCGCGTGCGGCCAGCAGCTCGAGGCGGTGCAGTCCTTCTCGGACGAGCCGCTGACCGAGTGCCCGGCCTGCGAGGGACGGCTGCGGAAGGTCTTCAACTCCGTCGGCGTCGTGTTCAAGGGCTCCGGCTTCTACCGCACCGACTCCCGGTCGTCCGGTTCCGAGACCAGCACCGGCGGTTCCGGCAAGCCGGCGAAGCCCACCGGCGGTGACTCCGGCTCGTCGTCGAGCGGCTCGACCTCGTCTCCGTCGACCTCGAACGGCTCCTCCGGGTCGTCGGCGTCGTCCGGCTCGACCAGCGGCGGTTCGTCCAAGGCCTCGGCGGCCACCGCCTCCTGACCTCGCACCACGGACGCCGGCCCCGGGTGTGACCCGGGGCCGGCGTCCGTGGTGCGGTCGGCGTCAGTCCCAGTGCGGAGGGCGTTCGGCGAGCAGCCAGTCGTCGTTTCCGCCGCCGCGCTCGCCCCAGCCCCGGTCGGTGTCGTCGGAGGTCTGCTCGGGCAGCACCACGAAGTCGTCGTCGGACAGGTCGACCGTCCGCTCGTCGTCCTGTACGCCCGGCACGCCCGGATCCTCGGTGCTCACGACCGGAAAGACTAGCGCAGCGAGGGTGAACGACACGGGCGTCGGCGCGTGTCACCGCCGGCACTCGCGGTGACCACCGCCCGCCCGCTCGCCCGGCCGGCCCCACGGCGGGTCCAGGTCGAAATGACGCACTCACATCTCACCGCCGGCCCGGCCCGAGGCCCCGACCGGCTGCCCCGGCGCGGCGGCGTTGGTAGCGTCGGACGGCGTGACGACCCCCGGCACCGACCCGGACGACTACTGGCGGCGGCCCGACCCGGCCCAGGACAGGCCCGCCGGCCCGTTCGACGAGAAGGGCGAAGCAGGCTACGCCGGCCCACCGCCCACCACGCCGCCCCCGGCCGACTGGCGGCCGCCGGTGCACGTGCAACCCCCACCGCCCCGGCGACTGCCGGACCAGGACATGGCCGAGCTGGACCTGGCCGAGCAGCGTGCACAGCGCCTCACCCAGGGAATCGGGGTGGGCGTGGCCGTGGTGCTGGTGATCCTCGTCTGCCTGCTCTGCTCCCGGCTCGTGTTCTGAGGCCCGGGCGATCCGTCAGAGGGTGTTGCCCCAGACCGCCTCGGCGCCCGAGTGCCCGGTGAGGTAGACGTACACGAGGCTGGCGGCGCCCAGCGCGACCACCACCACCGACAGGGCCGGGGTCAGCCAGAACGGCAGTTTCGGCAGCCGGGGGTGCCCGCTGGTCACCACGAGCAGCGCCACCGCCGCGATGCCGAGCGGCAGGGTGTAGCGGAACAGCAGGTCGCCGTAGCGGGAATGCTCGAAGATCTGGTCCACGATCGGCCCCTGCAGGCCCCGGGCCACGAAGACGTCGGTCAGGCGCTCGCCGGACTGCACCGCGAACCAGCAGGTCGGCAGCGCCACCACCGCCGCACCGAGCACCGCCCAGTCCAGGCGGGACCGGAACCGGGGCAACGCCACGTACGCGATGGACAGCAGCGCCAGCAGCGGCACGAACACGACGACCGCGTGCACCACCAGCACGTGCGCCGGTAGACCCATGATCTCCTCGAACATCGACACCTCCGGCGGTACGCGGTCGCGGGCTGCCAGCGTACGGTGCGCCGGCCGGCCCGCCCAGGGCTCTCACCCGGCTACACGCGCCACACTGGGGTCCGGTTCACCCCGTCGCGTGCCCGTATCGGCTGTGGCCGGGGCCACCTGTACGAGCACGACGGTTGTCGCTCCCCGGTCGACGTGCTGTCATTGGCGCATGTCAACCGGGGAGGACCTGCTCCGGTCGCGCGGCCTACGGGTCACCCGACCGCGCCTCGCCGTGCTCGACGTGCTGGCCGGCGGCGGCCACCTCGAGGTGGACGAGATCACCCGGCGGGTCCGCGAGCGCCTCGACTCCGTCTCCACCCAGGCGGTGTACGACGTGCTCGGCGCGCTGTCCCGGGCCGGGCTCTCCCGGCGGATCGAGCCGGCCGGCAGCCCCGCCCGGTACGAGGCGCGAGCCGGCGACAACCACCACCACGTGGTGTGCCGGGGCTGTGGCGAGATCGCCGACATCGACTGCACGGTCGGCAGCGCCCCCTGCCTCGACCCGCACACCGCGCACGGCTTCGAGGTGGACGAGGCGGAAGTGACCTTCTGGGGTCTCTGCCCCACCTGCCAGACCCGTCGCGCCGCCGACGACTGACCCGTTCGACCCGGCCCGCGCCGCCGCGCCGTGGCACTCTTGGTCGGTGGACTCCGATGACCTCGGCCTCTTCGGTCCGGGATCGGTCACGTGGAAGGTGCACGAGGAGCCGATCCTGATCGTCGCCGGCCTGCGCTCGCTCTACCTCCAGGCCCTGCACCCCCGCGCGATGGCCGGGGTGGCCCAGAACAGCAACTACCGCACCGACGCCTGGGGGCGTCTGGTCCGCACGGCGACCTACGTGGCGACCACCATCTACGGCACCACCGCCGAGGCGGAGGCGGCCGGGGCCCGGCTGCGCCGGCTGCACGCCCGGCTACGGGCCACCGACCCGTTCACCGGGGAGGCGTTCCGCGTCGACGACCCCGACCTGCTGCGCTGGGTGCACGTCACCGAGATCGAGTCGTTCCTCGACACCGCCCGCCGGGCCGGGTTGCCGCTGACCGACGACGAGGTCGACGGCTACTACACCGAGCAGCGGCGGGCCGCCGCCCTGGTCGGCCTGGACCCGGAGACCGTGCCGGGCACCGCCGCCGAGGTGGCGGACTACTACCGACGGACCCGCCCCGCGCTGCGGATGACCCGCGAGGCGGCGGAGACGGCGCTCTTCCTCACCGCTCCCCCGCTGCCCTGGAAGCTGAGCCTCCCCGCCCGCGTCGGGCTCAACCTGGGCCCGCCCCGCTGGGCGTACCTCGGCATCGCCGGCACCGCGTTCGCGCTGCAACCGGGCTGGGCCCGCCGGATGTACGGCGGCCTCGGCCTGCCGACCACCGCGCTCTCCGCCGACCTCACCGTACGCACGCTCCGGCTCGCGCTCGCCACCCTGCCGCGCCGCTGGCGGGAGGGCCCGGTGCAGATCGCGGCGAAGGAACGCGCCGCCCGACTGACCGCCGCCCCGGTCACCGGCTGACCCGGTTCAGGCCGACGTCTCCCGGAGCTCGGTCGGGGTCTCCCGGACCTCGGTCGGGCGGTCGACGGCGGCCCAGGGGTCCTTGCCCGGCGTCTGGGCACCGACCGGACAGGTGCGCCGGTAGTCGCACCAGCCGCAGCGCGGCCCGGGTGCGGTCGGAAAGGTCTCGTCGGCGTCGGCGCCCCCGGCGACCGCCTTCTCGGCGGCCATGATGTCCCGGGCGGTCTCCTCGGCCCGGTTGAGCTGGCGGGCCAACGACTCCGGGGTGTGGTCGTGCGCGGCGACCGTGCCGCTGGGCAGGTGGTGCAACTCGACCCGACGGCACGGGCGGCGGAACGTCCGCTCCGCCGCGTACGCGTAGAGCGCCAACGCCTGGGAGCCCCGCGCGTCGTCGGCGTCCAACCCGGAGCGCCCGGTCTTGTAGTCGACGATGACCAGCTCGGGCCCGTCCGGCCCGGGGCGGGAGTCGATCCGGTCGGTGCGGCCGTTGAACGCCAGCACCCCGGTCTTCACCGCCACCACCCGCTCGACGCCCAGTGGGTCGACACCGGGCTCCAGCGTCTCGACGTACGCCTCCAGCCAGCCCAGGGCCCGACGGTACGCGGCGCGCTCCTGCTCGTCGTCGCGGTAGCCCTCACGGACCCAGGTGCCCTTGAGGAGCGTGGCGAGCGCCTCCGGCCGGCGCCGGTCCACGGGCAGCGCGTACCAGTTCTTCAGGGCGGTGTGCATGCTGGCGCCGAGCGAGTTGTGGGCCCACGGCGGTCCCTTCGGCGGGGCCGGGCGGTCCACGTAGGAGTAGCGGTACCGCCGGGGGCACTCCTCGTAGGCCCCTAGCTTGCTGGGCGTGCAGACGAACAGCCGCTCCGGCATGCCCTCGAAGCCGAGCTGCTCGGGCTGCGCGTCCCGGGGTCGCGGCGCCCGCCCACCCGCGGGGGTGGGTCGGCCGGAGGAGGAGGCTCGTCGCACGCCTGCGATCCTGCCACCCACCCCCGACAGCGTCGGCGGCGGCGCTCAGGTCATGTTGACGTACTGCGTCACGAACGCGGCGATCGCGTCGGCGATCAGCTGCACCGCGATGGCCGCCAGCAGCAGGCCCGCGATCCGGGTCAGCACCTCGATGCCGCCCGGCCGCAGGATCTTGACGATCCCGCCGGAGAAGCGCAGCACCACCCAGACCGCGACCATCACCGCGACGATCGCGGCGGCGATGGCGGTGAAGTCGGCCGTGCCGTCGGCCTGCTGGACGAAGAGCATGGTGGCCACGATGGCGCCGGGACCGGCCAGCAGCGGCGTGCCGAGCGGCACCAGCGCGATGTTCGACGTGACCTGCTGGCTGGGGTCGTCGGCCTTGCCGGTGAGCAGTTCCAGCGCGACGAGCACCAGCAGCAGTCCGCCGGCCGCCTGCAGGGCGGGCAGGTCCACGTGCAGGTAGTCGAGCAGGGTCTGCCCGGCCACCGCGAAGATCACGATCACCCCGAGCGCCAGCGCGACCGCCTGCCACGCCGCCCGGTTACGGTCGCGGGCCGGCAGCGGGCCGGTCAGCGCGAGGAAGATGGGCATCATGCCCGGCGGGTCGACGATCACCAGCAGGGTCACGAAAACCTCGCCGAAGAGCTTGAGATCCACCCGATCAACCTAGTCCTGCCGCCGAGAGCCGAAACGCGGATCAGCCGTAAGCGACGCCGGTCACCCCGGAGGACTCGGCCACGATCCGCTCGTACGCCTCCTCGGTCGTGGTGTGCGCTCCCAGCCGGACCGTCTTGTGCGTGCCGTGGAAGTCCGACGATCCGGTCACGATCAGGCCCAGCTCCCCGGCCAGGGCGCGGACGTGCGCCCGCTCGGCCGGCGAGTGGTCCTCGTGGTCGGCCTCCAGGCCGGCCAGCCCGGCCGCCGCCAGCTCGGCGATCAGCGCGTCCGGCACGATGCGTCCCCGCCGGGTGGCACGCGGGTGGGCGAACACCGGCACTCCGCCGGCCGCCCGCACCAGCCGCACCGCGTGGAAGACGTCGATGTCCTCCTTCGGCAGCCGGTACCGCTCACCCAGCCAGTCCGGCCCGAACGCCTCGGTCGTGGTCGCCACCAGGCCGGCCCGGATGAGCGCCTGCGCGATGTGCGGCCGCCCCACCGTTCCGCCGGCGGCGCCGGCGAGGATCTCCGGCCAGCTCACGTCGATGCCGTCGGCCCGTAGCAGCGCCACGATCCGCTCGCCCCGTTCCTCCCGCGCGGCCCGCACCCGGGCCAGCTCGGCCACCAGCTCCGGGGCGTCCGGATCGAAGAGGTACGCGAGCAGGTGCAGGGGCACCGCCGGTTCCGCGCCGAACCAGCGGCAGGAGATCTCCGCACCGCGTACCAGGCGCAGGCCCGGTGGCAGTGCCCGCACGGCGGACGCCCAGCCCGCGGTCGTGTCGTGGTCGGTCAGCGCCAGCACGTCCAGCCCGGCCTCGGCCGCCGCCCGGACCAGCTCGGCGGGGGTGAGCGTGCCGTCGCTGGCGGTCGAGTGGGCGTGCAGGTCGATCCGCGAACTCATCGCCCGACGCTACCGGGCCGGCCGAGGCGCCCTCGTCAGGACCCGGCGTCCGTCACCGGCAGTACGCGGGCGCCGGGCGCGAGGCCGGCGACCGGGTTGGACGACACCTCCCGGCCGGCCACCACCGCGGCGGCCTCGACCTGGACGAGCAGTCCGTCGGCGGTCGCGTGGAGCGCCGTGTCCGACGTCCATGCCACCTCGCCGGCGACCGGGGGCCCGGCCGGGCGGGCGGTCGGGGTGGTGGCGGCGAGGTCCACCAGCAGCGCCGTGTCCCGGCCGTTCACCAGCAGCCAGCGCCCGTCCGGTGAGACCCCGCCGCGGCCGTCGCCGGTCAGGGCCGGGCCGCACGTCGTACGCGTGGGGGCCAGGTCCCGGGCGGGGTCGAGCAGGGCGAGGCAGGGGCGGCGTGGCGTGCCGGCGGAGATCTGGGCGACGACCACCCCGGTGGGGCCGGTGCCGTGGATGTGGGTGGTGGTCCGGTCGCGCCCGACGGAGACCTGCCCGGTCGGGGGATGCCACAGCGCGTGGCCGGGCCGCTCGGGGTGGAGGCGGATCAGCACCCGGTCGCCGGCGAACCCGACCGGGAACGCGGCGTCCGGCGCCGCCCGGCGGACGACGGCAATGACCTTGTTGTTGAGGATCGCGCCCTTGCCGAGTTGCGTCCCCTCCCGCCAGGCCACGTGGCGGCCGTCCCCGCTGAGCACGATCTCGTCGGCTCCGGAGAGCAGCACCTGCGGCGGGCCACTGGGCCGGACGGACCAGAGGGACCGGCCGGCGGCCGTCGGACCGCCGACGACCAGCCAGCCGACGCTGTCACGGGTGCGCTGGACACGGTCGACGGGCCGCAGACCGGCCAGCGTCAGCCGCCGCCCGTCGGCGGTGGCCAGCACGTCGCCCACGACGAGGTCGACACCGACCGGCAGGTCGACCGCCGGCCCGGGGGGAGCCACCTGCTGCGGCGCGGGCGGAAGGCTCGAGGCGTACGGGTCGCCGAGCACGACGACCGTCCCGTTCGGCATCCTCGGCTCCCTGCCGAGCTGGGCCATTCCGGTGCTGACCGCCACCGTGGTCACCGCGGCCAGGGCCACGCCCGCCAGGGTGCGCCGTCGCTGGGACCGGGCGGCTCGTCGGATGGCCACACCGGCCGGGTCGGCGGTCAGCCGGGGCGGGACGGCGACCTGGCGCGCGAGGGTCTCCCGCAGCGCCTGCTCCAGCTCGTCCCGGCTCATGCTCCTTGAACGCCCCGGGGCGTCCGTGCGGTTGTCAGGACGGCTCGGGGAACCGGTCACCGTCGCTCCCCGGTGCCGGCCGGCAACGCGGCTGCCTCGGCGGGACGGTCGCCCGAGGTCTGCCGGAGTGATCCGGCATCGGTGACGACCGGTGCCGTCGGCGCCTGTCGGACCGACGTTCCACCGGTCACCTCCGGCGCACCGGCTCGGGTGTCGGCGACCGGCACGGCAGCGACGGTGGCTGTCTCCGGGCCGGAGCCGACCGGACGGGATCGGCCGCGACCGGTGGAGGCGGCCGCCCGACCGTCGGGGCGGGCAGCGCGCGGGGCGGGCACCGCCGGCTCGACCGGCAGGTCGACCGTGGTGGCGTCGACGCCCATCCGGCGGCGCAGCGTGGTCAGGGCGCGGGAGGTCTGGCTCTTCACCGTGCCGGGCGAGATGTCCAGCAGGGCGGCGGTCTGCGCCTCCGACATGTCCTCGTAGAAGCGCAGCACGAGCACCGCGCGCTGCCGGGCGGGCAGCGCGCTCAGGTGCCGCCAGAGCAGGTCCCGGTCGAGCTGCCGCTCGATCTCGTCGGCGGCGGCCCGCTCGGGCAGGACCTCGGTGGGCCGCTCACCGTGCCAGCGTCGGCGCCACCAACTGGTCGACGTATTGATCATGACCCGTCGGGCGTACGGCTCGACCGCCTCGATGCCACCGAGCCGCTTCCACGCCAGGTACGTCTTGGTCAGGGCGGTCTGCAACAGGTCCTCGGCGGTCGCCCAGTCCCCGGCCAGCAGGTACGCGGTCCGCAGGAGCGCGCCGGAGCGAGCCGCTACGAACTCGCGGAACTCCTCCTCCCGCGGGTCCCTGCTCTCCACCGTGCACCTCCACGACCTGCCCTTGCTGGCAGGCTGTCACGGAAGATGGTGCGCTGGTGATCCGATGTTCGGTCAGAAAGTTTCACGCACCGTCGTCGGCCTTGGCCTCGTCCGCTTCCTTGCCCAGCCGCGCCTCGACCGCCTGCGGCTCGTACATCTCCTCGACGACGCGCAGGTAGAGCTCATTCGGGTTGGGCAGGTTCTTGATCTCCCGGAGCGCCTGGTCCTGGCCGGCCGACTCCAGCACGAACGTGCCGTAGTTGAGGGCACGACCGCTCGGGCTCTGCTCGTACTTCATGTCGGTGACCCGGGCCAGCGGCATCATGGCCACCTTCCGGGTCACGATGCCGTTGACGACCATCACCCGCTTGTTGGTCAGGATGAAGCGGTCGTACCACCAGTCGGCGACCTTCCAGGCCACCCAACCCATCACGGCGAACCAGAGCAGCACCGCGATCGTGGTGAGCGCCCCGACGTCCTGACCGGCGAGGAAACCGGAGAGGTAGCCGAGCACGAAGGTGGCGGCGATCCCGACGGTCAGCGGAACGGCGAGGTGGATCCAGTGCCGCTTCCACTCGCCCCGGTAGCGCTCGGTGGGAAAGAGGTAACGCGCGACCAGCGAGCTGGGCTCGTCCTCCAGAGGCAGCACCCGGCGGGGCGTCCCGCCGGCCGCGTCGGCCCGCAGGCCCGCCAGCTCGTCCTCGGAGATCTGCGGCGGCTGGTAGCCGGCCTGCGGATCACGGACCCAGGCGCGACCCGAGCGATCCTCACCCGGGTAGCCGCCGTAGCCGACGTCGTCGGAGAACAGGGAGTCGTCGGGGGCACCCGGACCGGGACGGGGGCCAGGCCCGTCGTCGGGGCCGACCCGGGGGATCGGCTCGGTGTCGCGTTCCCGGCGCTCCCGGTCGGGGTCGTCCGGGTCGAACGGTGGACCGGAGGGGCTTCCCATCGGCGGCTAGGCGACGAGGCTGGTGAAGAAGTCGCCGAACCCCTGAGCGATGTCCATGATGCCGCCGCCCAGCGACTTGAACACATCCGCCGCAGAGTTTGGCCGGTAGGCGACGAAGAAGATCAAGAATGCGATTCCGGCCCAGGTGAGGACCTTCTTGACCATGGCGGGCCATCCTCTCGCGCGGTGCCGGGTCCCATTACCGCAGCGGCACCCAGAGTATCAGTGTGATGTCGTACAGTGAATATCTGCGTCCGTTGTCTGACATTCCGGCTCGACTGTCAAGCCTTCCCGTGCAGATACGGACTTGGTGCGCCGTACACGAGCTCGGGTGGCGTCCACTCGGTGAGGTCGTGGAGCACCACGTCCTCGGCGAGCAGATGTCCCGCACTCGCCGGCCAGGCTATCGCATGCAGCCACATTCCCCGAGCCTCGCCCGCGTACGCGCTTCGATCCGTCGGAGAATTCACGAGCCACAGTGGAGTCGGGTGACCGGCCACCCTGATCCTCGCCTGGCCGACGTGCTCCGGGTGACCCGGCCCGGGGTCGGTCAGGGCCTCGGCGAGTTCCGGTCCCGGATCCGGGCCGACGATTCCCGCGAAGCGGGTGCCGAGCCCGACCCCCGGCTCCTCGGCCACGAAGACCACGTCGGCGGGACCACCGCCGAGCGGCTCCGGCCCGGCGCAGGCGACCGCCGTGGCGCGTACGCCGGTGCGGTCGTCACCGGCGTACGCCACGCCGGTGACGGTCCAACCAGGCGGTAACGGCCAGGGGCACCAGAGCGGGACCACCGGTCGGCCTGGCGGGTCGGCGGCGGCGGTGATCCGGTCGACCACACTGGCCACGATCTCCGCTCCGATGTGCTCGGGCACGTGCAGCGGGGGCACCGGTCCGCAGTCGACGCAGCGCGACTCGGAGTGCATCAGGTCCGGCGGACGGATCTGACCCCCACATCTCGGACAACTCACCGCGACACTCACCATCCCACCGTCGTCCTCCTCCGCCGTGGCGTCAAGCGGAGCGGCGGTTTCGACGCCGACCGGGGCCAGGGTCAGGCCGGCGGCGGCCCGGCGTACGCGCGGATCCAGGCGTGCATGGCGATGCCGCTCGCCACGCCGGCGTTGATCGACCGGGTGGAGCCGTACTGGGCGATCGAGACGAGCTGGTCGCACGCCGCACGGGCCGCTTCGGACAGACCCGGCCCCTCCTGCCCGAAGAGCAGGACGCAGCGGCGGGGCAGGGTGGTGGTCTCCAGCGGCCGGCTGCCGGGGAGATTGTCGATGCCGACCACCGGCAGGTCCGCGCCGGCCGCCCAGGCGACGAACTCCTCGATCGTCGCGTGGTGACGGACGTGCTGGTAGCGGTCGGTCACCATCGCGCCCCGCCGGTTCCAGCGGCGCCGACCGACGATGTGCACCTCGGCGGCGAGGAAGGCGTTGGCGTTGCGGACGACCGTGCCGATGTTGAAGTCGTGCTGCCAGTTCTCGATGGCCACGTGGAACTCGTGGCGCCGCCGGTCCAGGTCGGCCACCACCGCCTCATGCCGCCAGTAGCGGTACCGGTCGACGACGTTGCGCCGGTCGCCCTCCGCGAGCAGCTCCGGGTCGAATCGGGGGTCGTCCGGCGGGTCACCCGGCCAGGGGCCCACGCCGACGTCGAGCTGGTCACCGGTCACGGTCTCCAGAGGGTACGGCCCACCTGCGGCGTTCCCCGGGCCGGGCCTGGGGTTAAGAGGGGACCCTTCCTCTACTCCAGGCGTTAACGAGGGGCCCTTCCTTACTCCTCAGCGAAGGGCGAGGGCGGTGCCGAGCCGCTCCAGGAGACGGCGGTCGGCGGGGACCGTCGCGCCGTCCGGAAGGGCGCGGCAGACGCGGGCCGCCACCGACTGCACCCACTGTCGGTACGCCGCGGAGTCGGCCGGGTCGGCGCGCCGGTGCAGGACCCGCACTGCGGTCCGGCAGGCGGCCAGGAGGTCCACCAGGTCGATGGGCCGGCCGGCCGGTGTCGCTCCCTCGTCCCCGGCGTAGATGGCGGCGACCACGGCACGGACCAGGTCGCTGTCGAAGGATCGCCCCGCCGCGACGGCGTCCAGGCCGGCCAGACCGGCGGCCACCGGACACTCGGGGCGCCCCGGAGCGGGCGACACGGCGGCCACGAGGACCCGGCCGGGCAGACCGGTCAGCAGGTCCCACTCGGCGGCGGAGTAGACGGCGGTGGTCGCCGGTGCGGCGCGGCGCCCGGCAGAGGACGGCTCTCCGGCGACGGAGTGGCTCATGGGGACCTCCGGCGCCAGCATATGCCCGGCATCTACGGAAATGGGCCCCTTCCCGCCGGAAAGGGGCCCACCGTCGTACGCCGGGTTCAGCGCGGCTCGGGAAAGCTGGGCCGCTCGGGGTCGACGCCCTCGGGCACGGCCGCGGCCGCGTACTCCTTCTTGGGGACCATGACCTTGCGGCGGAAGACGCAGACCAGCGTGCCGTCCTGGTTGTAGCCGCGGGTCTCGACGGCGACCACGCCCCGGTCCGGCTTGGAGGACGACTCCCGCTTGTCCAGCACCGTCGTCTCGCCGTAGATGGTGTCCCCGTGGAACGTCGGGGCGACGTGCCGCAACGACTCGATCTCCAGATTCGCGATCGCCTTGCCGCTGACGTCCGGCACCGACATGCCGAGGAGGAGCGAGTAGATGTAGTTGCCGACCACCACGTTGCGCTTGAACTGGCTCGACGTCTCGGCGTAGTGCGCGTCCATGTGCAGCGGGTGGTGGTTCATCGTGAGCAGGCAGAAGAGGTGGTCGTCGTACTCGGTGACCGTCTTGCCCGGCCAGTGCCGGTAGACCGCGCCGACCTCGAACTCCTCGTAGTAGCGGCCGAACTGCATCCTTGTCCCCTTCGACGGGCGGCGATGGAGTTCGGCACAGCATGCCTTACCGCTGGTTAAGGAGAGCCCTGGGGCGCGCGCCGTGGGGAAATGTCACACCGGCCACACCTGGGGGGAGACGCAATGAGCGGCGGGGCCCTCCCCGGCACCCGCCGCCCACGCTCTGATGAGAAAGATTCTGCACGAGCGGGCACCCGGTGGACAGAGACCAGGATCACATTTATCTTTTTGTAACACTACTCTGGGTAACCGTTGGTCGCGCCGACGGCGATCTCCGCAGCCCAGATACCCGCTTGTCAGGGCGCACATTACCGATTCGTAGTGCTCACGGGCCGCGATCTCCATGGAAACGCTCCCATCACGTCTGGTCACGCAAATGCGGCGTGCACTTGCGCTTCGCGGTTGCACAGCCACCGACGGGGGTCGATGGAAGGTGGTCAAGGTGCCAGGCTCGACCGGACGTTTCGCGCCGGGGTGGTCGGGAATTCCACGAGGTACGCCCTGGTTCCACCAGACGTAGCTGTTCCGCGTGATCGGAGAGATTCGCATGGCAACCGTTGAGCTGACCACGGCAAACTTCGACGAGGTGACCGGCAGCGAGGGCATCGTGCTCGTCGACTTCTGGGCCGAGTGGTGCGGTCCGTGCAAGCGGTTCGCCCCGGTCTACGAGCGATCCTCGGAGAAGCACCAGGACATTGTGTTCGGCAAGGTCGACACCGAGGCGCAGCAGGAACTGGGCGCGAAGTTCGACATCCGCTCGATTCCGACGATCATGGCCATCCGCGACGGCGTGATCGTGTTCGCCCAGCCGGGCGCCCTCCCCGAGTCGGCCCTGGAGAACCTCATCGAGCAGGTTCAGGCCCTCGACATGGACGACGTTCGGAAGAAGCTGTCCGAGCACAAGCACTGACCCCATCGCCACGACGGCCGGGCCCGCAGCGGGTCCGGCCGTCGTCGCATGTCCGCACGGCGCGCCCCGCTTGCACACTTCTCGTACGCGTGTTCGAATACAGGTCATGCGCTGGGACAACCTCTCCGCTCCCCCGGACGAGGGGCCTCCCGACGGGTCGGCGCCAGCGACTCCACCCCTGCCGCTGGCGCTGCCCGGCGCCATCGCCCGCACCTTCGACACACCCGGCTTCGCCGGGATGACCTTCTACGAGGTGCAGGCCAAGTCCATCATCAACAAGGTGCCCGGCGGCTCACGGGTGCCGTTTGAATGGACGATCAACCCGTACCGGGGCTGCACCCACGCATGCACCTACTGCTTCGCGAGAAACACCCACACCTATCTGGACCTCGATGCGGGCGCGGACTTCGACCGGAAGGTGGTCGTCAAGGTCAACGCCGGCGAGCTGGTCCGGCGGGAGCTGGCCGCGCCACGGTGGCGGGGGGCCCACGTCGCGATGGGCACCAACGTCGACTGCTACCAACGGGCCGAGGGGCGCTACCGGCTCATGCCGCAGATCATCGCCGCACTCCGCGACTTCGCGAACCCGTTCTCGATCCTCACCAAGGGCACCCTGATCCTGCGGGACCTTCCGCTGCTGCGGCAGGCCGCCGAGGTGACCCGGGTCGGGCTGTCGTACTCGGTCGGTTTCGTCGACGAGCGGCTGTGGCGTACGGCGGAACCGGGCACGCCGAGTCCCCGCCGTCGCCTCGACGCGGTCCGCACCCTGACCGACGCCGGGTTCGAGGTGAGCGTGCTGATGGCGCCGATCCTGCCCGGCCTCAGCGACGACGACGAGTCGATCGAGGCAACCGTCGCCGCGATCGCCGCCGCCGGGGCGGCCAGCGTCACGCCGATGGCGTTGCACCTGCGCCCCGGTGCCCGCGAGTGGTACGCGCGCTGGCTCGGCCGGGAGTTCCCCCACCTGGTGCCCCGCTACCGGGAGCTGTACCAGGCGGGGGCGTACGCGCCGCAGTCGTACCAGCGGGAGCTGACCGCGCGGGTGCGGATCGCGTCCCGCCGCCACGGCCTGCACCGGGGCGAGCGCGGCGACAACCGCCGCCTGCCCGCTCCGACACCCCCGCCACCCGCCGCCGAGCAGTTGAGCCTGCTGTAGCGGTACACCCGGACCGTCGACGTTAGAGTCGGCGGGTGCGCTCCGCTCAGCAGATCCTCGCCGACTCCGCCGTGATCGCCGTCGTGGGCGCGTCCCGCGACCCCGGCAAGGCCGCGCACAGCGTGCCGTTGCAGATGCAGCGGTACGGGTGGCGCATCATCCCGGTCAACCCGACCGCCGACGAGCTGTTCGGTGAGCGGGTCTACCGGTCGCTGGCCGACGTTCCGCACCCGGTCGACCTGGTCGACGTGTTCCGGCCGGCGCAGGACGCGGTCGAGGTCGTCCGGCAGGCCGTGGCGATCGGCGCGCCGGCCGTGTGGTTGCAGCTCGGCATCGTGTCCGCCGAAGCGCGGCGGATCGCCACCGAGGCCGGAATCGACTACGTCGAGGACCGTTGCCTGATCGTCGAACGCTCCGCCGCCGGCCTCACCCGGCTCGGCTGAATCCGGTCGCCCGGACGGCTGCCGACCGGCATGATGCCCCGATGCCCATGCCCTCCCCGACGCTGCTGCGGTGGCAGCTGGACCTGACCTGGTCGCTGTTCGAGTACCACCTCGAACGACTGGAACCGCCGGACTTCCTCTGGGAGCCGGCGGAGCACTGCTGGACCATGCGGCCGGCTGCCGGCGGCGGGTGGACGGCCGACTGGGCGGACACCGAGCCCGATCCGGTCCCGGTGCCGACGATCGCCTGGCTCACGTGGCACCTCGGGTGGTGGTGGTCGACGGCGGCCCACCAGGTGCACGGGCGGCCGGCCCCGTCGCGCGAGGACGTCCGCTGGCCGGGCCCGGGCGGGCCGGCGATCTCCTGGCTGCGCGACGTGCGGGACCGGTGGATCGCCACGCTGGACGGTCTCACCGACGACGATCTGGCGGCCCCGGCCGGCTTCCCCTGGCCGGCGGACAGCGGGCACACCGTCGCCCACCTGATCGCCTGGGTCAACGCCGAGTTGATGAAGAACGTGGCCGAGATCGGCCAGCTCCGGCTGTTGCGCGCGGCCCGCGTTGCGCAGGTCGACGGGTCGCGCTCGGGACGTACCCTCTGATCGTGTCGCCGTGGCGGTCGGAGGCCGCGCCTCCTCCCCTGGTCGACCCACGCGGGCTGTGGGCGCGCCGTCTCGTCGCGCTCCTGGTCGGTGGTGTGGCGGGCGCCGTGGTGGTCGGCCTGGTGCTGCGGATGCCGCTGGACGCCCTGGACACCAACGAGGTCGACCTGCCGATCTGGCTGCTGACCGGCGCGCTGCTGCTGCTCAACGGGAGGTGGCGGCCCCGGCGACGGCGCCGGCTCGTGTGGCAGGCGCGGGTGGCCGGATTGCACGGCTTCGCACCGGGTCTGGTGGCCCGTCGCTCTGTCGCCGGCTGGGCCCAGGTGGTGGGCGAGATCGGCATCGTCCTGCTCCTGCCGCTGATGCTGCTCGCAGTGCTGCCGGACCGGGAATGGACCCGGGTGGTGCACGTCGTCGTCGCGGCCGCCGCCGGAATGTCGGCGGGTCGGGTCGTCTACGACGTGGCACGGTTCACCGGCGCGCTGGCGCTGACCGCCGACGGGATCCGTCAGGAACGCCGGTGGCACGACTGGTCGAACATCGACGAGATCCGCCTGAACCGCGCCGACGGGCACGTGGACGGCGTCTACCTGCGGCCCCGGGTGTGGCGGCCGACGGGCCGGGAGCGCGTGGTTGGCGGCCGGACGGTCGCCGTACCGGACGAGCGGCTGCTCGCCGCGATCGATCACTACCGGACGCGGTCGGAGGCACTGGCGGTCGGCCTCCCGGTCACCTCGCCCGAGCCGGCCGACGCTCACCTGCCGCGTTAAGAAGGGGCCCCTCCTCTACCGGAGGCGTTAAGAAGGGGCCCTTCCTTGCACCGTCAGAGCTTGTATTCCTTGAGCAGACCGCGGGAGATGATGGTCTTCTGGATCTCCGAGGTGCCCTCGCCGATGAGCAGGAACGGGGCCTCCCGCATGAGGCGCTCGATCTCGTACTCCTTGGAGTAGCCGTAGCCGCCGTGGATGCGGAATGCCTCCTGGACGACCTCGGCGCAGTACTCGGAGGCGAGCAGCTTGGCCATGCCGGCCTCGACGTCGTTGCGCTGGCCGGCGTCCTTGAGCCGGGCGGCGTTGACCATGAGGGCGTGCGCGGCCTCGATCTTCGTACCCATCTCGGCGAGCTTGAAGGCGATCGCCTGGTGCTTGGCGAGGGGCTGGCCGAAGGTGCGCCGCTGCTGCGCGTACGCCACGGCGAGCTCGAAGGCGCGGAGGGAGATGCCGCAGGCGCGGGCGGCGACGTTGACCCGGCCGACCTCGATGCCGTCCATCATCTGGTAGAAGCCGCGGCCGACCTTGTCCGCACCGCCGAGCACCGCGGAGGCGGGGACGGTCACGCCGTCGAGGACCATCTCGGTGGTCTCGACGCCCTTGTAGCCCATCTTGTCGATCTTGCCGGGGATGGTGAGGCCGGGGGCGGTCTCGCCGAAGCCGGGCTCCTTCTCCAGCAGGAAGGTGCTCATGTTGCCGTAGACGGAGTCGGCCCCGGTGTCGGTCTTGACCAGGGTGGCGACCACCGAGGAGTACGCCCCGTTGGTCAGCCACATCTTCTGGCCGTTGAGGACGTAGTTGTCGCCGTCGCGGACGGCCTTCGACGTGATCGCCGAGACGTCGGAGCCACACTCCGGCTCGGACATCGAGAACGCGCCCCGGACCTCACCGGTGGCCATCTTCGGCAGCAGGCGGGCCTTCTGCTCGGCGGAGCCGTGCTGGGAGACGAGGTACGCCACGATGAAGTGGGTGTTGACGATGCCGGAGATCGACATCCAGCCCCGGGACAGCTCCTCGACCACCAGGGCGTACGTCAGCAGGGACTCGCCCAGCCCTCCGTACTCCTCGTCGATGGTGAGGCCGAACAGCCCCATCTCCTTCATCCCCTCGAGGATGTCGGCCGGGTACTCGTCGGCGTGTTCCAACCTCTGGGCGTGCGGGATGATCTCCTTGTCCGCGAACTCCCGGACGGTTTCCAGGATCGACCGCTGCACATCGGTCAGGCCGGGTGTCTGGGCGAGTCGGGCCATCTCAGCCTCCGGGGATCGGCGCATTACTCGTGGGTAACTGAACGCTCGGTCAGTATCGACCTCTCGGCGGGCGAGGCCAAGGTGACCAGTCCACACAACCGCTGTGAAAAGGTTCACCGCTGGGGGTAGCGTCCGGCAAGAGGACGAGTGCCCCCACCGGCAGGAGGACCAGTCGCGTGAGCCAGCCACCGCAGCCGCCGGGCCCCCCGGACCCGGACCGGACGCCGTCGCCCTGGGAGCAGCCCGCCCCCGGTTCCGAGCCACCGACGTACGGACAGCAGCCCGCCCAGGACCCGTACGGACAACCTTCGTACGGACAGCCCGCGTACGGCCAGCCCTCGTACGAGCACCCCGGTGAGCAGCCGCACGGGCAGCAGTGGGGTCAGCAGCCCCCGTACGCCCCGCAGCCGCCGTACGGCCAGTACGGTCCCCCCGGCGGACCGGGCCGGGGCCCCGGCGGCGGGACGAACGTGCTCGCGATCCTCACGCTGGTGGCCGCCTTCGTCTTCGCCCCCGCCGGCATCGTCCTGGGTCACCTCGCCAAGCGGCAGATCCGCACCACCGGCGAGGAGGGTGGTCAGCTCGCCACCTGGGGACTGATCCTCAGCTACGCCTTCACCGGGCTCGGTCTGCTGGTCTGCTGTGGCTGGATCGCGCTGGCCGCCCTCGCCGGCAACGACGGGCGGACGGGGTACTGACGGTCAGCGGAACTGGGCCTCGCGGACGCTGTTGCCCCCGTCCACCACGAGCATCTGCCCGGTGATGTACGACGCGGCGGGCGAGCAGAGGAACGTGATCGCCGACGCCACCTCGTCCGGGGTCCCCGGTCGGCCGACCGGCGTGCCGAGACCCTGCTTGATCTCGGCCATGGTGGACGCGGCCGTGTAGATCGTGCCCGGGGCCACCGCGTTGACGGTCACCCCGTCGGCCACCATCTCCATGGCCAGCGCCCGGGTCAGCCCGACCACGCCCGCCTTGGCCGCCGCGTACGCCGCCTCGGTGGGCAGCGCGTTGACCGGCCCGGCGGTGGCCGCCAGGTTCACGATCCGGCCCCAGCCGCGCTCCGCCATGCCGCCAATGAAGGCCCGGCTGCACAGGAAGGCGGTGGTCAGGTTCCGGTCGATCTCCCCGCGCCACTCGTCGTAGCTGAGCTGGGCGACCGGGCGCAGCACCTCCGGGCTCGCGCGGCTGGCCAGACCCGCGTTGTTGACCAGCACCTCCACGTCACCGAGCTGCTCGGTGACCGCGTCGGCGAGCGCACCCACCTCGGACTCGTCGGTGAGGTCGGCGACGAAGCCGGTCACCCCCAGCTCCCCCGCCCGTTCGTGGATCCGGCGGGTGGTGGAGACGATGGCCACCCGGGCGCCCAGGTCGGCGAGCCGCCGGGCGGTCGCGTACCCGATGCCGTCCGGACTGCCCGCGCCGGTCACCAGGGCGACCTTCCCGTCGAGCCGCATGGTCACCGGCTCCGGGAGCGCCCTGCCGGACCCGTCCGCGGCCCGCGCGTCAATCGCCATGCCAGGATCCTGCCCCCTCGCCGCGGTCCGGGCAACGCGGCACCCGGTACGGGATCTCCCGGTTGTGCGCGGCTGGCTACCCTGACGGCGCGCGCATCCCCAGCCGATGGAGAACAGACGATGACATACCCCCCGCCGTCCGGTGGTTGGTCCGACCCGTCGTGGTCCGGTCAGCAGTCCGGCCCTCCGGCCGATCCGACCCTCGCCGCCGGCAGCCCCGTCCCCGCCCAGCCCGGTGGCGACCCGTACGCACCCGGCAACCCGTACGCCGGGGCGCAGCAGCCCACCGGCCCGTACGCCGCGCAGCAGCCCACCGACCCGTACGCGGTCGGCTACCCGCCGGCACCCTACGGCGGGTACGGCTACCCGCCGCCGCAGCAGAAGACCAACGGCCTGGCCATCGCCGCGCTGGTGCTGGCCCTGGTCGGCATCGGGTCCTGCATCACCGCCCCGATCGGAGCGATCCTCGGTCACGTGGCGCGCAAGCAGATCCGGCAGACCGGTGAGGGCGGCGAGGGCATGGCGAAGGCGGCCATCATCGTCGGCTGGATCCTCACCGGCCTCCTCGGCCTGCTCATCGCCTTCTACGTCGTGGTCGCCGTCATCGCGGTCACGTCCGAGAGCGGCAGCAGCAGCTCCAGCTGGTGAGACGCACCGTGCCGCCCCGGCCGGGCCGGGGCGGCACGGGTCACGGGCGGCGCTACTCGGCCGATGGGGTGAACGTGGACGTCCGCGTCATCCCGGCCGCGCGGCCCTTGGCAGCGATCACCAGCGCCATCTTCCGGGACGCCTCGTCGATCATCTCGTCGCCGAGCATCACCGCACCCAGCCGGCCGCCGGCCTCCGAGGTGTAGTGCTCGTACGCGTCGAGGATCAGCTCGGCGTGGTCGTAGTCGGCCTGGGCCGGCGAGTACACCTCGTTGGCGGCGTCGATCTGGCCCGGGTGCAGCACCCACTTGCCGTCGAAGCCGAGCGCCGCCGAGCGCTTGGCCACCTCGCGGAACGCGTCCACGTCGCGGATCTGCAGGAACGGGCCGTCGATGGCCTGCTTGTCGTGCATGCGGGCGGCCATGAGGATGCGCATCAGGATGTAGTGGTACGGGTCGCCCGGGTAGTCCGGGATCAGCGCGCCCACCACCAGAGACTTCATGTTGATCGAGGCCATGAAGTCGGCCGGCCCGAAGATGATGGTCTCCACCCGGGGCGACGCGGCGGCGATCGCGTCCACGTTGACCAGACCGGCGGCGTTCTCGATCTGCGCCTCGATGCCGATCCGGCCGACCGCCAGGCCGAGGGTCTTCTCCAACTGGGTCAGCGTCATGTCGAGCCACTGCACCTGGGCCGCGTTCTGCACCTTCGGCAGCATGATGCAGTCGAGGTTCGCGCCGGCGCCCTCGACCACCTCGATGACGTCCCGATAGGTCCACGGGGTGGTGAGGTCGTTGACCCGTACGACGCGGGTCTTGCCCGCCCAGTCGCCCTCGTTGAGCGTCGCCACGATGTTCTTGCGGGCGTCCGGCTTGGCCAGTGGCGCGACCGCGTCCTCCAGGTCGAGGAAGACCTGGTCGGCGGGGAGGCCCTGGGCCTTGCCGAGCATCTTGACGCTGGAACCCGGTACCGCGAGGCAGGACCGGCGGGGGCGACCGACTGCGGCCATGGATGCGCTCCTTCCAGCGTCCGGCGGACATGCCGACGCCAGCTGACGGACGTTTGCGGAAACTTAACGATCCCAAAGGGCGTTGTGACGCCACGGTAACCTCGTGCCGTGACCGGGGTGAATGGACCTGTGGAAGATCTCACTGGGCGTCGGCTGGTGGTGGTGACCGGAGCCAGCTCCGGCATCGGTCTGGCGGCCGCCGTCGACCTGGCGTGCCGTGGTGACCAGGTGGTACTGGTCGGGCGTGACCCGGCCCGCCTGCAGGCGGCGGCGGAGCAGGTCCGGGAGGCCGCCGGGGAACGCCCGGAGCTGTTCCGGGCCGACTTCGCGGTCCTCGACGACGTACGGCGGCTGGCCGAGCTGCTGCGGTCGGCGTACGACCGGATCGACGTGCTGGCCAACAACGCCGGGGCCATCGTGCTCCAGCCGATCACCACGGTGGACGGCTTCGAGCTGTCGATCCAGGCCAACCACCTGGCGCCGTTCCTGCTGAGCAACCTGCTGCGGGACCGGATCGGGCGGATCGTGGTCACCGCCTCGGGCGCGCACCGCAGCGGCACCCTCGATCCGGACGACCTGAACGCGCCGCTGCGCCGGTACCGGGCGATCAACGCGTACGGCACCAGCAAGCAGGCGAACATCCTGTTCACCGCCGAGGCGGCCCGGCGCTGGACCGGGCTCCCCGCGTACTCCTTCCACCCCGGGGTGGTGCGGACCCGGTTCGGCAACGACAGCCGCCTGGTCGCCATCGGCATGCGGTTCCTGCCGTTCCGCAGCCCGGAGAAGGGCGCGGAGACGCTGGTGTGGCTCGCCAACCAGGACCCGTCCCGGCTCCAGACCGGCGCGTACTACGCGGACCGCCGGGTGCGCCGGCCGCTGCCGAAGGCCGCCGACCCGCAGCTCGCGGCGCGGCTCTGGACGGCCAGCGCGAAGGCCGTCGGCATCGATGCCTGACATCGATGGCCGGCACGATCCTGCCGGGACCACCGACCGTGGCCGTCCGGCCGCCGCCGTGCACCTGGTCGCGCAGGTGGAGATGGCCGCCGACGCGGTCGGGGCCGGCCAGCGGTACGAGGACAGCGTGCTCGCCCTGCTCGGACGCCACGGCGGGCACCTGGACCGCCGGCTGCGCACCGGCGACGGCCGCACCGAGGTGCACCTGATCCGGTTCGCGTCCCGGCACGGGTACGAGTCGTTCCTCGCCGATCCCGACCGGGCCGCGCTGCGCGCCGCCCTCGGCCACGCCGCACCGTCCACGCGCGTGCTGGAGGTGCACGAGATCTGACCCGCTGCCTCCGCCTGCCTCCCGTCGTGGCCGGGGTCAGTCGCGCAGCGGGGCGGTGTCGGCCGGGACGGCGGTGGGTACCGGCGGGACACGACGGGCCGCCCGGCTGCCGAGCACCACCACGGCGACGCCCGCCAGGAGCAGCGCCAGGCCGGGCAGGGCGAGCGGACGCGGCAACTGGTCGAGCCAGACCCAGCCGATCAGGGCGGCCCCCGGTGCCTCCAGCAGGATCAGCACGCTGATCGTGACCGCGGAGACGCGCCGCAGCGCGTAGTTGAACATGGAGTGACCGAGCAGTTGGGCGCCGGCGACCAGGGCCAGTACGGCCGCCCAGGTGCCGGCGTCGAAGCCGGTCAGGGGCACCCGGCCGACCAGGCAGGTCACGAGCAGCAGCAGCGCGCACACCCCGTAGCAGATGGTCGTGTAGGTGGTCGTGCTGATCGTGGCCCGGGCCCGCTCGCCGAACGCGGAGTAGACCGCCGCGAACATCCCACCCGCGATCGCGAGCAGGTCGCCGGCGAAGGCCCGGCCGGAGACGGCGAAGTCCGCGCCGGTGGCCAGGACGGCACCGACCACCGCCACCCCGACACCGGCCCACACCGCGACGGGCAGCCGGCGCCCCTGGGCGCGGGCGATCAGTCCCTGCCAGACCGGCTGGGTGGCGCCCAGAGCCGTCGCGGCGGCGACCGACGTGAGCTGGGCGCTCGGCATCCAGGTGGCGAAGTGGGCGGCCAGCGCCACGCCGGACAGGACGCAGAAGAGCCCCTCCCGCCGTCCGGCACCCACGGTCAGCGCACGGAACTCGGCCCGCCGTCGGGCCAGCGAGAACGGGGCGAGCACGGCGACCGAGAGCACGTTGCGCCAGAACGCCACGGCCAGCGCGGGTGCCGCGGCGAACGCGATCAGCGGTGCGGACGACGACACGGCGGCGACGGCGAGGACGAGCGCCCCGGTGGTCACCGGGTCGAGCGGCGGGCGGTGCGCGGCGGAGGACACGAGGAGCAATCCTCACACGTTCCGGCCACCACGGACCGTCAGGGCTCCGTTACGATCATGCCCGTTCCGCTGGCGACCCCTCGACCGCCCGGAGGCGCTCCCATGCCCACGTACCAGGCGGTGCTGTTCGACTTCTTCGGCACGCTGACCCGCTCCGTCCAGCGCGGCGCCGCCCACTCCGGCACCGCCGACCTGCTCGGCTGTCCCCACGACGCCCTCGTCGACGTGCTCGACCGCACCTTCTACCAGCGCGCCAGCGGGCGGCTGGGCGACGCCGAGGCCACCATGCGCTGGGTCTGCGAGCAGGCCGGTGTCCACCCCTCCGACGAGGCCGTGCGCTGGGCGGTCGCCGCCCGCCACCGGGCCGTACGCGCCGACACCCGGCTGCGCGACGAGGCGGTGCCCACGCTGGCCGCGCTGCGCGAACGGGGCGTACGGACCGGGATCGTCAGCGACTGCACCCACGAGCTGCCGGCGTTCCTGCCACAGTTGCCGATCGCGCCGCTTGTCGACGTACGGGTGTTCTCCGTCCACATGGGCCGCTGCAAGCCCGATCCCGCGCTCTACCTGGCGGCGTGCCACCGGCTCGGGGTGGCGCCGGTGGACTGCCTGTTCGTCGGCGACGGCGGCAGCCAGGAGCTGAGCGGGGCGCAGCGCACCGGGATGACGGCGGTCCGGCTGGCCGCACCGGACCTCGCCGGGCACATGGTGTTCAACGCCGACGACTCCTGGCGCGGGCCGGTCCTGCATTCGCTCGCCGAGGTGGTCGGCCTGGTCGACGGGACGACGACCCTGACCGGCGTGACGGTGCCGGCCGGCGTCGCCTGATCGGCGCCGGTCAGCGACGCCGGACGCGGTGCAGGCGGAAGGGCTTGCGGGTGGGCCGCACGGCCGGCGTCTCCCGCGGCACCTCGGCCAGCGACTCCGTCGGCAGCGCCGCCCCGGCGAGCGGGTCACCGGCCGGAGTGAGCCGGGTCAGGGCGCACCCGTCGGCCGCCCACCGCGCCACCAGGTCGGCGGCCGTACCCGGCGCGTTCAGCCGCTTGGCGGCGACCAGCGGGGCGGTCGTGTCCCAGTGCTCGGTGCCGGGCGCCAGCCGAGTCACCCGGGCCGGCCAGGTGACGATCCGACCGCCGTGGTCGCCGCGCAGGGTCACCTGCGCCTCCGTGGCGTCGGCCAGCCCCGGCGCGGACTGCTCGCCCGGCCCGCTGACCACGAACAGCGCCCCCTCCAGCGGGACGCACCACAGCCCGTACGCGGGGCCGTCGGAGACGTTCACCCAGGCCACGGCCGCCTTCTTCAGCGCCTCGTCGACCAGGGGCGTGCTGCGGGGTTCCACTCCGGCATCCTCCCCCATCGCGGCCGGTCCCGTCAGCCGACGAACGGCGGCACGATGATCTCGCCGCGCGCCACCGGGACCACCTGACCCGCGACCGTCGCGCCGACGGCCTGGCCGCCCGCCGCGGTCACCGTGCAGGCCATCGCCGACGGCCGGCCCATCTCGACACCCTGGCGGACGGTGTACGCCGCGTGCCCGTCGCCCGGCAGCAGACCGCTGGCGACCAGCCACACGCCCAGCCCGAGCGCCGCCGAGCCGGTCGCCGGGTCCTCCGGAACGCCGAGTCCCGGCACGAAGACGCGGGCGTGCGCGGTTTGCGCGGCGGCGTCCCAGGAGAAGACGCTGAGGTGCTCCACCCCGTACCGCTCCACCGCCGCCGCGTTCACCCGGGCGCGGGCCACCGCGTCCGGACGCACCGGCAGGTAGGGGAACTCCAGGCCGCAGCCGGCCACCCGTGGCGCGGGACCGGCGTGGTCGGCCGCGGCGAGTCCCACCATCTCCAGCAGCGGCTCCGGGTCCAGCTCCGGCCCGAGCGTGGGGGTGCCGCCGGTGAGGGTCGCCCCGGTGGAGGTCACCTCGATCGGCAGGACGCCGGCGACGCACTCCTGGGTGACCTGCCCCACACCAAACAGGCCCCGCCGGGCGGCGGTGACCGCCGCACCGACACTCGGGTGCCCGGCGAACGGAATCTCGGCGGCGGGGGTGAAGATGCGGGCCCGGTAGGTGGCGCCGACCTGGGTGGGCGGGAGCAGGAAAACCGTCTCGGAGAGGTTGAACTCCACCGCGAGCGCCTGCATCTGCTCGGTCGCCAGTGCTTCGGCACCGAACACCACCGCCAGGGGATTGCCCGTGAAGGGGCGGTCGGTGAAGACGTCCACGATCTCGTAGGCCAAGGTCGACATGTTGATAAACACTAGGCGCTTAGGCTGGTGCCCGTGAGTACGCCGACCCGGATCTACATCGCCCGCCTCGCCGGAGTCGCCGTGTTCGACCCCAACGGCGACCAGGTGGGGCGGGTCCGTGACGCCGTGGCGCGGCTGCGCTCGACCCAGCGCCCGCCGGAAGTGGTCGGTCTCGTCGCCGAGATGCCCATGCGGCGTCGGATCTTCCTCTCCATCAACCGCATCACCTCCATCGACGCCGACGCGGTGGTGCTCGGCAGCGGCACCCTCAACCTGCGGCGCTTCGAGAAGCGCCCCAACGAGCTGCTGGTGCTCCAGGAGCTGCTGGACCGGCGGGTGCAGATCGATCCGGGCGGCCAGTCCGGCGCGGTCGTCGACATCGCCATGGACTGCAGCCGGGGCGGCGAGTGGGCGCTCAGCCGGGTGGCCGTACGCGAGCAGACCGGCCGGCTCACCCGGCGCGGCCACCTGCACCAGGTCGAGTGGGACAAGGTCCGGGGCCTGAGCGGCATCGCCACCACCCGGGGCACCGCCAACCTGCTGGCGGTCCTGGAGGACATGCGCCCCGCCGACCTGGCCAACGCACTCCAGGACCTGCCCGACGCCCGGCGCAACGAGGTCGCGGCGGCCCTCGACGACGAGCGGCTGGCCGACGTGCTCAGCGAGCTGCCGGAGCACGACCAGGTGGAGATCCTGGTCGCCCTGGACCGGGAACGGGCCGCGGACGTGCTGGAGGAGATGGACCCGGACGACGCGGCCGACCTGCTCAACGAGCTGCCGCCGCCGGAGCAGGACGTGCTGCTCGACCTGATGGAGCCCGGCGAGGCCGATCCCGTACGCCAGCTGCTGAAGTACATGCCGGGCACGGCCGGCGGCGTGATGACCTCCGAGCCGGTCATCCTGCCGCCGGACGCCACCGTCGCCGAGGCGTTGGCCCGGGTCCGGGAGATCCAGCTCTCCC
Source organism: Micromonospora sp. BQ11 (assembly GCF_052068135.1). NCBI lineage: Bacteria > Bacillati > Actinomycetota > Actinomycetes > Micromonosporales > Micromonosporaceae > Micromonospora > Micromonospora sp. BQ11. The sequence continues at coordinate 70,569 of NZ_JBQHDB010000001.1, read as the reverse complement.
CCGCCGTGGCCGCCCAGGTCTTCGTGACCCGGGCACCGATGACCACGCCCACCGGGCGGTACCTCGGCATGGTGCACTTCCAGCGCCTGCTCCGTGAGCCGCCGGCGGACATGCTGGGCGGCATCGTGGTCAACGACATCGACCCGTTGCGGCCGACCACCCCGCTGCCCGAGATCACCCGCCGGATGGCCACGTACGACCTGGTGGCCATGCCGGTGATCGACCGCAACAACCGGCTGGTCGGTGCCGTCACCGTGGACGACGTGCTGGACCACCTGCTGCCGCGGGACTGGCGTGACCGGGATGCCCCGACGACGGTGTCCCCGCCCGGCGAGGACGGCGACAATGGCTGACCAGCGCCGGCCACAGCGGCTCGACCAGCCGCGCGAGCCCCGACGGTTGACCCTGCCCCGCTTCGACCCGGAGGCCTTCGGTCGCTGGTCGGAGGGGATCGCCCGGGGGATGGGCACGGCCAACTTCATCGTCTACATGACGGTGGTCATCGCCGCCTGGTTCGCCTGGAACACCCTCGCTCCGGCGGAGCTGCGCTTCGACCCGTACACCTTCACGTTCCTGACCCTGATGCTGTCCCTCCAGGCCAGCTACGCGGCACCGCTGATCCTGCTCGCGCAGAACCGGCAGGCCGACCGGGACCGGGTGGCGCAGGAGGAGGACCGGCGACGAGCCTCCATGCAGAAGGCGGACACCGAGTACCTGACCCGGGAGATCGCCGCGCTGCGCAACGCGATGGGCGAGGTGGCCACCCGGGACTTTCTCCGCTCCGAGCTGGCCCGGCTGGCCGAGGAGCTGGACGAGGCGAACCAGCGCCGGAGCCGGTTGGAACGCCGCCAGCAGGAGCGGCCCGCCCAGCGGGAACGGGGCGGCGGCGACGGTCTGGACGAGCCGCGGGACGACCTGGACGGCGACTTCACCCGGGACGGCCGGCCGGAGGGCCGGGAAGGCTGAACGCCGCCCGCCTCAAGGGGCCAGGCGAGCGGCGTTCGTAGCGGATCGTCCCACTTCGCGACGTAGGCCGTCCAGCCCCGACCGGCCCATCGATTCGCTCACACCGGGCCCCGCTGAGCGCGGGGCACGATGGCCGCCGACGTAGCATTGCCGGCATGTCAGCACCCGTCAGCACCGTGTCCGACGCGATCCAGGCCGCGCTGGCCACCGTCAACGACCCGGAGATCCGCCGGCCCATCACCGAGCTGGGCATGGTCCGCTCCGCCCAGGTCGGCGACGACGGCATGGTCCGGGTCGAGCTGCTGCTCACCGTGGCCGGCTGCCCGCTGAAGGACAAGCTGCGCTCCGACATCACCGCCGCCGTCGGCGCGGTGCCCGGCGTGACCGGCGTCGAGATCGAGTTCGGCGTGATGAGCCCCGAGCAGCGCCAGGGGCTCCAGGCGAAGCTGCGCGGCGGCTCCGGCGCCGAGGAGCCGGTCATCCCGTTCGCCCAGCCCGGCTCCCGCACCCGCGTGTACGCGGTCGCCAGCGGCAAGGGCGGCGTCGGCAAGTCCAGCGTGACGGTCAACCTGGCTGCGGCACTGGCCGCCCGGGGCCTCTCCGTCGGCGTGGTGGACGCGGACATCTACGGGCACTCGGTGCCCCGCATGCTGGGCGCGGACGGCCGCCCCACCCGCGTCGAGGACATGATCATGCCGCCGCAGTCGCACGGCGTGAAGGTGATCTCGATCGGCATGTTCACCGCCGGCAACGCCGCGGTGGTCTGGCGGGGTCCGATGCTGCACCGGGCGCTCCAGCAGTTCCTCGCCGACGTCTACTGGGGCGACCTCGACGTGCTCCTGCTCGACCTGCCCCCGGGCACCGGCGACGTGGCCATCTCCCTCGCCCAGCTCCTGCCGAACTCGGAGATCCTGGTCGTCACGACGCCGCAGGCCGCCGCCGCGGAGGTGGCGGAACGGGCCGGCGCGATCGCGCTCCAGACCCACCAGCGAGTGGTCGGCGTCATCGAGAACATGTCCTGGCTGGAGCTGCCGGACGGGTCCCGGATGGAGATCTTCGGTGCCGGCGGTGGCCAGACGGTCGCGGACTCGCTGACCACGACGATCGGCGCACAGGTGCCGCTGCTCGGTCAGATCCCCCTCGACACCCGGGTCCGCGAGGCCGGTGACGAGGGCACCCCGATCGTGCTCGCCGAGCCGGAGTCGCCGGCCGCGAAGGCGCTGGGGCAGATCGCCGACCGGCTCGCCCTGCGGCGCGAGTCCCTGCTCGGCAAGCCGCTGGGCCTCAAGCCCGCCGGCCGCTGACCCCGAGATCCACTCGACGTCGTTGATATCGGGGTGTCCGGACGACTCGGACCCCCCGACGTCACCGACATCGAGTGGATCTTTCGGTGTCAGGTGGCGTCGTCGTAGCTGACGCGGGGAGCGGGCGCCGGGGCAGGTGCGCCGCCGTCGGTGGCCGTCGCCGGGCGGTGGCCGTTACCGCGCAGGTCCGCCGCCGAGGCGACGTCCTTCAGTTCGTTGTGCACACCGGTCACGTCCGAACGCAGGTTGTCGTAGACGCCCTGCAACGGCTTCCGGATCGCCGCCTCGTCCTCCTCGGTGAGGAGGTGCTTGCGGATGAACGCCTTCGGGTGCAGGTCCTCCAGCTGGATGTCGGTGCCCAGCTCGCGGCTCAGGTCGGTGGTGGCACTGCTGGCCATCTTGCGCAGGTTCCGCACCATCCGCAGGCCGTCGTTGATGACCACGGGCAACCGGTCACCGAAGATCAGCAGCGCCAGGAGCAGCAGCGCACCGATCTCCCACCAGTTCAGGTTGTCGAACACTGCGCGGGCCTCCTCTCGGCGTCACGGCAAGCCTACGCACGTCACCCCGGTACCGGGGAGGGGGTCGCGCCGCTCACTTCGCATCTGCGGCGAGGGTCACCGAGGCGTTCTGGCGGGCCGACCCGCGACGGTACTCGACCGTCACCACCGAACCGGGCGCGAACTTCCGTACCAGGGCGATCAGATCGGTCGGCTCGGTCATCGGACGCCCGTTGAGCTTGAGGATGACATCACCGGCCTTCAGTCCGGCGCCGGCCGCCGGGCCGGACGGCTCCACGGACGCCAGACGTACGCCGGCGCCCCCGCTCAGGCCGGGACCACCGACCTGGGCCCCGATGACCGTACGGCGGGCCTTGCCGGTGCCGATGATGTCCTGGGTGACGCGCTTGGCCTGGTTGATGGGGATGGCGAACGCGAGACCGATGTTGCCCGCCTCCTGCCCGTCCGCGACCAGTGACTTGATCGTCGAGTTGACGCCGATCACCCGGCCGGCTCCGTCGACCAGCGGACCCCCCGAGTTGCCGTGGTTCACCGCCGCGTCGGTCTGGATCGCCGCGTAGTACCGCGTCGGCCCGCCCGGCTCACCCGCCTGCATGGTCCGGTCGATGGCGCTGACGATGCCGGCGGTGACCGTGTTGGCCAGCGACAGCGGCGATCCGATGGCCAGCACCGGATCGCCCACGGCCAAGGCGTCGGAATCGCCGAACTCGACCGGGCGCAGGCCGGACTTGGCCACCTTGATGACCGCGATGTCCGACTCCGGATCCTGCCCGACGATCTCGGCGGGGGCCGAACTGCCGTCGTTGAAGATCACCGCGGCCCGGCCGGTGGCGGTGGACAGCACGTGGTCGTTCGTGATCACGTGGCCGTCGGCGCTGACGATGAAGCCGGAACCCTCGCTGGTGCCACCGAGGCTGGCCACCCGGACGGTGACCACGCTGGGCAGGACACGTTCGGCGACCCCGGCCAGCGACTCGGGCCGGCGCTGGGCGAGACCCGGCGCCTCGGTGGCGCCGGCCCCCAGCACCGTGCCGGCGCCCGCGCCGCCGCGCACCGCGAAGGCGTACCCGAGGGAACCGCCCAGGGCGCCCGCGAGCAACGCGGTGACCAGCGGGACGATCAGCAACTGCCGCAGGGTGGGCCGGCCGGGCGCGTCGGGGTCGACGACCGGCTCCGGATCCGTCCCCGTGCCGGCCGGAGCGGGCACCACGACCGCGGCCGGCGCCCCCGGGTCCCGCCACGGGTCGGCGAGCGCGTCACTCCACCACGGCGACGTACCGCCGCTGCCCGGGCCCTGCGCCGCCGTCGGCGGCCCCGCCGACGGATACGCCGGCCCCGGCGGTCGCCCCGGTGCCGGGTGTTCCCCGGGCCGGCGCCAGTCCCAGCCGTCGGTCACGTCGGTGCCTCCCACTCCGTCCCCCGGTCCCCCGCTCCACGACCCGGGAGGGGCCGGGTGGCGATCGACGGGACACCGCTTCCAGGATTACACGGATGCCACGCGTGGAGTCAGCGGTTGCGCCTCGTGATCGTCGGTGGCGGACGCGCGGCTGCGCCCACCGGAGGCCGCCTCTAGGCTCACAGTGCCCACCCGCCCCGCACCACACGCGCCGCCCGGAGGTGTCCCATCGCCACGGTCGCCGGTTCCGGCAGTTCGACGAGCCCGGCTGTGCAGTTCGCCGAGTCGTACGTGACCGAGGACCTCGTCCTGCGGACGGCCCGCAGCCTCGCCCACGAGGTCGGCATCGAGGCGGTCACGCCCGGCGCGGGGGCCGCGCTGCGGCTGCTCGCCGCGGCCGGCAACGCCCGGGCGGTGGTGGAGATCGGCACCGGCACCGGGGTGAGCGGCGTCTGGCTGCTGCGCGGCATGCGGGCCGACGGCGTGCTCACCACCATCGACGTCGAGGTGGAGCACCAGCGGATCGCCCGCCGCATCTTCGTCGAGGCCGGCTTCCCTCCGGGCCGGACCCGGATCATCACCGGCCGCGCGCTGGACGTGCTGCCCCGGCTCGCGGACGGCGCGTACGACCTCGTCTTCGTCGACGCGGAGTCGACCGGCTTCGCCGCCTGCGTGGACGCCGCGCTGCGCCTGCTGCGGCCGGGGGGCGTGCTGGCCCTGAACGGCACGCTGGCCGGCGGCCGGATCGGCGATCCGGCCGCCCGGGACGTCGAGACGGTCACCGTCCGGGAGACGATCAAGGCGCTGCGGGAGTCGGAGCACTGGATTCCGGCGATGCTGCCCCTCGGCCACGGCCTCCTCGCCGCCGTCAAGTGCTGAGCGCCCCCCTCCGGGCGGCGCAGTTTCACGGAAAGAGTGGCTGTTCCGCGTCGGACAGCCACTCTTTCCGTGAAACTGGCGCAGCTCGGTCGGGGTGTGGGGGCGGGGGCGCGGGGGCGTCAGGTTAGCGTGGCCAGCCAGCGGAGCAGGGAGCGTACGCCCCAGCCGGTCGCGCCACCGGTCAGTTCGGCATCGTCGCCGTCGGCCCAGGACGGCGCGGACATGTCGATGTGCAGCCACCGGTCCCGCAGGTCGCCGGTGAACTCCCGCAGGTACAGGGCGGCCGTCACCGACCCGGCACCGCGGTCCGGTGAGCTGTGCAGGTCGGCGAGGTCGCTGCCGAGGTACTCGACGTAGTCGGCCGGCAGCGGCATCCGCCACGCCGCCTCGCCGGCCGCCTCCACCGCCGCCAGCACGTCGGCCGCGAGTTCGTCGTTCTCGCTGTAGAGGGCGCCGGTGCGTTTGCCCAGTGCCACCGCGTTCGCGCCGGTCAGCGTGGCCAGGTCGACCAGCAGGTCGGGCTTGAGCTCCCGCACGGCGTACGCGAGCGCGTCGGCGAGGACCAGCCGGCCCTCGGCGTCGGAGTTGGTGGTCTCGCTGGTCACGCCCCCGTAGTGCCGGACGACGTCGCCGGGGCGGAACGCGGAGCCGCTGACCATGTTCTCGGCCAGCGGGGCGAGCGTGGTGACGCGTACGGGCAGGCGCAGCACCGCCGCACCGAGGGTGGCCCCGACGACCGCGGCGGCACCGGCCATGTCCTTGCGCATCAGCTTCATCGCCGGCACCGGCTTGATCGAGATGCCGCCGGTGTCGAAGGTGATGCCCTTACCGACGAGCACCACGTGGGTGGTCGCCCCGGCGGGGTGCCAGTCCAGCTCGACCAGGCGCGGCCCGCTGGCGGAGCCGGCGCCGACGGCGAGGATGCCGCCGAAGCCCTCGGCGGCCAGGTCGGCCGGCTCGCGTACCCGCAGGGTCAGGTCGGGCAGGTCGGCCGCGGCGGAGCGCACCTGCTCGGCGAACCACTGCGGGTTCTTCACCGAGGAGGGCATGTTGGTGAGGTCGCGGGCGAGGGCGGTCATCCGGCCGGTGGTGCGGGCCGCCTCGACCGCGTCGGCGTGGGTGGCCGGATCGGCGACCACCAGGTCCACGCCGGTCAGCGACGGCGTCGGGCCGGTGTCGGTCAGGCGGAACCGGTACGACGCGAGGAGCAGCCCCTCGACGAGACCACGCGTCGCGGCCGGGGTGGCGTCCGCCGGCAGAACGAGAGTGACATACATCTCATCCCGTGCGGCACGGGCGAGGGCCGCGCCGGCACGTCGCCAGGCCGCCTCGGCACCGTCGCCGGTGCCGACCAGCAGCAGGCGGCCGGGGGTCCGTCCGGGCCGCAGGTGTGCGTACGTCTCGCCGGGCGCGCCGGTCAGCCGGGTGACCGGGACCAGTGCGGCGACCTCCTCGAGCACACTCGCCGGCAACGCCGTGGAGACGGGCACCGGCTCCGCCCGCGACTCCCCCCCGTCGGTCGGTCGGACGGGCAGGGCGAGGGTGTCGAGCCGCTCGGGCTCGGCGAGCAGACGGATGGCGAGCACGCGCGGCCGTACCTCCAGGAAGATCGCGGGAGTTTGCGGGCCCCGCGGGACGTCGTGGGGTCCGGCCCCACGGAAACGAAGACCCTGAGCCACCGGCGAGGCCGGTGGCTCAGGGCTCGACGAACCGTCCGCGTCTGCGCGCGGACCGCTCCTTCATCAGCCGGCGGCCGCCTTCAGCGCGTCACCGAGTGCGTTGGCCTCGTCGGGAGTCATCTCGACGACGAGCCGGCCACCACCCTCCAGCGGGACCCGCATGACGATGCCCCGGCCCTCCTTGGTGACTTCCAGCGGACCGTCGCCCGTCCGCGGCTTCATCGCCGCCATGTTGTCTCCCCTCAGACCTGAACCAGGGTCGGTGGGTTGCCCCACAGCCACTTCGCCATGACCACCCGCAACCGGTGCGGGGGTGTCGACCAACGATTTTCCCTGATGAACACCGTCGGACCCAAACCGAGGCAGCATTGATGTAACAGCATCTAGCTTATCTTGAGAAGGCCTGTCACAATGTGCGGTCATGCAGGCACGGTCGGCACTCTTCGACCTGTACGGCGACTACCTTCGACCAAGGGGTGGCCGTGCACCGGTCTCTGCCCTGGTCAAGTTGCTCGCACCGCTGGGCGTCGCCCCGCCGGCGGTGCGTACGGCGGTGTCCCGGATGGTGCGCCAGGGGTGGCTCGAACCGCTCCGGCTCAGCTCGGGACCGGGATATTCGATCACGCCGAAAGCGGCGCGTCGGCTCGACGAGGCGGCCGCCCGGATCTACCGCACCGGCCGGATCACCTGGGACGGCCGGTTCGACCTGCTCGTCCTGGAGGCGCCCACCTCCCGCCGGGAGCGTCAGCGGCTCGCCGCGAATCTGACCTTCCTCGGCTACGGCACGTTGGACGAGTGCACCTGGGTCGCCACGCGGCCCGGTGAGGACGTCGACCTGCTGCTCGACGAGGCGGGCGTGCGCTACGAGCGGTTCACCGCCGCCCACGCCGCCGGCACGCCGGGGGCGATGGGCGTCGTCCGCCGGGCCTGGGACCTGGCCGAGATCGGTCGGGCGTACGAGCAGTTCGTCGCGGAGCAGCGTCCGCTGCTGGGCGGCGTGACCGCCCGCAGCCCCGACGAGGAGGCGTACGCGGCCCGGTTCCGGCTCGTGCACGCGTGGCGTACCTTCCTGTTCCGGGACCCGCAACTGCCACCGGCGCTGCTCCCCGAACGCTGGCCCGGCACCGCGGCGGCCAGCTTCTTCGACCGCCACGCGGCCCGGCTCCGGCCGGCCGCCGACCGGTACGTCGAGTCGTGCCTCGACGCCGGTAACCGCCTCGCCCGACAGAAGGGTCGTTGACACCGTGACCGAGCCGCTGCTCGTCGACCGCACCGACGCCGTGGTCACCCTCACCCTGAACCGCCCGACCGCGATGAACGCTCTCGACGTGGCGCTCAAGGAGGCGCTCCGGGACACCCTCGCCGAGCTGGAGACCGACCGGTCGTGCCGCGCGGTGGTGCTGGCCGGGGCGGGCGGCTCGTTCAGCGCCGGTCAGGACCTGCGCGAGCACGTGCAGACCCTCGAGTCGGCGACCGGCAACCCGCTGGACACGGTCCGGGCGCACTACAACCCGATCGCCGCCCGGCTGGCCAACCTGCCCAAGCCGGTCGTCGCCGCCGTCCGGGGCATGGCCGCCGGGGCGGGCGCCTCGCTGGCCTTCCTGGCCGACATCCGCATCGGTGGGCCGTCGACCAGCTTCCTCATGGCGTTCGCCAAGGTGGGTCTCGCCGCCGACACCGGCGCCTCCTGGACGCTGCCCCGGCTGGTCGGCCACGCCAAGGCCATCGAGCTGCTGATGCTCGCCGAGCCGGTACGCGCCGAGGAGGCCTGCCACCTCGGCCTGCTGAACCGGCTGGTGGCCGACGACGAGGAGGTGCTGCCGACCGCGCAGGAGCTGGCCGCCCGGCTCGCCGCCGGCCCGACCGTCGCGTACGGGGCGATCAAGCGGCAGCTCTCCATCGCCGACGCCGGCACCCTCGCCGACGCGCTCGCCGCCGAGGCGCAGGCGCAGTCCATCTGCGGAGGCACCGCCGACCACCGCTCCGCCACGATGGCCTTCGTGAACAAGCAGAGGCCGGTCTTCGAGGGACGCTGACCGTTCCGCCCCCACCCGCCCCGCGGCGGGTGGGTCAGTCGTCCTCTTCCGGGTCCTGGTTGGCCTCGGCACCGAGCACGAACGCCTGCATGGCCAGCTCGTCGCCGGACGGCGAGACGAAGGCGGGCAGCTCGCGTGGGCCCAGCTCCTGCACGTACGCCCAGAACAGCCGGACCGCCTCGGCCGGTGAGTCGGCCTCGATCGGCAGGTCGAGGCTGACCAGCCAGGACCGCCGGAGCGGCGGCGGACCGACCCGGTCGGCCAGCTCACGGAAGACCGCCGGGTCCAGGGCGGTCACCGGCCCGTCGAGCGCCAGCGCGTCGGCCGGCACCGGCTCGTCGAAGACCCGACGGGTGTACGCGACCACCAGCGTCCCGCCGAACCGGTCGGACTCCGGGTCCTCCGGGACCTCCCGCTGCTGCCCGCCACCGGTCACGACCCGGCCCAGCGCCACCAGTCGGGGCGGCGCGTCGGCCAGCACCGCGACCTCGTCCCCGCGGCGGGGACGGACGTCGCCGTCCAGACCGGTCAGCTCCACCGTGTCGTGGTGGACGAGCCGCTCCGCCTCGTAGCGCCCCGCCGGCAGCAGCACGGCCCAGGCTCCCGTACCCCCGGCGGGACGGATCGGGTCGGTGCGTGGCGCGGTGTCGGTGCTCATGCCCTCCATCCCATCACGCCGTACCGGCCGACACGACGTGGCAGCCGGCAAGGTGGTCGTCGACCATTCCGGTGGCCTGCATCAGCGCGTACGCCGTGGTGGGGCCCACGAACCGGAAGCCCCGCTTCTTGAGCGCCTTGGCCATCGCCGTGGACTCCGGGGTGAGCGCGGGCACCTCCGCGAACGAGGCGGGGTGGGCCGGCCGGGGCGGCGGCGCGAAGGACCAGAGCAGCGCCGAGAGCCCGTCGGGCAACTCCAGGGCGGCACGGGCGTTGGCGACCGCCGCCTCGATCTTCGCGCGGTTGCGGACGATGCCGGCGTCGGCGAGCAGCCGGGCAGTGTCCGCCTCGGTGTAGGCGGCCACCGTCTCGATGTGGAACCCGTCGAAGGCGAGCCGGAACGCGGGACGCTTGCGCAGGATGGTCAGCCAGGACAGGCCGGACTGGAACGCCTCCAGGGTCATCCGCTCGTAGAGGGCGTCGTCGCCGCGCAAGGGCCGCCCCCACTCGGTGTCGTGGTAGACGGCGTAGTCGGGGGTGCTCGCGCCCCAGGCGCAGCGGAACAGGCCGTCGGGGCCGATCACCAGGTCAGTCACTCCCCCACGCTAGGGCAACCCGCCGACAGGCCATGACGTCGGCACCGGCCACCTGACCGGCTTCCCGGGTCAGGGGATGCGGCCCTGCTCGACCATCCGGCCGAACTTCTTCAGGGCCTGCGTGAGGCTGACCTTCGAGCCGGGCCAGAGCAACGGCCAGGCGACCCGGCCCGCGGCACCACCGGGCAGGTGGAACCACTCGTGCCAGACCACCTGCGTCCGGTCCCGCTCCAGCGGGGTGCAGCGCAGCACGCCCGGCCCGCGCAGCAGCTTGCCGCAGTGGACCACGCCGATCTCGTACGGCGCGTCGACCCGGACGACCCGCATCTCGTCGCGGAGCACGGCCGGCCCGATCGCGGTGACCGCCTCGATCAGGCTGCCCTCGCCGCCGTCGCCCTCGACGATCGTGACCTTGGTGAACGGGATCCAGTCGGACTGCCGTTCCCAGGCGATCAGCGCCGCGAAGACCCGTTCGGCCGGCGCGTCGACGATCACCGTCGCGGTGACCTCGCCGGCGCCGCGCCGGGCGACCTCGCCCAGGTCGTCCGCGCCCCGGGGCCCGGTCACAAGGACTCCGACCGGACCGCCGGCCGGCGCTGCGCGGTCTCGTCCACCGGGTCCGCCGGGGCACCGTCCTCGGCGGGGACGTCGTCGTCCCGGTCCGGCCGTCCGGCCACGCGGCCGTCGTCGCCGACCGCGTCGGTGCCCGACACAGGGTGCAGGACGCCGGTCGTGGACGGCGGGGTGCCGCTGCCCGACGCCGGTGCGTTGGTGCCACTGGTCGACGCCGGTGCGTCGGTGCCACTGGTTGACGCCGCGGCGTCGGTGGGGTCGGTCGGCGCCGGCGCGTCGGTGGGGTCGGTCGCGGACGGCGCCTTGGTGGGGTCGGTCGCGGACGGCGCCTCGGTGCCGCCGGTCGGCCCGGTGACGTCGACCGGTGCGACGTCCGACGTGCTGTCCGAGGTACCCGCCGCGGTGGCTCCGGCGGAACGGTCACGGGCGGCGCGGAGTGCGTCGGCGTCCGCCGTCCGCCCCTCCCGCAACGCGGTGACCTCCGCCTCCAGGACGCCGATCAGCTCCGACTTGTAGCCGATGTCGTAGGCCGCGCGGCGCATCGCCTGGTCGACCTGGGCCATCCGGTACCCGCGCAGTGCGGTGTCGAAACGGACCTCGCCGATGTCGGACTCGCGCAGCGGACGGGCGCCCGGCAGCGGTACGGCGCGGCCGTCCGGCTCGGCCGGTGCCAGACCGGGATCCCGGCCGGTGACCAGCACCGTCACACCGAACACGACCGCCGCGACGGTCAACGCCACGACCAGCAGGAGCAGAACCTGACCCATGTCAGAGATCGTGGCACGTCGAGCGGGTCGGAGCGAGCCCTCCACACACCGGGGTGTCGATCGGTCCCCACCCGTCCACCCCGACCGGCGGCCGTACACCGCCACCGGCATGGGCGTTCCGCTGCGGGAGGAAGCCGCGGAACGCAGGGTGGAGCGGGTGCGCCGACCCGTGGAGCCGGGCCGTCGGTGACGGGCTAGCGTCGTAGACCGGTCGACGGCGGCGGACGGCGACGGTGTGGACTTCGGGAGGCGGCATGGCCGGGACGCTTCGGCTCGGTGGGCGGACGTTCGGCCCCGGCGAGCTGACGGTGATGGCCATCGTCAACCGCACCCCCGACTCGTTCTTCGATCGTGGCGCGACCTTCGCGCAGGACAGCGCGCTGCGGGCGGTGGAGCGGGCGGTCCAGGAGGGCGCCGAGATCATCGACATCGGCGGGGTCAAGGCCGGGCCGGGTGCCGAGGTCGACGTCACGGAGGAGATCCGCCGGACGGTCGACACCATCGCCGCGGTCCGGGCCGCCTTCCCCGACGTGGTGGTCTCCATCGACACCTGGCGCGCCGAGGTGGCGTCGGAGGCCGTCGCGGCGGGGGCGGACCTGCTCAACGACACGTGGTCGGGTGCCGACCCGGCGCTCGCCCGGGTCGCGGCGGAGACCGGCGCCGGGCTGGTCTGCTCGCACGCCGGCGGGCTCGCGCCCCGCACGAGACCGCACCGCGCCGCCTTCGACGACGTCGTGGCGGACGTGGTCGCGACGGTGACCGGGCTCGCCGAGCGCGCGGTCGCGCTGGGCGTACGCCCCGACGGCATCCTGATCGACCCGGCGCACGACTTCGGCAAGAACACGCGCCACTCGTTGGAGATCACCCGGCGTCTGGGCGAGCTGTCCGGCACCGGCTGGCCCCTGCTGGTGGCCCTGTCCAACAAGGACTTCATCGGCGAGACGCTGGATGTGCCGGTCGCCGAGCGGCTGGAGGGCACCCTGGCGGCCACCGCCGTGTCGGCCTGGCTCGGCGCGCGGGTGTTCCGCGCCCACCAGGTCCGCCCCACCCGCCGGGTGCTGGACATGGTCGCCTCGATCCGGGGCGACCGCCCGCCCGTGGCGACCCGCCGCGGTCTCGCCTGAGCGCGCCGGGGTGACCGGTCAGGTCCAGCGCAGGATGTTCTTCCGCCAGGCGTAGAGGATGCCCAGCGCCAGCACGGCCACGAAGAGGGCCATCTCCACGACGGTCACCATCCCGAAGCCGGGCCGGTCGAAGACGACGGCCCACGGGAAGAGGAACACCGACTCCACCGCGAACAAGACGTAGAGGTACGCGTACACGTAGTAACGGATCTGCATCTGGGCCCAGTCCCCGCCGACCGGGTCGAGCCCGCACTCGTACGCTGCACGCTTGCCGAAAGGATCAGCCGGACGGGCTGGACGTAACACCCGATTGGCCGAGAACGCTGTCACAAAGAAGAGAACGCTGGCGAGCAGCAACAGCCCGAGCGTCGCGTACGAGCCCAGGTAACCGTTCACGGTCGGTAAGCCTACCGTCCTGGCGGGTCGCCGGCTCCGAACACGTTACGAAGTTGTTTCCGCCCAGGACTAGTGCACTGGGGCAACAATTACCGACTATTGCATCCTCACTCATCGTCACGGAGGACAGATGGCCCGCCTGGACCACCGACCCGGCCGCCGGTCACGCCATCCGCGTACCGCCTCGATGCTGGCGTTCTCCCTGGCGGTCGGCCTAGCGGTGGCCGCCGCGCCCGGCCTCGCGCTCGCCGGCTCCGGCAACGGCGCGATCGTCACCGCAGCGCACCGGGTGAATCCCCCCGACGGAACGGGCACCGACCCGGCGGGGGAACCGGGCGACGAGACACCGACCCCGGACCCCACGGACACCGGGCCACTGCCGACCAGTCCGCCGCCCACGGTGCCGGAGACGTCACCGCCCCCGCCCGTCACCACCGTTCCGGCGCCGACGACGACGGCGCCCCCGCCCGCGCCGGTCACCACCGCACCCACCACCGCCGCGCCCACGACCGCACCACCACCGCCACCGCCCGCCCCGCCGGCCGCGCCGCGTCCGGACGGCCCGGCGGCCAGTCCGGTCGGCGTCCAGGTCACCACGGGTGACGTCGCACTCTCGCCCGCGTACTGGAACGCGCGGTCGACGGTGACCAGCCTGCGGGTCACGGTCACCAACACGGGCCGCGTCGCCGAGGAGATCCGCCTCGCCTACACCCTGCCCGCGGGCGTGACCGACGCCGGCACGAAGGGCTGCGCCGCGACCGGCGGCGGGGAGTACCGCTGCGGCGCGTGGACGAGCGGGCCGGGCGCGCGCTTCAGCACCACCCTGCGGGTCCGGGTCAGCGGTCAGGCCTGGCGGCAGATGCCGCTGAGCGGCTCGGTGCGGGTCAGCGCGAGCGCGGCCGGCGGCGGCACGGTGAGCGACAACGAGGGGTTCGCCGTCCTCTTCCCGCCCGGTCCGCCGGTACCCGGGATCAAGCTGCAGGCCGACGAGGTCGCCTTCGACATCAGCGGCGCGGCCAGCAATCTCGCCGTCCGGCTGGGCAACACCGGCGCGGTGGACGCGGCCGGCGCGGTGGAGGTGGTCCTGCCGGCCGGGGTGACCGTGCCGACGCCGCCGGCCGGATGCGTCATGGTCGACCCCACCCGTACGCGTTGTGACCTCGGCTCGGTGCCGGCGGGGCGGACGGCCGAGGTGCGGCTGCCGGTGAACGCGACACCGGAGGCGCAGCGCGACGCGCCACTGGCCGGCGCGGTGGTCGGCAAGCTCGACCCGCGCAGCGGCCGGGCCCGGCAGGTGCAGATGAGCTTCCGGATCACCGCCGCGGCGGCCCTGGCCACTCCACCGCCGTCCGAGCCCGCGCCGACCGGCTCCACGGGGGTGCTGGCGGCCGGCGCCGCGGCGGGTGACGGCGGCGGGATGTCGTCGGTCCAGCGCACCGCGGTCATCGTCGTCGTGGTCTCGACCGTTCTGGTGGTGCTTGCCCTCACCCTCGCGACGACGTCGCTGCGCCGACGGATGACCGACCCGGGCGAATGACGTTCAAGGAAGGGCCCCCTGTTAACGCCTGGTGAGGTGAAGGGGGCCCTTCTTAACGCGGGGGAAGTTGGCGGGCGGTGTTCGGTGATCTGGATTACGGCGGGCGGGGCAGAACGGCGCAGAACCGGACGAAAGCCTGTTGATAGCGATCCCAGCGGGCGGACCTCCTGGCAGGTTGACCAGTCGATCCGACGTAGGCTCTGAGATGAGTAACGACAGCGGGCCGGACAGCCACGGGCGGTGCGGTTACAGGGTGCGTCAAGGAGGTCACGTGGCCGGGCAAGGCGAGGTCACCATCGGATTCGGCCGCCCGTGCGATCGCGCCGGGCGAAGCGAGGTGCAGGCGTGACCAAGCAGATCCGTCAACTCGACCGGGTCGTCATCCGGTTCGCCGGTGACTCCGGCGACGGCATGCAACTGACCGGCGACCGTTTCACCTCCGAGACGGCCCAGCTGGGCAACGACATCTCCACGTTGCCGAACTTCCCGGCGGAGATCCGCGCCCCCGCCGGCACCCTTCCCGGGGTGTCGAGCTTCCAGGTGCACTTCGCCGACTACGACATCCTCACCCCGGGAGACGCACCGAACGTCCTGGTGGCGATGAACCCGGCGGCGTTGAAGGCCAACCTGGCCGACCTGCCGCGGGGCGCGGACATCATCGTCAACACCGACGAGTTCACCAAGCGGAACCTGGCCAAGGTGGGCTACCAGGTCAGCCCCCTCGACGACGACTCCCTCGCCGGGTACGCCGTGCACCCGGTCGCGCTGACCTCGATGACGGTCGGCGCCCTGGCCGCGCAGGAGGTGTCCAAGAAGGACGCCGAGCGGGCGAAGAACATGTTCGCGCTGGGCCTGCTCTCGTGGATGTACTCCCGGCCGTACGAGTCGACGCTGCGCTTCCTGGAGCGCAAGTTCGCCAAGCGCCCCGAGCTGGTGGCGGCGAACGTGGCGGCGTTCAAGGCCGGCTGGAACTTCGGCGAGACCACCGAGGACTTCGCGGTCCGGTACGAGGTCAAGCCGGCCAGGATGCCCGCGGGCACCTACCGCAACATCACCGGCAACGCCGCCCTGTCGCTGGGCCTGGTGGCCGCCGGTGTCCGTTCCGGGCTGCCGGTGTTCCTCGGGGCGTACCCGATCACGCCGGCGTCGGACATCCTGCACGAGCTGAGCAAGCACAAGCGGTTCAACGTGCTCACCATGCAGGCCGAGGACGAGATCGCGGCCGTCGGCGCGGCCCTGGGCGCCTCCTACGGCGGGGCGCTGGGCATCACCACGACCAGCGGTCCGGGCGTGGCCCTGAAGAGCGAGACGATCTCCCTCGCGGTGGCGTTGGAGCTGCCCCTGGTGATCGTGGACGTGCAGCGGGCCGGCCCCTCCACGGGCATGCCGACCAAAACCGAGCAGGCCGACCTGAACATGGCCCTGTTCGGCCGGCACGGCGAGGCACCGGTGGCGGTCATCGCGCCGAAGTCCCCGGCGGACTGCTTCGACGCGGCGCTGGAGGCGGCGCGGATCGCGGTGACCTACCGCACCCCGGTGATCCTGCTGTCGGACAACTACGTCGCCAACGGCTCCGAGCCGTGGCTGCTGCCCGACGTCGAGTCCCTGCCCGACCTGCGGGTGGAGTTCGCGTCCAAGCCCAACGACGAGGACGGCACCACCTTCCTGCCGTACCTGCGGGACCCGGAGACCCTGGCCCGGCCGTGGGCCGTCCCGGGCACCCCCGGGCTGGAGCACCGGATCGGTGGCCTGGAGAAGGCCGACCGGACCGGCGACATCTCGTACGACCCGGCGAACCACGACTTCATGGTCCGCACGCGGGCGGCCCGGATCGAGACCATCCCCGTCCCGGACATCGAGGTCGAGGACCCGGACGGCGACGCCCGGGTGCTCGTCCTGGGCTGGGGGTCCACCTACGGGCCGATCGGCGCGGCGTGCCGGGGCCTGCGCCAGCGCGGGCTCTCCGTCGCCCAGGCGCACCTGCGGCACCTCGCCCCGATGCCGGCGAACCTCGGGCAGGTGCTGGCCGCGTACGACCGGGTGGTCATCCCGGAGATGAACCTCGGCCAGCTCGCCCAGGTGGTCCGCGGGCGGTACCTGGTCGACGCGATCAGCTACAACCAGGTCCGCGGCCTGCCGTTCACGGCCGTCGAGCTGGAGACGATGCTGGAAGAGGTCCTGAAGAATGTCTGAGCCCGTCGCTCTCAAGCTCACCGCCAAGGACTTCAAGTCCGACCAGGAGGTCCGGTGGTGCCCCGGCTGCGGTGACTACGCGATCCTCGCCGCCGTCCAGCAGTTCATGCCGGAGCTGAACATCCCGCGCGAGCGGATCGTGTTCGTCTCCGGGATCGGCTGCTCCTCCCGCTTCCCGTACTACATGAACACCTACGGGATGCACTCCATCCACGGCCGCGCCCCGGCGATCGCGACCGGCCTGTCGAGCACCCGCCCGGACCTGTCCGTGTGGGTGGTCACCGGTGACGGCGACGCGCTGTCGATCGGCGGCAACCACCTCATCCACGCGCTGCGCCGCAACGTCAACCTCAAGATCCTGCTGTTCAACAACCGGATCTACGGCCTGACCAAGGGGCAGTACTCGCCCACCTCCGAGGTCGGCAAGATCACCAAGTCGACGCCGGTCGGCTCGGCGGACGCCCCGTTCAACCCGCTGTCGCTGGCACTGGGCGCGGAGGCCACCTTCGTCGCCCGCACCATCGACTCCGACCGTAAGCACCTCCAGTCGGTGCTGCGGGCGGCGGCCGAGCACCAGGGCTCCGCGTTCGTGGAGATCTACCAGAACTGCAACATCTTCAACGACGGTGCGTTCGACCAGCTCAAGGACCCCGGCATCCGGGATGACCACCTGATCCGCCTGGAGCACGGGCAGCCGATCACGTTCGGCTCCGACGGGCAGTTCTGCGTCGTCCACCCGCCGGGCGGCTTCGGCCTGGAGGTTCGGGAGACCGCCTCCACCCCGGCCGGTGACATCGTCGTGCACGACGCGACGGTCAACGACCCCGCGTACGCCTTCGCGTTGTCCCGCCTGCCCGGCCTCGACCTGCGCAACACCCCGATCGGCGTGTTCCGCTCGGTCGACCGCCCCTCGTACGACAGCGTCGTGCAGGAGCAGTTGGCCACCGCCCGGGCCACGGTCACCGAGACCCCCGAGCAGCAGCTCGCCGGCCTGCTCAACAGCGGCGACACCTGGACGATCGTCTGACCGTTCCGCCCGAGTCGCACGAAGGAGTGGTCGTTCCCCCGGGGGAACGACCACTCCTTCGCGTTTCCGGCGGCCGTCAGGCGGCGGCGGAGGCCGGCGTCCAGAGGCCGTCGATCGCCCGCTCGGCCGCGCTCAGGCTCTCCTCGGCGAGGGGAATCAGCCCCGCCATGGCGGGATTCACCGGGGCGAGAGTCAACTCGGCGGTGATGAAACGCGGTTCGAGACCGGTCATCGACAGGCCGTGCGGCAGCCAGGGCTCGGCGTGGTCCCAGCCCTCGCGTGGGGTGCCCGCGCCGTAGCCGCCGCCCCGGCTGGCCAGCACGATGAACTCCCGACCGCCCAGCAGGCCGGCCCCGGTCGCCGGGTCGTACGCCAGGCCGGGCGCGATCAGGTGGTCGACCCAGGTCTTCACGCTGCTGGGGGCACCGAAGTTGTAGAGCGGCAGGCCGAGCAGAACGGTGTCGGCCCGCTTCACCTCCTGGACCAGCCGCTCGGTCAGGGCCCAGGACTCGCGCTGGGCCGGAGTGTGGTGCTCCGCGGGCACCATCCGGGCAAGTCCGCCGACCTCGTCGAGGTGCGGCAGCGGCTCGGCACCCAGGTTCCGGTAGGTGACCGTTCCGCCGGGGTTGGCGGCGCGCCAGGCGGCGGCGGCCCGCGCGGTGAGCTGTCGGCTGACCGAGCGCTCTCCCTGGATGCTCGAATCGATGTGCAACAGATGTGCCACTTGATTAGCCCTCCATAGATAGTTTGTAAAGCACAAACCATTTATAGCAGGCCTGCCTTCGCGGGCGTCGGTAGACTCGGTCACATGCCTGCCGTGCCGGTCGACCAGTCGGAGCACCGTTCCGGGGCGCTCCTCGACCACCTGGCCCGGCGGATCCGGCTGCGGTCGGAGTCCGTGCTGGCGCCGCTCGGCCTGCGGCCCCGGCACCTCGTGGCGCTCACCGTGCTGCGGGCCGAGGGCGGCATCAGCCAGCAGTCGCTCGCCGGCACGCTGGAGATGGACGGCACGAACGTCGTCGGCCTGCTCAATGAGCTGGAGGCGGAGCGGCTGATCGAGCGACGACGTTCGCCCGAGGATCGCCGCCGGCACGTCGTCGAGCTCACCCCGGCCGGTGCGGAACGGCTCGCCGAGGCGGAATGCGCGCTGACCACCGCCGAGGACGAGGTGCTCGGCGCGCTGGAGCCCGCCGAACGCGAGACGCTCTACGAGCTGCTCCGGCGCGCGGCCACCGGGACGGGGACGCCCAGCTGCACCGAAGCGGCGGCCGAGGCCGAGGCCCGCGCCGACGGCCACTGCTGATCCCGGGGAGAGTCACGCGGACGACAGGCACGGGTCGGACGCCCGGCGCTTCGGAGCCCGGCGTGGGTCAGCGAAGCGCCACCCGGCGGGCGAGCCGCGACACCTGGACGATCGGTCAGGCGACCGAGGTCGTCGCCGACGGGCGGTCGTCGCGCACGTGCACGAGCATGTCGCCGGTCTCGATGACGGCGCCGGCCCGGTCGGCCAGGCTGACCACCTTGCCGCGGCGGACCAGGGCGATCACCAGGGTCTCCAGCTCGCGGGGCGACCTGCCCACCTCGCTGCGCTCCGCCGAGCGCATCGCCAGCGCCATGCCCTGCCCGGGGGTGAGCAGGTCCTCCACGACGTCGATCAGCGGCGGCGCCGACGTGGACAGGCCCAGCAGCCGGCCCGCGGTGGCCGACGAGACGATCACGTGGTGGGCGCCGCTCTGCTTGAGCAGCGGCGCGTTCTCCGCCTCCCGCGCCGCGGCGATGATCCGCACCTGGCCGGCGGTCAACTGGCGGACGGTCAGCGCCACCAGCACCGACGCGTCGTCGCTGTCGGTCGCGATGATGACCGCCTTGGCATTCCGGACGTGCGCCTGGTTGAGCACCGCCGAGCGGGTTGCCGACCCCTCGATCGCCACGAGCCCCGCCGAGGTGGCCCCGCGCAGGGCGGGACCGCTGCGCTCGACCACCACGATCCGGGACTTGTCGAGCCCGTTCTCCAGCAACGCGGAGACCGCGCTGCGGCCCTTGGTGCCGTAGCCGCAGATGATGACGTGATCCTTCACGGACTTCTCCCACCGGTTCAGGCGTCGGCCGGTCCGGTACTGCTCGGTCAGGACTTCGAGGGTGGTACCGACCAGGATGATCAGGAAGAGCACCCGGGCCGGGGTGATGTAGAGGACGTTGACCAGCCGCGCCGTCTCGCTGACCGGGGTGATGTCGCCGTACCCGGTGGTGGAGAGCGACACCACGACGTAGTAGAAGCAGTCGAGGAGGGTCAGCCCGTCCTCGTTGACGTCCCGGTAGCCGTCCCGGTCGAGATACACCACCGCCACGGTGGCGAGCACGAGACCGAGGGCGCCGGCGAGGCGCAGGCTCAGCGCACTCAGCGGACCCCGCCGCTGGGCCGGGAAATGGATCACCGTCGCACCTGCCCGGACTCCGCTGTCGGCTGCACGACCACAAGATAGCCCGTACGCGCCCAACCGCACGTCGGGGCCGCCGGACACCGGAGGCGGGCGGCGCAAGAAGGGGTCAGCGGGCATGATGGGGGTGTCCGTCCGGCGACCGGGGAAGCGAGGCCGGCATGTCGTTGCTGCGACGAGTGATCGGCGGGGTGCTGCGCCGGCTGCGGCAGCGGCAGGGCCGCACGCTGCGTGAGGTGGCCGCGGCCGCCGGGGTGTCGGTGCCGTACCTGTCCGAGGTCGAACGGGGCCGCAAGGAGGCCTCCTCGGAGGTGCTCGCGGCGATCTGCCGGGCGCTCGGCATCCGCCTCTCCGACCTGCTCGAAGAGGCCCGGGACGACCTGCGCCGCGTCGAGCCGCGCATCCCGACCGCGCCCCGCGCCGACCTGGCCCGCGCCGAGTCGGCCCGGGTGCCGGTCGCACGCCGCCCGGCGACCGTACCGACCCGTCATCGCACCGGGCCGCTGCTGCACCGGGGTCCGGGCGGCACCGGTCCGGTCGCCCGCGTCGGCGTGGCGGGCGGCCCGAGCCGCCCCGGCGTCTCCCGCCGCCGGCCGTCCACCTCCCTCCGACTCGGGTACGCCGGTCCGCGTACCTCTGGCGTGCTGGTGGGCGGGGCGGGCGTGGCGGGCGGACGGCGGCCGACCGCGGTCTGAGGCCGGCCGGTTCTGCCGTCGGCGGATCTGCCGCCGGCAGAATCATGGTGGCCGCGCGCCCCGACCGCCGCAGGCTAAAGGGGCCGGTACCGGGGCGCGTCCCGTGTCGCCCGCCGGCACGGGAGGCGAACGATGATCAGCGATGGCGTACGCATGCTGGACAGTGGCCAGCCGACCTTCGGCGACCACGTCTTCGAGCGGCTGCTGAAGGAACGGATCGTCTTCCTCGGCACCGAGGTGACCGACGCGTCGGCCAACCAGATCTGCGCGCAGATCCTGCTGCTCGCCGCCGAGGACCCCGACCGGGACATCTTCCTCTACATCAACTCACCCGGCGGTTCGGTGAGCGCGGGTATGGCCGTCTACGACACCATGCGGTACGTCCGCAACGACGTGGCCACCCTGACGCTCGGGTTCGCGGGCTCGATGGGGCAGTTCCTGCTGTGCGCGGGCGCGGCCGGCAAGCGGTACGCGCTGCCGCACTCGCGGATCATGATGCACCAGCCGTCCGGCGGGATGGGCGGCACGGCCGCCGACATCACCATCCAGGCGGAGAACATGCTGCACGTCAAGCACACCATGCAGGAGCTCATCGCCCAGCACAGTGGACGGACGTTGGAGGAGATCCAGCGGGACTGGGACCGGGACCGGTGGTTCACCGCGGAGCAGGCCCGCGAGTACGGCCTGATCGACCAGGTGATCACGCGAGCCGAGCAGTTGCCGCCGAGCTGACCCACCGGTGGCCGGTACGGGGCCGGCCGGATGACGCGCCACGGCGGCCGGCGATGGTCCCGCCGGCCGCCGTCGCGTCCCGTCCCCCCGACGGCCCGCGACCCCGGGCGGCCGACCGGCGGGACGGGTCGGGGCAGGTCGTCGAACTCTCCAGGACCCCCGGACGCTCGCCCGAACCGGACGCGCCCCCTCGATCGCGTCCGACCCCCGGCACACGACGGCCGGGAATTCCGCCGGCCGTCGATACTTCGGAGCCTATTCCCAACCGGTGGGAGTGCGCGCACGCTGCGGGCGCAGCGCGTTCCGGCCGAAATTCGTTACATCCTCCGGCTCGCACCGCCGGCGTCGTAGCGCGCACGTGCGGCCTCCACCTCGTCCAGGTGGTCGGTCGCCCAGGACCGCAGGCCGGAGAGCAGGTCGAGCAGGCTCCGGCCCAGGTCGGTGAGGGCGTAGTCGACCCGGGGCGGCACGGTGGCGTGCGCGGTGCGCGTGACGAGGCCGTCCCGTTCCAGACCCCGCAGGGTCTGGGTGAGCATCTTCTGGCTCACTCCGTCGATGCGCTGCGACAGCTCGCCGTAGCGCTTGGTGCCGTCTGCCAGGCTGAGCACGACCAGCACGCTCCACCGGTCACCGATGCGGTCCAGGACCTGCCGGCTTCCGCACTTTCGGTCGTAGAGGTCGGGTTCCACGTGTTTACTCTCCCTCAGGTGCCTTACGCACTTCAAGGTGCCTACTCTCCAACGGGAAGTGAGGGCACGGTGTTCCGGTTGGAGCTGTCGTCAGACCCACCCGGGGCCGCGTCGCCGCAGCCCCCACCGCACGCACCGGGAGTTGCGCCATGTCCATCGTCGTCACCGGAGCCACCGGCCACCTGGGCCGCCTCATCGTCGCCTCGCTGCTGGACCGGGGTGTACCCGCCGAGCAGATCGTGGCGCTCGGCCGGGACACGAGCCGCCTCGCCGACCTCGCCGCCCGGGGAGTCACCGTCCGCCAAGCCAACTACAACGACGCCGACTCGCTGCGCGCCGCCTTCTCCGGTGCGGAGAAGCTGATGTTCGTCTCCGGCAACGAGCTGGGTCAGCGGATCGCGCAGGCCCGCACCGTGGTCGCCGCCGCCAGGGAGGCCGGCGTCGGACTGGTCGTCTACACCAGCATCCCGAAGGCCGACACCTCCAGCCTCACCCTCGCCACCGAGCACCGGGCCACCGAGCAGGAGATCGCCGCGTCCGGCCTGCCGTACGTGTTCCTGCGCAACAGCTGGTACTTCGAGAACTACCTGCCGCAGATCCCCACGTACCTGGAGCACGGCGTCGTCGGCGCGGCCGGGGACGGCCGGATCAGCGCCGCCGCCCGCGCCGACTACGCCGAGGCCGCCGCCGCGGTCCTCGCCACCGAGGGCCACGCCGGGAAGGTGTACGAGCTGGGCGGCGCCCCGTTCACCATGGCCGAGCTGGCAGGCGAGCTGTCCCGGCAGACCGGGAAGGACGTCACCTACACCGACCTGCCGGTGGAGAAGTACGTCGAGGTGCTGGTCGGCGTGGGCATGCCGGAGCCGATGGCGGCCGTGCTCGCCGACGGGGACCGGGGCGCCGCCGCCGGAGAGCTGGAGGTGGCCGGCGACGACCTGGAGCGGCTGATCGGCCGGAAGCCGACCACCCTGGCCGAGGCGATCCGAACCGCCCTCTGACGTGAAAGGAAGGGCCCCCGCTTAACGCCTCGTGTTGTAGCGGGGGCCCTTCTTAACACGCGCTGCGGGGACGGCCGGTGCTTCGGTACCGTCCTGTCGCATGACCGACGTGGACTTCCTGCGCGACACCCGGGCCGCCTACGACGCCGTCGCCGAGCCGTACGCGGAGCGGTTCCGCGAGGAGTTGGCGGACAACGTGTGGGACGGCGCGGTCCTCGACGCGTACGCCCGGATCGTCCGGGGACCGGTGCTGGACGTGGGCTGCGGTCCGGGCCGGGTCACCGCGTACCTGCACCGGCGGGGACTGGACGTCTCCGGCGTCGACCTGTCCCCGGGCATGGTGGCCGCCGCCCGACGCGCGTACCCGGACCTGCGGTTCACCGGGGGCTCGATGACCGCCCTCGACGTGCCCGACGCCAGCCTCGGCGGGGTGGTGGCCTGGTATTCGGTGATCCACGTCCCGGACGACGTCCTGCCGGCGGTCCTCGCCGAGTTCCACCGGGTACTGGCCCCGGGCGGTCACCTTGCGCTCGCCTTCCAGGTCGGTGACGAACCGTTGCGTCCGGCGGCGATGCTCGGCGCCCCGGTCGCGCTGACCTTCCACCGGCGTCGCCCCGACGCGGTCGCCGATCTGCTCGCCCGGGCCGGCCTGCCGGTCCGGGTTCGGCTGGTCCGCGAGCCGGAGGTCCACCCGACGCACACCGAGCACACGCCGCAGGCGTACATCCTGGCCCGTAAGCCCACCGACGCGGGCTGAGTCGCCGGACGGTGGTCGGTCGGCGTCACGTCGTGAGCACCACCTTGCCGAGTGCGCGACGGCCTTCCAGGTCGGCGTGGGCGGTCGCTGCGTCGGCCAGGGGGTACGTCGTCACCAGCGGCCGCCACCAGCCACGCCCGGTCAGCTCGACCGAACGGCGGGCGAGACCGGGGATGCCGCCGGGCAGGGCGCGCATCCGCTGCCCCAGCCAGCCGGCCGTGATCCCCCGGGCGACCAGGTCGCCCGTACCGATCGCCGTCGCCTCCCCCGCGGACCAGCCGAACATCATGAACCGGCCACCGGGCCGCAGCAGCTCCAGCGCGGCCCGGCCGACGGTGCCGCCCACGCCATCCCACACCAGGGTCAGCCCACCGGCGTGCTCACGTACCCGGTCAGGCCAGTCCGGCAGCCCGTAGTCCACGACCAGGTCGGCGCCGAGGTCGCGTACCTTCGCGGTGCGGTCGGCGCCGCGCGCCGCCGCCACCACCGTGGCGCCGGCGTGCCGTGCGGCCTGGACCAGCAGCCAGCCCATGCCGCCCGCCGCCGACGGCACGAAGACCACGTCGTCCGGCGTCGGCCGCTCCAGCTCCACGACGCCGAGGGCGGTCCGGCCCGTGCCCACCGCGGCCACCGCCTCGGCGAAGCTCACACCCCCGGGTACGCGGATCAGCGTCCCGACGTCGGTCACCGCCTGCTCGGCGTACCCGCCGGGGACCATGCCGAGGTGTGCCACCACCCGCTCGCCGCGCCAGGACTCGTCGACGCCCGCGCCCAGCTCGTCGACGACACCGGCGACCTCGCGGCCCGGAACGGTCGGCAGCTCCGGCAGCGGGAGCGGGCCGCCCGCCTCACCCCGGCGCAGGGTCGTGTCGAGCAGGTGCACCCCGCTGGCTGCGACCGCGACGCGCACCTGGCCCGGGCCGGGTGCGAGGTCGGGCAGCTCGTCGAGGACCAGGTTGGTGGCGGGGCCGAATTCGTGGAGCCGGATCGCACGCATGCGACCATCCGACAACCTCAACCCTGGTCGAGGTCAACTGCGCGGTCACGTCCGCAGTGCGCGCACCGCCATCGACGACGGCTCGCACCCGTACGCGACCGGAGGTGCGTGCCGTCGAACGTGGCCCTGCCGACGGTTCGGGTGTCACGGCCCCAAGACCCGCTGCGCATCGAGGACGACCTGCTTCGAGGCCAGTGGGGCCCACGAGGCGAACAGTTCCCGGAAGTAGGTACCGTGCCGGTCCACCACGGCAGGATCGTGCTCGATGGCGTCCAGTTCGTTGACGATGCTCAGGTCCACGAGCGACCGGAGTTGAGCCGCGTCCGGCGTTCTCACCCGGCGTACGAAGCGGTCGAATACCATGGCCGGTCTCCGCCAGCTCCCGCCAGCTGTGTCCACGGGCGCAGGCCCCGTACAGATAGACGAGCTCCTCGGCGTCGGCCCCGACGAGATCCCTCAGCACGGCACGATCGGTCCGGTCAAGCAGGGCAAGGTCGAACCCGTCGGTGCCGTAGACGGCGTGGGTGAGGCCGGTGGCCTGCACGTCACTGCCGCAGCCGAGCACCGCGAGTCGTTCGCCGACTCGGCACAGGTGGGCGTACAGGTTGCCGCCGGGATGCGCGATCTGCTCAGCGCCCTGCCGGCGGAGCCAGACCCGCGCGCCGTCGTCGATGCCCATGGCCCGACTGTAGGTATCGGCTGTCGGATCCGCTGACCCCCGGTGTGGGCAATATGTCACAGCGTGGATACGTCCGGCGCCCGCCCGGCGGAGTTCAACCCTTCTCCTGGTGCAGCTCGTCGACGGCCGGTGGCTCGCTCGGAACGAAGGATCGAACTCCGTCGAGTTCAACGACCATGGTGTCAGCGTCGTCGAACGACTGGACCGTGTGGAAGCCTTCACTGGCGTACAGCCTTGCGGCGACGTTCGCCCGCTCCACGCTCAACGACACCGCCCGTAGGCCGCGATCCTGTGCGACGTGCAGAACGGCGCGCAGGAGCGCCCGGCCCACACCGCCGTTGCGCCAGGATCCCACCACGCCGATGGTCAGCTCCGGCACGTCGTCGCTCACGTACCCGTAGCCTGGATCGGCGGCGGTCAGGTATCGGCACCAGGCCGCGCCGACCGGCTGATCAGCGAGGTCCACCGCGACGGCGCCGAAGTCCCCCGGCCGCATCCAACCGGTGACGTAGTGCGCCAGCTCGGGGTTGGTCAGGATCTCCTCGCGGGACCAGTTGCGCTCGGGCAGCCAGTTGATGGCCTCCACGAGCATGTCGACCAGGAAGCCGGTGTCGGCCGAGGTGGCTGTCCGGATGCTGAACTCCGTCACCACCGAAGCCTTCCGCAGGACCGGGGCGGGACGGGATGCGGGCGAGTTCGCAAGATCCGCAACATGCACGGAATGGTCAGGGGCGTCGCCGGCCCGCCGGTGTCCGTCCGTCCTGATGACGGGCGATGTAGGCATTTCCAGCTCAGACCAATCTGGCTGATCATCGAGGTGCCCCCGGCAGGATTCGAACCTGCGACACACGGTTTAGGAAACCGATGCTCTATCCCCTGAGCTACGAGGGCGCGAGTGGTCAGTGTAACGACCTGCGGGTTGACCCGCGTTGGCAGGGAGTGACCCACGTTGACCTGCGTTGACCCGGCCAACCGCCCCGACCGATGACCACACGCCGACCACACCAGGCGCGGCAGCGACCATGATCGTTGACCCCGGTTAACCTCGAGTAGCACGGATTGGCCCCTGGTAGCTTCCGCTGGAGAGCACACGGCGTACACATCAGCAAGATCAATAAGGGCCTACCGGCGGACCTTCACCTCACACCCCACGCCTGCCCCCGTTGAGACCTCGCCACCCACGACGCGGTCGCGAGCAGGGCGCATTGAAGCGCGGCGCCCGGGATGACCGGAGCGATACGGGCAAAATCCGAATCGGACTTCCTGAAGCATCTGATCCGTAGTCAGGGGCTAGATTTGCACACTTCTACAAATAGCACTACTGGTTGGTCTGCGCCGTGCTGACTGCGGTGATGTCCTGGCGCGCGACGAGCAGAATGCGCAGTGCTTCCCGGTCACCGTCAGCACGCGGCGCTGGGAGCCGGTCGGCGTCCATCCGCAGCGCGGCGAGCACCGCCAGATGGGCGTCGATCCGGTAGCGACTTGCCCCTCCCACGGCGCTGCCTACGAGCAGGCTGCTCGCACTCGATCACCAGCAGTCCGGCGGCGACCAGTGCTCGCGCCAGGCCCACGCCATAGCTACGGCTGCCCTCGAGTGACACCGCCACCCGCGGCCCAGGCGCCGCCTCGGCGACCGCAGTCAGTAGCTGGGCAAAACCCGCGCTGTCATTGCCGATCCGCATCGCGGCAATCGGTGTTCCACGCGTGTCCGCGATCTCCACCTCGTGGCTGTCCCGGTGGGTGTCGATACCGATGACGGCATCTACCACCTCTGCCAACATAGGCATACGGCCTCGTGCTCCTTCCAGGGTTAGGGCCGAACGTCGGCACCGGCACCGGCCTGGGTGGAGTCACCGAGCGGCACATCTGTGACGGGTCACGCCATCGGCGGACAGGCTTCTGATCAGGCCAACAAGGTGGGCCAGGCCGGTGCCGGCGACCGGGGACAGGTCAGAAGAAGGGCACGCACACACGGCCAGATCCGTAGCGAGTCACCCGGTACGCCAGCACCGATCCTGGCGGCAGTCCACCCAGAACCGCCACAGTGACATTCATAGATCCGCAGGAGGGCGCGCTGGGTGGACCAGGTTGCCGTACCGCCTGTTTGGCAAGGTCCTGGGGTTCGTCCTGTCGAGGTTATGGCGACGAGTGGGCTTGGCGTTGAGCTGGGCTTCGCCTCACAATGTCCCGCGTCCAACTCACGAGAAGAACCGCGTCCAGCTTCCCTATCCAGCAGCCCCTCGACGAATCCGGAGATGCACTTCTCCACCGCTAGATTGAGATGCTGGGCGATGCCGGGTTAGTCGATACGGTGGCGAGATCGGGCGGCTGGTTGGTGCAGGCCCGGGTGGACGCCGGGCGGGTTGCCGGTGTGCTCGGCGAGTCGTTGCAGGGCAGCGACAAGTCGGGCGCGTTCGCTGGCGTTGAGCGGGGTGAGGATCTCGTTCTCGTGCTGGTCGGCGACCTGGCGAGCGCGGGGTAGCAGGTGGTGGGCGGCTTCGGTCAGGTGGATGGCATGGGCCCGGCGGTCGCTGGGATGCCTTTTGCGTTCGACCAGATCGCGCTGCTCGAGGTCGTCGAGCAGGCTGACCATGACCTTGCGGTGGATGCCCAGTGCGTCGGCGAGCTGTTGCTGGGTGTTGCCTTCGCTGCGCTGCAGGTGCATGAGCAGCCCGAAGTGGTTCGGCGCGATGCCCAGCGGCGCCAACCGCGCGGCGAACGTCTGCGCGACGTGGAAGCCGAGCTGTGACAGCAGGAAGTTGGCCCGGCCGGCCAGCGGCCGGTCCGTGCCTGGTGCGGGATCGTCGAACACCCCAATATTGTACGACCTCGTTATTGTCCGCTACGGTAACAGTTACCGACACTCCACACCTGGGGGGATGCTGATGAGGGTGACCGTTTTCGGGGCGACCGGGGGCATCGGCAGCCACGTCGTGCGCCAGGCGCTCGACCAGGGGTTCACTGTGACCGCGGTCGTCCGCGATCCGGTCCGCCTCGACGTGCGTCATTCGGCGCTGGAGGTCACGACGGTGTCGACGCTCGACGACGTCGATGCGTTGGTCCCCGTGGTGCGCGGCAGCGACGCTGTCCTGTCCGGTGTGGGCCCGCGCGGCCGCCACGACGGACCCGTCGCCTCCACCGCCACGCGCGCGATTCTGAGCGCGATGCACGCCGAAGGTGTCCGCCGCCTCGTCGCGGTCAGCGCCGCTCCGGTCGGCCCGACACCCGACGGGGACAGTTTCCTCAACCGCCGCATCGTTCTACCGGCCATCAGTGCCCTGCTCAAAGATCTGTACGCGGACCTGCGTGCCATGGAGCACGCGATGGCGAACAGCCCAGCGCAATGGACGGTCTTACGGCCACCGAAGCTCGTGAACAAACCGCTGACCGGCCGGTACCGCACCGCCATCGGCAGTAGCGTCCCGCGCGGCTACACGATCTCGCGGGCCGACGTGGCCCACGCCATGCTCGCCGCCGCAGGCGACCCCGCGACCATCCACCGAGCGATCGGCATCGCGTACTGACCCACCACCGACAATCCCGAAGGATGCACAATGCCCTATCCACCACCCCAGTTCGCCGCACCGGAACGGCACGGATTCATCTATCTGGGCTTCCAGGCCGAGCCCGCACAACGGTCACCCGTCTACAACCGCACCCCGCGCCGGCAACGAGCGGCGGCACAACTGGTGCAGGCCGTCCCCGCACTCGTGCGCCGTGAGGACGTCGTGTCCGTCCGCATCTTCCGGGCGGTGTTCATCCCACCACTACCCGGCGCACCGCGGCACGACCTCGCCATGCTGATCCGCACCATGCGCGTGGACCACCTGCAGACGGTGCGTACCTGTGACGAGGTCTCGGCCCTCGCGGGCGAGCACATTCTCGCCGGCGTCAACGTGGCCCGGATCGGCGACACCGAGGCCCGAACCGACGGCGCCTTCCTGTTCAACCACTTCACCGCCGCACCGGACACCGACGCCGAAGCCGTCTGGCGCTCCGTCACCGGCTGGTACACCACCAAGACCGGAGTCGACAACTCCACCGCCCTGCGGCCCATCGGACCCTCGTCGTTCGCGCTCGTCAACTACGCGCGCCTGCCTGCCGGACCGATCCGGTTCCTGGCCGGACAACTCACGCGGCCGAGCTTCCACCGCTTCGTGCGCGCCACCCTCGACGCCCATGGAATGCGCGCCCTGCCGGCCGTCCACCGGCTCGTCCACGCGTCGACGTAGTGCTCGATCGAAGGAAGACAGCCGTGAGCTTCTCTCGCCTTGCCGGCATCGCCGGCATGGGTTTCGTCGTCATCCTCATCGTGGCGAACCTGCTGCTGACCACGGCGGGCTTTCCCACCCCGTCCGAAATCGCGTCCCCCGACGAGATCACCACGGTCATCGCCACCGGAGCCGGGTCACTGCGCCTGGCCTCGGCACTGCTGCCGATGGCCTGGTTGCTGGCCACGATCTTCGCCGTCGGGGTGTGCGTCTGCCTCCGCCGCGACGAGCGGACCCGCACTGACCCGTGGTCCCTTGTCGGTCTCGCCGGAGTGCTCATGCAGTCGGTCGTGTTCACCAGCGTCGAGGCCACCCGCCTCGCACTGACCTCCGCAGCCCAGCACGACAGCGGCGTCGCAGGGCTATGGGGCCTGTACACCGCCCTGTTCGGATTCAACCAGGTCTTCCTGGCGACCGCACTGCTCGGGTTGTCCATGTTCGGCATCCGCACCGGCGCCATAGCCCGATGGCACGCCGGCACCGGCCTCCTCGCCGCAACGCTGCTCTTCGCCACCGCGACGACCAGCCCGTACGGCGTCGGCAGCGTCAACCCCCTAGCCCTACTCGGCCTCGCAGGCTGGCTCCTCTGGCTGATATGGATCGTGGCGTACAGCATCATCCTGATCCGACGTCCACCCGAGCCAGCCGTTACGCCCGGTAGACCCGACACGGCTGCCGCATCAACCAGCACGTAGCAACGCCCAAATTGGGCATCCGCAACTAGCCGCGATCCGAGCGGCGGCGTACTTCAGCAGTCTGGGCTCGCAGCCTACTTCGGGGTGTCGGCGAGGGTTTTGGTGAGTAGCTGCCGCGCGTTAGTGGCCCAGCGGATCGCGGTGCCTCCACTGAAGCCGAAGACCGCTGCCAGGTGCAGCGGGTCCCCGCCGGCTGTGTCCGGCCCACCGGCCCCAACACCCGCCAACGCATCCGCGCCTGCCTACGCAAAGCCATCAACGACGCCCTCGCCGACGAACTCATCGTCGGCACCAACCCCGCCGCGCTGGTCAAGGTCCCCGGCGAAGCCGCCCGCCCCATGATCTGGGAAGACGAACGCGTCCAACAGTGGAAGGCAACCGGCAAGGTCCCCGGACCGGTAATGGTCTGGATCGACGACCAGATCACGGCATTCCTCGACTACGCCGCCATCCACGCACCGGACCTGTTCCCCATGTGGCACTACATGGCCTACCGCGGACCCCGCCGCGGTGAAGCCTGCGGGCTACGCGACAGCGAAGTCCGACTGCACCGCCGAGAAACCACCATCAACAACCAGATCGCCACCCACGGCTACACCCCCGTCCAAAAAGCCCCCAAGAGCCAAGCCGGCAACCGCGACGTCGCCCTCGACGCCGACACCGTCAAGGTCCTCACCGCTTACAGAGCCCTCCGCGCCAAGTGGCGTCTGGCTGCCGGCGACGCGTGGCCCAACACCGGGCTGTTCTTCGTCCGTCCCGACGGCCATCCTTGGCATCCCAACGCCGTGACCCAACGTTTCCGGCGGCTCGTCCGCAAGGCCGGCTTGCCGCCAATCCGGCTGCACGACCTGCGACACAGTGCCGCTACCCTGGCCCTCGACGCCGGCGTCGACATTAAAGTCGTCTCCGAACAACTCGGCCACTCCACCACCACCCTCACCCGCGACACCTACCAAAGCGTCAGCAAACAACTCCACCGCGAAGCCGCCGACGCCGTCGCCAACAAGATCAAGAAGAGGCGTTTCACAGCGGCGTGAAATGCCCATCCGAGCAGTGACCAGCGGTCGGCGGTACAGCACTTACGCACGTCCAGCCACTCGGGACGAGGCACGGGTCCAGATCTGAGAATCAGCTGCCGCCGGCTACCTGCTCGGGAATGAGCATCACGCAGTAGGGCTGACTCGCCCTGATGAGGGGAACCGATCGGGGCGAGCGTTCATCTCACACCAAAATGGTCGCTATTCCGAAGTGTCTGATCCGCGGCCCCTCCGGTGGCCGCCCAGGGAGGCCTCACCCATCCCCGGTGCTGTTGCGCAATCCCCCGGTCAGCATCAGTAGCCCAGCCGCAAGCGCTGCAGGATCTCCAGGACGGGGGCGCCGTAGGGCGACATGTACCTGTCCGACGCCAGCGAGTTCAAGCCGCAGGTGCGGAAGAAGGCGATGTGCTCGCTGACATCGTCCGCGCGGCGCTCCTGAGGCATGAGTACCAGGAACGACAGGCCTGCAGCGTGGGCACCTTCGGCGACGCGGCGCATGAGGGCTCGACCGGCGCCCTTGCGTTGATGCTCGGGCGCCACCGCGATGGCGAAGATGAAGGAGCCTTTTCCATCCTGGTCGTCAGATTTAGCGGGCATCAGGGGGCTAGGTCTGGCTGCACTGACCTACCGCGCGGTCTCGGAGCGCGATAGGTCGGTGCAGTGTGCAACGGTGGCGTCGTCAGGGATCGGAGCATCGGGGCCTTCGGCGGTGGGGGCTTCGGCCTGCCGGACGCGGCGGATGACGTCGGCCGGCCCGTTGGCGTTGAGCAGTTCCAGTAGTCCGGGCCAGTCGGTAAGGCCGTATGGGCTGACGATGCGGCTGGCGCCATTACTGAGGAGCGCGACGCCGTTCAGGTCATGGAGGGGCCGGCTGCCTGTTACCGCTTCCTCCGCCGCGTGGGGATCATCTTTGGCGATCCAGTAGCCGCCCGGTTGGTTCCGGCGAGCGCGCAGTGCTTCGACGCAGGAGTCTCGGATGCGCTCGTACTCCGGCGTTCCCCTTGGAACGCCATCTAATGGCACGGAGCAGACGCGTCTGGTGGTGATTTCACGTTCGTCGGTGATGACCTGGGCGCCGCCGATGACCTGGTCGAGGACGAGGAAGGAGTCCGCGAGCAAGAGATAGTCCAGGGCGCCCCGGTGGGCACGGACAATCACCACGGTCGCCTGTGGGCTGCTGGGGTTCGTGATGTCGCAAGTGCCGCGGTGATCTGCGGCTATCTCGCCGATCGTGGTGGCGAGGATCGCCGCGAGACCTCGCCCGTCGTCACGCGACAGCTGGCCGAGCAGTGCGCCGCCGAGACGGTGCGTATACCAGGCGACACCATGAGAGCAGATCGACTCGGTTCCCGGGATGCCGGCGCCGTCTAGCAGCACAGCAGCGCCGGGAACAGCGCCGATGAAGTCCTCGTTCGACTGGCCGGCCCAACCGACGCTCGTCGCCATGCTGATGCGCATTCACTGGCTCCTAGGGTCAGGGACAGCAGGGATGACGCCTGACGCCCTCTGCGGATCGGCCTTGCAGGTGACGTGCCCGCCTGCTCACGGTGTCCGTCGTGACGGTGCTGGTCCGGTGGCTGTGCAACGGCCGGCGTCGGCGTGAGGTGGGGCTCCGGGTAAGACAGCAGTCGACCACAACCCATGTCCCAACAGGGAGCCTCGATGCTGTCTTACCCTGCGGCGATTC
Source organism: Micromonospora sp. BQ11 (assembly GCF_052068135.1). Taxonomy (NCBI): domain Bacteria; kingdom Bacillati; phylum Actinomycetota; class Actinomycetes; order Micromonosporales; family Micromonosporaceae; genus Micromonospora; species Micromonospora sp. BQ11. The sequence goes on along the minus strand of NZ_JBQHDB010000001.1, from coordinate 37,243 downwards.
CGCTGTCCACCCGCACCCTGAACCACCTCGCGAACCTGATTCGTAGTCGTCGCGACGAACGTCGCTGCAGGTGGCGGCGACTCGATCCGGGCCGGCAGGCGTTACTGGCCCTGGCGCATCTGCGCAACGGCGACACCTATGCCAGGCTCGCCGCCGGGTTCGAGATCGGCACGAGCACCGCGTGGCGGTACGTACGCGAGGCCGTCGACCTACTCGCCGCGCATGCCGAAAACCTGACCGAGGCCACCCGCCGCGCCGCGCGGCTGGCCTACGCGATCCTCGACGGCACCCTGATCCCGATCGACCGGGTCGCCGACCAGAAGCCCTACTACTCCGGAAAGCACAAACGACACGGTGTGAACGTGCAGGCCATCGCCGACCCGGGGCGGACGTCTCGTTTGGGCCTCATCCGCTCAGCCCGGCGCGACCCACGACCTGACCGCCGCTCGGGCAGCAGGCATCGGCGCGTTGAGCAGCGTGAACGTGCTGACCTTCGCCGATAAGGGCTACCAAGGCGCGGGCGGCGCGGTCCACACCCCGTTCAAACGGCACCGCCACCGACCGCAGCTATCCCAACGTCAGAGAGCGGTGAACCGGTCCCACGCCGGGATCCGTGCCCTCGGCGAACGCGCCATCGCCACCCTCAAAACCTGGAAGAGCCTAACCAAGCTGCGGTGCTGCCCACGCCGCGCCACCGCGATTGTGCAGGCCATCCTCGTGCTGCACCACGTCGACCGCTACCCACAATGAAAAGGGCTCAAGGCGTGGTTGTCACCGTGGCCGGGCGGCACCGTAGACCCGTAATCGCCGTAGCTGAAGTCAGCGATGACACCGCCAATGACTCTGTGGACGCGCTCGACGCCCGACTCCACGGCCACCCAACACCGCAGACCCTCAGGGTCACAGTCAAGTTCTGCAGCGTTCAGGATGTCCGCCAACGCGTCCAGGTCGGCTGGGGTCGGCTGCCGCACCTCGATCACCCGGCCACCGTACCGAATCCCCCCAACTTTGCTCTTCGCCTGAAGCAGCTTCCGAGCGGGACTAGTCACCTTCCTGAGACCCCGGCATCCGGTCGGCCGATCACCGTCGCTGATCAGCCCCGGCACACTCGCATAGGTGAAGCCCCTGACTCCCGCGCAGACGCTCGCACTCACCACCGCCGCAGTCGTCGGCATGGCGATCTGCGGGGCAAACATCGGCGATGACGAGCCGGCCGCCGAGAGTCAGCCTCAACTGTCCGCGTCGGCTCAGGTACAGCGCATCACCACCACAAACGCCAGCCCCAACAGCCCCGTGCCGATGCCGCAGCCCACCGTCGTCGCCGTAGCGCCCACCAGTACGGCACCGGCCCGAGAACCGGCACCCAAGCCGTCGCGCACCAGCAGTCCATCCAAACGCCGTACTACAGAAACTGCGACGCAGTACGAGACGCCGGAGCCGACCCCATTACCCGGGTGAGCCCGGCTTCCGGCCTGAGCTGGACGGGGACGGGGACGGGGAGGCGTGCGAACCGGACGGCGGCAACGGCGACACCGGTTCCGCCCCAGACGGCGACGTGTACTACGCCAACTGCACAGAGGTTCGGGAGGCAGGCGCCGATCCGATCCACAAGGGCGACCCAGGCTACTCGCGGAAACTGGACCGGGACGGCGACGGCGTCGGCTGCGAGTAGCGCCATGGCGCGACCCAAGCCCCCACCTCAAAGATCGTCGAAGCTTCCTTCAGCTACACGCATGGGGTCATGCGCTCGGGCCGGGTTGTTGATTGATACTCCAAGGGGTCAGGCCCGGTAAGCGGCGCTTGGCTCCGTGCTTTCACCGGCACGACTTCGCATTGACGCCGCGGCCGTGCGAGCCCTTCGCTACCGAGACGAAGCGGCCGTCGAGGGTCACCACCGGTGACGAGGCGCTGCTCACCCCACCGACAGTACGGGGATCACCGGCACCGCGCCGAGCTGGTCCGGCGGTGGGTGGGTGGCCTCGTGCCGCAGCGGCAGCGACCAGCAGATTCGAGATTTGCCCGCCGGGACTTACAAGCTGGTGGTATCAGGGCGAGCCGGAACCTACGCCTTCAACAGCATGTGGGAGGTTCCTGCCCCCCAGTCGTTCACCTTAGCGGCCCCCTATTCAATCTCCAACGGCGTGCCGACTACCGGCGCCGGCAACCTCGAGACCGCAGCGTCGATCGACGAATACACCCTCGTCACGACCACAACCAAGACCTGGTACATGGACTGGGGAACATGCCAAAACAGCTTCTACTTCAACTGGGAGCTACGCACCGAGGCCGGCTCGAAGTTCACCAACGGCATGTGCAACGACCAACAGATTAAGGACTTGCCCGCCGGAACATACAAACTGGTCGTATCCGGGCAAGGAGGAACCTACGCTCTCAACAATATCTCCTGACGTGAGATTTTGATCCTGCTGCGTCCCGGGAGGGTGATGGCCGTATGCGACAACGCGGTCATCACCCTCCAACTTAAGCGCTCGACTTGACTGCGAGGTGCGGTATGCCCTCCCCTGCCGAGGCGATGCACGACGAAGTTCGCATAGCTTTGTGCGCAATGGCGGTGGCAAGGGCAAAGCGCCGGACGGTATCTCTGGCCAAGCCGAGGTGTCGCTGACCTCTCGGCTCCTATGTTCCTCGGCGACCAAGGCATGAGCTATTGGTAGCGGCGCCGGCTCGGGCCATCAGCAGGCCCTCCTCCGCCCGGTCGGACCAGGTGTCGCCAACGTTAGGCCAGGTCCTCCGTGACGCCGGCCCGACTGCGACTGCGGGGAGGGTTCAGGCAGTGGTCGTGACGGGCGGTGGTCTGCTCGACGATTTCGACGAGGTCGCGCCACATGTGCCACTAGCCGCCGAGCTCGGCGTGTGCTACGCGCCGATGGGGGCGCCTTCGGCGTAGACGTTGGCGCGATCGCGGCAGATGACCTGCATCGGTGGCGTGTTATCCGCGCCTGGCGACGGACGGCGCGTCGCGCGCGGTAGGACGTCGACCACCGAGCGGTCCTAGACATCGACTAGCACCGTGCACACCGATGCCCGTGAGCGGAGCAAGATCATCCACGCCTAAGGCGTTGCGCGTTCCGACTGGCGCCTTCGCCACAGCCGGTTGCCGAGCCGAGGCCCGTAGCGGCTGTGGACCCTCCGAGCCCGGCAACCACAACCAGCACAAGCCGCCCTCTGAGTAAACGCATGAGCCCAAATCCCGCAGGGCCCAGCCCCTGCCGTTCCACTCGGTCAACCACGACAGGCGCCAAATAAGGCAGAAGCGCCATAAGTTCAGCTGATCGCAGGAGGCCCCACAACGTGCATCCGGACCATCGAACGGGTCGGCCCCAATCACCGAAGGACGGCCAGATCCGAATGTTGAGTCGGCGTTGACAGCCCTCTACTACCGGCAGGTTGACAAGAGAGGTGCCGTTAGAACGACACGCCCGCCCGAAGGGCTATCCGCGCCCATGAACCGAGGAGTGTGTTTAATGCATAGTGGCATGACTTCCGTCGACACACCGTAAGGGTGGCGCGATGCCTGCGCGTTGCGGCTACCCTTCCGAGCTGACCGTTGCCCATCCGGCGCTGATCGAGGCTGTTGCCGGAAGCCAACCCACAGAAGCTGGGCGCGGGGAGCGCCTTCGGCGCAAGATGTCAACGCGGTTCCGTATGTCATACGGTCCGGTTATCTGCAGCGGTACCCGCCGCTGACATGCCGCGTTAGGAGACGATTACTGGCACTTGGCCCGGTGGGACGAAGCCAGCGTAAGAGTGAAGCTCATGGCGACGCCTCAACCGCGATCTATCGTTGTGCGCGAATCGCCGTTTAGATGCCCCAAACAGTGTCGGATTTAGAACCCACCCTCCGGAAGGAGATTCCTGGTGCCCCTCCATCACAACAATAGATTCACCCCACAGAGCCTACTCTCCGCATCTCCGAAGCGAGCCGCCCTAATGCTCCGCCTTCTGACGGATCAAGGGGAAATCGTGGTGTTGCAGGACTCGCACAATAGCGAATTCATGAGGCCGCCGGCGCTGCAACCCAGTCGGGAACGAAACGTTCTTTCTTTGTCTCGGAACGGAAAGCTCGTACTGGGCTCCCAGTACTACTCCGAGCGAGCGACCGTCTGGATCCATGACCTTGCATCTGGCCAAGAAAAGTCATTCGACCTCGACGGCGCGGGGCCGGTTGTGCATGCTGCGGCCACCATCAACGGCCGCCTGATATCAGTGCTGTCAGAACAGGCAGATCCAGACGATCCAGATGTTTCGGTAATATCTGTGCACTTGATTGAGGTAGAACAGGGGCACGAGTCAGTCCTCTTTACTTCACCGGGCGGAGCGAGCGCCGAGACAAGCCTCGGGCTCTCACCCAGTCAGCGCTTTATTGCTGCTACCTACGAAGCGTCACTCGAAGACGAACCGGAAGAGGGAGAATTGCGGCTCGTAATTCTCAGTAGCGAGGGCGAGCGGCTACAAAGCCTTCATGCATGCGCAGTGCCAGGCGGAAACACGGCCTGGGTCAGCGACACTGAAGTTTGCTTCGTAGGGGAGGTATTCAACCACGATGGTAAAGAAGTCTTAAGTGTTCTCGACGTCCTGTCGGGACAATCGAGAGAGCTAGCCGCCGTGGCAGATCGACCTCGTGCCCGAATCGGCGAATGGTTCATAGTCAATGAGCCAGAGCCATCGGGGGGAGGGCCTTCGCTTGCAATATCACAGTTGAGTCAAGACGAACGACAGCCGTTCCTTGAGATCCCTGCGCCGTGCATGATTGTTGCGATTGAGGTTGCCGACATGACGTAACCAATTCATGAATGCTGAAGGCCCCAGTCTTCTTCGGCCGCGAGACGGAGCGGTGAACCGGACTAAGATGTACCGGCTCATCGCTGCGGAGAAGACCAGCTACCCGTCCCTGCGCTCTGCCGGGTTCTCCGCATCGGCTACAGCGCCTTCTATCAGTGGCTGCGGGCACATCGCCCAGCGTGCCGCTGCGGGAACACCACGACCAGGCACGTCTCGAGATCACCAAGCGGGCTTGGTCGGAGCACCGTGGTGTCTACGGCCCCCGGCGACTCACCGCCCGAGCTGCACGAGCGGGGCCACCGGTGGAACCGCAAGGCGGTTGCCCGGCTGATGCGCCTGGCCGGGATCGAGGGCGCCCACCGCCGGCGGCGCGGCAAGCCCCCGTAGCGGCGCCCCCACCGCGACCCCACCGCATGTGATTCATCGGCAGTTCACCGCGACCGCACCCAATCGTTTGTGAGTCGCCGACGTTTCTGACTGCGCACCGCACTGGTCATCGACGCCTGCTCCCGCCGAGTCATCGGGTGGGCGATGGTCGGTCACCTGCGCACAGAGCCAATCCTCGACACGGTCGGCATGGCCACACAGCGCCGCCCACCCGGAGCGTCAGGTTAGAAGGACGCGTCGAGCCGACTGAAGTAGGGCCTGAGCACGACTTTTACGCCTGTTCTGCTGATCTTCGGCAAGCGAGCACAGCAACGCCCGTGTGCTACCCACTAATATGAATACCTAATAGGAACCCGCAGGTAGTGAGCCTCTGGATACAGATAGAGCATCGTCTTAGGAGTCTCCATGTGACTCGCGTTGATCTTGGTGGGCAGGGTGAAGTGGTCGGCGCGATGGGTTTGCGTCGGCGGGGAGCGGTCTGGTTCAGGCTGCGGCGCGGATCGTTGGTGCCGGGCGGATAAAGGTCTTGCGGTCACGGACAAGGGCCCAGAGAACGTCGACGCGTCGTCGGGCGAGGGCGAGAATGGCTTGCCGGTGGTTCTTACCTTCGGCGCGTTTCTTTTCGTAGTAGGCACGCGACGTGGGGCATTCTCGGGCGGCGGTGAAGGCGGCCATCCACAGAATGTGCCGCAGTCTCCGGTGAAAGCGACGAGGCGGGCGATGGTTGCCGGAGACCGTTCCGGAGTCGCGGGAGACAGGTGCCAGGCCGGCGTGGGCGGCGAGTTTCGCGGGGCTGTCGTACTCGGTCATGCCGGTGGTGTGCACCAGCAGTTCGGCGGTGAGCAGGGGTCCCATGCCGGGCAGACTTCCGATGATCGGCGCGAGTGGTTGCTGGTCGAGCTGGTCGGCAATGAGGTCGTCGACGGCAGCGATGCGTTGGTCGAGGGCGAGGATCTCGGTGGCCATCTGCCCGACCACCACGGCGGCGGCGCGTTGCCCGGGCAGATTCACGGTCTGCTGCCGGGCGGCGGCGACCATCGCTTCGGCGACCTGGATGGCGTTCTTGAGGTGGCCGCGGCGGAGCAGGGCGTGATGCGGTCGACGCCGGCGTGCCGGATCGCGGCCGGTGTCTGCCAGCAGGCGAGGACCATCATCGGGGCTTTGCGGTTCAGGTTCACGGCCCGTTCCAGGGCGGGGCTGATGCCGGTGAGGAGTTCCTGCAACCGGAACAGGGTGGCGACGCGTTCGCCGACGAGGTCGGCGCGGTAGCTGGTCAGGACGGTGAGTTCGGCGAGGAGCCGGTCGGAGGGTTCCAGGATCGGAATGTTCGGGCGCATGCGGATGGTCTGAGCGATGACCACCGCGTCGCGGGCGTCGGTCTTGTTCTCTCCGGCGAACGCGGCGGCCATGTGGAACGCGACGGTGCCGGAGACGTAGCGGACCTGGACCTGCCGGCGCCACAGCAGCGCCGACAGGCCGGTGGTGACGTCGACCGCCCAGCAGACCGGCCGACCGTGCGTCGACACCTCCGCCATGACCGTCAGCAGGGCGGTCGCGTCGTTGGCGACCCGGCGGGAGTAGACCACCCGGCCGTCGCCGTCGACGGCCGCGACGTGGTGGTGCGTCTTGCCGATGTCCACACCGATCCACAGCTTCGCCACCGTCGTGCTCTCCTTCGTCGGTCGGTTTGCTTGAATGTGCCTCGTCGGAGTTCGGATTTGCCGGCACCTTCTACGGATGCGAACGCGAGTCGCGGATCTCCATCAGCGGTCTACCGAATCTCGCAGACGACGAAGCGGCGGGTGGCATCTCCTACCGTCAGCCAAACGATCTCGACGAAACACACGAAGCCATACCCACCGCTCCCGGGCATCAGGGTCTACGGCCACCAGGGCCGCGCCCGTTCAACCAGCCCGCCCGCGAGGCGGGAAAGTGGGTGGGCACCTCGAGGCTCAGCCACGATCACGGCGGAACACACACAGCCATCCCCACTCTCCGCCCTGCGGGCGCGGCAACCTCGAGCCTGCCGCCGTCGCCGGCCGGCACCCCGGACACGATGTGCGAGACCTGCCCGGCATGAGCGCTTCCACTGAGCGCGGGGCAGGCGTACGGCAGGGTGGCCCATGACGGCTGGTCGCCGGCCGCCGTTCCGAGACCGGCCTGATTCCTACGCCAACCGTCAAGGCAGCGACTTGAATAGCGGTGTGCAGGTCAACAAGGACGGGCGGGACTGGCACGTCGGCGCCGCCGCCGACGTGGGCTGGATCGCCGGTCACACCACTGCCGGCGTCTCGATCACCACCGCCATCCCGCCGGTCTTCGACGCCTACGCCACCACGTACCAGACCGACGACGTCACCACCGCCGCCTACGAGCACGCCCTCATCGAGCACCTCACCACGCACACGCCCGACCAGCCCTGGTGGCTGGCCTACCTCGACACCGGCGCCCACGACGTCGTCTTCCCCCACGCCCCGAGGGTGTTCCTCTACTGGAACTGGCCCTACGTGCTGGTCCAGGCTGGCCCCGAGCAAGCCCTCACCTGGCGCACCGGTGGGCACATCCGCGACCCGTACGGCGCGCTACCCGACCTGTTCTTCCCCGCCGACCGGTCATGGCTGGTCTCCGCGCTGTGGGACGACACCTGGACCTGCCTCGGCGGCCCGGCACCACTGATCCACACCCTGGAGCGCGACCCCGTGGCCAACGCCCGCCAGGTCCAACCCGGCGAGGACGCGCTGCCACCGGGGCTGACCCGCGAGTGACGACCCCCGCCCCCCGGGCAGCAGTCACCCTACGATCATGGCTAACGCCCCCACTTCTCGGCAGGACGGCAGCCGCTGGTCGGTTTGCCGTAGATCCGCTTCCCGTCCGGGCCCGTATAGCAGTGCTCGAGTTGGTCTTCGGCCTGGAACAGCGGACGCCTGTCGATCTCCGTCCCGTGGGCGTCGTAGCTGACCAGTTCAGGGTCGTTGTCGGCCTTGAGTCGGGAGTCGCTGGTCATCAGGCCGAACGCGCCTTCGGAAAGTCGTGCTGTGGTGGTGTGGCCGTCACCGTGATCGAGCACGAGCCGGTGGACGCGGCTGCTGACCCGGCCGCTGACGCTGACGTCCCCGCCGTCGGCCTCGGTGGAGGTCAGCAGCAGCCGCTGCACCGGCCCGGGCAGCCATTCACCGTGCGGCCACGGCTCGGTGGCGCCTCCGCCGGACTCCCGGGCCGTTCCCGCCCCTTCCACGTCGCAGGTGGCGTAGCCGACGTCGTTCATGAACAACACCAGCGCGCGGTCACCTCGTTCCGTGGCCACCGCGAGGTCGGCCAGGGACACCGGGACGGGTCGCTTTTCCGGGTCTTGGCGGCTCTGCCGTTGCGGGGAGTTCCATTGCAGGCACCGCTCGGCCGCATCCTGCAGCGTCGGCGACAGCTCCCCGGCCCCCATGGCCAATACCTGCACGGCCGAGCGCTCCGGCCGGTCCCACACCACCGCCGCGGCACCAGATGCCACGGCCAGCAGTACCGCCACGGCCACGGCGATCCTCAGTCGGGGAGTACGCGCCGGAGGCGGGGTCGCGAAGCCGAGGATCCGGGCCCGCATCGCGAGCGCCGCCTCCGGCGGCAGGTCCCGCTCCGCGGGCAGGTCGAGAATGTTGTTCACCGTTTCTCCTCCAGAAGCTCCTCGGGCAGCAGGCGGGTCAGGCGGCTGCGCGCGCGACTCACCCTCGACCGCACCGCCACCTCGCTGATGCCCAATACGGCTGCCGCGTCCGGGTACGACACGCCGGACCACAGGCACAAGGCCACCGCTTCCCGCTCGGCCGGTGACAGCCGGCGGACCACCGCGAGGACCTCGGTCATCCGCCGCTCGTCATCGAGCCGCGCGGAAACCTCGTCCGCGAGGTCACCATCGACGTACCGCTCCGCCGGTAGACGCCGTAGCAGCGCCAACCACCGGCGCGCCGACCGCCACTCCGAGCGGACCGCATTCGTCGCGACGACCAGCAACCACGGCAGCGCCGAGCCCTCCACCAGACGGGCGTCATGCCGGCGGCGCCACGCGACCAGGAACGTCGCCTGGGTGACGTCCTCGGCCGTCGACCACGACCCGGTCAACCGGAACGCGTGGTTGTAGACCGGGCGGGAGTACCGGTCGAAGAGCCGACCGAAAGCCGTCTCGTCACCGGCGACGATCGAAGACCACAGTTCCTCGTCCGACGGCCGTACCTGATGCCTCACACCACACTATGGCCGCCCACGCCGACTCTGTTGCAGCTCACGGTCCACCTGTTGAACGAGCGCGGCGGCCAGCCGAGGCGCGGGCCCCGCCGTGGACGTATCCCGCCGTGCCGACGGCGAAGATCGCGGCAGCGGTCAACCAGGATGCCGCCGTGGTGGAGGGCTGGATTGGCCAAGCCCAAGCCGCAACGACGACACCGGTATGGCGTGGGGCGGCGGCGTAGACGGCGCACACGTAGACGAAGGCGGGCAGCCACGCCAGCCGCACGCCGAGCAGCACCGCCCCGCCGGCGACCAGTCCGATACAACCGAGAGCATTGCGAACCAGTTCTTGAGCGCCGTACGTGTCGGGCGCTCGCAACCCGGCCAGGCTGAGCGCCATGGCGGTAACGAGGGCGGCGACAAGAAGGTGACCGGCTCGCCAGGCCCGCCACGGCAGGGGTGTGCTGCGTTCGAGGTCCTCATCGGCGCTGGCGAGGGTGGGCCCGAGCAGTAGTGCGGCCAGCAGCGGTGCGAGTGCGACCACGGGGACGCGGGCGGCGGGTCCGTCGAAGTAGGGCCTGCTGGCGAGCCACGTTCCGGCGGCCCAGGCCAGCAGCGCGATGACGCCGACGCCGACTAGGAACGTGGACGCTCCCCGGGAGCGCAGGTGCAGCGTGAGCAGGTGGCTGGTCACGGCTGTTCGCCGAGGCGAATCAGTGCCAGGATGTCGCATCGGTGGGCGGCGTCGAGGTAAGCGGCGAACCAGGTGCGCTGCGCTGGCTCTGGCAGTGCGCGGAGCCTGGTGAGGGGCTCGTTGTCGGCGGTCGCTGCCTCGTCGAGCATCCAGTCGGTGGCCAGGGTGTCGGTCCGGTAGACCCGCTGGTCGATTTCGCGAACCCCGAGGGGGTCTTCGCATCTGGCGCGGGTCACCTGCCGGAAGTCCGCCCGCAGGCTCTTCCGGCTGGCCAGGCCGCCTAGCGCGGTGGACTGGTAGTCGAGGTTGAGCCAGACCGTGTCGTCGTCCCGTTCGATGGACTGGCCAGCCGGCTGGGCAGACTGGTCAGCGGCTCGTCGGGGCGCTCCGGGTATCCCGTCGAGACGGGCCAGGATGGGCTGCACAACCTCGGTGACGTCGTCGATCAGAAAGGCGTTGATCCGGGACAGGCACACCTGCGGGCCGCTGCTCGTGCACACCAACGTCACGGCGGCCGGGTCGGCCGGGAGGCGGTAGGTGCCCGGTCCGGTGATGATCGGCACGATGACGGCGACGGCGAGTGCGCCGGCCAGCAGGGCTGTGCGCCGCTGCCGCGCGGCGGCGGCCAGCAGCAGGACCGTCAGGGCCACCAGCCAGGCTGCCTGCAATGCGGTGACCCGTCCGGGGACGAGTGAGTACACTGCCCAGCCGCCGTAGATCGGCGAGAGCCACGCGGCGGGCGTGCCGTCCCAGTAGGTGATGATGGCCAGGCCGAGGTAGGTGGCGAGGCCGGCGATCGGGGCGGCCGCCCGCAGCGGCACGAGCCGCCCGACGAGGACGCCGACCGCGCCGGCGGCGGCCAGAGCGAGGACACCGACGGCCATCGTCCACCACCAGCCTCCGCCGGTGTAGGTCGCGACCCGGGCGACCAGCACCGCCGCTCCAGCGAACGCGACCAGCAGTCCGACGGCACCGGCCACGGTGACGGCGAGCCAGGCCACCACCAGTGGTTGCCAGCCCGGGCGGGGGGTGGAGCCGGTCAGCTCGTCGATGTCGCGCCGCCGTTCCCGGCCGGACTGCCACGCCCCGGCAGCGATCATGAGGGCGCACAGGATCAGCATCGACACCCGCAGGTAGTTGGCGAGACCCGCCCACCGGCCGGCCCAGTCGTCCGGGTGCACGGCCAGCATCCACACGCCGGCGCCGAACATCGCCACCGCGGCGAGAGGCGCCGTGCCGCGGCGTAGCTCCACCCTCAGCGCGCGCCTCACCGCGGTGCCGTCCGCGCGCCGCGCAGAACCGCCGTGTAGCCCCGTTCGATCGGGGAGTCGCCGCTCTCGCCGTCCCCGCCGGCCGCGATCAGCTCAGCGGGAAGGCCGGTGAAGACCAGCCGCCCCCCGTCGAGCAGGTTCACCCGGGCACACGCCGCCACAATGTCCTCGACCAGGTGCGTGCTGACCAGGACAACGGCATCCAGGCCCAGCTCCCGCAGCAGCGCCCGGAACTGCACCCGCTGCTCCGGGTCCAAGCCGGCGGTCGGCTCGTCCAACAGCAGCAGCCGAGGGTCGTTCACGATGGCTTGGGCGATGCCGGCGCGGCGCAGCATCCCGCCGGAGAGGTACTTCATCCGGTCGTCGGCGCGCTCCAGCAGGCCGACCCGCTCGATCGCCCGGTCCACCGCCAGCGGGATCCGCGCCGGTGGCATCTCCTTCAGCCAGGCGAAGTACTCGATGAACTCCCTGACGGTGAAGCGCGGGTAGAAGCCGAACGCCTGGGGCAGGTACCCCAGCTGGCGGCGCGCCTGCCGCAGCGCCGCGGGGTCGCCGATGTGGTGGCCCAGGAGCCGGACGTCACCCCGGTCGGGGCGCAGCACCGTGGCCAGGACCCGCATCAGGGTGGTCTTGCCGGCGCCGTTCGGGCCGAGCAACCCGTGCACGCCCACCCCCAGCTCGAGGTCCAGGTCGTCGAAGACGACTCGCTTGCCGTAGCTGACCCGCAGGCCGTCGACGCTCACCGTCGTCATGCCGGTTGCCTTCCCACCCGTTCCCGACGCACATACACCACCGCCGCGGCCACCGCGGTGACGCCCAGCCATCCCGGCCCGCTCGACATCAGAACCGCCACACCGCCGACCGGCGGTGCCAGCACCACCACCGCCCACGCCCCCGCCACCACGAGCGCGGCGTACGCGGGCTCGACCAACGAGCCGAGCGCCAACGTCAGCACGGTCAACGCGACGCAGGGCAGCAGCCACAACCCCGGCGTACCGATGCCCGTCACCGCGCCGGCCAGGACCGCGACGGGCGCCGCGACTGCGAGGACCGCCAGCGTGCGCCACAGAACGATCCGCAGGCCGCCCTGCGGTGTCCCCGCAATCAGCTCGTGCAACGGATCAGTTCGCGGCCCGTACGACAGGGCCGTACCGACAGCGGGCAGGGCCGGCGCGATCAGCAGGAGCAACCACGGCGGAACCACCGTCGGACTTACCGCCAACCCCGCGGTGAGCACCCCGGTGACGGCCACCGACAGCAACCACGCCGCACGCGCCGCGGGCCCCGCACCCACCAACACCCTGATTCGCCGCCACCCGGTCGCCCGCCGCACCCGCCCCTGCGTCGGCAACCGGCTGCCCAGCGATACCGCGACCGCCTCCACCACCAGAGCTGTGGACGCGTCCGGTGCGATACTCGTCCGGCAGGCCGCACAGCGGTCGAGGTGCGCCTCCACCGACCACGCGTCAACGTCAGCGAGGCGCCCCTCGACGTACGCCGTCAATGGCTCAGCGTCGATGTGGAACCCGGTCACGACAGGGCCTCCCTCAACTCGCGGCGCGCCCGCATCGCCCGGGTCTTCACCGTGCCCTCCGGCACACCCAGCAACACCGCGGCCTCCCGCACCGTCAGGCCGTCCAGCACCGTTGCCTGCAACACCGCCCGCAACTCCGGAGCCAGCCGGTGCAGCGCATGCTCCAACTCGGCGTCGTACGCACCGGCCAAAACCTCGTCCTCCGCCGACGGAGACCACGCCAACACGTCGTCACCCGGCACCCCCACACTCTGCGGACGGACCAACGCACGCCGCCGCGCGTCAATCAACCGACCGGTCGCCACCGACCACAGCCAGCCCACCGCCGCACCGTCCCCGCGGTAGCCGGCCGCGGCCCGCCACACCGTCAGGAACGTTTCCTGCACCACCTCCCGGACCAACTCCGGATCCCGGCACCGGCGGCGCAGACGCAGCACCAACCACGGCGCGTTACGCGCATACAGCACGTCGAACGCCCTGCGGTCACCCTCTCCGACGAGGCGCAACAACTCCTCGTCGTCCACGTCCATCACGCAAGGTTAGGACGCATCACTCGGCGAAACGGTTCTCTCCACCGCGCCACACGCAACGCGGACACCGATGACGGTCTCCGTTCTCTACGCTGCTCCCATGGCAGCGTGTCCCGAGCTGACCAGGCCGGTCCCCCACGCGGGGTCCGGTCACGGTCTCTCCGGGGCAACCCCGGGGACGCGATACTCACCTCGGCACCACACCACAGGTGCGTCGGCACGCTCCGCGAGCCTGTGCACCCGCACGACCGGGCATCGTCGGGACACGCTGCCACCACCGGCCCAGTCGTGACCACCATCCACGCCCTCGCCACCGCGCTCGCCGACGCGTTCCTCGCCGGCGACGGCTGGCGCCGCACCGACCTCGTCCACCAAGGTGGGCTCGTCCTCGGGGTACGGCGGCGGTGGCTGTGGCCGGTCGCCGACGCGGTGCTGGCCGCCTACCCGCACCCACCCACCGACCGGCCACGCGAGCTGGCCACGTTCCTGAGCACCCTCGACCAGCTGGGCGCGGCGATCGCCGCCGCCCGCCAGCAGCAGCGGCCGATCGTCATCCGTACGCGGCCCGTGGCACCGACCCGCACCGTCCGCCGCCCCTGGCACACCCCCGTCATCGACACCGTCGACGACCTGGCCGCGATGCTTGACCTGAGCGTCGAACACCTCGACTGGTACGCCGACCGACGCTCCCTGAACCGACGCGCCACCGCTCACCGGCTGCACCACTACCACTACCGGTGGACCGACCAGGGCCGCCTGATCGAGGCGCCCAAGTCGCGGCTCCGCGCCCTGCAACGCCGCCTCCTCACCGAGGTCCTCGGGCCCATCCCGGTCCACCCCGCCGCCCACGGCTTCGTACCCGGCCGCTCCGCGCACACCTTCGCCGCCATCCACGCCGCACAGCCGGTCGTCGTCCGGATCGACCTGCTCGCCTTCTTCACCCACATTCCCGCCACCCGCGTCCACGGCCTCTTCCGCACCGCCGGCTACCCCGAGCCCGTCGCCCACACTCTCACCGGACTCTGCACCACCCGCACCCCGCACCCCGTCCTGCGCCGCGCACCCACCGACCTACCGCACCGGGCGGCCCGGCTCACCGCGCTGCGTACCGGCCACCTGCCCCAAGGAGCGCCGACCTCACCCGCACTGGCCAACCTGTGCGCCTACCGACTCGACCGCCGCCTCACCGGCCTCGCCGGCGCCTTCGAGATCACCTACAGCCGGTACGCCGACGACCTCGCCTTCTCCGGCGACCTCACCACCCAACGCGTCGACCACCTGATCGCAGCCGTCACCGACATCGCCCGCGATGAGGACTTCCGAGTCCACACAGGTAAGACCCGCGTCCGTGGTCGGGCCGACCGGCAACTCCTCGCCGGACTCGTCGTCAACCACCACTCCGCAACACCACGCGACGAGTACGACCAGCTCCGCGCCATCCTCCACAACGCCGCCCGCACCGGCCTCGCCATGCAGAACCGGACCGGTCACCCCGACTTCGCCCAATACCTCATCGGACGAGTTACCTGGGTCGGTCATCACCACCCGGCACGCGCAGCCAAACTCGCCACGCTGCTGGCCCACGCACTCGCGGCACCGTAAACTGACGCGGCGCGGCAACTTCGCCGGATCTTGGTGAGGACGCGTCGAACCGACCGAAGCAGGGCCTGAGCAGGACTTCCGCCCACTCTGCTGATCTTCGGCAAGCGAGCACAGCAACGCCCGTGTGCTACCCACTAATATGAATACCTAATAGGAACCCGCAGGTAGTGAGCCTCTGGATACAGATAGAGCATCGTCTTAGGAAACCGATGCTCTATCCCCTGAGCTACGAGGGCGCGAGGGCCTAGTCTAGCGACCTGGGGTTCACCTGGGGTGGCAGGGAGTGGCCCACGTTCACCCACGTTTCCCGGACCGCCGTTCTCCCAGCCCAGGACCACAGCTCGAGCACACGAGCCCTGGTTCGCGACCGGCGGTCGGCCGCAGTGACAGGCGTTGGCACCGGTTCACCCCGGTTGACATCCGCTGGAGAGCACACACCGCGCGCATCATCGAAGATCACCGCTCTCCGTCCGCCTACCTACCGTACGCGCCTCCACCGGAGACCAGGGAGCGCTCACCCCCGGGTCGCTCGGACCCGCCGCGATTCTGACCATGACGGTTCCTCAAGCGTCCGCACATGCCGAAATTAGTGCGGCATCAACCTCATGGCATGTGGTCCATAACCTCATCCCCGCCCCGGCCGGAAAGAGGTAACCACCGCTCCGTCGAAGCGGGGGGAAATTAGATGTCCCGTCAGTACGGGGTAGGCCCAATGCAGCCGCCTGACAGCCTTCAAGTGGTGTGATGTCGCGGTAGGCGGAGACGTGCCTCACCCTTCACCTGAGCCGCAGCTGGAGCATCGCCGCGAAGCGCTCGTCCGGGTCGCCCAGGTCCATCTCTCCGACCTCGGCCAGACGTCGCAACCGGTAGCGGAATGTGTTCGGGTGTACGTACGACGCCTGGGCTGCGGCCACGACGTCGCCGTAGTGGTCCAGCCACGCGGTCAGGGTGGCAACCAGCTGACTGCCGTGTTTGCGGTCGTACTCGATGAGCCGGCGGATCCCGCCGGTCGGCCGGTCGCCACGCATGGCAGCCAGATCCCGCAGCTCCAGCAGCAGGGACTCGACGTAGACGTCGTCGATACCGGCCGTACGCCGTTCCCCGCGGGTCTGGGCCAGCACTCTCAGGGTGCGGTCGACGCTGGCGCGGGCGTGCAACAGCTCGCTGATGTCCCGGGCTACCGGGCCGACGCCGACCACCGGCCGGTGCCGGTCACCGACCCGGTCGAGGAACTCGGCTGCCAGGCGCTGCCCCCGGGCCTCGGCCTCGTCGACCCCGGCGACGGTCGGAAGCAGCCCGTACGCGATGCCGCCGACCAGCGCCGCCGTGCTGCGCGGCTGAACCGCATGCAGGTAGACCGCGAAGGCGTCGCTGAGGCGCTGGCGCTCCTGGAGGAAGGCGGGGTCGTCGGGCCGCTGCTCGCCGCTCTGCGAGAGCGTGGCGCCGAGCAGCAGCACCGGCTGTCCGGCCAGACCGAGCCGTTCCATCGCGGCCTGGGCGCCCGCGCCACCCTCCAGGGCGGAGCTGAGCAGGTCGATCCGTAGCCGGCGCTGGACGTCGGTGCCAGCCCGCAGCCGCAGCAAATGCAGCGCCACAAGTTTCGCGGCGTCGCGGAAGGCTTCGGCGCGTTCCTCGGTGAGCCCGTGCGGGGTCACCGCCCAGATGGAACCGAGCACCTCGTCGCCGGCCCGCACCGCGACGGCCAGGCGGGGCAGGGAGAAGCCGTGCCGGCCGTCGCCCATGGGGTCGATGCGCACGGGCTGGTCTGTCCGCAGCAGGTCGCGGAACACGCCGCGTTCGGTGAGGACCTGTTGGTAGCGTTCTGGCACATGGCGGCCGAGGATCGTTTCGACCCGCGGCGGGTCGGCTTCCTCCTGCCGCCCGGAGAACGCGAGCACGCGCGAGCTGAGGTCCTCGATGGTGATCGGAGCGTCGATGAGCGCGGCGATCGCGTTGGCTACCGCGAACAGGTCGCCGGAGGGCAGCCCGAGCAGCGACTCGGACTGGGCCACGCCGACCTCGCCCTCGGCGAGCAGAGAGCGCAGCATCGCGACCAGATGCGCCCACGGGGCTCCGCGGCGCAATCCGAGCAGGACGACCCCGGCCTCGTCGGCGGCGGCCCGCACCTCCGGCGACACCGGGACCGGCGAGCGCAGGATCAGCGCGACGGCGTCCTGCGCGCCGATCTCGGCGACGAGCGCGCTGATGGCGGCCGGATCGCTGACGCCGACGCCGAGAACAAGGGCGTGCGGAGGAAGGACCGGGCTGTCCTCCGGGTCGTGGATGACCACCGGGCCGACCGGCTCGGCGTGCTCGGGGTCGCCGTGCACGAGCTCGAGGAGCATGGAGCCGAGGTGGTCAAGCAGGCGGCCGAGGCTGGCTCGGAGGCGTGCCGAGGAGGGGGGGTTCGTGGCGATGGGCACTCCCTTGTCCCGGAGCGTCGTCCTGACGATAGGGGCCGCAGTCTACGCGTGGTCAACGCTCACATCGAGATCCACTCGACGCGGGTGGTGACCTCGGCCAGCCGGGTGGGATCGGGGGTCACGCCGAGGCCGGGGCCGGTCGGCACGGGCAGATGTCCCTGGTCGAGCACGAACGGCTCGGTGATGTCGGCTGCGTAGTAGCGCCCGGACGCGGACGTGTCCCCGGGGAGCGTGAAGCCGGGCAGAGCGGCCAACGCCACGTTGGCGGCCCGGCCGAGTCCGGTCTCCAGCATGCCGCCGCACCAGACCGGTACGTTTTGCGCGGCGCACACGTCGTGGATGCGCCGGGCCTCGAGGTATCCGCCGACCCGACCAGGTTTGATGTTGACGATCTGGCAGGCGCCGAGCCGGACGGCGGCCGCGGCGGAGGCCGCCGAGGTGATCGACTCGTCGAGGCAGATCGGGGTACGGATGAGCCGGGCCAGGTCGGCGTGACCGAGCACGTCCTCCTCGTCCAGCGGCTGCTCGATCAGCAGCAGGTCGAATGGGTCGAGCTGGGCCAGATGCCGGGCGTCGGACAGCGAGTAGGCGGTGTTCGCGTCAGCCTGCAACAGCACCTGGTCACCGAAGCGCTCCCGGACGGCGCGCACCGGCTCGATGTCCCAGCCAGGCTCGATCTTCAGCTTGATGCGCAGGTATCCCTCGGCCAGGTAACCGTCGACCGCGTCGAGCAGCGCCGGGATGCTGTCCATGATGCCGACCGAGACACCGCAGGCGACCCGGTCGCGCACGGCGCCGAGCTCCCGGCCGAACGAACGGCCCTCAGCGCGCAGCTCGGCATCGAGCACGGCGGTCTCCAGGGCCGCTTTGGCCATCCGGTGGCCCTTGATCTGGGCCAGGGCCGGGCCGACGGCCAGGGCGGTGGCCGGCGCGGCGGCGGCGAGGGCCGGGATCAGGTGGTCGCGGAGCACGCCGGCGGCCGCCTCGGTGTACTCGGCGGAGTACATCGGGGCGGACATCGCCACGCACTCGCCCCAACCCTCGGCGTCCTCGGTTACCGCCCGCACGAGCAGGATCTCGCGGTTGGTCACCGTGCCGAACGAGGTACGGAACGGGCCGAGCAGGGGCATGGTGAGCCACCGCAGTTCACAGCCGGTCAGTTTCATGGTTCCTTCCGCAGTACGTAGCCTCGGGTCCGGTCGAAGCCGGCGACAGTGGCGCCCTGGGTCAGCAAGGCTGTCATCGCGTTGCGCACCGCGTGCCGCCAGCGCACGGCCAGGGCCGGGTCCGAGGCACGCAGCGCGGTGATGTCACGCGGGACGGCCACCAGGTTGATCGTGCCGTCGAGGCGGCCGGGCTCGGGTGAGCCATCCGCCGCCGTGCCGACGGCCACGACCGCACCGGCGGCGGGGAACGGATCAGGCCGGTGATCCCCCAGCCGGCCGCACGCCTCGGCGACGGCCGGGTCGCGCAACGACCATCGGACGAGCAGCCGATCGGAGTCCTCGTCGCCGTTGAGGATGTCGAGCATGGGGCCGTAGAAGTTCGGCATGTACTCCATCGGGCGGGCGGCCAGCTTGACGATGTTGAAGTAGGCGTTGCGGGCCACCAGCGGGTCGAACGTCCACGCAACCCGGTCGACGCCGCGGCTCATCGCCCATGCCCGCTGATGCAGCTTGAGAGCGAAGCCGACCGCGCGCCCGGTCATCTCGGTCGAGACCCCGGCGATGTGGCTGTGCAGGGCGTCCTCCGACGGGGCGTGGAAGAAGCCGACGCACGCCCCGACCAGCCGGTCGCCCACGAAGGCGCCGCTGACGTAGTTACCCGCTTTACCGAAGGCGCGCAGCAGTTCGCGGCTCATCGGCGGGTTGGCGTCGCGGCCCCAGATCTCGGCCAGGAGCCGCACCGCGTGATCGAGGTCGCTGACGTCGTTCAGCTCGCGTACGCCGACCCCGGCTGCCGCGGCGGCGGCCTGCGCTTGGGCGACGGCTTCGTCCAGCTGGTTCACTGTCGCGCTGGTCCGCGGGCCGCCCCGGTTCTCGGACCTGCTCATCCTGGTCATCGGGCTCCTGTCAGTTCGGCCAGCAACGCGCCGAGCAGCGCGGTGCGGCCGGGGAGGAACTCCAGCAGGACGTGCTCGTCGTCGGCGTGGGCGCCGCCCCCGACTGCGCCGAGTCCGTCCAGGGTCGGCGTGCCCGTCCCGGCGGTCAGGTTGCCGTCGGAGGCACCGCCGACCGCGGTGGCGGTCAGCGGCGGCAGACCGAGTGAGTTCGCCAGCGTCTGCGCCCGTGCGAACAGCGCCGCCGAAGCGCGGGCCTCCAGCGGGGCGCGGTTCGGGCCGCCGGTGACCTCGAGGACGGCGCCGGGCAGAACGGCCGTCAGGGCCCGCATCGCGTCGTCGATGCGGCGCTGTTCGATCAGAGACCGTGTCCGGACGTCCACCGCGACCCGGGCGGTGGCCGGCACGGTGTTGGTCGTCGTGCCCGCGCGGGAGAGCGTCGGTGTCACGGTTGTACCTGCTTCCGGGTCTGTGAGCGCCCCGATACGCAACACCTGGTAGGCCAGTTCGATAGTTGCGTTGACGCCCTGTTCTGGTGCCAATCCGGCGTGGGCGGCGCGACCGGAGACGATCAGCTCGTAGAGCGAGACACCCTTGCGTTCGGTTTTCAACCCTCCCCCGTCGGTCGCCGCCTCAAGCACCAGGGCTGCGGCGGCCGCCCGCGCCTCGGTCTCGATGAGCGGACGGGAGCTGGGCGAGCCCAGTTCCTCGTCGCCGGTCACGAGCAGGGTGATGCCGTCGCGGTGTGGCAGCGCGGCGATCGCGTGGAAGGCCATCGCCAGCCCGGTCTTCATGTCCAGGCAGCCGGGTCCGCGCAGGACTCCCGCTTCGAGGCGGTACGGGATGGCGGCGAGCGTCCCGACCGGCCAGACGGTGTCGTGATGGCCTACGACGAGCGCCCGCACCGGCCCGGTGCCGAACCGCCAGCGCAGATGGGTACGGCCGTCGAGCACGATCCGTTCGGGGGGTGTGCCCAGGCGTGCGGCGCCGACCCGGGCCACCACCTCGGCGCTGCGGGCGACGGCGTCGAGGTCGCTCGACGGCGACTCGCACTCGATCAGGGCCCGGGTGTCGGCCAGCAGGGATGCCAGCATCTCAGTTCACCCGCGGGGTGGCTCGGGCACCGTAGTGGAGGTACCGTTCGCCGGAGTCGAGTTCGTAGAACGTGACCGGGTACCAGCTCTTGCTCTGGGCGGGCACGGTCAGGAACAGGGCGGGACCGACCGGCACCAGTGGCTGCACCCAGACCGGATCCGACTCGTACGCGGCCAGCGGCCCGCTGAGCGTCGTCCGCATCCGCGGCGGCTCGCCGTCGTCCCCGGCCAGCACCTCGATACGCACCGATTCCCGCTCGTAGGTACCGACGTAGGGGGTGACGTCCATGTCGACGGGTTCGTCCGGCGGGGTGATCGGGGCCGGCATGGCCACCCCGGCCAGTTCGGCGAAGATTTCGGTGAACAGGTCCTGGTACAGCTCGCGGGCGCTCTCCTTGTTGGTCAGCAGCGTGACCGCCAGCCCCTGCTCGGGCAGCAGGCGCAGGAAGGCGGCGTGGCCGATGGTGTTGCCGTCGTGCCCGATGAGCCGGTGGCCGTCCCAGCCGAGGCGGATCCAGCCCAGTCCCCATGAGTCGCCGAGCGAGAGTTTGTCGGGCAGCTCGACCTGATGCTCGGCCATGGCCGCAGTCGTCTCCTCGGCGATCAGTTGCTCGCCGCCGTCGGTGCGGCCGCCGGTCAGGTGCAGCCGTGCGAAGGTGAGCACGTCAGCGGCGTTCGCGCTGATCAGGCCCGCGGGCCCGACCGAGCGGGGCAGGTGCCAGACGGGCGCGGCGGCGATCTGTCCCTCGTGTTCGACGTGGCCGCCGGCGGCCGGGTGCAGCAGCACCTCCTCCGGCAGGGTGGCCGTCGCGGTCAGGCCGAGGGGGGTGAACAGCTGCTCTCGCATCACCTGGTCCCACGTGCGGCCGGTGATCTCCTCGAGGATGCGGCCGAGCACGCTGTAGCCGGCGTTGCAGTAGGACCAGGTGGCGCCGAGCGGGTGGTTCTGGGTCTGCTCGGTGAGCAGACCCAGGTAACGCTGCAGGCAGTCGTCGCCGCGCCCGGTGTCGGTGAAGACGTCGCCGTCGATGCCGCTGGTGTGGATGAGCAGGTGGCGGACGGTGACGCGGGCCGCAACGCCGGGGTCGGCGAGCTGAAAGCCGGGCAGCACGTCACTCACCGGGGTGTCCAGGTCGAGCTTGCCCTCGTCGACCAGCTGCATGATGGCCGTCGCGGTCCACACCTTGGTGATCGAGCCGATCTGGAACAGGGCATCGGGCGTCACCGGCCGGCCACTGCCGACGTCGAGCACCCCGGCGCAGACCTCGATCCGCTCGTCCGGGGCTTGCGGGTCGGCGGCCAGCCGCAGAATGCCGAGCTGGGCGCCGGGCACGCCGTGGCGCTCGGCCAGTTCGGTGAGGCGCCGCTGCCAGTGGGCGGCGTCCAGGGGCGTCCGGCCGCCGCGGCGGGTGTGCTGCTCCAGCCAGTCGACGACGCGGCGGTTGTAGTCGATGCGCTGGGACGGCCGCCCGGCCACGATGAACGCGTGCGAGGCGTCCGGGTAGAGCACCAGCCGGGTGGGTACACCCTGCTGGCGCAACGCGGTGTGCCACTGCTGGGCCTGACCGGCCGGGCAGGTGAGGTCGTCGGCGCCGTGCAGCAGCAGGGTGGGGGTGCGAACGTCGGCGACGCGGGAGAGCGGTGACATGTCGGCGTAGCGTTCGGGGTCCTGCCAGGGCGGGCCGCCCAGCTCGTAGGCGCTCATGAATTGCCCGTCGTCGCAGGTGCCGGCCATGCTGACCATGTCGGCCACCGTGCCGCCGGCGACCGCGGCCACGAACCGGTCGTCGCGCCCGGTCAGCCAGCAGGTCATGTAGCCGCCGTAGCTGTATCCGGTGACGGCCAGCCGCTTCGGGTCGGCGATGCCCTCGGCGACCAGGGCGTCGATCGGCTCCAGCAGGTCGGCGGCGTCGGCGACGCCCCAGGCGCCGTTGACAGCTTCGTAGAAGGCCTCGCCGTAGCCGTCGCTGCCGCGCGGGTTGACCAGCAGCACCGCCCAGCCGCGGCGGGCGAGTTCCTGGTGGTAGAGGTGAACCTCGTCGGCCGCGCCGTTCCAGGCGTTGTGCGGTCCCCCGTGGATGTCGAGCAGCAGTGGCCGTGGTCGCGGCGCGTCGCCGTCGCAGATCAGCCACGCCTGTACGCTGCGGCCGTCCGAGATCGTGAAGGAACGCTCTTCGCGCGGGACGAGAGCGACGTCCACACCGTGCCCGGTCAGCACGCGCTCGCCGTCGTCTCCCAGGTCCACGACAGCGATCTCGCCGAAGGAGTCCGCCGTGGACAGCACGAACACGGCGAGGTTTCGCCGGACACTGAGGCCGTCGACGACACGACCCCGGCCGGCGACCACCGGCCGCGGGTCTGTGCCATCGGACGCCACCGACCACAGATGCGTGCAGCCCTGCTCGCGGATGCAGAACAGCACGCGTCCGTCGTGTTCGTGCGGCAGACCGCCCGGATAGGCGAGGCCGCCCGGCATGACATTGCGGTCGAGTGTGTCCGCCAGATCGATCGGCTTTGAGCCGTCGAGCGGCACCCGCAGCAGCCGGGCGTGGCCGATCGGATCCGCCGGCCAGCCGACCACCAGCAGGGCGGTGCCGTCGGCGGTGAAAACGGCGGTGCGGGCGACGCCGCCGGCCGGTCCGACCACCCGCGGGGCGGCGTGGCGGTCGTCGACCGCGAGCAGGTGCACGGCGGAGCGGTATCGCAGGTCGCTGTCGTCACCGAGGGCGCGCACGAAGGCTATGTCGGTGCCGTCCGGCGACCAGGCGGGTACGCCGGCATCATGCGGGCCATCGGTCAGCACACGGCAGTCGAGGGTGGCGAGGTCGACGACGTGCACCTGCCGTCGGGCGGCGCCGATCAGGCCGGCACCGTCGGCCTGGTAGTCCAGTCGGTCGGCGACCAGCGGCGCGTGTGCCGGGGCCGGCGGCCGGACCAGGGCAGTGTAGGCCAGCCGGGCACCGTCGGGGCTCCACGCCGGCGGGCCCGCCGGCTTCGGCAGGTCCGCAAGCACCCGGACCTCGCCGCCGGCCATCGGCAGCACCGCGAGCCGGCCGTCCCGCAGAAACGCGAGCCGGGTGCCGTCCGGGCTCCACACCGGGGTGGTGTCGGCCGGTCCGGCGGTCAGGCGGCGGGCGCTCCCGCTGTCGGTGGGCACGATCCACAACTCGGTCACGGTACGGTCGCCCGCCGCGTCCTGGGTACGCAGCGCGTACACGACGTGCGTGCCGTCCGGTGCCAGGGCCGGCTCGGCGGGCACCGCCAGGGTGAGAAGATCGTCGATAAGCATCGGTCGGGTCATGGGACGCTCCTTGTGGTGAGGCGGTGGCCAGGTACGGCGTCGAGCAGCGCCTTGGTGTAGTCGTGGCGAGGGTCGGCCAGCACCTCGGCGGCCGGGCCCTGCTCCACCACGCGACCGCGGTGCATGATCGCCACGTGGTCGGCGAGGTACCGCACGACGGCCAGGTTGTGTGAGATGAACAGGATCGAAAGGCCGAGCTCGCGTTGCAGCTCACGGACCAGGTTGAGGACGGCGCCCTGGATCGACACGTCGAGCGCGGAGGTGATCTCGTCCGCGATGACCACCCGTGGGCGGCCGGCGAGGGCCCGGGCGAACGCCACGCGCTGGCGCTGCCCGCCGGAGAGCTGTCCCGGGTAGGCGGTAGCCCGGCCGGGGTCCAGGTGTACCAGCTCCAGTAGCCGCCCCACCTCGGCTCGGCGCTGCGCCCGGGACATTCCCGGCGGGATCGCCTCGGTGATCGTCTCGCCGATCGTCATCCGGGGATTCAGCGACGAGTACGGATCCTGGAACACCATCTGCAATGGGCGGTGCCCGCCGCGGGCCCGGACCGGCTCGCCGTCCAGCAGGATCCGCCCACCGGCCGGAGCTACCAGGCCGACCGCGGCGCGGGCCAGCGTCGACTTGCCGCAGCCGGACTCACCCACCAGACCCAGGATCCCGCCGGTGGGAACGCTCAGCGTCACGTCGTCGACTGCCGTCAACCGCCCGTAGCGGACGGACACATTGTGGAAGGTCAGTTCACTCATGACCTGTCTCCCGAGGTGGCCGGTCGGACACTGTCCGCCTGCGCCGGCTCCGGACGCGCGTGCCAGCAGGCCACCCGGTGGCCCGACGGGTGCCGTTGCAGCGGCGGATCCTCGGCCCGACACCGCGGCGAAGCCAGCGGGCACCGGGCGGCGTAGGCGCAGCCCTGCGGCACGTCGGCCGGGTCCACGGGTCGTCCCGGGATCACCGGCAACGGACGCTCCCGCGAGGAGTCCATCCGGGGTACGACGGCAGCGAGGGCCCGGGTGTACGGGTGCAGCGCACCGGTCATCAGCCGGTCGGTGGGCAGGTCTTCGACGATGCGGCCCGCGTACATGACCAGCACCCGGTCGCAGACCTCGCTGACGACGGCGACGTCGTGGCTGATCAGCAGCAGCGCGACGTCGTCCGAGCGGCGGATCGCGGTCAGCAGGTCGAGCACCTGTCGCTGGACCGTGACGTCAAGGGCCGTGGTGGGCTCGTCGGCGACGATGAGCGCGGGGGAACCCATGAGCCCCATACCGATCATGGCACGCTGCCGCATGCCGCCGGAGAACTCGTGGGGGTACTGCCGGGCCCGGCGCTCCGGGTCGGTGATGCGGACGGCCCGCAGTCGATCGACCGCGCGGGTGAACGCCGCGCGGCGGCCGAGGCCGTGGTGGTGCCGCGAGATCTCCGCGAGCTGGCGGCCGATCCGCTGGGTCGGGTTGAAGGAGCTGGCCGGGTCCTGGAAGACCATCGCGAGCGAGCTGCCGAGCAGGCGGCGCTGGACCGCGGAGTCGGGCTCGCGCAGGTCGGTGCCGAGCAGGTGCAGGCGGTCGGCGTCGACCCGGCCCGCCGCGTCGATCAGCCGGGACACGGCCAGGGCGGTGAGCGACTTGCCGGAGCCCGACTCGCCGACGACGGCGACCGCCTCGCCGCGGCCGATCGAGAACGTCACGCCGCGCACCGGCCGGATCACCCCTGCGGCGGCGGGGAAGCTGACGGTCAGATTCCGCACGTCCAGCACCACATCGGACGCCGGGCCGCGATCGGCGCTGTCAGCCATGGGTGGCGCCGTGCCGGCGGGGGCGGCCGGGGACGGGGTCGCTGCGGCGGGCAGACCGACCAGGGCGTCCATCCCGAAGCCCTTGGCCACCGACTCGCCGAGCAGGTTGAGGGCCAGGCCGGCGACGAGCACAGCCAGCGCCGGCGCGATCGCGGCGGCCGGGTTGAGATAGAGCACGCCAATGCCGTCGTAGAGCAACCGACCCCAGTCGTAGGCGGGCGGCTGCACGCCGAGCCCGAGGAACGACAGGCCGGCGAAGGCGAGCAGTGCTCCCCCGGCACCCATGGTGACGTTGACCACCAGCGGCTCGGCGATGTTGGGCAGCAGGTGGCGGATCAGGATACGGAAGCGGCCGACGCCGGCGATCTGCGCGGCGGCGACGAAGTCCCGCGAGGCGACGCCGGCCAGCAGCGTCTGCACGAGCCGGGCGAAGTTCGGCGCCCCGGCCAGCCCGATGGCCAGCACCGCGCCGGTCGCGCCGACGCCGAAGACGACCGCGAAGAACAGCGCGAGGAACAGGCTCGGGAAGGCGATCGCGATCTGCACCGCGCCGGTGACCAGCCGGCCCAGGCGCCGCCCGAGCAGCCACGGCGCGGCGCCTAGCAGCAGTCCGGCCAGCAGGGAGATAGCGGTGGCGGACAGCGCGAGGCCGACGGAGAGCCGGGTTGCCGCGAGCACCCGGAACGCGATGTCGCGGCCCAGGTTGTCGGTGCCGGCCCAGTGCCGCCCGGACGGTCCGGCCAGGATGTTCGCGGTGTCGACGGCGTCTGCGCGGGCGGCCCACGGCGCCGGCCCGATGACAGCCAGGACGAGGACCACCGAGACCAGCACGGCTGCGGTCCGGCCCACAGGCGTGCGCAGTACGCGGAGCCAGCGATGAGCGGTACGGCGGTTCACCTCAGTCCTCCCGGATCGTCGACCGCGGGTCGATCAGCGCGAGCGCGACGTCGACAGCGGTGTTGATCAGCAGCACGCCGAGGCCGTAGACCAGCACGATGGCCTGGACCAGCGGGTAGTCCTTGCTGAGGATGGAGCGCACGATCGTGGTGCCCAGGCCGGGCCAGGCGAACACGTTCTCGACCAGGACGGTGCCCGCGACCATCGAGCCGAGGATCAGGCCGCTCAGCGTCAGCGAGGCCGTGGCGGCGTTCGGCAGGGCGTGGCCCAGATACAGCGATCGGGCCGCCAGGCGCTTGGCCCGCGCCGTCCGCAGGTAGTCGGCGTCCAGCACGGCGACCATCTCCACCCGCAGGATGCGGGCGAGGATCGCGGCCGGGCCCACGGCCAGCGACAGCACCGGGAGCACGTAGCCGGCCGGGGTGGCGTTGCCGGCCACCGGCAGCCATTGCAGCGTGACGCCCAGCAGGTAGACCAGGCCGACGCCGAGCAGGAAGTCCGGGATGGTGCCGAGCACGATGGTCCCGGAGGTGAAGGCGGCCTCCGTACGCCGCCCGTGGCCGCGCCGGGTGAGCACCCCGATCACGACGCCCACCGGGACGGCGATCACCACAGCGGCCAGGAACGCCAGTGCGGCCAGGGCCAGCGTCGCGGGCAGGCGCTGGCCGACGACGTCGCTGACCGGCAGCCGGGTCAGGATCGAGGTCCCGAGATCGCCGCCGAACAGTCCCTTCACGTAGGTGAGGTACTGGGTGAGCAGCGGGTCGTCCAGGCCGAGCGCGGCCCGGCGCTCGGCCACCAGGGCGGCCGGGGCGGTCGGGCCGAGGGCCGCGCGGACCGGGTCGCCGGGGACCAGGTGGATCATCAGGAACGACGCGGTGACCAGGACCCAGAGCGAGACCAGCAGGCGGCCGGCGCGCCGCAGCGCGAACCGGGACCACGGGTGGCCGGCGACCCGCCGGAGCCGGGCCGCCCCGGTCACCGGCTCCTGCTCCGCAGCGGCCCCGATCTCCGGCGCGGGCACCGGCGCCGCCGTCATCGGTCGAGCATCCGGATGCTCGTCGGGATCAGCTGTCCGGGGGTCTCGAAGCGGGCCTTGGCGCCGTACGTGGCGACCTGCTGGTTGGCGAACGGCACCACGTCGGCCGCCTTCACCAGCGCGGTCTCCGCCTGCAGCCAGGCGGGACAGCCCGCGGCGCCGTCCATCGCGCTCGCTCGCTTGGCCGCGGCCTCGTACTCGCTGTTGCGGATGCCCGCGAAGTTGGTGCCGTCGGGAACGCCGGGGCCGGACAGGAAGGGCACGATCTGGTCCGGGGTGTTGACGTTCACCGGCGCCCAGGCGATGTCCCAGTCACCGGTGCCGAACAGGGTCTGATTGATGGCCTCGCCGCTCTGCGGCTTGGGGGTCACCGTGATCCCGGCGGCCTTCCACTGCTGCACCGCGAGTTCGGCGGCCGCCGTGGCGGCGCTGCCTCCGGATGTCGAGTAGGCGAAGGTCAGCGTCTTGCCGGCGATCTCCCTCAGCGCTTCCGTGGCCGCGGCCGGGTCGTGGGCCGGCAGAGCGGAGGCGAGCGTCCCGCCCGGGCAGGCCAGCGGCTCGATCGCGGCGAGCGTGGTGGGCGGCGTGGCCTGACCGGCGCCGAGCACGGTCCGCAGCTGGCTCAGGTCGAGCGCCTGGGTCAGGGCGAGCCGGACGGCGGGGTCGCGGGTGGCCCGGCCCTCGGCCTGGTTGTACCACTGCTCGCCGAGCACCGCGGCGGTACGGGCCGCGAACAGCCCGGCCTTGTCGAGGCGCTGCGCGTCCGGGCCGGTGACCTGGGCGGCGTTGAGTTCGCCGGACAGCAGCAGGTTGGCGGCGGTGGCCGGGTTCTCGACGATCCGGACGGTGATGGTGTCGGGCATGCCGGGCGTCGCGGTGGACGCGCCGTTGGGTCCCCAGGTGTAGCCCTCGCGGATCGCGTACGTGTAGTGGTCGCCGGGTACGGCCTCGGTCAGCTGGTACGGTCCCGTGCCCGCGGTGGCCTTGGCCAGGCTCGCGCGGTTGCTCATTCCGCCGGGGCACACGATCGGCAGGTTGGCCAGTCCGTTGAGCACGAATGGGGCCGGCGTCGCCAGCGTCAGGGTCACCTCGCCGGTGGCGTCGTCGGCCGCGGCGCGGGCCCCGGCCGGCAGGAACGAACTGAACGGGCTCTTGTTCTTCGGGTCACCGACGTAGGCCAGGTTGTCGGCGACCGCCTTGGCGGTGAGCGCCGTCCCGTCCGCGCACGTCACACCCTTGCGCAGGGTGAGCTTCACGGTGGTGCCGGCGGCCGACCACTTGTCGGCCAGCTGCGAGCGGATCTGGCCGCCGGCCGGGTCGATAGCCACCAGCGTGTCGTATGCGAGCTGGTTGACGGTGAACAGCGCATTGGCCGCCGAGGACTGCGGGTCGAGATTGCCCGGGTCCGCGCTCAGGGCCATGGTGAACGTACCGCCGTCCACGACCTGCCCTTGGGTCTGCGAGCCGGAGCCCGATCCGCCGCCGCATCCGGCCAGGGCCAGCGCCGCGCAGAGCGCCGCGCTGCCGGCGATCCTCGACGTGGTGGTCAGCTTCATGAGGGGTCCTCTTCCGGCCTGCCGGCTCCGGTTCGACGGGGTGGGTTCAAGGGATGGGGTGGTCGGTCGGTCAGACCGGCGCGACCGTGGATCCGGCCCGGCGCACGGCCCGGCCGACGTGCAGGAACCGGGCATGGCCGGCGCCGTCGTCGCCGACGAACGCGTACGGCACGTACATGCCATGCTCGGGTTCGACCGGGATGAGGAAGTCCTCGCGGTAGTGCACGAGCTCCTTGCGGACCGCGTGCCCGACCAGTTCGGCCAGCTCGCCCTTGGGCGTCTCCTCGATCCAGATCCGGCCGTCCGGGTCCTGGCTGAGCGTCAGGTCGCCCACCCGCGACGAGTACGTCCCGACGAAGCGCCCCGCGTCGACGCGCTCCGGCTGTGCGGGCGGGCGGGGCATCTCGGGCAGCGGGATGCGCCCGAGTTCGCTCAGCACGAGACCGAAGATTTCCTGGTACAGCGGCATCGCGTCGCCGCCGTTGGTCAGCAGCGTCACGGCCAGTCCGTCCTCGACGACCATGCGCAGGAACGCCGATTGCCCGATGGTGCTGCCGTCGTGCCCGGTGAGCGTCCCGGCCGGGGTGTCGAACCGTTCGAAGCCCAGCCCCCACGAGGTGCCCATCACCCCGATGTCGGGCAGGTCCACCTCGCGCTCCCGCATCCGGGCGGCGGTGCCCGCGGCGAGCACCTGCGTGCCATCGGCGGCGCGGCCGTCCTCGAGGTGCATCCGGGCGAAGGCCAGCAGGTCGCGGGGACGCATCGCGAGCATCGCCCCGGCCGGCGCGTTCGAGCGGGCGAGCGCCCAGACCGGCGCCGGCTGGTAACCCGCGCCCGGGTCGAGCTCCAGGTGGCCGACCGCGACCCGGTGCAGGATCGCCTCGTACGGGCTGGGTGCGACGTGGGTCAGGCCCAGCGGCGCGATGAGGTGCCGGCGCAGGCACTCGTCGTACGGCAGCTCGCGGACGACCTCGACGAGGCGGCCGAGCACGCAGTAGCCGGCGTTGTTGTACGAGAACTGCTCGCCGGGCGCGAACAGCTGCGGAAGGTCGTGCAGGGTCTCGACGAACTTGGCCACGCAGTCGTCGCCCTGTCCGGTGTCGGTGAAGATGTCACCCTCGAAACCGGCCGTGTGGTTGAGCAGCTGCCGGGTGGTGATGACCGCGGCGGCTGCTTCGTCACCGAGCCGGAACTCCGGAAGGTACTTGCGCACCGGCGCGTCAAGATCGACCTTTCCCTCGTCGACCAGTTGCAGGACCAGGGTGGCGGTCCAGAGCTTGGTGATCGAGCCGATCTGGAAGAGCGAATCAGGCGTCGCCTCGATCCCGGTCGTCGTGCTGAGCAGCCCCGCTGCCCCGTCGACGATCTGCCCGTCGTGCAGGATGCCCCACGCCGCGGCCGGCACCTGGTGCTCGCGAAGCAGGCCGGGAAGGCGGGCCGCCACGATTTTCTGAACGTCTGTGATCGTCGTCATAGCGGGATCGTAGGAGCGCGAACGTGAATCGGTGTTCGTCGCCCAGCACGAAAAAGTGCCGCCGGATTGGTCGATTCGCACAAGCGCGCCGCAGTGCCGAGGGGCGGCTGAAGCGTATCGGCCCGAGCCGGTGCTGCGGTTGGCCTGCGATGGTTGGCCGGGAGGCCGATCAGGGACTGCGGTGCTGGCTGCTGGAACTCATCGGCGACGCCCGCTCACCACGGGCCTTTGCCCTGCTGGTCGAGGAGCTGCATAGCAGGGACGAGTCGCTGCGCGATTGGGCAGAGCGGGGTCTGCGGCTGGACACGAAAGAGTCGCGGCCGGTGCTGGCGAGCCCTCGATCACGGCGCGACTGATCGAACGCTCGAACCGGTCCGGCCCGCCGGACCACCGCAGGCGCTGGCCACCCTGACCGCCCTGCCGTGCCGGCCCGGCGGATCCTGGTCGCGGGCACCTGCTCGGTGGCGTGTTGACCCCTCGGTCATCGACACCGTCGGCGCCCCGGCGGCGATGCTCGACCTGAACATCGAGCACCTCGCCTGGTACGCCGACCGACGCGCCACCGCCCACCGGCTATACCCCTATCACTACCGCTGGACCAACCACGGCCGCCTGATCGAGGCACCCAAAGGCTTCCGGCGGTTGCTGGCGGTCCGGCTGGGTGGGCAGTTCACCGATGGGGTGTTTCAGGCCGCCCTGGCCGGCAGCGTGTTGTGCAACCCGGACCGGCAGGCCACGCCGGCGGCGATCGCGTTCGCCGCGGCGGTGCCGGACAACAAAGGTGGCGGCACCTCGAAGAGCGGAGGGCGGCCATCGAGCACGCGGAGCCGCTCGGCAGCCCGACGAACGGCGATGGCCGTCACCCACGCCCGGTCACGTCCGGCGATCCGCTGCACGAGGTCATCCATGGGCGCCGGGCCAGGGAGGACATAGGCGGGGAACAGGGCGTCCGATGCTCCTGGTGGTGCCCCTGCCGCTGAGACAGCACCACCACCCTCGTCCTGGCCGGGTCGCCAGCGACACTCCGGTGCGTAACGGCGGTGTTGCCGACGCGCGCCGCCCGGTCACACGTAGTGACCGGGCGGCGCGGTGCGGTGGATCAGGCGTTGTGGGAGGAGCGGCTGCCGGCCTTGGCCAGGCCGCGGCTGACCATGTAGCCGATGGTCAGCATGGTGACGTAGAGCCAGGCGCGGTCGGCGCGGAAGAAGTCGCCGCCGGCGCCGTTGTCGCCGTTGCCGTTACCGTCGACCACGAGGGAGGCGATCAACACGCCGAGGACCATCACCACGTAGGCGATGAACTCGGTGGTTTTGAAGGCCGGCTTCGTCTCATCGCGGACGCGACGCCGCTCGGTGGCGTTGATGTCGCGCTGGTTGGTTGAGGCGGGGGACGAGGTCATGGACAGCTCCTGGTTATCGGGGTGCGCGCAGGGGGGGACCCTCGGGTCTGCTTCTGCTGGCGCGAATGCCTAGGGGATCGAGAAAGAGTCGGATCACGGGATTCCGGGTGACCCACCGGGAGGCGCCGCGAATTGTCGCCGTGGCGCGGCGGTCTGGCGCAACCGGTGAAGTACCCCCACCGCGATCGCCGCAAACACGGCACAAGGGTTCATCCGTTGCCCCTGCCCGCGGGGTTCCATCCCCCCGTCGAGCGGGCCTCGGTCGCACTGGCTCGCAATCGCCGCGATCGGCCTCGGGCGGCCCAGCGGTCGGGTCAGACTGAAGGCGACGAGGCAGGCGAGTCTGCCGGAAATGCGGGCGGGAACGGAGCGCACCGTGACATCGGGTTCGGCGAGTACAGCCAGCGGGCCGTGACCTGACGCGGGAGCAGCGGGAGCTATCGATGAGCGACATCAGCCTTGACGCCGACCGTCAACGGGGCAGTGACTACGCCGACCTGTCCCGGCAGGTCCGCGCGGCGGGTCTACTCGAGCGGCGGCGCGGTTACTACGCGGTGCGGATCGGCCTCGTTGCCGGTTCCTTAGGCGGACTGTGGATCCTGTTCGCCCGGTTGGGTGAGTCGTGGTGGCAACTCGGCGTCGCGGTGGCCCTCGCGGTGGTCTTCGCGCAGGCCGGATTCATCGGCCACGACGCGGGGCACCGGCAGATCGCCCGTTCCCGCCGGGCGAACGACCTGATCGGCATCATCCACGGCAACCTCGTGACCGGGCTCAGCTACGGCTGGTGGGTGGACAAGCACAACCGGCACCACGCCCACCCGAACACCGAGGGCAGGGACCCCGACATCACCGTGGCGCCCCTGTCGTTCACCGTCGGCCAGGCGCGCAGCCGGCGTGGCTTCGGCGCACTCGTGGCGCGCCACCAGGCGTACCTGTTCTTTCCGCTGCTCCTGCTGGAGGCCCTGCACCTGCACGCCAACAGCGTGCGGGCCGTCCTCGGCCCGCGCCGGATCGCGCATCGGCCCGTCGAAGCCGGACTGCTGGCCCTGCACATCGGCGGCTACCTCGCCGCCGTGTTCCTGGTCCTCAGCCCCGCGCAGGCGGTCGCCTTCATCCTCGTCAACCAGGGCGTGCTCGGCCTGTACCTCGGCTGCTCCTTCGCCCCGAACCACAAGGGCATGCCGATCCTCGGCCCCGACGACACCGTCGACTACCTCCGGCGGCAGGTCCTCACGTCCCGCAACGTCCGGGGTGGGCGGTCCGTCGACGTGGTGCTCGGCGGCCTGAACTACCAGATCGAACACCATCTGTTCCCGAGCATGCCGTGCCCCAACCTGCGCCGCGCCCGCCCGCTCATCCGGCGGTTCTGCGCCGAGCACGACATCGACTACCACGAAACCAGCCTGGGCCGCTCCTGGGCGGAGGCGCTACGCCACCTGCACGACGTCGGATCCCGCGAACCACGAACGGACTCCGCCACGCCGCCTCCGTAAACGAGGCGCCGAGCGCCTCCGCCCCCGTGCACCAGCCTCCGCAGGACCCCGCGATCGGCTACACGTGCTCGCGGAGAAACGGGGCTTCACTCAGGCGCGTAAGCCCGGATCGAACGCTTGATCCGTGATTTCCGCCGATTAGATGCGGACCTGCACTGCTTGAGTCCGACAATCAGGACTATGAAGACAGGTCGGATTCAGGGAGTCACCATGGCACGCAAGAGAAGCGCCGTCAGTCGGCAAGCGCTGGTCCTTGCCTTCTCGGCAGGGGCGGTGACCGGCGCGGTGAGCATGCTGACCCTGCGCCGCCGCGGCGGCGACGCGGGCACGTTCGGGGAGGACCTTCGCGGCCCCCTCGGGGAGCATGTCGTCGGGCCGCTGGGCGAGGCCGCTGCCCCGCCCCTTGGCGGGAAAATCAACGCCCCTTCGGGCTCGTCGTCAGGTATGCCGGCGGCCATGCACGGCTGACAGTCGGCCCGAGGCGTCGGCCTGGTCGTCCGACGCCGTGGCCGTCTCGGCCTTAGAGAGATGAGGGTATTCATGGCAGAGGGGTCCAGGGGCGGTTCGGGCGCGGCGTCTGCTGACACGCCGGTGGCCGAGCTGGTGCAGCGCGGCACAGAGCAGGTCACCCGCCTGGTGCGAGACGAGTTGACGTTGGTGCGGGCGGAGATGACCGCGAAGGGCAAACAGGCAGGCGTCGGCGCCGGACTGCTCGGGGGCGGCGCAGCGCTCGGTCTCTACGCCGGCGGCGGCGCCGTCGCCACGATTGTCCTGGCGCTGGCTGCGATCATGCCCGACGCGCTGGCCGCCCTGATCGTCACCGTGATCCTTGCCGTCGCCGCCGCCATCGCCGCCCAACGCGGCAAGAAACAGGTCAGCAAGGCCATGCCCGCCACGCCTACCGCAACCCGAGACAGCCTGCGCGCCGACGCCGAGACGGTACGCGGTGCGGCGAGCCGGAGGCAGCCATGACAGCGGCGGACAGCGGTGACCTCGACAGGACCCGGCAGGACATTCAACACACCCGCGCGCAGCTCGGCGACACCGTCGCCGCACTGGTTGCCAAGACCGACGTCAAGACCCGGCTACGCGCCAAGGCCACCGCCAGGGCCACCGGGCTGCGCACCAGGGCCGCCACTGCGGCTGGTGACCTCCGGCAGCGCCTGATCAGGGCTCAACAGTCGGCGAGGGCCACCACGGGCCAACTGGCCGGCACGGGTAGCCGGAAGGCCTCTGAGCGCGTCAAGCCTTTCACCCATAAGGTCCGAAAGACTGCCACCAGAGTCCGCGATGCGGCGAAAGCCAGGGCGCAGACGACCGGCGAGGTGGAGACGGCCCTGGTCACCAACGCTCGAACGGCGATCACGAAGATCGGTGGCACGGCTCGCGGCAAACCTCTACCGCTTCTCGCCGCCACAACCGCGGCTGGCCTCGCGGTCGTCGCCTACCGGCGCCGTCGGTCCCGATGACTGCATCCCAGCGGCGCACATGGCATCTCACCGACCCCAGCCCGGCTGGCCAGCCGGACACGCTCGACGGACACCTGTTCCTTGCCCACCACGGGGCCGGAAGTCGCGCCGCGCGCCACGGCTGATCCCTCTCGCACCACGCCGCCACCCGGTCACCACGCAAGCAGCCCGGGTGGCGTTTCGCGTCGGCGTCGGACCGCATCTGGTCCGGTGCTCGTACCGCGCGGCCGACAGAAGGCCGAGGCGCGGGCGGCGACGTCACCGCCGGCTGTCGTGACGGCGTTGTGTGCCGCGCGGGGAACCTCGCCGCAGGAGCCGTCGGGCACCAGCGCCGCGGCTTGACGCAGCCAGGCCCGCGGCACGATCGAGTCGTACTCTCCGCGGAGGAACAGGGCGGGTGCCCGCACCAGCGGCAACCGCTGCTCCATCCGGTGGCGTACGCAGTGCCGCAGCGTGCCCAGCACCCGTCGCGGTCCGGCATCCCGGATGTCGGCGACGAGGGTGGAGAGCTGGCGTGGATCCTCGGCGGTCAGGTCGCGCAGCAGGCGTCGGACCTGCCCGCCGACGGTCGCCGCCGCAGGGTCCGCGGTGGGGCCGACCAGGACGAGGGCCGCGGTCAGATCCGGTCGCCGAATCGCCAGCTCGACCGCGACCTGGCAGCCGAACGAGTTCGCGAGCAGACGGGCGCCGGCGAGACCTTCCGCATCCATCCAGGTGGCGAGCACCGTCGCGTGCTCCGTCGCGTCCAGGACCTGCGGAGGCTTCGGTGACAGCCCGAAGCCGGTCAGGTCCGGTACGTGGACCGGGCCGCCGGTCAACGCGACAGCGGTGGGCATCAGGTAGCGGTGCGACACCGCCAAGCCGTGCACCAGCACCCAGGGCGGACCACCCTCGTCCGCACCTGCCCGGACCCGGACGTGCAGCCACGACCGACCGGCCCGGGCCCGGTGGCTGACGAATCCCCGCGCCGGCTCTGGAGCAGCGTGCACCAACCGCCGCTCTGCCGAGCTCATCAGCGCTCTTCGCAAGAAGGCCATCGTCTTCCCCTCCGTCGAAACCTCATGACCGGGATCGCCGAACCGCCGGCGGGACACCCGGCTCAGCGAACCTCGTCAGCGAAGCGCCGGTGCAGGCTGGCCAGAGACTTGGCGATCAGCCGGGAGACGTGCATCTGGGCGAGGCCGACCTGTTCGGCGATCTGGGCCTGGTCAGGTTGCCGTAGAAGGGCATTATCAGGATCTTGCGTTCACGGTCGGGAAGGGCGGCCATCGCGGGGGTGAGGGGGACACGCAGGTCGACCAGTTCGTAGTCGTCCTCGTCGACCCCGAGGGTGTCACCGAGTTCGCTGGTGGAATCGGGGCCGAGCGGGGTGGACAACGAGGTGGTCCGGTACGCGCGGGCGCCCTCCATCCCTTCCAGGAACGTCCTCCTCGGTGACACCCTTAAGCGCGTCGACCCAGCGCGTTTGCGCGGTGGGCCGGGCGGAGAACGCGGCCGGAGTCGGGTGTCGCCGAAGGTGGGGTCAGTCGATTCCGCCGAGGACGGGCAGATCCTCCGGTCGTGCGGCGCCGTGCGGCATCCAGTAGCCGGACGGCGGCAGGTCGCCGCGCATCGTCACCAACTTCCCCACGTTCGTCATCTCCAGCAGCCGCCGGGTGTGGTGCCTGGGACGGCATACGACCAGGGCCGCGCCGGCCGGGAGGGCGACGTGCGCCCGGGTGAGGAAGTTGAGCAGCGTCGAAGAGGCGAAGGTGACGTCGGCGAGATCCACGACGACCTCGGACGGCGCCACGGCGGACAGCCGCTCGACCACGCCCGACAATGCCGGGTCGGCGTGCATGTCGATCTCACCCGCCAAGAACACCAGGGCGACAGGAGGTCGCGGGGCGGTCAGCACGGTGATGACAAAATGGTCACCGGACACCTGGGCCATCAGCCTCACCTCGGCATGAGTCACCTGATGCCGGGGGCTTGGGCAACGACCGCGAAAGGCCGCAGCTCGACACTACCGCCGCATGACCCGATGCGCGAACGCCCGGACGATCGGGGCAACCGAGGTCTCCATGCGTTGGCGTCGATTCGGGGCTAGAGGTGTCTCCCGGGCCGGGTTGGCGACGCTCTCGGGCGGTCACGGGTTGGTGCGGCGGGCGGCGAGGCGTGCCGAGTCGGGCCAGCGGACGTCGTGGGCCCAGCCGAGCTTCTCGAAGAGCCAGA